>CAWJQW010000020.1:0-178291 GCA_963845135.1 uncultured Gammaproteobacteria bacterium | reverse complement strand
CTATGCCCTTCGCGGGCGCCGATTACGTATTGCTGGGAGCCATGGTTGTGGCCGGAATTGTGGGATGTGAACCCACAGATAGACAATCCCCATCTTATTTACCCCGGTGACGAACTTTACCTGGTATGGGTAGACGGCCAGCCCAGGCTGCGCCTGCGCCGCGGTCGCGACGTGAAGTTGACCCCCAGTATGCGCATCAATCCCCTGGATCTGGCTATCCCCGTGATCCCGCTGGACCAGATAGGCGCCTTCCTGCTGCGCCATCGTATTCTGGACGCCGACGACCTCAATAACTCGGCCTATATTGTGGCCGGGGACCAGGGCAGCCTGATCAGTGCCCCGGGTGACCTGATCTTCGGCCGTGGCCCGTTCCCTGACGGCGAGCGCACCTACGGTATTTATCGCCCTGGCGATACCTACCGCGACCCGCTGACCGAGGAGCTGTTGGGGTACCAGGCCCAGGATATCGGCAATGCCAAGCTGGTTTCCTCCAATAAGGATGCCGTAACCGAACTGGAAATCAATCGCGTCACAGAAGAAGTGCGCATGGCGGATCGCCTGTTGCCCATGGCAGAGAAGGTGATAGATGCCACCTTCCTCCCGCGCGCCCCGGACTCCGAGATCGTGGATGGCTACATGATTGCTGTTGATGGCGGCGTGACCCAGATTGGCACGACAGACATTGTGGTAATCAACAGGGGTCAGCGCGAAGGACTGGAGGCGGGCCATGTGCTGGCTATTTACCAGGCGGGTGAGCTGGTATTTGACCAGGTCGCCCAGGAAAATGTGCGCTTGCCAGACGTGCGTGCTGGACTGGCCATGGTGTTTGAGTCATTTGAGAAAGCCAGCTACGCGCTGGTGCTCAAGTCCAACCGCCCGTTGAAGGTAATGGATAAGGTCAAGAACCCCTGAAGTGATAACAGGCGCCGCAGGATGCGGTGCCGGGTTGCGCCAGACGCAACCCTGAACAACCCACCGACACAACGTCAAGGATGATGTATGAGTGTTGCCGACCCCGAAGTGCGGGCCGTCCTGGAGGCGACCGGTGCTCACGCGCTGCCTATTGCGGACCCCCGCTACCCCGCCCTGCTCAAATCGATTAAAGACCCGCCACAGATACTGTACATCCGCGGCGATATCTCCCTGTTATGCAGGCCTCAGCTGGCGATAGTTGGCGCCAGGCGCGCCACGGTGATGGGCCTGAAGCTGGCGGAGGAAATAGCCGCGGCAGCGACGCGAGCAGGGCTGGGCATCTGCAGTGGCCTGGCCCTGGGTATCGATGGTGCCGCCCACCGTGGGGCTCTGGCTGCAGGTGGTGACACGGTGGCGGTGATGGCGACGGGCATCGAGAGAATCTACCCCAACCGACATCGCCAGCTGGGTAATGAGATAGCCGAGGCGGGTTGTCTTGTGACCGAGTTTCCGCCGGGTACACCACCCCTGCCGCCCAATTTTCCCCGTCGCAACCGCATTATCAGCGGCCTTTCGCTGGGCGTTCTGGTCGTGGAGGCGGCGCTGCCCAGTGGTTCACTGATTACCGCCAATACGGCGGCCGACCAGGGCAGGGAGGTCTTTGCCCTGCCCTGGTCAGTTGCCCACAAAGGCGGCGCAGGTTGCCTTCACCTGCTCCGCGACGGAGCCAAGATGGTGCAGGATATAGAAGATATTGTGGAGGAACTGGACGCTCTTCATGGATTGCAGCTGTCTTTGATGGATGCCACGCCATGTGCAGGACCCGCGGTTTTGCCCCGCTCTGACTTGCTGGCGCTGCTGGGCTTTGAGCCTGTCAGCGTGGACCAGCTTGCGGCGGTCAGTGGGACGTCCTCCGAGAGTATCGTGCCTGAACTTTCCAGGCTGGAGCTTCAAGGTGTCGTGGCGCGCTGTCCGGGGGGCTACATCCGCACCCGCTAGCCCCCTTTTGCTTGCCAAGGCAGCCCGGGTTGGTTAGGTTCTGCGACTCTTGAAGGCGCTATCAGTTTATTGCTGATGGTGACTTGCTTGTTGCCAGAGGGAAATAACATGACCGCTTGCCTGTCGAAGCTGCGACTGGACGCTGCAGTTACCGCCCTGCGCCTGGAGGGCGTAGTCGCCTGTCCCACAGAGGCGGTATGGGGTTTGTCCTGCGACCCGGACAGTGAGCGCGCGGTGGGGAGGATTCTCGAGCTCAAGAGCCGCCCGGTGGAAAAAGGTTTGATATTGGTCGCCGCCAGTGAAAGCCAGCTGGGTTTCCTGCTCAACGAACTGCAGGCGGATCAACGCCAGCGGCTCAGCGACAGCTGGCCAGGACCCAATACCTGGCTGGTGCCCCATCGAAACCGGGTGGCACCGTGGGTTCACGGTGCCTTTGATACAGTGGCCGTGCGCGTGAGCGGCCATCCCGTGGTGCAGGCTCTGTGCAACGCATTTGGTGGGCCACTGATCTCCACTTCCGCCAACCCTGCAGGCGCGCAACCCCCGCGCGCGGGCTTTCAGGTCGTGCGCTATTTTGGTGGCGCTTTGGATGGCATGCTCCCGGGTGCGGTAGGCCGCTCCAACCGCCCCAGCCAGATCCGCGATTTGCAAACCGGTCACCTGATTCGCGCCTGAGGCGGCTTTCGCCTATTGCTTGTCGGCCGGGGTGCGTATAATGCAGCCGCCACCGCTCAACGAAAAAAAGGCCCTGATATGCAGATCGAACAGGTCAAGTCCTACCTTCTGGCCCTGCAGGACAGCATTTGTGCAGCCCTTGCCGAGGAAGATGGGGGCGCCGGTTTTATAACGGATGAGTGGCAGCGCGAGGAAGGCGGCGGCGGTCGCAGCCGCGTGCTGGCTGATGGGACGGTATTTGAGAAAGCCGGCGTCAACTTCTCTCATGTGATGGGCGCCAACCTGCCACCCTCGGCGACGGCTTCCCGGCCAGAGCTGGCCGGGCGCAGTTACCAGGCAATGGGCGTATCGCTGGTTATTCATCCGCACAACCCCTACGTTCCCACTTCTCACGCCAATGTGCGCATGTTTGTCGCAGAAAAAGACGGTGCAGAACCCATCTGGTGGTTCGGCGGCGGTTACGACTTGACTCCCTACTACGGCAATCGCGAGGATTGTGTCGCCTGGCATAGTGCCGCCAGGGACGCCTGCGCACCCTTCGGGGAGGACGTTTACCCGCGTTTCAAGCGATGGTGCGATGAGTATTTCTACCTGAAGCACCGCAAGGAGCCGCGTGGCGTGGGCGGCCTGTTCTTTGATGATCTGAACGAGTGGGACTTTGACACCTGTTTCGCGTTTACCCGCGCCGTAGGAGACTCTTTCATCACGGCTTATCGGCCCATCGTAGCCCGACGCAAAGACATGCCCTTCGGTGACCGCGAGCGCCAGTTTCAGCTTTACCGGCGGGGTCGCTACGTAGAATTCAACCTGGTCTTCGACCGTGGCACCCTGTTCGGCTTGCAGTCCGACGGGCGCACCGAAGCCATACTCATGTCCCTGCCGCCACTGGTGCGCTGGGAGTATGACTATCACCCCGAACCCGGTACCCCGGAGGCAGAGCTGACCGCTTATTACCTGCGCGACCGCGATTGGTTGGCAGAGGCCTGACATGATGGCAAAGGATAAGTATGCGGTGTTTGGCAACCCGATCAAGCACAGCAAATCGCCCCTCATACACAGCGCGTTTGCCGCCCAGTGTGGTCAGGCGATGCAATATCGCGCCGTGCGTGTCGACAACGATGGTTTCACCCGTGCAGCGAGCAATTTCTTCGCCGAGGGCGGCAAGGGTCTGAATATTACCCTGCCTTTCAAGGAGGAGGCGTTTCAGTTTGCGGGCCGCCTCAGTGAGCGAGCCACGCGTGCTGGCGCCGTGAACACGCTCAAGCTCGCCGAAGACGGTGTTGTTGAAGGCGAAAATACCGACGGCGTTGGCCTGGTGCGCGATATGGTCGCCAACCTGGGCTGGATGGTGCAGGGCCAGCGAATCCTGATTATAGGCGCCGGGGGCGCCGTGCGCGGCGTGCTGGAACCGCTACTGCGCGAGCGCCCCAGGGAAATCCTGATTATTAATCGCACCGCTTCCCGGGCAGCACAGTTGGCCGCGGAGTTTGCAGACCTGGGCAGTATTGAGGGCGGTGGCTATGAACTGATGGATGAGCGCCAGTTCGACCTGGTGATCAACGCCAGCAGTGCCGGCCTGGCAGGCGAAGCACCCGATTTACCCAGCTCGCTGCTTACCGAGCGCAGCTGCTGTTACGACATGCTTTACGGCACTGAGCCCACGCCGTTTATGCGCTGGGCGGCGCACCACGCCGCCTGGGCCGTGGCCGATGGCCTGGGCATGCTGGTCGAGCAGGCCGCGCAGTCGTTCTATATCTGGCGCGGGCAGCGCCCGGAAACGCAGACGGTGATTGCGAGTCTTCGCGAAGGTACAGAGGCGGCGTGACAATGCGGTTTGTGGTGGTTGAGTGCGATTTTAGCGTGGTTTGCGCCAGGCCCGATCCAGCTCGCTAACTTCACCTCTCCCTTTCCCTGTTAATCCGCCTCCAGCTCAGCAATATGCTGATCCTTCAGCTTCACATAATTACCCGCCACGTAAACAAAGTAGTCCATCTCCTTCTGGCTCAGGGCGCGCACTTCCCGGGCCGGGCTGCCCGCGTAGAGATAGCCGCTGCGCAGCCGTTTCCCCGGCGTCACCAGTGCGCCCGCAGCCACGACAACGTCGCTTTCAACGACCGCACCGTCCATGACGATAGCCCCCATGCCCACCAGCACCCGGTCACCGACCGTGCAGCCGTGCAGCATCGCGCCGTGGCCGATGGTCACGTCGGCGCCGATATGCAGCGGATAACCGTCCGGGTTGAAGGGGCCGGCGTGGGTGATATGCAACACGGTGTTGTCCTGCACGCTGGTGCGTGCGCCAATGGTGATGTGGTGCATGTCCCCGCGAATCGCGACCTGCGGCCATACGGAGGCATCGTCTCCCAGGCTAACATCACCCAGTACCACAGCACTGGGATCGATCAGCACTCGCTCCCCTACCCTCGGCCGCTTGTCGAGAAAGTCGCGAAGGCTGGTCGGTGTGTAGTGCTTCATAGTCTGCTCCCTGGATTCAGGGCTGCTACAATAGCGGCAGTTTTTGTTAGTGGCCAGTTCGGATGAGTATGAATACAAGCTCTCAACGTCGACGTTTCATCGCAGGAGCCGTGTGCCCCCGCTGTGGGCAGATGGACAAGATCATAGTGGATATGGAGACCCAGACCCGGGAATGCGTAGCCTGTGATTTCAGTGAAGCATCGACCCGAAGACAATCAGGCCAGGGAGCTACCCACGAGGGTGAGTCGCGCGGCCGCGCGCCGTGTGGAGACCCCGGCCGAAGCGGTCACCCTGCTCGACCCGGCAGAAAAAAGAAGACTAATATCCCAGGCGCAGCCGGATGGCCTGGTTAGCAGGGGTCAGTGAGCTGCTGGAGATTAGCGCTGGCGATGCCACTGCCATGCCGGGGAGGTTTTTCACCCGCTCCCAGACGTATTCCCGCTCCAGGTGATGTGAAGCGGCAAACTGCACCAGGCGCTCCAGTCGCGTCGCCAGCTCGTCCCCGAGGAGGTAGTGCACTACCAGGTTGGCCTCAGTCATATCCAGCGGCAATAGTGGCCTTTGCAGATAGCGTATGTGGTGGTCATTGACCTCTTCCAGCAAGCGATGTGCAAGAAACGCCTCATCCAGCACCGCTTCCAGCCCACCATCACCGGGCAAGACTTCCGGCGGCCGTAAAAAGTAGTCCTCTGCCATGTGCAGGAACGGGGCGGCATAATCGTGAAAGCCCTGGCGTTTGCTGATGGCAGTGACCAGGTTGAGGCTGCCGGGAACGCTCTCAGCATAATTCACCACGAAGGCCATCAGGGCCTCCAGTGGCTCTGCTTCGGGAAGCAACAGCTTTTCCCGTAGCTTCGGCAGTCGCTCTTCAAGTGCGCGATGAAAAGCTCCCGTGCTTTGCTCGTGGGCAAGGGCGGCGCTAATAGTTTTTCTTATGCCGGCTGTAGTCATGGTACTGCCCGGGCGATTCGTTGCGGACGAAGCTCATGCTTCAGGCTAGTACAAACCGCGGGATTGGCTAGCCCGGGTTTGCCCGTAACCATTGCTGGCCGCGACTCAGGCGAGCGAACCAGTAGTAAAGTGTGACGCCCCTGGCGAGGTTAAAAGCGGTGAAAGCGAGCCATAGTCCATGATTGCCCATGTCCCTGGTGACATACCAGACCGGCAGGTACACCAGAAAGAGGCTGAGTATCATCGTGGACATCATGTACCGCGTTTCAGCTGCACCGATAAATACGCCGTCCAGCAGGTAGCTGGGGCCTGCTACCAGGGGGAGTAGAATCAGCCAGGGGAAATACGACAGCATCAGTTCTTTTACGGAATCCAGTCCTGTGAGCAGCTCCACCAGCGGCGCCTGTAGTAACCATAGGCTGAGGCTCACGGCAGTAGCCGCGATGGCGGTCCAAAGGGCACATCGTCGCACCGCCTGGTAAAAGCCCGGCAATTGCCTGGCACCCAGGTGTTGCCCGCACAGGCCCTCGGCCGCGAAGGCAAAACCGTCCATGCCGTAGGCGGCCATCATCATCAACTGCAACATCAGGGTGTTCGCCGCGAGCACGCTGGTGCCCAGGTTCTCTCCCTGGGCGGTAAAGAACGCGAAGGTGAAAAGCAGGCAAAAGGTCCGAACAAACAGGTGGCGATTGCTTTGCAACAGCTGTTTGTAAGCACTCGCTTCCTTCATGTCTATTGCCAGAGCTGACCAGTCTATCGGTGGCATCTTTTTGGACACAGCGAACAGGGCGATCGCGCAGCCCAGGTATTCCGCGCAAACGGTGGCGATTGCCGCCCCGTCGCTGTACATGTCCAGGCCCATGATCAGCAGGAAGTCCAGGGCGATATTGGCCAGGTTGGTAACAATCACGATCACCATGGGCCAGCGGGTATCCTGGCGACCGATAAACCAGCCGACCACGGTATACGTGACCAGCACGGCCGGGGCGCTGTAGATCCTGATACTGGCATAAGACTCTGCCAGTGAAAGCAGTTCTGCGTCCGGCGACATCAGCCAGAGACCCAGGCTGATCAGAGGTTGGTGGCAGACTATGATGAGGGCGGCCAGGCCCAGTGCAAGCGCACTGGACCTCGCAAGTATCAAAACAGAACCATATCTGTCTCCAGCACCCTCAGCGCGCGCCACCAGGCCGGTTGTGCCCATGCGCAGGAAGCTGAACCCCCAGTAAAGAAAAGACAATAGCGCTGCGCCTATAGCCACGGCGGCAAGATAGCGACTGCTGTCCAGGTGACCCAGTATCGCCGAGTCAACGAGTCCCAGTAGTGGTATGGAAATATTTGAGAGAATGGCGGGCCATGCTATGCCCCAGATTTTGTGGTCCAGCTGTTTATTGTTCTGCATATATTGATTTTCAGGGCCGAGCAAAGGCTAGTAAAGCCGCTTGGTGGGCAACTCTCAGGCTTTTCAGTGGGCACTAATTACTTGGGTATTGTCAACGACTGCGGTTATACTTCCCGCGTTTTGCCAGTGCGTCGAATTGTCGCACTGATGAGCAAAAATGAGTCAGCTGGTAAATCATACCCTGTCTGTTGCGACTGTTCCCCGTTGACCCGGTGGGCAGACATCGTCCCGCTTTAGGGCGTAGTGTTAGTGAAATGCGACAACAGAGGATAAAAACAGCCAGCTGTGGGGAATACATCGAGTAAGTAATGGAGACACGGGAAATGTGTTTTAAAGCGAAGCGGTTGTTCGGGCTCGCGCTTGGTCCTGTGCTGATGCTGTTGAGTGCGGTTGCGCTGGCTGCTGGCGGCGAAGTGAACCAGGTCAATATGTCGCCAGGCGTGACGGACGTGGGCAAGGAAATTTATAACTTGCACATGCTGATCCTCTGGATATGTGTAGTGATCGGTGTCGGCGTGTTCGGAGTGATGTTCTACTCCATCTATGCGCACCGGAAATCCAAGGGCCATGAGCCTGCAACGTTCCATGAGAGCACCAAGGTCGAAATTGCGTGGACGGTCATTCCGTTCTTCATTCTGATTGGCATGGCGTTTCCCGCCACCTCCACTCTGCTGAAAATTTACGACAACGATGATGCAGATATGGATGTGCTGGTGACCGGTTACCAGTGGAAGTGGAAGTACGAATACCTCAATGAAGAGGGCGAGAACGTCAGCTTCTTCAGCAATCTGCGCACCCCCCAGAGTGAAATCTACAACGTTGAGAGTAAAGGGCAGCATTACTTACTGGAAGTCGACGAGCCGCTGGTTCTGCCCGCCGACACCAAAGTTCGCTTCCTGGTGACGGCCAATGACGTCATCCACTCATGGTGGGTTCCGGAGCTTGCGGTGAAGAAAGACGCAATCCCTGGCTTTATCAATGAAGCCTGGACGCGAACCACCCAGGAAGGCGTCTACCGCGGCCAGTGCGCCGAGCTCTGCGGCAAGGACCATGGCTTCATGCCCATCGTAGTCAATGTCGTGAGCCAGGAAGAATACGGCCAGTGGCTGGATACCAAGCAGGAAGAAGCCGCGCAGATCAAGGACCTGATGGCCCAGAGCTTCTCCATGGATGAGTTGATGGAGCGCGGCAAAGCGGTCTACGATCGCAATTGCCTGGCCTGCCATGGTGGCAGCGGTGAAGGCGGCGTTGGTACAGCAATTGCGGGCAGCGCGATTGCGACTGGTGAGCTACCTGGTCATCTGGATATAGGTGTAAATGGTGTCCCCGGCACAGCGATGCAGGCCTTTGGTGGTCAGCTGAACGACGTCGATATGGCGGCCGTTATCACTTACCAGCGCAACGCGTTTGGCAACAATATGGGCGACATGGTTCAGCCCATTGACGTCTTCAACTTCAAGAAAGGCTAATCGGAGGAGTTTACGATGGGAGATCATCACCACGGTCCTGCGAAGGGCATCAGCCGGTGGCTGTTTACCACCAATCACAAAGACATCGGAACCATGTACCTGTGGTTCTCATTTGCCATGTTTATTCTTGGCGGCGCATTTGCCATGGTTATTCGTGCCGAGCTGTTCCAGCCCGGCATGCAGTTGGTAGAACCCGCCTTCTTTAACCAGATGACCACCCTGCACGGGTTGGTGATGGTATTCGGCGCGATCATGCCCTCCTTCGTTGGCCTGGCTAACTGGATGATCCCGCTGATGATCGGCGCGCCCGATATGGCGTTACCGCGCATGAACAACTGGAGTTTCTGGATCCTGCCACCCACGTTCCTGATGCTGGCCTCCACGCTGTTCATGGAAGGCGGTGCTCCGGCGTTCGGCTGGACGTTCTACGCGCCGCTTTCCACCACCTATGCGCCACCTTCGGTGACCCTGTTCATTTTCTCGGTACACGTGCTCGGCCTGTCTTCGATTATGGGGTCGATTAATATCATCGCTACGGTGATGAACATGCGCGCACCGGGCATGACCTATATGAAGATGCCGCTGTTTGTCTGGACCTGGTTGATTACCGCATTCCTGCTGGTTGCCGTGATGCCGGTACTCGCAGGTGCCGTCACCATGATGTTGATGGATATTCACTTTGGTACCAGCTTCTTCTCCGCCGCAGGCGGCGGTGACCCGGTATTGTTCCAGCACATTTTCTGGTTCTTCGGCCACCCCGAGGTGTACATTATCATCCTGCCGGCGTTCGGCGTGGTTTCGCAGATTATTCCCGCGTTCTCCCGCAAGCCGCTGTTTGGTTACGATTCCATGGTGTACGCCACCGCAGCAATCGCCTTCCTGTCGTTCATTGTCTGGGCACACCACATGTACACGGTGGGCATGCCGGTAGCAGGCGAGCTGTTCTTCATGTACGCGACCATGTTGATTGCGGTGCCCACGGGCGTGAAAGTATTCAACTGGATTTCCACCATGTGGCGCGGCTCCCTGTCCTTTGAGACGCCAATGCTGTTCTGCATCGGCTTCCTGATACTGTTCACCATTGGTGGGTTTACAGGTTTGATGCTCTCCATCGCCCCCGCTGACTTCCAGTATCATGACTCTTACTTCGTTGTTGCTCACTTCCACTATGTGATGGTAGCCGGTGCCGTGTTCTCCATGACGGCTGCTGTTTACTACTGGCTGCCCAAGTGGTGTGGCCGCATGTACAACGAAACCATGGGCAAGACGCACTTCTGGATCTCTTTCATAGGCTTCAACCTGACCTTCTTCCCGCAGCACTTTGTGGGTCTGGCAGGTATGCCGCGGCGTATCCCGGATTACGCTCTGCAGTTTGCAGATTTCAATATGATGTCTTCAATCGGGGCGTTTATTTACGGCGCCTCGCAGATCCTGTTCCTGTACAACGTGATCGCCACAATCGTCGCGGGCAAGCCCACATCGGATGAGAAAGTATGGGATGGTGCTGAAGGTCTTGAGTGGACTGTTGCCACTCCGGCGCCCTATCACACCTTTGAAACGCCGCCCAAGATTGATCCGGCGCACGCCCATTCCTGAGAGGTACCAGACAAGTGATTCGGGTCAGTGAAAATCCCAATATCGATACCGTCGTCAAACTGGCGACGGTAGCGGTTGGCATGTTTGCTTTTGTCTTTGTAGTGATGGTGCCGCTGTATGATGTGCTGTGCGATGCGCTGGGCATCAATGGCAAGACATCCGGAGAGGCCTACACCTCGGTGCAGGCTGGTGTCGATGAGAGTCGCGAGATCACCATCCAGTTTGTCGCCACCAATAATGAGGGTATGCCCTGGGACTTCGGCCCCAGTGTGACCGCCATGAAGGTGAATCCAGGTGCCGTAAATGACACGATTTTTTACGCCCGGAACCCGCTACCTGATGCAATGATCGCGCAGGCGATTCCCAGTGTGTCGCCTGCCCGGGCCGCTGAGTATTTCCATAAAACCGAGTGTTTCTGTTTTAACCATCAGCCGTTGGACGGCGAAAGTTCAGCAGAGATGCCGTTGCAGTTTATTGTGGATCAGGACCTGCCGCGGGATATCCGCACCATTACCTTGTCGTACACGATTTTTGATGTAACAGAAATGGCGGGCGGCCTGGCCGCTCGCTGAGGCGCAAGTTGGGGAACTTGCGAATTAACGGAGAAATAAAATGAGTAATCCGACCTCTACCGAGTACGAGAAGTATTACGTACCGGAGCAAAGCAAGATGGCGATCATGGCGACAATTGGCCTGATCCTGTCTATCTTTGGTGCCGCGAGCATCATGAACGACATGACTTTTGGGGACCCCGGAGGAGTCCACTAATTCATGGTCCATTTTCCTCTTCGGCCTGTTCTGGTTCGTAGCTGTGCTGTTTGCCTGGTTCCGCCAGGCCATCAAGGAAAACATTGCGGGCATGAACAGCGCGCAGATGAAAAAGTCCTATGTACTGGGCATGTTCTGGTTCATTTTTTCCGAGGTCATGTTCTTCTTTGCCTTCTTCGGCGCCCTTTTCTATGTGCGCATGCTGGTGGGCCCCTGGTTGGCCGGTGAAGGCGAGGGTGGGCGCATGAATGGCCTTCTATGGGAAGGGTTTGAATATCAGCTGGCCGATGGCATTGACACCGCAGGAAGCTGTCGGTGGTGCAGCGAGCCAGCCCATCGCCAATAACGGGTCGTTCACTTCTGCAGAAACCACGATGGCCTTCTCCGAGGCTGCGGCCTGGTACAAGTGGCTGCCGTTGTGGAATACGATCATTCTGCTGACCTCCAGCTTTACTTGCCACATCGCGCACATGGGTATCCTGGACGGCAACAAGAAGAAGTTTAATCTCTGGTTGGGTATTACTGTTGCCCTGGGTGTGATCTTCCTCTTTGTGCAATTCTATGAGTACTACGAGGCTTACGCCCACTTTGGTTTGACGTTGAACTCCGGTATCTATGGTTCTACCTTCTTCATGCTCACCGGCTTCCATGGATTCCACGTGTTTTTGGGGATGACCATGCTGGCGATCCAGCTATTCCGCAGCTTGAACGGACACTTTACTGCGGGAGATCACTTCGGTTTCGAGGCGTCCAGTTGGTACTGGCACTTTGTCGATGTGGTCTGGGTGTTCCTGTTCCTGTTCGTCTACATCCTCTAGACCAAACAGTAAGAGAACTACGTCATCCCCGCGAAGGCGGGGGTCCAGAAGAAAGTGTTCTGGATCCCCGCCTTCGCGGGGATGACGCGTTAAGGGCTAATGACAGGGATTATGCGTTAGTGCTAATGAGTGGGATTACGCCTTAGGGCCAGGGATCAGCATGACGTGCCAGCGCTGGCGCGTGCAATGACGCGTTAGAGCTGGCGAGTGGGATAACGCGTTGAGGGGCGGGCATCGGTGACGATGCCTTGAAGGCAAGGGTTGTAGGTATCGGCGGGTACCGCATGGCCTTGCAGTCCAAGGCCCTTCAAGGGACGCCTGTTTTCGGTCTACTGAGGGTCAGCCTCGAGCTCGGAAATTGGCACAGGCCCGCCGTCCCAGGGGTTGCGATGGCCGAGTTGGCCGGTGGCAACGCCATAAACAATCAGGCCCATCAGGGCCAGGGCCAGTGTCAGGCGAGCGCCCAGGGAATGAAAGGTTCGACGTTTGTTTTTGTCCCCCTGATCCATCATCAGGTAGTAAAATCCACTGCCCAGGCTGGCGACCAGGGCCAGCATCAGAATGATTATCGCTGCTTTTAACAAAAGGAATGCCTCCAAAGGTGAATGTGCAGTATAAACCAGCTGTCGATCGCAAGCGCGCAGTGGAGTGCAGGTGATGTCTGCCCGGTTGGAGTTCGACTTCGAGTGGCGCATTACGCTGTTCACGTTACTGCTGCTGCCACTGCTGATTTCCCTGGGTTTCTGGCAGCTGCAGCGAGCCCAGGAAAAGGCTGCCCTCGCTGTGGCCTTTGAGCAACAACAAGCCCTCCCCCCTGCCCCATTGACTGAGGTCTGGGACGCGGGTGCCGAGGACCTCGCCTACTTACCGGTCGAGCTCTCCGGGCGGTTCAGGCAAAACGAGTATTTCCTCCTGGATAACCGCATGTTGCAGCGTCGCTATGGTAACGAAGTGCTGGCGGTGTTCGAGCTGGAAGGCGGAGGCCTTGCCGTTGTTAACAGAGGGTGGGTGGAGGCCGACCCCAGTCGCCAGACCTTGCCCGGCGTGCCACCTGCGCCCGGCATTGTGCGCATCACCGGCCAGGTCTATGTGACACCGGGAAAGCCCTACCTACTGGCGGATGAGAGCCTTTCGGCGGGTTGGCCAAAGCAGATCCAGGCGGTGGAAATGGATAAAATACGTAAGCTGCTGGGCACCAGCGGGGAGGATGTCTTTCCCTTTCCGGTGCGCATCGACGCGAACCAACCCGGCGGTCTCGCTGTGGACTGGCAGGTGATAAATGTCAGCCCCCAGAAGCACCATGGCTATGCGGTGCAATGGTTTGCGATGGCCGCCGCTTTGGCCTTGATATACATGTTGCGCAGTAGCAATCTCTGGCAGCTGATTCGGGGCGAGGGCTCCAGGCAAGAGTAAATTATGGAAAATGCGAAACAAGCCAGGAACAACCGCCTGGTACTACTGACGATAGCCGGCATACCGCTGACGATGGTCCTGGCAGCGACCTGGCTCTGGTACTTCGTGATCAATGGTGAGCTCGACCTCGTCGGTGCAATAGGGACCGCTAACCGTGGCCAGTTGGTGCGACCACCACGCCAGTTGGATGATGTGGCAATGGCGGAAGATACGGGTGCGGCAATAAAGTATGCGGACCTGCCGCGCAAGTGGCGCCTCGTGGTTGCCAATGAAGGTCCCGTGTGTGACCAGGCTTGCGAGCATAACCTTTACCTCACCCGCCAGATACACGTTGCCATGGGTAAGGAATTTAATCGCATAGGGAGGCTCTACATCAGTGAAACACCGGCGGGAGAAACCCGGCTGGGCGTTGCACAATTGAGCGACCAGCTCCCTGCCCCGCCGAGTTTTGGGGAGCTACTGGAGACCGAACACCGTGGAACCATCGCGCTGAGCGCAGCCGAAGGCAGTTATCGTTCGCTGTTTGCCGAGGAGTTAACTGACGACAGCACCTGGTACCTGGTCGATCCGGCCGGCTGGATAATGATGTCCTACAATGGTGAGATCCATTACAAGGACGTTATCTCCGATCTCAAGTTTCTGCTGAAGAATTCGAGTGAGTAAACAAGCCATGGCAGATTTGCAGAGCACCGACGGCGCCTCCTGGCGCGACTATAAGGAGCTGACCAAGCCCAATGTCGTGCTGCTGATGATACTCACTTCCGCTATCGGTATGTTTATGGCGGTGCCGGGTATGGTGCCGCTGGATGTGCTCATCCTTGGTAACCTGGGCATCGCGCTGTGCGCCGGCGCGGCAGCTGCGGTCAATCACCTGGTAGACCAGCGTGTGGACCAGCAAATGACTCGCACCCACAACCGCCCTATTGCGACCGGTCGCGTGAGTAATTTTCAGGCAGCCCTGTTCGCACTGGTTATGGGCGGCCTGGGTATGGGTATCCTGCTGGTGTTTATCAACCCGCTGACGGCGTGGCTGACGCTGGCATCGCTGGTAGGGTATGCGTTTGTTTATACCCTGTTTCTCAAGCGTGCCACGCCGCAGAACATCGTGATTGGTGGACTGGCCGGCGCGGCCCCTCCCCTTCTGGGCTGGACGGCTGTAACCGGCGAAATCCATGGCCACGCCCTCCTCCTGGTGCTGATTATTTTCGCCTGGACGCCGCCCCACTTCTGGGCACTGGCGATCCATCGCCGCGAGGAATATGCCGCCGTCGGTATCCCGATGCTGCCGGTGACGCACGGCGTAGCGTTCACCAAATTGCAGATACTGCTGTATACCATCATCATGTTCCTGATTACGCTCATGCCCTATGCAACACGAATGAGCGGGCCCCTGTACCTGCTTGGCGCAGTCGTGCTCGGCGCTGGATTCCTTTATTGGGCAATTGAGCTAATGCGCGGCAAAAACCCGAAAGCGCCAATGGAAACCTTCAAGTATTCGATCATCTACCTGATGGCCCTGTTCGTAATAATGTTGCTTGATCACTACCTATTTCCAGTGAGTACCCTATGACCGAAACCAGCCAGCGCCCCCAGGCGCAGTCGCGCAACATCAAGCTGACTGTTTTTATCATTTTGCTGTTTATCGCAGTGATTGTGGGTGGTTTTGTCTATCGCATTCAGCAGCCAAGGCTGATGACCACGACAGAAATGAAGGTAAATGGTCTTTATTTGCTGGAAACACCACGTAACTTCGGCGAAATAAAGCTAATTGATCACCATGGTGTGCCCTTCACCCGCGATCGCTTCGAAGGACGCTGGAGCCTGGTGTTCTTTGGCTTTACCTTCTGTCCGGATATCTGTCCTACGACGATGGCGTTTCTCAACACCTTTATGGCGGAACTGCAGGGAACGGAAGCAGAGGATACCCAGGTGGTGATGGTGTCGGTAGACCCTGCCCGGGATACAGTAGAACAGCTCGCCGGGTATGTGCCTTTCTTTAATGAAGAGTTTATCGGAGTGACCGGCGAGTTTCTGGATATCCACCGTTTTGCGACATCGCTGAACACGCCGTTCCGAAAGGTGCCCGGCCAGGATGAAAATTACCTGGTGGACCATAGTGCCAATGTGGTACTCATTAACCCAAGGGGCGATTACCACGGCTTCTTCAAAACGCCGTTGGACCAGGCAAAGATGAAGGTGACCTTCAGATCTGCGCGCCTGAGCTGGGAAAAAGGCCTGTAGAAAGGGTGCGGCGCTTTAGTAAGCGCTTGCTACTTCTGTGGCATCGCTCTTTTCGGAATAGGCCGTACTGCGCTCCTCCTGCTGTAGTGCCATCCCCAGGAAGCTGCTGAGTTCTGACCTAACGTCCTCCGTAACAGCAGCGAGTAAGTCGCTGAGCTGGTATTGAGCGCGGTGGTCGCTGGTGCCATAAGAGGTAGACCCTGTGGTACCCAGGGTGCCGGCCGTTGCAGCGTCTGCGATGGTGCCCATGCCCAGGGCGACGCCGTCCTGAGCCTGTGACTGCAAGCTGCCGACGAGGGCGAGCGCGGCGATTGATGAGGTGATCAAGGTTTTCATGCTATGTTCTCCTTAAGTGTTACCTAATGTTACGCGGGTAACACTTTTATGGATCACCTGCTAGACCAGCCCTCCTGACAGAGGCGGACTGCATGCTTCCTACCGAGAGAAATTGCGATAACTACACAGAAAGAGCAAGGATATAGCGCCTAAAAGTAGTTAAATCGCATAATGCCCGGAGGCTATTGCGATGAGCGCCGCGCTCTCTACCAGGTAACAGTGGGAGGGCTTTGCGCGGTTATGGCGTGTCGGTATGCGCTGCGGGGGTGCGGTTCATGGCAATTTTCGACCGGATCGGCTTTAATCGAACTCCACGCGCGCTGATCGCTTAACGCTGTCGGTGTGTCCTTTCCCTGTTTGTTTTCCAGCGTTGAATTATGTCCAAGCAAGCCTCCCCAATCGTGCTCGTAGATGGCTCATCCTATGTCTTTCGAGCGTTCCATGCCCTACCCATGCTTACCACCTCAGACGGGCATAATACGGGGGCTGTGCGCGGCGTCATCAGTATGCTGCGCAAGCTGGTGAGCCAGTATCCGGACTCCCCGGTAGTTGTGGTATTTGATGCCAAGGGTAAAACGTTCCGCAGCGATATTTATCCAGAGTACAAGGCGCACCGGCCGCCTATGCCCGATGAACTGCGCGAGCAGATTGAGCCGATACACGCCATTGTTCGGGCCATGGGCCTGCCTTTTCTCTGTGTGGAGGGCGTTGAGGCAGATGACGTCATCGGCACACTGTCGCGGCAGATCAGCGAACAGGGCAGGGAGGTGGTTGTTTCCACCGGTGACAAGGATATGGTGCAACTGGTCAACCCGCACACCACGCTGGTCAACACCATGACAGACACGGTGATGGACGAGGCCGCCGTGGAGCAGAAGTATGGCTTTACTCCCGACCTGTTTATCGACTTTCTCGCACTTATGGGCGACAAAGCCGACAATATCCCCGGAGTTGCCGGTGTCGGAGAGAAAACCGCTCTGGGCCTGATCCAGGGTCTGGGTAGCCTGGAGCGCATATACAACGACCTGGACAGCGTGGCGGATCTCTCTTTTCGGGGCGCCAAGACCCTGGCCCCAAAGCTGGAAGCTGAAAAAGCCAATGCTTTGTTATCCCATGAGCTAGCTACTATCAAGACGGATCTGGACCTGGCTATTGGTCCGGAAGAGCTGGTCAATGGTGAGCCGGATCGCGAGGCCCTGGTCGACTGGTTTACGCGCATGGAGTTTCGCGGTTGGCTGGATGAGTTGTTGGGGCAGGGCGAGGCGCCGGCATCGGCAGTGCCGGAGAAATGGAGACCGACTAAGATTGTTACCACCCAGGCCGCGCTGGACGCTGGTTGGAGGAATTGGAAAAAGCCGAGTTGTTTGCTTTTGACACCGAGACCACCAGCCTCAATTACATGGAAGCGCAAGTTGTGGGTGTTTCTTTTGCCGTGGAGGAGGGCAGGGCCGCCTATGTGCCGCTGGCGCATGACTACCTTGGTGCGCCAGAGCAGCTCGATCGCGGCGCGGTCCTCGCCCAGCTCAAGCCGTTGCTTGAAGACCCCGATCAGGCAAAGGTGGGGCAAAACCTGAAATACGATGCCAGTGTGTTGGCTAACCACGACATCACCTTGCGCGGTATCGCCTTCGACACCATGCTCGAGTCCTACGTCCTCGACTCCATCGCCACGCGGCACGATATGGACAGTCTGGCGCTGAAATACCTTGGCCAGGGCACCATTCATTTTGAGGACATTGCTGGCAAGGGTGCCAAGCAGCTGACGTTCAACCAGGTCAAGGTAGAGGAGGCCGGGCCCTATGCTGCGGAGGATGCGGACATCACCCTGCGCCTGCACCACGCCCTGTGGCCCAGGCTGGAAGCAGAACAGGGCCTGGTGACTGTATTCAAGGACATTGAACTGCCGCTGGTCCCGGTGCTGTCGAGGATAGAAAGGCAGGGGGCGCTGATCTCAACGGAGTTGCTGCACAAGCAAAGCGGTGAACTGGGGCAGCGGCTGGATGAACTCAAGTCGCAGGCCTATGACCTGGCCGGCCAGGAGTTCAACCTGGGCTCGCCCAAGCAACTGGGGGAAATTCTGTTCGAAAAACTGAGCCTGCCGGTGATCAAGAAGACGCCCAAGGGCGCCCCGAGCACCGCGGAAGACGTGCTGGTGGAGCTGGCACTGGATTACCCGCTTCCCAAGTTGCTCCTGGAATATCGCAGTCTTGCAAAACTGAAATCGACTTATACAGACAAGCTCCCGGAGATGGTGAATCCGCGGACGGGGAGGGTGCATACTTCCTATCACCAGGCCGTTGCCGCCACCGGCCGGCTGTCGTCCTCCGACCCGAATCTGCAAAATATCCCCATCCGTACGGAGGAGGGCAGGCGTATCCGCCAGGCCTTTGTAGCGCCGGATGGCTATCGCATTGTTGCCGCCGACTACTCGCAGATAGAGCTGCGCATAATGGCCCACCTGTCGGCTGACCCCGGCCTGCTCAAGGCGTTCAAGGAAGGGCAGGATGTGCACAGGGCAACCGCCTCCGAGGTTTTTGAAGTGGCGCTGGATGAGGTGTCCGGTGACCAGCGACGCAAGGCCAAGGCGATCAATTTTGGCCTGATATACGGTATGTCGGCATTTGGCCTTGCCAAACAGTTACACCTGGGCCGGAACGAGGCCCAGGAGTATATCGACCGGTACTTCGAGCGTTATCCCGGCGTTGCCCAGTACATGGACCGGACCCGCGCGCTGGCCAAAGAGCAGGGTTACGTGGAGACGCTGTTTGGGCGCCGCCTTTACCTGCCGGAGATTAATGCGCGTAACAAGATGCGGGTCCAGGCGGCGGAACGCACTGCTATTAATGCGCCCATGCAAGGCACGGCCGCGGACATTATCAAGCGGGCCATGCTGGCCGTTGACGGTTGGTTGCAAGCCGGTAGTGCAGACGCGCGTATGATTATGCAGGTGCACGATGAGCTCGTGCTGGAAGTTGCTACCGCGGAAGTGGATGCCGTGAGTCGCGAACTCTGTGTACTAATGGCAGGCGCCGCAGAGCTCTCTGTACCGCTGTTGGTGGAGGCCGGTAGCGGCAGTAACTGGGACCAGGCACACTAGTGGGGATGCCACTGCCTCGGGTCCAGCTGATAGTAGTCGGTGAGTTCAGCGTAGAGCTCAGGGCGCGTCTTATGCAATGCATGGGGGCGCTCAAAGAAGGTCTCGGTCGCCACCGCAAAGAACTCTGCGGGGTTGGTGGTGCCATAGGCGTCCATCACTGTCGTCTGGCCATGGAAGGTTCGCGAGCGCAAATCATCAAAATTCTCGCTCAACACCCTCGCCCAGGACTGGTAGCTGTTGTGGCGTAGCGGCGGCGCTCCGTTCGTTGAACCGGAGAGGCCATCCAACTGGTGGGCGAACTCATGCAGTACGACATTGTGCCCGTCGCTGAAGTCGGCCGCGCCTTTTTCAACATCGTCCCAGGAAAGTATGACCTTGCCGTTGCTCCATGACTCGCCAAGCAGGTGATGGTCCTGCTGCGCCAGGGTGCCGTTATCGAGAACCGTTTCCCGGTCTACACGAAAGCCGGCGGGATAGACCAGCACAGACATCAGTCGCGGATATACCTGCTTGTCCTGGTTCAGCAACAGCAGGCAAGCCTGGCCGGCAATGGTGATGCGGATTTCGTCGTTCAATTCCAGGCCAGCACAGCCGTAAAAGTCTTTTTCCGCCATGAAAAGCTGTATGAGCTCCCGCAGTCGATCCCGCTCCGCAGCGGACAGGACTGAATAAACGGGCAGGTTACTGCGCAGAATATGCTCCCAGGCCTCGGGAAAGTCGCGGCTGCGGATCAGTTTTTCGCGCCAGAATGTCTGGTAGATAAACAGGCAGACACCGGCCGCGCAGATCAGCAGAAAAATGATTGAGGCGGTGTCCATAGAAATTTTCCGGAGGCACTGAACTTTCCTCACTATGCCCGGTCGTATTGTATGTAGCAAATGCTACTACCCCTTAAAAGGCTCGTCCCCACGGGCCTTTGCGAGCAAGTCTCTTTCCCCAGAGACCCTAGTTGCCCGGTTGCCTCCCCCTATAGGCAACCGGGTTTTTTTATGCACAGGATGGGCGGTACGTCCGCGAGAGGCAGGACGCCGAAGCGGAGGCGTGGTTGGGATTAAAACAGATCTTTATCCAACGGTACGTCCCGAGAGGCAGGAAGCCGGCAGGGACGTGGTTAGTCAAAAACCGCATCTGACATGGCTTACGAATCGGCAGGACGCCGAAGCGGACGTGGTTAGTTCTGCAAGCTGACCGACGAGATAGGGGCAGGGCCCCCAGGAAAACCGCCAAACAGCGTCGTCCTGACAGGCTTGGGTTCCCGGAGCGCCGGCCTAACCCTCCATGGCTTCACACATTTTCCTGAGGGCCCTTGCCCCTATCCCGTCTCCGCTGGTCCCGCCCCGGGGGCCAAGACCCTCCGACCCTAAACCCCCGCAACCTCCTCATCGTCATAAACACTGCCATCGGTCAGCCATTGGTTGAGCACCTCTATCAACTGCTCGTGCCCGGTGTGCTTCAACGACGAGAACAGCTGCACGCTCACCAGGTCCTGGTGCTGTTTCATCGCCTTGCGCACGGTGAGCAGGCTGTTGTTGGCCGGGCCTTTCTTCAGTTTGTCGGCCTTGGTCAGCAATATATGCACGGGCATATGGGCTGTGAGCGCCCAGTTCAGCATTTGCTCATCGAAAGGCTGCAGCGGATGGCGTACATCCATGAGCAGAATCATGCCCCGCAGGCACTGTCTTTTGGCCAGGTAATTTTCCAGCTGCCGGGTCCATTCCTGTTTCACGGCCAGGGGAACCTTGGCAAAACCATAGCCGGGCAGGTCGACCAGGCGCTGGCTGGGGGTGAGCTCGAAGAAGTTGATCAACTGGGTTCGGCCAGGCGTCTTGGAGGTTTTGGCCAGCTTCTTGTTGTTCGTCAAGCTGTTGATTGCGCTGGATTTTCCAGCATTTGAACGCCCGGCAAAGGCGACTTCCCAGCCCTCATCCGGCGGGCACTGGTTGAATCGTGCGGCGCTGGTCAGATACTGTGCCCGGCGGTAATCCGGCACGGTTGGCGCGGTAATTTGCTCCTCATCAGTCATTGTGAGGTATAGCCTTTTTAGGAGTGGGTATCTCGTATATAATGCCACAGCTTTTTTTCGCCTGTTATCAATTGCTTGCGAGGCGCTAACGCCTCAGAACCAAACCGAGAGGTCCCTCATGAAGAAGATGATTGCTGCCGCCCTGATCCTGGTTGCCAATGGCGCCATGGCTGAGCCTGATATGGACAAGTACAACAAGAGCTGTGCTGTATGCCACGCCACGGGTGCTGCCAATGCGCCCAAGACAGGTGATGCCGCTGCCTGGGAGCCGCGCATGGCCAAAGGCATGGAGGCGCTCGTCGCTTCAGTCAGCAACGGCATGAACGCCATGCCACCCAAGGGCATGTGCTTTGACTGCTCCGACGAAGACTACATGGCCCTGATCGAGTACATGGCCAAGCCCGCTGAGTAAGCTGGCAGATTAAATTCGCTATTTTTTTGGAATCATCATGAAGAAAGTTGTAATTCTAGCCAGCCTCCTTTTCGGCTGGACCCAGGTTGCCTCAGGGCAGACAGGCGATGCCGCCGTCGGCGAAGGGCTGGTTGTAACCTGCAGCGCCTGTCACGGTGCAGACGGTAACAGTGCTGTACCTACGTTTCCCAAGCTTGCGGGCCTCGGTGAAAAGTACCTGTTAAAGCAGCTGAAGGACATCAGGGACGGTGCCCGTCCCATTCCCACCATGGTGGGGCAGGTTGATGACATGTCCGACCAGGACCTGGCTAATATCGCAGCCTTCTACGCGCCCAGCCTCGCTCCGGTGGCCAGGCTGACCCTGCGCTGATCGCTCTGGGTGAAAAGGTATACCGTGCGGGTGTGGCAGAGCGCAATGTCGCGGCCTGTGCAGCGTGTCATTCGCCCAATGGTAAAGGCAACGCCCCTGCTGGCTTTCCGCCACTGGCGGGTCAGCATGCAGACTACATTGCCGCGCAGCTGCGCGCTTATCGCAAGGGGTATGAGGACGAATCAGGTCGTACCAATGATGGCGAGGCGATGATCATGCGTACCAATGCCTTCAGCCTGTCGGACAAGGAAATTGACGCTGTAGCCAGTTATGCCTCAGGGTTGAAGTAACCCTTCCCGTTTAAGAAAGGTGGCATTATGCCGCCTTTTTTTATCCCCAAACGAACCCGGCACCCCTTTGGTTGTCTCAATGGGGTGCTCGTTAACAAGGAGATTGACCATCATGCTCAAGCGTATATTGCTGACCCTGTCACTGCTCACATTGCCTTTTACCGCCCAGGCAGAAGAGACCTATGTGGCAGGCAAGGACTTCGATGTCATCAGCCCTGCAATTCGTACCGCCAACCCGGACAAAATTGAGGCGGTGGAGTTTTTCTGGTACGGCTGCGGTCACTGCTACAGTTTTGAGCCGGTGTTGGCCAAGTGGAAAAAAACCCTCTCCGAGGATGTGACTTTCCGCGGCATACCCGCCATGTGGGGCGGCGCCATGGAACTGCACGCCAAAGCATACTATGCAGCGCGCGCACTGGGCGTTGCCGAGAAGATGGACCAGGCGATCTTTCAGGCATTGAATGTAGACCGCAAGCAGTTGCGCACAGACGGAGAGATTGCTGAACTGTTTGCACAGAATGGCGTGGCTGAAGAAGACTTTTACAAGGCCTACAATTCGTTCGGCGTCAGCAGCCAGGTGAGCCAGGCCAATGCGACTGCCCGTGCGGCCAAGATTACCGGTACACCGGCAATGATGGTGAATGGCAAATACCTGATTGGCCCACGCAAGGCTGGCAGTACCGCGAATATGCTGAAGATAGCCGATTATTTGATCGAGAAAGAACGGGCAGCCAAAGCCAGCTAAGCGGCGTGCCTGCAAACGAGCCCGGCCTGATGCCGGGCTTTTTTTTGGCTCTTCGCGCATTAGCGTGGTGGAGCAGGTGAATGCTCCAGTTTGCTAAGCGGACATCACGAATGGAGTAAGCCTTCCCTGGTTGGAAACAAACCCCCACGCCCTTGGAAGGCTTACCCCATTCGTGCTGTCCTCCCCTCATTTCGACTCGACTATCCATTACCTGGACTCTCCGTGACGCGCCAAAGCCGTCGCTGAAGTGCCTGAACAGCCCGTCTTGTACACGCGTCCCTGCGGGATTCCCTCGCTCGGTCACGAGCCTTAAAGCGCTTCGCTGTCTCGTGCCTCTCCCTCGGCGCGCACTTGCAACGGACAGTTCAGCCGCTTCACCGACTCCTCCCAGAGCGCGCTAATGGTGGCTATATGATCGATCCTGTGGCTTCACCGCTGGTGAGGCGGGAGAGAGGCTGAAATCATCGTTGCAAATCACCCGCCGAAGGAAGATGCGAGACAGTGCTTTTCTGGCTCGCAACTGAGTGAGGGAACCCCAGCGGGGCGAGGTGATAAGACGGTGATTTCAGGCACTCTCCCGGCGACTTGGAACATCACAGGGAGTATAGGTAGTGGATAGTCGAGTCGAAATGGAAGAAGGCCGCTGTGATCGTGGGTTACCCCCGGAAGATCGTCAAAAGTGGGTTCGATCTACCGGGGGTAACCCACGATTACAGTGGCCGCATTTCAAGATGGAACATTCCCTGGCTGTTCCCCGCTAATGCGCGAAGAACCTTTTTTTGCCTTGTCATTGGCCGCAAAGCGGCAGCCAGCGCCGTTGCGCGCCTAGATCTTCAACCAGTCGGGCACGGGTAAGCCCTTGTTTTCCAGGAACACCGGGTTGAATAGTTTGCTCTGGTAGCGAGTACCGTAGTCGCAAAGAATCGTAACAATGGTGTGGCCCGGGCCCAGCTCTTGTGCCAGGCGCACGGCGCCGGCGATATTGAGGCCGGAAGAACCGCCAAGACATAGCCCCTCATTGCGCAGCAGGTCGAAGACATAGGGCAGGGCCTCCGTGTCGCGGATATGGAAAGCGGTGTCAACTTCGGCTGCCGCGATGTTACCGGTAATGTGATTGATACCGACGCCTTCGATGATTGAGCCACCCTCGGTGGGCTCCATCTCCCCGCGAGTGAAGTGACTGAACATTGACGCGCCGCTGGGGTCCGCCAGGCCTATTTTTACATTGGGGTTCTTTTCTTTCAGCGCGCAGGACACACCTGCCAGCGTCCCGCCGGTGCCCACAGCGCAGATAAAACCATCTACTTTTCCGTCGGTCTGCTCCCAGATCTCCCGGCCGGTGGTGCTGGCGTGGATCTCCCTGTTGGCAGGGTTGTCGAACTGTCTCGCCCAGATCGCACCCCGGTCTTCTTTTGCCGCAAATTTTTCTGCAAGCCTCTGCGCCGTATGGACATAGTGCTTGGGGTCGGAGTAGGAGGTAGCTCCGACGAGGTGCAGGTCCGCACCCAGCAACTCCAGGGAGTCGATTTTTTCACGGCTCTGGGTAATGGGCATGACGACTGTGCTCCGGTAGCCCAGCGCATTGGCCAACAGGGTGAGGCCGATACCGGTGTTCCCTGCCGTGCCCTCCACGATGCGTCCGCCCGGTTGCAGCTCACCGGCGGCCTCAGCGGCGCGAATGATGCCCAGGGCAGTGCGATCCTTGACCGATCCACCAGGGTTGAGAAATTCAGCCTTGCCCAGGATAGTGCAGCCCGTTAGCTCTGAAACCTGCTTCAGATGCAGTAGCGGTGTGTTGCCGATGAGTTGAGTCACATCAGTGGCGGTATGCACGAGCTGTTCTCCCGGGAAAATGCCCGCAGAGTATGCCACAGTCACTGACCGGCGGTCAGTGGCTCCTGGCGCTATTGCGGAACACGCGCATTGCCAGCAGCAGGGCGCCCGCATTGAATGCGACCATGGCAATAAGCATAGGCTGTGGGCTGTCGGTCAACAGTGCGCCCACCAGTGCTGAGGCCAGGGCTGACAAGCCCATCTGGATGAAGCCAAGCAGTGCCGAGGCCGTTCCCGCCATCTGCGGGAAGGGCGCCATGGCAATGGCCATGGCGTGTGGCAGGACCAGGCCCATGCCAATGGCATAGATTGTCATCGGTAGCACCAGCACCCAGATGCTGGTGGCGAAGAGGCTGTTTCCCGCCCACATGCAGGCGCTGGTCAGCACGCAGAGCGCCCCGCCCAGCAACATGGTCTGCTGTGAGTCCCAACGGGTGGCCAGGCGCGCGCTGATGCCGCTTCCCGCGATGTAGCCTGCTACCGTAGGCAGGAAAATGAAGCCAAAGTACTGCACCGGCACGCCTAGCATGTCGATGTAGACGAAGCTCGATGATGACAGGTAGGCCATCAATCCGGCGTACACCAGGGCGCTGGCAAGGGTGACAGATAAGAAAGATGGGTCGGCAATCAGGTGTGCATAGTTACGGGCGATGCTGACCGGGTGCAGGCTCTGGCGGCTGGGCAGTGATTCTGCAAGGTACACCTGTATCAGCAGTATCATCAGTGTGCCGTACAGGGCGAGAAAGACGAAAATGACCGGCCATGGCAACACCAGCAGCACGAATCCGCCCAGTGTTGGCGCCACCGCCGGTCCCAGGGCCATCAGCATGGCGATCAGTGACAGGGCCCGCGCGGCCCGGCGGGGCCCGAAAATATCGCGGGTAACTGTGCGTGCGAGAGTGGGGCCGACACAGGCGCCCACGCCCTGCAGAAAGCGGAATACCAGCAGCTCTTCAACCGAATCTGACTGCGCGCAACCGATGCAGGCGGCCACAAAGACCAGTGTGCCGCCCAGCAGCAGCGGCTTGCGGCCAAAGCGGTCTGCCAGGGGGCCGCAGGCCAGGTGAAAAACAGCGAAGCCGGTCAGGTAGGTGCTGAGGGTCAGGTGCATCTGCCCGATGTCGGCATCCAGTGCGCGCATCATTGCCGGCATAGCCGGCAGATACATATCGACACTCAGCGGGCCGAGCGCGACCAGGGCTGCCAGCAAGGCAAGTAGCCAGGGTGATTCCGGGTTCAGGTGTCGGCGCGGCATGGGCGGGAGAGGTTAGCCCATGGCCGTGGGTATGGGAAGTTACTTCTCGAAGTTCATGACCGTCTTCCACCACAATCCAGGTGCCAGCATGCGCCAGTAATACAGCAACTTCGCCTCGCCGGGATAAATGATGTCGCGGTCTTTTCTCACGCCCTTTTCGATGGCGTCGATGATCTTGCCGGGGTCAGCCAGGCGGCCCTTTTCCTTGGCCTCTTTCATGCTGCCAGGTGTGTCCGTATTCAGTGTCTGGTCGACCAGGGGCGTATTCACCGCAGGCGGGCAGACCAGGTGGACGCGCACGCCACTCTTTCTGACTTCGTTCTGCAGCACTTCGGTATAGGCGTTGACTGCAGCCTTGGTGGCGCAGTAGGCCCCCATTTTTGGCACCAGGGCGACGCCGGCAATGGAACCAAAGATGATGATACGTCCACGGCCTCGCGATTGCATGCCGGGCAATACCGCGCGAGTCATGTAGGTTGTGCCGAAGTAATTGATGCGAAACAGTTTTTCCATGCCTTCGTGGGTGTGCTCGGCAAGTGCGTGCGCTGGCATAAGAGCCGCCGCATGCACCAGCAGCTCAATGGGGCCCAGTAGGGCTTCTACTTCCGCAACCTTGTTCTCTACGTCTCCAAGGCTGGCGATATCACAGGTGAACGCCGTGATATTGGACGACTCAGCCGCGGTGGCATCCAGGCCTTCCTGGTTAACATCGAATATGGCTACGCTGGCGCCGGCCGCTGCAAGGCGCCTCGCAAACAGCTGCCCCATGCCGCTGGCTCCACCAGTAACCACTGCCACCTCGCCCGCTTTGATCATCGCTCGTGCCTTATTCTGTTGTGTAAATTGCCCAATCTGCGCAGCGCTGTGGTTGCGAACCCGCGCAGGGATTTCCAGAGTCTAGCTTTTTTGCCGGCGGCTAGTCGCGCAGAATGGTGTCGTCCTGAATATGATCCAGCGGCAGTTCGGTGCGCTGGACCACGCGGCGCAATTCAAAACTTGAATGGACACCGGTCACGCCCGCAATTCTGGTGAGCCTGCCCAGGAGAAACTGTTCGTAGTACTCCATGTCTGCTACCACGGCCTTGAGCAGGTAGTCTGAAGACTGTCCGGTGACTACCGAGCACTCCATAACCTCCGGGTAGGTCATCACTTCCTGCTCGAAAGCCTCAAAGCGGTCGGGCGTATGGCGGTCCATGCTGATACCGATGTACGCAGTGAGCTTCAACCCCAGCATGGACTGGTTGAGCAGGGTGACATGGCCGCGTATCAGGCCGGACTCCTCCAGCCGCTTAACACGCCGGGAACAAGGAGTGGGCGATAGCCCCACCTGATCGGCGAGTTCAAGGTTGCTGCTGCGGCTGTTTTGCTGCATGGCCTTCAGTATCTTGCGATCAATGCGGTCCAGTTTCATAACGACTGTCTCTCCCGGTAGCCCGACTACCTTGCTTTGAGGAATTACTCGCTAAATATTAGCCTAATAATCCAATTATTGTATGGTTTATAGTGAATAATTGCGTATAAAGGGCATCAATGCGCCATATTTGCATACAATCCCTCCAGGTCGACGACTATACTAGGGCTCTGGCTGAATGATCACCCACGCGGAGTCGTGACCTGGTGTCTACCCGACCCAGAGCACTGCGCACGGCCCCAAAAGGGACGCGTCCGCGGGTGACAGCCTCCCG
Organism: uncultured Gammaproteobacteria bacterium; assembly: GCA_963845135.1. Taxonomy (GTDB): domain Bacteria; phylum Pseudomonadota; class Gammaproteobacteria; order Pseudomonadales; family Halieaceae; genus Halioglobus. The sequence continues at coordinate 150,526 of CAWJQW010000020.1, read as the reverse complement.
ATTAAAGTGCCCTGGTACCGGTTATGAGCAATTTCGACTTCAAAAAATACAAGCCTTTTTCTCCTGTTCGCAAAGCAGACCGTCGCTGGCCGGACCAGCAGATAGACAAGGCGCCCCTGTGGTGCAGCGTGGACCTGCGCGATGGCAATCAGGCGCTTATCGAACCGATGACCGCGCGGCAGAAATCACGCCTCTGGGACCAACTGGTGAAAGTGGGCTTCAAGGAAATCGAGGTGGGGTTCCCCTCCGCGTCCAGCCACGACTTTGATTTCGTCCGGGAGTTGATTGAGAACGACCGTATTCCCGATGACGTCACCATTCAGGTACTGGTGCAGGCGCGCAAAGAGCTCATTGAAAAAACCTTCGAAGCGCTGAAAGGCGCGCGCCGCGCTGTCGTGCACGTGTACAACTCGACCTCCACGGTGCAACGTGAGCAGGTCTTCGGCCTGGATCGCCAGGGCATTATCGACATCGCCGTCAATGGCGCAACGCTGGTACAGGAGTGCGCCCAGCGCTATCCGGAAACGGAATGGGTGTTCGAATATTCACCTGAGAGCTTTACCGGCACCGAGCTGGACTTTGCGGTAGAGGTTTGCAATGCGGTCACTGCCGTCTGGCAGCCCACACCCGAGAAGCCGGTAATTATCAACTTGCCGGCGACGGTGGAGATGAGCACACCCAATATTTACGCGGACCAGATCGAGTGGTTCTGTGACCACGTGGAGAACCGCGACAGTCTGTTGATCTCCCTGCACACACACAATGACCGCGGCTGTGCCGTTGCCGCGGCTGAGCTGGGGGTGATGGCCGGTGCCGACCGAGTTGAAGGTACGCTGATGGGTAACGGCGAGCGCACCGGCAACATGGACGTGATCACCATGGCCATGAACCTGTATAGCCAGGGCGTGGACCCTCTGCTGGACCTGGCCAACATGGACGAGATAATCCAGACCGTCAAAGAGTGTACCCAGCTGCCTGTGCACCCGCGTCATCCCTGGGCCGGTGAGCTGGTGTTTACCGCCTTTTCCGGCAGTCACCAGGATGCGATCAAAAAATGCCTGTCCGGGCGTGATCAGGAAAATCCGTGGGAGGTCGCCTACCTGCCGATCGATCCGGCGGATATCGGTCGTTCCTACCAGGAGGTTATTCGCATCAACAGCCAGTCTGGCAAAGGCGGTATCGCCTACGTACTGGAGCGCGATTATGGCTACGAATTACCACGTTGGCTGCAGATCGACTTCAGTTCGGCGGTGCAGGCCCATGCGGAGCAGAGCGAAAGCGAAGTGGGCTCCGGGGAAATTCTGGACCTGTTCCAGAAAACCTATCTCAATGGCGAGGGCCGTTGGCAGCTGGGTAATTATAATGTCAGCCGCGAGGACCACGTGGACAAACTGCAGGCGGAACTGAGTCTGGGCAGTGTGCGCGAAAAAATTTCCGGAACCGGCAATGGCGTGGTGGCTGCCTTCGTTGACGCCATGGAAACGTTCACCGGCAAGCAGATCGTACTGGTGGAATACAACGAGCACGCGCTCAGCCAGAGCGCCGATGCCGAAGCGGTGTGTTACATACAGCTGAATGTTGAAGGCGAGCGCTATTGCGGGTGTGGCCGTAGCCACGACATCGTGCAGGCATCATTGGATGGCATTTTGCGCGCAATCAACAAAGCGGCGGAGCAGGAGCAGCACGCCGCCGCCTGAGTCCTGCATTGAGGCCCCGAAAGGGCTTTCAGGCTCTCCGGTTTGGCGGTTTTTTGCAGGGTGCGCATAAGGCCACAAACCAGCTAGACTGCAGCTATGAACGTCCGGCCCGTTGCATTGTTGGCAGCCCTGCTGCCTTTCTTCGCTGTCCACTTCACTTACCTGCTGGCCGCCAGTCACGGTACCGTGGATTGGTGTAATCCCTATGTCGATAGCTGTACATCGATCAGCGCGACCGGCCGCAAGCCGCCTGCGAGCTACCTGTTTCGCGCCACCATGTTGCCGGTAGCTGTGTTGATGATGGCTTACTGGTGGTTGAATCACACCTGGTTGGGCGCCTTGCAGCGCAGCGCCGGTAATGATCGGCAACGGGCTAACCACTGGATGCTGGGTCTTGGCCTGCTGGCTTGCGTTGGCTTGATCATGTACGTCACCGTGCTCGGGGAGAAAGGCGACGCATGGGCTACCCAGCGCAGGGTGGGAACCATACTGTTCTTTTCCTTTACCTTTATCGCCCAGCTGCTTCTGCTGTCCCAATTGCGGGCGCTGCGAGTACCGGGAGTGAGCGGTGTGCTGTTAACCGGTATGGGGCTTGTCTGTATCACGCTGTTGGTCGCAGGCGTGCTTACTGTAGTGCTCGATGCCTGGGACGAGCGCTGGTACGAGACGGTGGAGGATGCCTTTGAGTGGGTCCTTACCCTGTTATTGCAAAGCAATTTCCTGCTGGGATATTTTGTCTGGCGCCAGGCGGGTTGGACACTGGTTGTTAAAGAGAGAGACTCAAATGAAGTCACCTGAGCTGGCGGACCTGCAGGCAGCGCGTGAACGTATTGCGTCCTATGTGCACCAGACACCCGTCCTGTGCAGTCAGCAGCTCGATGACCATACCTGCGCCGAGCTGTTCTTCAAGTGTGAGCACCTGCAAAAAGCAGGTGCGTTCAAGGCACGGGGTGCTACCAATGCTGTGCTCTGCCTGGATGCAGCGGAGGCAGCTGCCGGGGTGGCTACCCATTCATCGGGCAATCATGGCGCTGCCCTGGCCATGGCGGCTGGGCAGCGTGATCTGCCTGCCTACATAGTTATGCCCACCAATGCACCGACCGTAAAAAGAGACGCGGTAGCTGGTTATGGCGGTGAGATTATTGAGTGCGAGCCAACCCTGGCAGCGCGCGAAGCGACCCTGGCCACAGTGCTGGAGAAGACCGGCGCAGTGGCAGTCCACCCCTATAACGATCCGCGGATTATCGCCGGTCAAGGTACCGCGGCGCTGGAATTGATGGAGCAGGTGCCAAACCTCGATGTGCTAGTAGTACCGGTGGGCGGTGGCGGCCTGCTGGCCGGGACTGCGCTGGCGGCCAAGGGTCTGAATCCGCGTATCGAGGTGGTGGCGGTGGAGCCAGAGGGCGCAGACGATGCGTTCCGTTCTTTCGGCCTTGGGGAATTACAGCCGCAGACCAATCCCGATACCATTGCCGACGGCCTGCGCGCAGGCCTGGGTGAACTCAACTTCGAGATAATCCGTAAACACGTAGACACCATTCTGACCGTACCTGATTCGATGATTGTCGAGGCGATGAAATTGCAGTGGACCCGTATGAAGCAGGTTGTAGAGCCCTCCGGCGCGGTGAGCCTTGCCGGCGTGCTGGAGCACCCGGAGCGATTCCGGGGTCGCCGGGTAGGGCTGGTGATCAGTGGCGGCAACGTCGATATCGATAGTCTTCCCTGGTAAGGGATAGGGGAAAAAGCCATGACAACGCGCTCTCGCAGGGCAATCCTCATCCTGTTGCTGCTCACCCTGACCGGGTGTAGCAGCACTACCTTTATCTACAACCGACTCGATTTCATTATTCCCTGGTACGTCGGCAATTACGTCGACCTGAACCGCGAGCAAAAACGCGCCCTCGACCAGCTTCTGGACCCCTTTCTCGTCTGGCACCGCAGCGAGGAGCTGCCGGCCTACCTACCCCTGCTGGATGAAATGGAAAGCCTGCTGGACAGCGAAATCAGCCCTGCCCAGCTCGAAGCCCTGGTCGCGGACGCAGAGACTGCCTGGCTGCGTGTTGAGGCGAGCGGGCTGGAATGGATGATTACTCTCGGTGAGAGCCTGTCGGACGAGCAGATGCAGGAGTTTGTGGGCGAACTGCGGGACAAGCAGGAGGAATACGAGGAAAAGTACCTGACCCGCAGTGACGAGGAATATCGCGAAGACGCGTACGATAACCTCAGGGATTCGACACAGGATTACATGGGGCGCCTCGATTGGGGGCAGCGTACGACGTTTGAAGAAGCGGCAGGCAAGCTGCAGCGCTCCGATGCCATCTGGTTGCAAGAGCGGGCCGCCTGGCTGGACCGGTTGGAAGACATTCTGCAGCGCGAGCCCGGATGGCAACATTCGCTTCGGGACACCCTCGGTGAGCGCGAGCAAACAACTTCGGTGGAGTACCGCGAGGTATACGAACATAACGCAACGGTGCTCTATGCTGCCGTTGCCAAGGTGCTCAATACACGCGACCCGAAGCAGGACAAACGGCTGCGCAGCAAGATCCGGGATTTACGCGAAGACCTTGAGGGCTTGATCGCAAAGCAGTGATCACAGGCCGCTTAATCCAGCAGCGACAAGTCCCTTACGGCACCCTTATCCGCACTGGTCACCATTTTCGCGTAAACCTTTAACGCAGGCGTGACCTTGCGCGGACGGGGTCGACCGGCTTCCAGGCCTTGTCGCCCCTGGCATCCATCGCCTCACGACGCGCGGCGAGTTCTTCTTCAGGCAGCTGCACATTAATGCTGCGCTCGGGAATGTTGATCTCGATGGTGTCGCCGTTCTCGACCAGGGCGATGGCGCCGCCAGCGGCAGCTTCCGGAGAGGCGTGGCCAATGGACAGGCCGGAGGTGCCGCCGGAAAAACGGCCATCTGTGAGCAGGGCGCAGGCTTTACCCAGCCCCTTGGACTTGATGTAGCTGGTGGGGTAAAGCATTTCCTGCATACCGGGACCGCCGCGGGGGCCCTCGTAGCGCACGATGACCACATCGCCCGCCTGTACGCGGTCATTGAGAATCGCGTCGACCGCCGCTTCCTGGCTTTCGCAAACGTAGGCCGGGCCCGAGAATACCAGGATGGATTCGTCGACCCCCGAGGTTTTAACGACGCAGCCGTCCTCGGCGATGTTGCCGGTCAAGACGGCGAGGCCGCCTTCCAGGGAAAACGCGTTTTCCAGGGAACGGATGCAGCCGCTCTCGCGGTCGTCATCCAGGCTGGGCCAGCGGGTGTCCTGGCTGAAGGCCGTCTGCGTGGGAACGCCACCGGGGCCGGCACTATAGAACTTTTGCACCGCGGCATCCCGGGTGCGCACGATGTCCCACTGGTCCAGTGCGTCGCCCATGGTCTTACTGTGCACCGTGGGACAGTCCGTGTGCAGCAGGCCAGCGCGGTCCAGCTCCCCGAGAATGCCCATAATGCCGCCGGCGCGGTGGACATCTTCCATGTGGTATTCCGGCGTATTGGGCGCAACCTTGCACAGTTGGGGAATCTTGCGTGAGAGCCGATCAATGTCTTCCATGGTGAAGTCCAGCTCTGCCTCGCGGGCGGCAGCCAGTAAATGCAGGATGGTATTGGTGGAGCCGCCCATGGCGATGTCCAGGCTCATGGCGTTCTCGAAAGCTTTGTAGGAACCGACGTTGCGCGGCAGCACGGACTCGTCATTGTCCTGGTAGTAGCGCTGGCACAGCTCCACCACCAGGCGACCGGCGCGCAGGAATAGCTGCTCGCGATCGGCGTGCGTTGCCAGGGTGGAGCCGTTGCCCGGCAAGGACAGCCCCAGCGCTTCGGTGAGGCAGTTCATGGAGTTGGCGGTAAACATGCCGGAGCAGGAGCCGCAGGTGGGGCAGGCTGAGCGCTCGTATTCAGCGACGGTTTCGTCGTCGGCGGTGTCGTCCACGGCGATCACCATGGCGTCTACCAGGTCCAGTTTATGCTCGGAGAGTTTCGTTTTGCCCGCTTCCATGGGTCCGCCGGATACAAACACCACCGGTATGTTGAGGCGCATGGCGGCATTGAGCATCCCGGGGGTGATTTTGTCACAGTTGGAGATACACACCATGGCGTCGGCGCAGTGGGCGTTGACCATGTATTCCACAGAGTCTGAAATGATATCGCGGGAGGGCAGGCTGTAGAGCATGCCGTCGTGGCCCATGGCGATACCGTCGTCCACGGCGATGGTGTTGAATTCCTTGGCGACGCCGCCGGCCGCTTCGATCTCCCGGGCGACCAGTTGACCGAGGTCTTTCAGGTGCACGTGACCGGGCACGAACTGGGTGAAGGAGTTGACCACGGCGATGATCGGTTTTTCGAAGTCACCGTCTTTCATACCAGTGGCGCGCCAGAGGGCGCGGGCGCCGGCCATATTGCGGCCGGCGGTGGAGGTTTTGGAGCGATAGTCTGGCATGGTCTTTTCCGTGTCGGCAGTGGGTGACTAGGCCCGCCTAGGGCCAAAAATGAGACGCAGGAGGATAGCAAAAAACCGGGGAATGTTAACCCGCTGGTTGCTCCCTGTCCTGGCGCGGCTGGCTCGCCGGGTAGGTTTTTCCGGGGTCTTGCGGGAGATGCGCTTGCGCCGTCGGTATCGGTGCAGTGATAGTTATTTCCTCGCCTACCCGGATGTAACGGTGGGCGCCCCCAAAGGCCGAGCGCACCCGCTCTATTACCTGGTCACTGCTGTCGTGGCTGCTAACCGCGATAACGCCCAGTTGACGCGCATGCAGCAAGTCAATCTGCCTGTCGACTTCTTCTTCGGTGAGCGGGCTGAACAGCCCCTCACCCGAGGCCAGCCTGCGCTGTACGTCCAGCGGGCCCAGTTTGATACGCCCATCGGGCACCGGGAAGTGCAAACCCCCGACGATACCATATAAGGGTTCATCAAAGGCCTGGTCATAACGGCGCAGCAGATTCGGCACTGGCTGATGCCCACAGGCGACAATAATCACCCCGCCCAGCCCCTCGACGTTGACCACCAGGGAGTGCTCCTCGATCCAGCCAATCGCCAATTGCCTGCCTATCGTCCCGGTCGTGGCCAGTCCGGTTGAACCTACTCCTTCACCAATGCGCATCGGCTTGGTGGCATAAACCGGTTGCAGACCAGGATAAGTCATGGATCCCGGTACGATAAGTTGGGTACGAGGATTGGGAAAGGGCTTCTGCTCTGCGCCCAGTGAAAATGTATTGTTGTTCTGCCAATTGAGCCCGCCGACATGATCCAGGTGGTTGTGGGAAATAAAGACCGTATCAATGCTCGCCAGGTCGATACCCAGCGCTGCCATGTTGCGCTCCAGCGCGGAGGGCCTTAGGCCGCGAGTGTTCTGGCCGACGTCATAAAGAATACGATGATCATCAATGTCCACAAGGTAGGAAACGCCCACCTCTGTCAGTAGAGCGGGGTCAGCGCTGTGGAATTCAAGTAGGGGAAGGATTCTCAGCGTGCGAGTAGAGCCGAAGTCGCCCACTGGCTCAATGCGGGTAGAGGCAAAAAGCTCTGCAGCCTTCTGTCCGCCCTTGTGAATGCGATATTCCAGCGCTGCCAGGCCAAGTCCTATCAGACAGGCAGTTAGCAGCAAGGCTTTTGCGATCCGTGGCATGGCGACCACTCTCCTTCTAATCCTTAAAATGATGGTTATACTGCTTTCGGGCATGTAATGAAACAGCGGTCGGGACCAGCTTGCTTTGACAACGCGACATAAAAAATTGGCCGGCCACTGGGTACAGGGCGCTGCCCTGTCCACGCTTGTGTCCTGCCTTGGCGTGCACCCGGCCCTTGCGGATTCAGGTTGGAACTACCAGTACAGTAAGTCGGGACTGGAGTGGTCTGACTCGCAGAGTGGCAGTTACCTGTGGCTTGGGCTGCGTGCCCAGCTGCGCTATGAATCGAATACTAACGACTTGCGTTTCCCGGGCGATTTTGACGAGCCCGAGGATTCTGGTGGCACTGTGAGTCGCTCTCGATACAAGATCGGTGCCGGGTTCAGGGATGCGTTAACGTTTTACCATGAGTACGATCTCAGAAACCATCGCCTGCTCGACCTGCGGGCCAGCTGGATTGCCAATCCCGCCTTCAAGTTGCGCGCCGGGCAGTGGAAGGCGGAGTATAACCGTGAACGCATTGATTCCTCGGGCAAGCAACAGTTTGTAGAGCGCTCGATCGCGACCTACTGGTTCACCGTTGATCGCCAGTGGGGGGCCATGGCTTCGGGCCATTTATGGCAGGGCACATCGCGGGACAGTATGTGGTGGGCAGGCGTGCTCGGTGGTAACGGCCGCAGTAATAGCAGTGATGGTGGCCGGCCAATGCTGATGGGTCGCTGGCAGTGGAATTACACGGGAGAGGTGTTGCCCTTCTCCCAGAGTGCACTGAAGCGTTACGAGCAGACGCGGGCATCGCTCAGTTTTGGGCTGGTCGCCAACGACAGTCGCTACACGCGGCTTCTCCAGCTCTGGCGGCGGTCAACTGCCGGGCTATGAGGAAGGTGAAGACAACCAGTACCGCATCTACCAGGCTATGCAGGAATGGGCGGGACAGCGTGGTGGCTTCAGTTGGCAGCAGGAGCTCCATTGGAAGTCGATTGATGATACGGTCAATGGTGGTACGCGCGACCTGTTTGGTGGCTATGCCCAGGCGGGCTGGTTTCCCGCTGGGCGCTGGTCCGGATTTTCTGACCAACTTGAGTTCGCCGTGCGGGCGGCACACGTTAACTCGGATTCATTTCGAGGAGCTACGACAACAGCGAGATAACAGCGGCGGTTAACTGGTTTTTTGTCGGCCATAGGAACAAGCTTACGCTGGATGTAAGCTACCTGACGGCAAAAGAATCCGGTGATCGAGAATCCGACACGCGTTACCGCCTTCAGTGGGAAGTATCGATCTAGCCGGGTCTTGCTCAGAGCGTCTTGAAGAAAACCTTGGAGTTGCGCTGCAGGTTATACAGCGCCTGCTTGCGATCCGGCAGTTCGTCTCGCGATGCCTCAACAAAACCCTGCTCAAGGAACCAGTGAGCCGTTTGTGTGCTGAGTACGAATACTTTGGTTAGCCCGCTGTGCCGTGCCTCCTGTTCCAGTTCCTGCAACAGGCGCTGTCCGCGCTGCCCGCCGCGATAGTCCGGGTGGGTTACCACGCAGGCGAGTTCGGCACAGCCTTCCTCGGGAAATGGATACAGGGCGGCACAGGCAATGGCCCGGCCATCACGCTCCAACAGGCGAAACCTGGAAATTTCCTGCTCCAACAGCTCCCTGGAGCGCTTGAGCAATATGCCCTCGTGTTCCAGCGGTTCGATCAGTTCGAGAATACCGCCCACGTCATCGATGTCTGCCTGGCGCGAACTTTCGTAGGCAACATTGGCCACCAGTGTGCCACTACCGTCGTGGGTGAACAGCTCTTCCAGCAGGGCACAGTCATCCTGGTAGCTGATAATCTGGCAGCGAGGAACGCCTTCCATACAAGCGCGTTTCGCCGTGTGCAGAAGACTTGCCTGCCCTGCGTTCCCTGGCGAAAGTTGCTCCAGTTCGTTGACGGCCAACTGGCGAATGAGTTGCCCCCGCTCATCAACGATGCCGCTCTCGTCACCGAACAGAATCAGTTTGTCTGCACCCACCGCCGCGGCACAGTTGACGGCGATGTCTTCCAGTGCCAGGTTAAAAATTTCCCCCGTTGGGGAATAGCCCAGCGGTGATAACAGCACGATGGAGTCATCCTGCAGTTGCCGGTGGATGCCGTCGGTATCGACGCGACGCACCTTGCCGGTGTGCTGGAAATCCACCCCGTCCACTACACCAATGGGCTTCGCGGTGACGAAATTGCCAGAGCAGACGCGCATCCGTGAGCCTTGCATGGGTGAGTTGGGCAGGCCCATGGAGAGCAGCGCCTCAATCTGTGCGCGCAGTGACCCGGCAGCATCTTTCACATGCTCCATGGCGTCGTTGTCAGTAATGCGCACATCGTGGTGAAAGCTGCTCTGCAGGCCGGCTTTCTCCATGCGTGCCGCTATCTGTGGGCGCGAGCCGTGGATCAGCACCAGCTTCACGCCCAGGCTTTTCAGCAGGGCGATGTCGTGAATGATATTGGCGAAGTTTTCGTGCTGCGCGACTTCACCCCCCAACATCAGCACGAAGGTTTTGCCCCGGTGCCGGTTGATGTAGGGTGCGGTATTTCTGAACCAGCGGATGTGGGACCGGCTGGGCGTCGTCACGTTATTGTCCAACTTATTGATTAATAGCGAATTATCAAGGTTACCGAAATCTGTTGTGTTTACCTAATGGCAATTTTGCACATGCGGAGTTTTTTCTCCGCCTCTGCGTCATCCCTGCCATGGCGAGAGATCTAGTATCGCTTTTGCCAGCGTGCCCGGTCAGGCAGCGGTAACGACCCGCGGAAACGACCACTCGCTGCGTCCCATTTTCGGGCCGCTGCGGAACTCGGCAAAGGTTGCTGAGCGCAACCTTTAAGCGCCTCAGACAGTCCTCCGAAGCGTCGGACCGACGGACAACCCCCGAAAACGGCACTTCGCTTGAAGCGTGGCCTGATTGTTTCCGCGGGTCGCCGCCGCTGCCTGACCTTGTGTCGCTAGTAGGCAGAGAGCAGTATTAGCCTGAGATATGTGGTTGCCTCCAGCATGCGCTATCCGGCTTGGTTACGGCACAGGCCTTCACGAAAATGTCCGAGGCCATGGATGGCCGAGGCCAAGCCTGTCATGGACGACGCTTTTTGGCGGTTTTCGTGAGGCCTGTGCCGTAGCCAGGCCTTGCAGCCTGAAGTGCCCCTAAAAACAATAGTGCCGAATAAACTGCTCCAGCAGAGCGATGCACGGCCGAATCTGGTCCAGCGGCATAAACTCATCTGGCTGGTGAGCCTGGTCGATAGAGCCCGGACCCATGACGATGGTCTGCATGCCCAGCTGCTGCAGGAAGGGTGCCTCGGTGGCGAACGCCACGGCGATGGCGCTGTGGCCAGTGAGCTTCTCGGCCAGCTTGACCAGTTCGCTGTCTGGCGCCTCCTCAAAGGGTGAGACGTCGTGGATGAGTGAACGTAGCTCTATCTCCAGTCCACGCTCCTGCCCGATGAGCGCCAGGCGTTGGCGAATGTCTTCCCGGACCTCGGCATTGTCGCCCCCGGGGGTCATGCGCAGGTCGAAATGCAGCTCGGTTTTGCCGCAAATCCGATTGGGGCTGTCGCCGCCGTGTATATGGCCCAGGTTCAAGGTGGGATAGGCAACATCAAATAGCGAGTTGCCGTAGCGCTGGGCCATCTCTGTGCGGAAGCGCATCAGGTCGCTCATCACCGCGTGCATGCCATCCAGGGCGTTGTTGCCCAGTGCGGGATTGGAAGAATGGCCGGACTGTCCATTCACGTGCACCGCCTCCATCATGATGCCCTTGTGCATCCGCACCGGGACCAGCGAAGTAGGCTCGCCGATTATCGCGGCCCGCGCCTTGGGCCTGCCGGCCGCGGCCAGCGCCCTGGCGCCATTCATCGAGCTCTCCTCGTCCGCCGTGGCCAGCAGTATCAGCGGCTGTTGCAGTTCGACATCGGCGAAGGACTGGGCCGCGGCCAATGCCAGCGGGAAAAATCCTTTCATGTCGGTACTGCCCAGACCGTAGAGGCGGTTGTCGCGCTCGTTGAGTCTGAGTGGGTCGCTCTGCCAGCGACCCTCGTCGAACGGCACGGTATCGGTGTGTCCAGCGAGGACCAGGCCGCCCGGACCGCTGCCGCGAGTCGCAATGAGGTTGGCCTTGTTGCCGCCGGGGGTGATTTCCTGGATTTCCGTATCGAAGCCCATGGGTGACAGCCAGCTGGCGAGCAGGTCTATCACGGCGCGATTACCCTGGTCCCAGGCGGGGTCGGTAGAGCTTACCGAGGCCGAGCTAATCAGTTGAGCGAGCTGCTCGATAATGCGTTGTTCGGTGCCTGGCATGTGCTTGTGACCAATCCGGTAGGAAGTAGACGTGAGGCACCGGGCAGGCCTGACGCCCGCACGGTGGTGAGGTGCCTAGTGTAAACCCTGGGGGAGCTGACTGCGAACCCCGTGTCCGCGTGCGATGGCCCTGCCCCAGGCGCCTGATCAGGGGCCGAAAATGCCCTTGAACAGGAAGAAGAAAATGATTGCCAGGCCGGCGCCAGCGGGCAGGGTGATGATCCACGACATGAAAATAGTGCCGATTACGCGCAGGTTGAGGGCCGCGATGCCGCGGGCAAAACCCACACCCAGCACCGCGCCGACCAGCGTATGGGTGGTGGAAATGGGCAGGCCGGTGGCAGAGGCGATCACTACGGTAGAGGCGGCACCCAGTTCGGCTGCGAAACCGCGGCTGGGGGTCAGCTCGGTTATCTTGCGGCCCACGGTAGTGATCACCTTCCAGCCGTAGGTGGCCAGGCCGATAACGATACCCATGGCGCCTACCAGCAATATCCACCAGGGCATGGCGGACTTGGCGGCGATTTCGCCACCGGATTGCACCGTGCTGGCAATGGCCGCCAGGGGACCGACGGCGTTGGCCACATCATTGGAGCCATGGGCAAATGCCATGGAGCAGGCGGTAAACACCATCAGTACGGCAAATACCCGCTCTACACTGCCGAAACGGTTCTCGTGATCGTGATCATCCTTGATATTGCGCAGCAGCAGGGCGCCAAATCCGGCGACCAGGAGGCCGATAACGGCTGCGATGGGCAAGGCGTTGGCGAAATTGCTGCCCAGGCCCAGGTCGAAATCAAGACCGACGTGCTTGAGCCCTTTCAGCAGGGTCACCATGGCGATCATGAACCCGACCATCCACATATAAATGGGGATGTATCTCTTGGCTCGCAGGAAGGGCTCGTCGGTATCGAGAATCAATAACTTGACGCTCATGAACAGGCTGAAGGAAATGGTGCCTGCCAGTACCGGCGAGACCACCCAGGAGGCAACGATACCGCCTACCTTGTCCCAGTGCACCGCATCCATGGAAATGCCCACAGAGGCGAAGCCGACAATCGCACCGACGATGGAGTGGGTGGTGGAGACGGGCCAGCCTTTTATGCTGGCAATCAACAACCAGGTTCCCGCCGCCAGCAGCGCCGAGAGCATGCCATAAACCATGAGTTGCGGGTCGTCCTCCAGGATCTGGGGGTCGATGATGCCCTTGCGTATGGTGGACGGTGACCTCACCACCCGCCAGGTAGGCACCCAGAAACTCAAAGATCATGGCGATGAGAATCGCCTGTTTGATGGTCAGTGCACGGGAGCCCACGGAAGTCCCCATGGCATTGGCAACGTCATTGGCGCCGATTCCCCAGGCCATGAAAAAGCCAAACATGCAGGCCATGATGAGAAAAACAGTGCCGTACTGCGCGATAATTTCCATTGACTGGTTCCCGGTTATTTTGCGAGCAGGATCTGCAGGCGGTCGCCTACACTTTCGGCGCTATCCGCCAGGGTGCCCAGCAGGGCCATGGCGCGGTAGTAGAACATCACGTCTACCGGTGGCAGTTCGCTCTCCAGCCGAAACAGCTTGCGGCGCAGGCTGAACTGCTGTTTGTCGGTGCTGCGCTCCAGCTTGTCCAGCTCCTTGAGCATGACCTCGACGCGTTTTACCTCTCGTCCGGTAAAGCCCACCTCCAGTAGTTCATCCAGCTCCTGGATCGCCAGCAATGCATGCTGGCAGCAGGCTACACAGGTTGCAGTCAGGTCCATTACTGAGGGGAACAGCTTGTCCGGGAAGCGCATATCGCGGCCCATCAGGATGCTGGCGAAGTCCTTGGCGGTGTTGGCTACCTGGTCCTGGATGGCGACGAGAGCCAGCAGGTCGGAGCGAGGTACCGGCAGGAACAGGCTCTTGGGCAGGTGACGACGCACCGAGCGCTTGAGTTTGTCGGCTTCTTTCTCGGCGGCGTTGATCGCCTTGTGTATCGCCCTGGCGCGCTCCCAGTCGTTATCCGCGGCGGCCTGAATAAGCTCTGGTAAATGCTCGGCTGCCTCGGTGGCAATCTGCATATGCTGCTGTATCGGGCCGATCGGCGAACGTCCGAACAAATTGCCCAGGGGGTTTCTGCTGGCCATTAATTATTCTCCAATTTCGGGCGGCAAGTCAGACGCGCAGTATAGGTAACACATTCCCGACTGTCATAAAATCTTCACATAACTGTCATCTGCTGCAATGACACACATCAAGGGGTGTGGTCGGGAGCCCTGTGCTAGCATTGGCGGCTGTGCCGGCGTGGACACACTGTGGCCCGCCGATCGGTGGGATAGACGCCGCCGGTACTAGCCTGGAACGGCAAAAATAAACAGGAGCAGTTGATGGAGCATCGCCTGGAGCTGGCACCACTGGCACACCAGTTACACCGCGACGGTCGCCTCAGTGACGAGGACCTCGCCAGGGTTGCGCAAAATGCGCACGTCAAGGTCCACCCGCTGATCTACCTGGCCGAGCAGCGCCTTCCCGACCAGACACGGCCGGGAGCCGCGATGGATATGGACAGTCTGCTGGCCTGGCTGAGCGAGCGCACCGAACAGGCTGTCTACGAGATCGACCCGCTGAAAATCAATGTCACTTCGGTGGCTGAGGTGATGTCTAAAGCGTTTGCCGAGCGGCACCGCATTCTGGCCGTGGAAGTGCATGACGATGAGGTTTGGATCGCCACGGCAGAGCCTTATATCAATGCCTGGGAAGGTAACCTCGAACATGTGCTGCGCAAGCGTATTCGCAGGGTATTGGCTGACCCCCGCGATATTGCCCGGCATACCGCAGAATTTTACTCCATGGCCGGATCCGTGCGCGGAGCGCGCGGGTCAGAACGCCTCGATGCGAAGCCCGGGACCAACAACCTGGAGCAATTGCTGGAACTGGGCGCAATTAACGAGCCCGACGCCAACGACCAGCATATCGTCAATATAGTCGATTGGCTGCTGCAGTACGCGTTTGAGCAGCGTGCCAGTGACATCCACATCGAGCCTCGGCGCGATGTTGGCAATGTCCGCTTCCGGATCGACGGTGTGCTGCACAGTGTTTACGAACTCCCGCAGCAGGTTGTGCGCAGCGGTGACCAGCCGCATCAAGATTCTCGGGCGCATGGATGTGGCCGAAAAACGCCGGCCCCAGGATGGTCGGCTCAAGACACGTACTCCTGAGGGCAATGAGGTGGAGTTGCGCCTGGCCACTTTGCCCACGGCCTTTGGCGAAAAGCTGGTAATGCGGATCTTCGATCCGGACGTGTTGCAAAAGATCCTTCGAGCAACTGGGTCTGGCAGAGGAAGACCTGACGCGCTGGCACCAGATGACCAGCGTGGGTAACGGCATTGTGCTGGTGACCGGGCCTACCGGTTCCGGAAAAACCACAACCCTGTACTCGACGCTCCGTCAGTTAGCGACCTCGGAAGTTAACGTATGCACCATTGAAGACCCCATCGAGATGATGGAGCCCGCATTTAACCAGATGCAGGTTAACCATGGCATCAGCCTGGATTTTGCTTCCGGGGTTCGCGCCCTGATGCGCCAGGACCCCGACATCATCATGATCGGCGAAATCCGCGACCTGGAAACGGCAAATATGGCTGTGCAGGCAGCGCTGACGGGTCACCTTGTGCTGTCCACCCTGCACACCAATGACTCGCCCAGCTCGCTATCGCGTTTGCTGGAACTGGGTGTCCCGGCCTACCTGATCAAGGCCACGGTGCGCGGGATCATGTCGCAACGCCTGGTACGCATACTTTGCACCCACTGTAAGACTGCAGAGCCGTTGGACCCTGACGCCTGGCAGCAATTGACCTCGCCCTGGCAGATGCAGCCACCGGAACAGGTGGCGCGACCCGTCGGCTGCAGGGTTTGTCGGAATACGGGCTATATGGGCCGCCAGGGTATCTACGAGGTGCTGGTGAACAGCCCTGACGTGCAAGGGGAAATCCACACCCATCTGGAGACCGCAACGATTCGCGAAATCGCCATGCGCGAGGGCATGAAAACGCTGCGACTGTCCGGAGCGGGCCGCGTCGCCCGGGGCCAGACCACCATCGAGGAAGTCATGCGAGTGGCACCGGTGCTCGATGCCTGATCCGTCTTGGTAAAAAATCCCTATGAACCTGAACGCAACTGAACTTCCCGAACTCCTCGCTGAACAGGCGAAGCTAGCCTGGAACAATATTCTCGAACGTGCCAGCGAGGGTGAGGCCCAGGGCCTGCGTGAAGCGCTGGTCGATGAAACGCTTGCTGCACAAACAGCCAGGGTGTTGGCCTGCAGTCCGTTTGTTGCCGCCCTGGCGAGGCGCAAGCCAGGTCTTCTGTTAGCGCTTATACAGGACGGTGAGCTCCAGCGATCGCTGCCAGTGCAGGCGTTTCGTGAGCAGCTGTCAGCCCGCCTGGAGGAACAGGACGACGAAGCCACGCTGGTTTTGCGCCAGTTTCGCCAGCGCCACATGCTGCGCATTATATGGCGGGATTTTTGTCGGCTGGCGGATACGCTGGAGACCGTGCGCGATACGTCCCTGTTAGCAGAAGCCTGTATTGCCGAGACTGTTGCGTTGACCGAGTCTGCCCTGGTGCAGCGCTTCGGCCAGCCGGTGGGCAAGCGCAGCGGTCAGGTTCAGCAACTGATCGTCCTGGCGATGGGTAAACTGGGCGCCGGCGAGCTCAACGTATCCTCTGATATCGACCTGATTTTTGCTTTTCCTGAGGCCGGTTCTACCAATAGTGAAAAACGGCCGATCAGCAATGAGGAGTTTTTCACCAAAGTAGGTCAGGGCGTCATTGCGGCGCTGGACCAGGTGACGCCGGAGGGCTTTGTCTTTCGCGTGGACATGCGTCTGCGACCCTATGGTGAGAGTGGTGCCCTGGTGCACAATTTCACGGCACTGGAGGAGTACTACCAGGACCAGGGGCGGGACTGGGAGCGTTATGCGCTGATCAAGGCCAACCCGGTGACTGGTGACGCGGCTTGTGCACGGGAGTTGATGCAGAGCCTGCGACCCTTCGTGTATCGGCGCTACGTCGATTTTGGCGTCATCGAGAGCCTGCGCAGTATGAAGCAGATGATCACGGCGGAGGTTCGCCGCCGGGGACTACAGGACAATGTGAAGCTGGGGCATGGGGGAATTCGCGAGGTAGAGTTTATCGCCCAGTGCTTCCAGTTGATCCGTGGTGGGCGGGACCTGGGCTTGCAGCAGCGCGCCCTGCTTTCGGTGCTGGAAGAGTGCGTCAGCCTGGGTTGCCTGCCACGCCAGGCAGTGGATGAGCTGCGCGCCGCCTACCTATTCCTGCGCGATAGTGAACACGCAATCCAGGGTTACGAGGATAAGCAGACACAGGAACTACCGGTGCAGCCCCTGGCCCGTTTGGCCATGGCCACGGTGATGGGCTTTACCAGTTGGGAGCAGTACCTGCAGGCCCTGCAGGCCCACCGGGATATTGTGTCCGGGCACTTCTCCAGGCTGATTGCGCCGCCCGAGGAAGAAGAGGACGACACCAGCCCTGCTGATACCGCCGGTCTCTGGGGTGATGATATAGACACTGCTGCGCTGGCTCGCCTGGGGTATGCCGACCCGGATAGCTGTAAAGAACAGCTGTCAGCACTGCGCAATAGCAACCGGGTGGTCGCCTTGCAGGTTGAGGGACGAGACCGGCTGGACCAGTTTATGCCGCAATTGCTGCAGGCCTGTGCTGAAACCGACTACCCGGATCTGGCCCTGCAACGCGTGCTGCCGCTGGTGGTGGCGGTGGTTCGCCGTAGCGCCTATCTGGTACTCCTGCTGGAAAATCCGCCGGCGCTGGCAGAACTGGTAATGCTTTGCGGTGCCAGCCCCTGGATTGCCGAGCAGATGGCCCGGCACCCGGTGCTGCTCGATGAGTTGCTCGACCGCGCCAGTCTTTACCAACCACCGGACAAGGAAGCGTTGCGTAGTTTGCTCAACCAGCAGGTTGCGCGCCTTGCAACCGGTGACCTGGAAGCGCAGATGGACGCGCTGCGCTACTTTAAAGCGGCCCAGGTCCTGCGCGTGGCGGCCAGTGAGATCGCCGGCAGACTGCCGGTCATGAAAGTCAGCGACAACCTCACCTGGATCGCGGAAGTGATTCTCGAACAGGTGCTGGCTGTGGCCTGGGCTGACCTGACCCACAAGTACGGTGAGCCCGATCGTGAAAGCGACAGTTACGGGTTTGCCGTGTTTGCCTACGGCAAGCTGGGCGGCATAGAACTGGGCTACGGCTCCGATCTGGACCTGGTGTTTGTCAGCGATGGTGCACGTCAGGGCAGCACAGACGGTGCCCGCGCGCTGGATAATACTGTGTTTTATACCCGGCTGGGCCAGCGCATGATTCATATTCTGGAAACGCGCATGGCAATGGGTCAACTGTATGAGGTTGATATGCGCCTGCGCCCGGATGGTGATTCCGGGATGTTGGTACCTACGGTGGACGGATTTGCCAAGTACCAGCAGGGCCAGGCCTGGACCTGGGAGCACCAGGCACTGGTGCGCGCCCGGTTTGTGGCCGGAGATTCCGCGGTGGCAGAGAAGTTCGAGGCGATTCGCGGCGAGGTCCTTTGCCTGCCCCGCCAGGAACAGGAATTGCGCGAAGAAGTGGTAAAGATGCGTCAGCGTATGCGCGATCACCTGTTGCCGGCAGCAACGGATGGTCGCTTCCATCTCAAGCAGGGCCGCGGCGGCATAGTCGATATTGAGTTCATGGTGCAGTTTGCCGTGCTGGCATGGGCCCGGCAGCACCCTCAGTTAACGCGGTGGTCAGACAACGTACGCATCCTCGAAACACTGGACCAGGAAGGACTGTTACCCGCAGGCGAGGCGCAGACATTGACCGATGCCTACCTGAACTACCGCAGCGCTGCGCACCAGTTGGCCCTGCAGCAGCAGCCGGGCGAGACCGATGCCGGACAGTTTGTCACCGAGCGCGAACACGGTAACGCGGTGCTGGCAGGACATGCTTGCCGACGTGGAGCAGGCGACATAGTGGCTGATCCGGCAGACAAGGTCCTGGTGGTCGGACCTTCCTGGGTGGGCGATATGGTGATGTCGCAGGTGCTTTATCGCCTGCTGCAAGAGACGCGCCCGGGCGTGCTGATCGACGTGCTGGCACCGGCCTGGAGTGGTCCTATCCTGGCGCGAATGCCCGAGGTGAACAGCGCGCTGACCAAGCCCATCGGTCATGGCGAGCCGGCCCTCGGGCGTCGCTGGAAAATCGGCCGTGCATTGCGTGCGGACCATTACGGCCAGGCTATCGTGCTGCCCAATTCGTTCAAGTCGGCGCTGATTCCGTTCTTCGCCGGTATACCCCGGCGCACCGGATGGCGCGGTGAAATGCGCTATGGATTGCTCAATGACCTGCGTAAGCTGGATGAGGGTACGCTGCCATTGATGGTGCAGCAGTTTGCCGCGCTGGGTGTCGACAGTGGCACCGCGCTGCCCGCCGAGTTACCCCCGCCGAGACTGGTTGTGGATACCCAGCAGGCGCTGCAGTGCCAGGAAAAGTTTGGTCTGTCTGCGTCTCGGCCGTTGCTCGCCCTGTGTCCGGGGGCGGAGTTTGGCAGTGCCAAAAGATGGCCGCTGGAATACTACGGCGAGTTGGCACGCAGCTACCTGCACAGAGGCTGGCAGGTGGCGTTGTTCGGCTCCGACAAGGACCGAGATGTGACCGCGGGTATTGCCGCGATCGCTGCTGACAGCGCCAACTGTTTTGACCTGGCGGGCAAAACACAGCTTGCCGAGGCGGTGGATATGCTGTCGCTGGCGGACGCTGTGGTCAGCAATGACTCAGGGCTGATGCACATTGCGGCGGCACTGTCCCGTCCGCTGGTGGTGATCTATGGTGCTACATCACCCGGTTTTACGCCGCCCCTGAACAGGAACAGTAGCGTGGTGGTCAATGACATCGATTGCGCGCCCTGTTTCCAGCGCGAGTGCCCCCTTGGTCATCATCGCTGTATGCGTGACACGCCTGCGGCGCTGGTAACTGGTAAACTGGACGCCTTACTGGCTTCCAACTCCGGGAAATAATGCGCATTCTGCTAGTCAAAATGTCTTCATTGGGAGATGTGGTGCATACGCTCCCCGCCCTCACCGACGCCGCCGCAGCGATGCCTGGCATCCGCTTCGACTGGGTGGTCGAGGAGGCCTTTGCGGAGATTCCCGGATGGCACCCTGCCGTGCAGCGCACCATTCCTATCGCCCTGCGCCGTTGGCGCAAACATCCGTTGCGTGATTTTACCGGCCCCGAGTGGCGCGAATTCCGGCGACAGGTACGCGGTCAGCATTACGACGCTGTTATTGATGCCCAGGGGCTGTTAAAGAGCGCGCTGGTATCCCGCCTGGTCAAGGCCCCGCTGTATGGACTGGACAAGCAATCGGCTCGCGAACCGCTGGCGGCGCGGGCCTACCGTTACAAGATAAATGTGCCGCGGGACATGCACGCCGTGGAACGTACCCGCATGTTGTTTGCCAAAGCGCTGAACTACCCCGTGCCCACAAACCAGGGTAACTACGGCGTTCGTGACAACCTGCTGGGCGACAAGCCCCGTCGCTCGCGTGGCTTGCTGTTTTTTCACGGTACCGCGCGCGAGGAGAAGCTATGGCCCGAACCAGACTGGGTGGCGCTGGCGCGTCTTGCCGTCGCCGCGGGTTACCCGGTCTGGTTGCCCTGGGGCTCTGATGCTGAGAAAGACCGTGCCGCACGTATCGCTGACCAGTGTGAGGGCGCTGGCGTCCTGCCGCAGCTGGACTTACTGGGTTTGTCTGGTTTGCTGCTGGACGCATCCGGCGCGGTAGCGGTGGACACGGGCCTGGGCCACCTGGCAGCCGCGCTGGATGTACCCACAGTATCGCTTTACGGGCCAACCAGTACCCGGCTGATAGGCGCCTATGGTCGTAATCAGGTGCATATTCAGTCGCCGGTGGGTGTTGCCGATACCCGGGACCCTGTTGCCATGATGGCGGCGATTGAACCGCAGCGTGTGTGGAGTGAGCTGCAGTCCATACTGCCGCCGGTGGATTGAACATGCGCCTGGCATTCCTGCTCTACAAGTACTTTCCCTACGGCGGTATGCAGCGCGACTTCCGTCGTTTCGTGGAAGAGACGCAAAAGCTGGGTCACGCCTGCAGGATCTACTATATCGATTGGCAGGGCGATGAGATTCCGGGTGCGCAATTGCGTCGTGTCCCCGTTTCAGGGCGCACCAATCATTTGCGCAACGAACGCTTTACCGAGTGGGTGCAAGCAGATCTTGCAGCCGATCCGGTGGACGGTGTGGTGGGTTTTAACAAGATGCCCGGCCTGGATGTGTATTACGCGGCAGATTCCTGTTACCTGGACAAGGCGATTAATGAGCGAGGCAGCTTGTATCGCAGGGGTGGGCGTTTCCGCCATTTCTCCGCCTATGAGGCGGCTGTCTTCAGCCGCAATTCGGCGACCGAGATCCTGCTGATATCTGCAACTGAGAAAGCCAAGTTCGTCCACTGTTACAAAACGCCCGAGTCACGGCTGCATATGTTGCCGCCCGGGATTGCCCGCGATCGTTGCGCCGGGGATGATGCCCCTGTGCGTCGCCGTGCCATGCGCCAGGCGCTGTCCGTTGTCGAGGGCGAACATGTGCTGCTGTTTGTCGGCTCCGGCTTTATCAAGAAGGGCCTGGACAGGGCGATTCGTGCCCTGGCGCACGCGCGCCAGGAGCAACCCCACCAGGCCATGCGCCTGCTGGTCGTTGGGCAGGACAAGGAACGTCGCTTTCGTCGGTTGGCAAAAAAGCTTGGCGTGGCAGAGCAGGTGCAGTTTCTGGGGGGACGTGATGATGTCGCGGACTTGTTGCTGGGTGCCGATGTGCTGGTCCATCCGGCGCTGGATGAGGCTGCCGGCATCGTCCTTCTGGAGGCGCTGGTAGCGGGGCTTCCGGTGATTACTACCGACGTCTGTGGCTATGCCCATCACATTGCCGAAGCCAGGGCCGGTATGGTTTTGCGTAGTCCTTTCCAGCAGGGCGACCTCGATCTGGCGGTGATGCGGTCACTGGATGGCGTTTACCGCTCCAGTGCCGCGAGACCGGCCTGGTCTACGCGCAGCTCACCGATCTGTATTCGATGCACAGCACCGGCGCCAAACTGATCGAGCAACTGGTGCAGCAAAAGCGAGGCGTCGGGGATGACTGATGCTTATGTGCGCGAAGACCTGGCGGTGGCTGGCGGTGTCATCGATGCTAACGCACCTGCATTGCTGGACTGGGCGGCAACCGTGGCGGCAGAGGCAACGCCCGCGCAGATATATCGCAATAAGGAAGGCCGCAAAACACTGCGCTTCCAGCTCGGCCAACGCAGCTATTTTCTGAAATTGCATAGTGGCGTGGGCTGGGCCGAGATTTTCAAGAACCTGCTGCAGGGCAGGCTGCCTGTGCTGGGCGCAGGTAACGAGTATCGGGCGGTGCAGGCCCTGCGCCGGATTGATGTTGATACGATGTCTGTCGCCGCCTACGCCAGCGAAGGGCGTAACCCGGCGCGGCAGCGTTCGATGATCGTCACCGATGACCTGGTGGGCACGGTCAGCCTGGAAGACTATTGTCGGGACTGGGCGTCGGCGCCTCCGCCGCTTGCTACCCGCAGTCGAGCTGATTCGCAAGCTGGCGGACAGCGCCGGACGTATGCATCGCGCAGGGATCAATCACCGCGATTTTTACATCTGCCACTTTCACCTTGATCCAGCGAGCCTGGCGCAGTTAATCCCACGTGCTACCTGATCGACCTGCACCGGGCACAAATACGACAGCAGACGCCGCGACGCTGGCAGGTGAAAGACCTGGCGGGCCTGTATTTTTCGGCGATGGACTGTGGCCTGGATAAGCGCGACCTGCTGCGTTTTATGGCGCACTACAGCGAGGGCGGGCTGCGTCAGGCGCTGCAACGGGATCGCGGTTTGTGGCAGGACGTGAGCCATCGGGCCGAGCGACTGTACCGCCGCGAGCACGGCCGTGAGCCGCCGGTGTCGGGCCTTTGAGTCGCCGTGTGCTGCGCGGCGGTGACTGGGCCGTCGAGGCCATGCGTCAACTCCCTGCCGCGGCGGACAGCTGGTTGCGACAGGAAGGCCGGGTACTGAAGGCTGACCGGCATAGCGTGGTGGCGCTGGTGCAGTTGCAGGGTGAGACCTGTTACGTCAAATCCTATGCGGCAAAGAATGTCCTGCAACAAGGGATATTCGCGCTGGGTCGAGGACGGGCGACAGACGCCTATGATGCGGCAGTCGCGCTGACCGACGCGGGTGTCGCGGTACCTGCGGCGAAGGCTTGCCTGTTGCTGGAGGGCAGCATGTTGCTGGTAGCCCAGGGCCTCCCTGCTGCACAGGATCTGAAGGCGATATGGACGCAAGCGCCTGCCCCGATACGCCCACAGGAGCTGCTGCAAACCGCCGGCGAAACACTTGCCGCCTTGCACGGCGCCGGCTTCGCCCACGGGGACTGCAAGTGGAGCAATTGCTCTGTGACCAGAACCAGTTTTACCTGGTGGACCTGGAAGCCGTCACGCTGTCCACTGCAGCACCGCAAACAGGCCAGGGACCTGGCCCGCTTTACTGTTGAATGCAGAAGACCTGGGCGTGGAAGCAGAGCAGTACGGGCATTTTCTTGATGGCTACTGCACGCGCCTGAATATTAGGTCGCGGCACTTGATGGATAGTATGCGCGGCGATCTGGTGCGCTTCAGGGCACGGCACAGGGACAAATACGGCGAACGCGGTGCCCGCCTGGTCTGTCGTCAGCCTTTGCTTTGCGTAGATAGCGTCGTGGACTTGAGATAGACACGCAGGTCCCCGCTCCCAGTCTTTCAGGTAGGGCTTGCGCTCCGGGTAGCGACAGGGAAACTGTTTTGCCTCCACGCCCTTGAGTAATTGCAGCCAACCCTCGTCGGCTTCGTAACCCAGTCTTATCAGGTCCTGTGCAATTGCGGGTGGTACTGCCAGTTGGGCGGCGATTCGCGGCAGGTGCGCGTGCCACTTTTGCAGGCTCTCTTTATTCACCGCACGCAGCCCGTTCATGGCCCTTTGCGATGCCTCGGAAGGGTGGGCGAATTGCTGATACTCGCTGAATAGGTGCAGTCGCTCAAGGAAGGGAAAACGGTCTCTATCTGCCGTTGAACGGCGTCCGGGTCGCCTACCAGGTCCTCGTAGCGCAGCCTGAGAAAGCGTGGCTGCGCTGCGAACACCGCCGCCGCCTGGTCGCATTCGTGCCAGACGCGGTAGTTGCAGAAATACTGCCCGGGGCTTTCCCGGTGTTTGCTGGTGATGACGGCGCGGGGATCACGGCCCATGTAAATGATGTGCAGCTGTGGGTCTGTAGGGAAATATGCCGCAGTTGCTTGATATCGTTGGGCTGCTTGCTGAAGTAGACCCCCTCTACTTCGGCGACAGGCTCGAAGATGCTCAAGTTCGTGCTCGCAATAGCCGCCACTGGCAAAACAGGTACGGCTACCAGCTCCATCAACAGGGTTGTACCGCTCGCGGACAGCCGACGATGTGCACGCGTTTCACAGCTAGCGTTGCCTGGCCTGGGGTGAGCGTTTCATGCAGGGTCCTGATGGTTCGTATGGTCGTGTTATTCTAGCGCCCTGGGAACCCTTCCCGTCTGCTCCGGGAGAGGTATATAAATTACAGGGAGTGCCTTCATGGGCCTGTTGCATGACGGGGCGAGTCAATTCAGGGGCTGGCATCGCACGCTCAGAGAGCGACACCTGCGGCCATATGTTTTCGTCCATATCAATAAAACCGGCGGCAGCAGTATTGAAAAAGCGCTGGGCATAGGCTGGACCACAGTACGGCGCTGGAGAAATACCATCAGCTGGGGCCGCGTGCCTGGCAGCGCAAATTTACCTTTACCATGGTGCGCAACCCCTGGGACAAGGTTGTCAGTCACTACCACTATCGGGTGCGGACCAACCAGACAGGACTGGGCGATCGGGCTATCCCCTTTGACCAGTGGCTGCAGCGCTGTTATGTCGACCATGACCCCCGGTATTACGACCAGCCGCGAATGTTCATGCCCCAGCGGCAGTGGTTGATCAACGAAGAGGGTGAACTGCTGGTGGAATTCATCGGCCGTTTCGAAAATATCGAGGCGGACTTTCACCAAATTTGTGAGCGGCTGGGCACCGACGCGCAGCTTGGTCACGCCAAGCCGTCCTCGCGGGGAAGTTATCGTGACTACTACGACGCCAATAGCGAGGCCCTGGTGCGCGAGTTTTTTGCTGAAGACCTGGAGCTGTTCGGCTACCAGTTTTGAGATGACAGCTGGTCTAGGCTTTACCTTTCTTGCGCAAGCGACGCATGGCCCATCGATAGGATTCAACTGCCAGTAACTTCGCCTCCTGATCCGAGTAGTCCGGCATTTGACGTCGCCATTGCCTGAAAAAACGCATACGGTCAGTGTTACTGATATCCGACGCAGGCAGCATGTTCAGCTGCATCAGGTTGCGCATCAGGCTGCGGCCTGCGGCTGGTTGGCTGTGCACGTTGCGTTCATTGTCGATAAGCGCAAAACGGAAGCTGTCGCCGTCCTGTACCGCCAGCACATTGCTGGTGCGCAAGTCACCGTGAACGAACCCTGCGGCGTGCAATTGCCCAATGAACGTACCCAGCGTGCCGAGCAGGATTCTGCGATGCCTGAGGCTATCCCCTTCACGCGCTGTCAGCACCTCGCGAACCCAGCTGGTGATGCCCTTGCCTTCCACTGCGGTGCTAAAAAGATATTCCCTGCCGCCGGGGAGTTTGCCCCAGGCGAGATTTTCCGGCGCGGTGAAACCGGCTTCCCGCAAGGCATCATTATGCCGCCGGGCGCGCTGGGCGCGGCTACCCTTCAGCAGGGCCTTGAGCTTCTCGACCGGGCTTCGCGGCAAAAACTCCTTGTAATAAATGGCCTCCGCGGTGGCTACCGCGACTCGCGCATTAACGGAGCTTCCCACCAGTGCCCAACCTTCAGGCAAGGCCTTGTCAGCAAGCGTCAGCGCCAGCTGATGATAGTCCTTACTGTTTGCAGGTTCGTCGGCGATGGGAGAGCCTCCGTGGAGTCAGCGCTGCCTAGTTTACGTCCGGCGGGAGAGGGAGGCCAGAGGCCCCGGTGGCAAGGACTACTGCCCGGCCCTTGCGCTTGCCTGCAAAGGAGCGCAACTCCTGGAACCCGGTATCTTCAATGAACTGCTGCCAACGTGGCTCCTGTGATTTCCTGAGGTACATCACCATATAATCGCTCTCCTGCCAAAGTGCAGGGGTGTCGAGGATGGTCTCCAGCTTGAAACGTCTTTGTTGCAGCGATTCCCAGGCAACGTCGCGACGGCTGAAATGCGCAATGTATTTCTCATTGGTGACCACTGATGCGTCCGCCGGTGTATTTTCTGTGACCCACTGCGTAGCCTGCACAATAAATATTTTGTCCCGCGTGTTGGAGTGCAGCGTATCGGCGCAGGTACCGACGAGTAGCGCCAGCGCCAGGTATTTCTGCCAGCCACCCCGGTGCCACAGTGAGCTGAGAAAGAAAGGCAAAAACAGTAAAAGAATGATGGCGGCCTGGCTGGCATATCGCTCCAGCATAAAGCGATTGATGGCAACGAAGGCGCATAAATACGCGAGGGTAATCGCCAGGTAGGCATAGACAAGTACCAGGTCATCGCGGCGAAAGCGGTGGCCGATCCCCGCCCTGGCTCCCCAGAATAATACCGCGACCCAGGGCCAGGTGATGGCCCGGCAAAGATTGAGCACGAGGATGGCGGCGAGCGCTGCAACGGCAGCCACCGGCGCATCGTCTGCCGCTGTGAATGCCAGCATTGGTTCAGCGGATTGACGGGCCAACTCGGCAAACTGGTGCGGGAACTCCAGCAGCCGCTCCAGGTAAAGTTCGATTCCAGGAAACAACGTGGCGGTACCGGGGTTGAGACTCTGGTAGCTCAGTAATGCAGCTGCCCCGACCAAAATGAGTAGCAGCGGCGGGATCAGGAGTTGCAAGCAGCGTTTCCCCCGGTCGACTACATTGCCTGTGCACAGGATTGCCAGGGGCGCCAGGGCAGCGAGGAAGGCACCCTCAAAACGAAACAGTGTGGCCAGTACAATGTACATAACCCAGCGCAGCTGGCGCGCCACGCTGGGTGCCTGGATAAAAAGTAGCATTTCACGCAGTGAGAGCACCACAAAAGCCAGGTAGATCGGGTCGCGCATAATCGAGGCGCGGGTGTGATTAATCCACGGATGCGACAGTATGACGATGGCGGCTATTAGCTGTACGCTGCGTTTGCCGCCCAGCACACGCACGGTGTCGACAAAGGCGACGCAGAGCAGCACATAAAACGCGGTGGTGATCAGCAGTCCGGCGTAGAGCAGTGGAATGCCAGTGGCCTGGTGCAGTATTGCAATGCAAATGGGCAATAGTGGCCGGCCGAATATTTGCTGGCTGGCGGCGACACCATCGCGCAGGTATGCCTCCGCCGCGCGCAGATAGATAATGGCGTCCCGGTTGATTAGCGGATCCAGCCAGATCAGCCAGATGGAGAGCAGCAGGCTCGCGGCGATAATCCACCGGTAGCGGAGATTGGCCTCGGAGGGTATGTCGGGAATGTTCGGCACCTGACGCGGTTCTTGTTTGGCTGGTAGTCTACCCGCAGCGGGTGGGACAGGCTAGCAAAGCGGCGTGTTGCAGGATAAATAGCGACGAGGAGATACAATAGAAAAATGAGTGCCCTGCGGTAATCCATGAACCCGCCAACGACAGCATATCGTCCCGATGTCGATGGCCTGCGCGCCGTAGCCGTGCTGCTGGTGCTGCTCTACCATGCCGGCTTTCCGGTCAGTGGCGGCTATGTTGGCGTGGATGTCTTCTTCGTCATTTCGGGGTATTTGATCACCGGGATCGTCTGGAAGGAAATAAGCGAACAGCGCTTCAGCTTCAAGTCCTTTTACCTGCGGCGCATCAAGCGCTTGCTTCCGGCCCTTACGGTGGTCGTCCTGTTCGCTGTGTTCGCTGCCGCTGTGGTGTTTACTCCCGGTGACTATCTCGAACTCGGAGAGAGTTTGCGTTATGTGCTGACCGGTCTGGGCAACTTCTACTTTCTCGATGTCACGCAGAGCTACTTCGCCGCCGAGGCAGAACTGCTGCCCTTGATTCATACCTGGTCGCTGGCGGTGGAAGAACAGTTCTACGTGGTGTGGCCACCGGTCTTGTTATTGGTCTATGCCCTGGGGCGACGTATCAGCCACCGATGCCTGGCGGTAACCGCCGCGGTGGTATTCCTGCTTGCACTGTCAGGTTCCGAGTACCTTGCCCGCCAGTCGGTCGCCCAGGCCTACTATCTTTTGCCCGCGCGTGTCTTTGAGCTGATGCTGGGCGGTTTGTTGGCCGTGTACGGCAAAGGTTTGCGCCGGCCGCCGGAGGCGCTGCTGTCATGGCTATCCTTGTTCGGCCTGGGCCTTATACTCTGGTGCGCGATGACCCTCACGCGGCAGAGTATTTTCCCCGGCTTCAATGCATTCTGGGTTTGCCTGGGTACGGCACTGGTAATTTATGCGGGCGGTGCCAGTGAGCGGGTTGCCAGTTATCGCCTGCTGTCCCTGCGACCCATGGTATTCATTGGCCTGATTTCCTATTCGCTTTACCTGTGGCATTGGCCGCTGGTCGCCATGGCCAATTACCTCAATATCCGCCTTGGCGGCTTCGCCGGTTTACTGATCATCTTCGCCAGTGTGCTGCTGGCATGGCTGACCTGGGCCCTGGTGGAGCAGCCCGTGCGCCGGCAAGTGCGCTGGTCCTTCGCGCCCGCGTTTGTGGTTTTCTTTTTACTGCCCCTGGCATTGTCGGCGGGCTATCACCAGTATTTGCGCAAGACCGACGGCTGGCCACAGCGTCTGGTCGAGCCGCTGCAAACCGTCGCCCTGGCATACTTGAACGACGAGCCAGGGCAGCTCTACCCCACCTGCCATGACAAGGCCACGGAAATTGACACTTCTGAGCGCTGCTATATCGGCGCTGATGTGTCTGCCGCGCCGGGCTCGTTACCAGACTTCCTGCTGCTGGGAGATTCCCATGCCAACTCTGCTGCCGGTGTATTTGATGAACTGGGCAAGGTGGCGGGTCTGCGAGGGCTGATGGTGACTTCCGGCAGCTCACCGTTCTTGCTGGACACGGACCGCTATCGTATTGATGCTTCCGGATACAACGAGCACCGCGAGAAATTCCGCAAGCGTATCGACAGCACCCGCGATTGGATACAACATGCAGATTACCGGGGGCCGGTCGTACTGGGCGCCGCCTGGCATCGCTATCTGGCGGAGAGGCGCATCAATTTCAAACCCGGCTTTGAGGAGGCCCTTGCACATACCGTGCAATGGCTTGCCGACCGTGGGCACCCGATCATTATTTACCTGGCAATCCAGGACATCCCCGACAACCCGGACGTACGCTGTGTCGGGCTGGATGCGCTTGACCTTGCCGGACGCTGGGACGAGCTGTACAGCGCAGGGTTGTTGCGCCAGGGGGATACCTGTCAGGCGCTGCAGAGCGTTTACCCCGAGGCGATATATGCACAGAGCCGGGCATTTGCGCGTGGCGAACTGGAGCGCATCACGTCGGGAACAGGGAATTTACGCATCATTGACCCCATGGACTTTCTCTGTGTTCAGGGCCAGTGCCGCACTGAACTTGAAGGTCGATATATCTATCACGATGTCACGCACCTCAATTTTTCCGGTGGCAAGGCACTGGCTCGCAGAATGTTGGCCGAAAAACGCAATCCGCTGCTGAAAGTTGTGACAGGCGTAACAACAGGGCAATAAGCCTGCTTGTCCCCGGAGAAAATTCTGGGCATTTCCGCGGGCTCCCAATACACTTGCGCGTTGGTGAGGACAAGGCGTGGATTGCCTTGAAACATGGACTGAACGGAGCCTGGCTTGGTCACTAAAGTATTGGTAACGGGTGCTGGCGGGCAACTGGGACAGGAGTTACTGCGCACCGCGCCGGCCGCGATGGCGTGCCAGGGACTTTCGCGAGCAGAACTGGACATCGGCAATGCGGAGTCGGTGGCAGCGCTCATCAAACAGCACCAGCCTGAGCTGGTGATCAATGCCGCGGCATACACCGCCGTCGATAAAGCCGAGTCCGAACCTGAACAGGCCATGCGCATCAACGGCGATGGCGCGGGCCATGTCGCGGCGGCCTGTGCTGCTGCCGGTGCCCGGTTGCTGCATGTCTCCACAGACTTCGTCTTCGACGGCAGCAGTTCCCAGCCCTACACGCCACAGGCCCCAACCGCCCCGCTGGGCGAGTACGGGCGCAGTAAACTGGCGGGAGAGAGAGCCGTCATGGCGGCTTTGCCCGGCGCGCTGATTGTGCGTACCGCCTGGGTTTACTCGGCCTTTGGCGCCAACTTTGTCAAGACCATGCTCAGGCTGATGGCTGAGAGGGAAGAGCTTGCTGTGGTGTCTGACCAGGTGGGCACACCCACCTGGGCGCGTGGCCTGGCCGCCGCCCTCTGGTCGGCCGCTGAGAAACCGCAGTTGCGAGGGATTCTGCACTGGACAGATGCCGGAGTATGTAGCTGGTACGATTTTGCGGTGGCCATTGCCGAGGAAGGCCATGCCATGGGTTTGCTTGCGCGGCTGCCGCGGGTTAGACCCATACCTGGCAGCGCCTATCCGACTCCCGCAGCTCGTCCGGCGTATAGCGTATTGGACAAGGGCAGCACCTGGGAGGCGCTGGACGCTGAAGGAGAGCACTGGCGTGTGCAACTGCGCAAGATGCTGCAGGAATTGAAGGAGAGCTAAATGGCCAGATCACTTTTGGTTACCGGCGCCGCAGGGTTCATCGGCGCCAATTTTGTGCACTACTGGCGCGCCATGCACCCACAGGACAGCATTGTGGCCTATGACGCGCTCACCTATGCCGGCAATCGTGAGAATATTGCCTCCCTGGAAGGCAGCGATGGCTTCCACTTTGTGCATGCTGACATTTGTGACTACGACACGGTGCTCGCTACCCTGCGGGCGCACGAGGTAGACATGCTGGTGCATTTTGCCGCTGAGAGCCATGTCGACCGCTCCATTACCGGTCCCGATGCGTTTATTGAAACCAACGTCGTGGGTACGCACAGCCTGCTCAAGGCGGCCAGGGAGTACTGGCTGGCCGGTGCCGCCGCGCTGCCGCATCGATTCCACCATGTATCGACTGACGAGGTTTATGGCTCGCTGGCGCAGGACGACCCCGGTTTTTACGAAGACCAGAAATACGAGCCCAATTCACCCTATTCAGCCAGTAAAGCAGCGTCTGATCACCTGGTGCGGGCCTATCACCACACCTATGGCCTGCAGGTTACCACCAGTAACTGCTCAAATAATTATGGACCCTATCACTTCCCGGAGAAGTTGATCCCCCTGTGCCTGACCAATATCCTCAGGGGCCTGCCGTTGCCGGTTTATGGTGATGGCAGCAATATACGCGACTGGCTTTATGTGGAGGACCACTGCCGGGGTATTGAGAAAGTGCTGCTCCAGGGCGTGGTGGGCGAGACCTATAACATCGGTGGCAACAATGAATGGAATAACCTGGACATTGTCCACCTGCTTTGCGATCAGCTGGATGCGCGATTTGCCGCTGAACCGGGCCTGGCGGAGCGCTTCCCCGATGCACCCTGTGCCGTTGGCGGCAGTGCCAGGGACCTGATCCGTTTTGTTGAAGACCGGGCCGGGCATGACTGGCGCTACGCGATTGACGCAGGGAAGATAAACGCCGCGCTGGGTTACTCACCGGCAGAGACTTTCGAAACCGGTTTGGCCAGGACACTGGACTGGTATTTGGCTAACGAGGACTGGTGGCGGCCGCTGTTGAACTAACGCTTGCCCGAGTGATTGAATCGTTAGCCATCGCAGCCTGGCGGAGTTCTAGTCCAGTAAGGGCGCTTCGCTGAAGGCCAGCCCATCAGCATCCTTGCCCGACAGCCTGGGTTGTTCACCTTCCGGAATGGGCCATTCTATGCCGACCGCAGGATCATCCCAGGCCAGTGATACCTCGCTCTCGGGATGGTAAATGTTGGTGCACTTGTACTGGAAGTCGGCGTATTCGCTGAGCACGTAGAAGCCGTGGGCAAACCCCGGCGGCACCCAGAGCATCTGGTGGTTTTGCGCGCTCAGGGTGACGCCAAACCAGCGGCCCAGTGTCGGCGAGTCCCGGCGCATATCCACCACCACGTCAAACACAGCGCCGCTGGTTACCCGCACCAGTTTTCCCTGCGTGTGTTCGGTCTGGTAGTGCATACCGCGCAGGATGCCCTGCGCGGAACGGCTGTGGTTATCCTGCACAAAGTCCAGGTCGAAACCCTCGTTAGCAAAGGTGCGCGCATTCCAGCTCTCCAGGAAAAAGCCGCGCTCGTCGCCAAATACCTGCGGTGTGAGCAGGTAAACACCCTGCAGTGGCGTGGGCTCAAACTTCATGGAATACCACCCCGTCTTCCTTGAGCAGGCTGTTGAGGTAGAGGCCATAGCCGCTCTTTTCCAGTGGCTTCGCCAGTGCCAGCAGCTCTTCTGCCGTGATATAGCCCATGCGGTAGGCCACTTCTTCCGGGCAGGCGATCTTCAGCCCCTGTCGCTCTTCGACCACGCGCATAAAGTTGGCGGCGTCCAGCAGTGAATTATGGGTGCCCGTATCCAGCCAGGCGGTGCCGCGGCTCATGACTTCCACGTTGCAGGTCGCCGCGCTGCAGATACATCTTGTTGACGTCGGTGATCTCCAGTTCGCCGCGCGGCGAGGGCTTGATGTTCCTGGCGATATCCACCACATCGTTGTCGTAAAAGTAGAGGCCAGTGACCGCGTAGTGCGATTTGGGCTTGGCCGGCTTTTCCTCGATTCCTGGGCCACGCCCTGCTTGTCGAAAGCCACCACGCCATAGCGCTCCGGGTCCTGCACATAGTAGGCGAAAACCGAGGCCCCCGATCTGGCGCCGCGGCTGCATTCCGCAGCTTCTGGGTGAAGCCGCCGCCGTAGAAAATGTTGTCGCCCAGCACCAGGCTGACCGGCGTCGTTACCGACAAAGTCCTCGCCGAGTATGAAGGCCTGGGCCAGGCCATCCGGGCTGGGCTGCACGGTATAACTGATGTTGATGCCCCACTGGGAGCCGTCACCCAGCAGGTCGGCAAAGGCGGCCTGGTCCCGGGGCGTGGTGATGATCAGTATGTCGCGTATACCGGCCAGCATCAGCGTGGCCAGGGGGTAATAGATCATCGGCTTGTCATATATAGGCATCAGCTGCTTGCTGACGGTGCTGGTCAGCGGGTGCAGGCGGGTGCCGGAGCCGCCGGCGAGGATGATGCCTTTGTAGGTGTTTTCACTCATAAAGGGGTTCTGACTTGTTACGGTAGCAGGCAAGTATACCGGGATTGGCGCCGCGCGGGCACCGCGACTGGTTCACTATAGGATCGGCAAAGGGGTGGATTTTTGATCAGTCGCTGCTTACAATCTTGCCCCTTTGCCGCGGGTAACGGCCGCGACCGACGCGCAATCCCGCCTCTGGAAGACCCGCACTCCGCTAGACCCAACGAGGATGCTGACATCAGGCAGCTAGAGACAGTACCCGCCGCGCCGGCGCAACCCGCAACAGCGGACAGCCCGGCGCCTGCAGCCGAAGCTGGCAGGCCTTTGCGTATCGCCCTGCTCGGCTATCGTAGCCAACCGCATGGCGGCGGCCAGGGCGTGTACCTGCGTTATCTGAGCAAGGCCCTGGTAGATGCCGGGCACAAGGTTGATGTGATCTCTGGCCCTCCTTACCCGCACCTGGACCCGAGAGTCAGCCTGATCGAGCTACCCAGTCTGGACCTGTTTGAAAATGGTCTGCTCTCACTGCGCCCGCATCATCTGCGGTCAATGACCAATATTATCGAGTGGGGCAGTAAACTTACCGGTGGTTTTGCCGAGCCTTATACCTTCGGACGACGGGCAGTGAAATATTTACGCCAGCATGGCGGCGAGTATGACCTGATCCACGATAACCAGAGCCTGAGCTTACGGCATGCTCGAGTTACAGCGTATGGGCTTGCCACTGGTCACCACGGTTCATCACCCGATTACCTCCGATCTGCGCATTGCACTGAATGCGGCGCGCATCCCTGGGAGCGCCTGCTGATTCGTCGCTGGCATTCTTTTCTCAACATGCAGAAAAAAGTCGTCAAACAATTGCGCAACGTGGTCACGGTGTCCGACTGCTCTCGCCAGGATATCGCTCGCGACTTCGGCCTGCAGCCGGCTGGCATAAGCCTGGTCTACAACGGCATAGACACCGATACCTTCCGGCCGATGCCCGCCATAGAACGCAGGCCCCAGCGCCTGATGGCGACCTGCAGTGCCGACGCGCCGCTAAAAGGAACCGCGTTTTCTGATTCGGGCCTACGCCAGGTTGCTGGAAACCTATCCCGAGCTGGAATTGCTGTTGGTGAGCAAGCCCTTGCCCGGCGGCAAGACGGAAAAACTGGTGAAAAAACTTAAACTGCAGAACAGAATCCAGTTTGTCAGCGGCATCAGCACGGCACAGATGGTGCAGTATTATGCTGAGGCGACGGTGGCCGTCGTGCCTTCCGTTTACGAAGGGTTTGGCCTCCCTGCGGGTGAGGCCATGGCCTGCGGTGTACCCGTGGTGTCGACGGATGGCGGCGCCCTGCCGGAGGTGGTGGGCGATGCGGGCGTGATTGTGCCTGCCAAAAATGTAGACGCTATGGTGACGGCCATTGACGGACTGTTGCAGGACCCCAAGAGACGACAGCAACTGGGTGAGGACGGGCGCCGTCGTATCGATGAGAAATTCTGCTGGCAAGTATGTGCCCGCGAGATGACAGCTTACTACCGGGAAGTACTGACCCATGCAAACGGTTGATTTCAAACACCTGCCCCTGTGTGCCGGTGACCTGGTGCTGGACCTGGGCTGTGGCGAGGGGCGCCACGTCATATCCGCGTATATCGAGGCAGAGGTGCATTCCATTGGCGTAGACCTGTCACTGGATGACTTACGCACCACGCAGGACAAATTTCGCGATTTTGCCGAGCCTGAAAACGATGCCAAGACCTTTGGGCTATCCTCCGCCAATGCCCTGGAGCTGCCTTTTGCCGACAATACCTTCGACAAGGTCATTTGCAGCGAAGTACTGGAACATATTCCCGACTACCGCGGTGCCCTGCGTGAAGTTCAGCGTGTGCTCAAGCCGGGAGGCCTGTTCTGCGCCAGCGTGCCGCGGCGCTGGCCCGAGAAAATTTGCTGGGCTCTCAGCGAGGATTACCACAACACACCCGGCGGACATATCCGCATATTCCGCGCCAGCTCCCTGCGCGGCGACATCGAAAAACTGGGTTTCAGCCACTATCACCGCCATTGGGCCCACGCGCTGCATTCGCCCTTCTGGTGGCTAAAGTGCCTGTTCTGGGACCAGCAGGACAGTAACTGGCTGGTGCAGCAGTACCACCGCATGTTGGTGTGGGACCTGATGGAGCGCCCGTCCCTGACGCGTATCGCCGAAAAGGCGATGAACCCTGTTATGGGCAAAAGCGTGGTGATGTACTTTCGCAAGGGAGCTGCGGCATGAGCGGCCTGTATCTTAGCCGTGGCCTGTTTCCGGCCGAGTTCTTGCGCCCCACGGTGGCGTTTATTCTTGAGACCCAGCGCCCCAGCGGCGAGATTCCCTGGTTTGAAGGTGGCTACGCAGATCCCTGGGACCACGTGGAGGCCGCAATGGGCCTGTCCATCGGCGGGGAGTATGACGCCGCTCGCAAAGCCTACGAATGGCTGTACAGCATGCAGCTGGTGGACGGCAGCTGGTGGGCGTCCTACCGCGGCGAGGACGTGGACAACAGCGAGCGCCGGGAAACCAACTTCGTGGCCTACATTGCCGCCGGTGTCTGGCACCATTACCTGATCACCGAAGACCGCGATTTCCTGCGCGCCATGTGGCCCATGGTAGACAAGGCCATTGGTTTTACGCTGGCCCTGCAAACAGAACACGGCGACATCCTCTGGGCGGTTGATGGCGAAGGCAAGCCCAAGGATGATGCGCTGGTCACCGGTTGCAGCTCAATCTACAAAAGCCTGGAGTGCGCCCATAATATTGCGTATACCCTGGGCGAACCGCGTCCACACTGGTTGACCTCTCGCGAACGCCTTGGCCATGCCCTGCGCAATAAACCCGATCGATTTGATCGCACCTGGGAGAGTAAGGCGCGCTATTCCATGGACTGGTTTTACCCGGTCCTGACCGGCGTACTCCCAGAGAAGGATGCCCGTGCCCGCCTCGCATCGCGCTGGGACGAATTCGTGGAGAAACAGCTCGGCTGTCGTTGTGTGGCCGACGAGCCCTGGGTGACTGTCGCTGAATCCTGCGAACTGGTGATGGCCCTGCTCGCCGCCGGTGACCATGCGCGCGCGGTAGAAGTCTACAGCTGGTTGCACCAGTGGCGTCTGCAGGACGGTTCCTACTGGACGGGATACCAGATGGTCGAGGACCTGCTATGGCCGGACGAAAAGCCCACCTGGACCGCCGGCGCGATCCTGCTGGCGGCCGACGCCCTCACCGAGCACACCGCTGCATCCAAGTTGTTTTGTTCTGTGCAATTGCTGGGTGAAAATGCGCAGGAGCGCATTGTTAAAGCCGACTGAGAACGTAGTTTGCTTTGAGGGCGGATTGAGGGCAGTTCCCGGGGTGCAGCCTGCAGGAACAGTCAGGCCACCGCTTTTGCTCGGCTGGCTTGTCGGGGACTTTCCGCGAGGACTGTCTGAGGCGTTTAAAGGTTGCGTTCAGCAACCTTTGCCGAGTTCCGCAGCGGCCCGACGAGCCAGCTGAGCAAGTGGCCGTTCCAGCAGGCTGCACCCCGGGGACTGCCCGGCAATTTCAAAACGAGCCTGTGCACTTTTACAAACGGCGCAACAACCCCAGCGTATTCACCCGCCCCAGGTCTGCAAACAAGCCCGACGCCAGCGCCATGCGATAGACGGCAAAGGGCGCCTGGCCCCCCGCGTGAGCATCCTCAAACAAGTCATGTATGGCGAGGATGCCGCCGCGCATCAGGTGTGCGGTCCAGCAGCGGTAGTCCGTCAGGGCTGCGTCGAGGCTGTGGCCGCCATCGATGAACACCATCGCCAGCGGTGTCTGCCATTGATTTGCTGCCGCTTCGGAGCCGGCAACAACGGGCACTACCGTGTCGTCCAGGTTTGCTGCGCGGATGTTGCGGCGAAACTCCCTGAAGCGTGTCCATCAAACCCTCACCCGAGTCATACAGCGCCGGATCGTGGAAGTATTCGCCAAGCTGGTGCTCTTCAGAACCTCGGTGATGGTCCAGGGCGAATACGGTGGCCTGGTTCTGGCGGCAGGCCAGGCCCAGGTAAATAGTGGATTTACCGCAGTAACTGCCAATCTCCAGCACCGGCCCCCGGTGGCTCGCCTCCAGGGCGTGTTGGTAAAGCGCGGCCGCTTC
This sequence comes from uncultured Gammaproteobacteria bacterium, assembly GCA_963845135.1. Lineage (GTDB taxonomy): Bacteria > Pseudomonadota > Gammaproteobacteria > Pseudomonadales > Halieaceae > Halioglobus. Next base: position 113,364 of record CAWJQW010000020.1, on the reverse strand, counting down.
ATCGTCCGCAAGAAAGCCCTTGATGTCATCGATATTGCCGGGAAGGTCGGGGATCATGTGGGGAACGTCCTGATAATAGGCTGGGCAAAGTAGCGGTTTTGGTGGCCTGAGGCAAGCTGTCGCCGTGCTATCATGCTCGCAGATCAACACCCGCTGAGGACAGCAATCGATGAAACTGGATATGCCCCGCTTCGATCAGGCCCAGGTACTGGTTCTGGGCGACATCATGCTCGACCGCTACTGGGAAGGCGGTACCTCGCGTATTTCCCCGGAAGCGCCGGTGCCGGTCGTCAAGGTGGAGCAGATCAATGATCGTCCGGGCGGCGCGGGGAACGTGGCGCTGAATATAGCGGCGTTGGGCGCAGGCGCGCACCTGTGCGGTTATACCGGTGATGACGAAATGGCGGATTCGCTGGAGGACATGCTCGGCGGCGCCGGGGTTCACTGCGGGTTTACCCGGGTAGCCGGTCACCCGACTATTACCAAGTTGCGGGTGATCAGCCGGCACCAGCAACTGATACGCCTGGACTTTGAAGAGCCGGACCTGTCGAACGCTGGAGCCCCACTTACTGACTCCCTTGCCAGTCTGCTGCCGCACTGTGGCGTGCTGGTGTTATCCGATTATGCCAAGGGTGCCCTGGATGACCCCGGACCGTTGATCAGCTGCCGCGCGTACCGCCGGTGTGCCGGTGCTGGTGGATCCCAAGGGAACTGACTTCTCCCGGTATCGTGGCGCCACCTTACTGACGCCTAACTTTCACGAATTCGAGGCCGTGGTCGGGGCCTGCGCTACCGAGGCCGAGCTGGTAGCGCGCGGCGAGCAGCTGATGCTTGACCTGGATTTACAGGCGCTGCTGGTCACTCGTGGTGAACAGGGGATGACCCTGCTGCGCCCGGGTGAAGAGGAGCTGCACCTACCGGCCCGGGCGCGGGAGGTGTTTGACGTCACCGGCGCAGGTGACACGGTGATCGCCGTGCTGGCCGGTTCGGTGGCGGCGGGAGCGTCCTTGCCCGAGGCCGTCGCCCTGGCAAACATTGCCGCCAGTATTGTCGTCGGCAAGCTGGGAACGGCAACCGTCAGTGGCCCGGAACTGCGCCGCGCGGTGCAGCAGGATCAGGGTTCCGAGCGCGGTGCTGTCACCCTGGAGCAGCTGCAGATTGCGGTGGCAGACGCGCGCAGTCACGGCGAGAAAGTTGTATTCACCAATGGTTGCTTTGACATCATCCATGCCGGACATATCTCCTACCTGGAAGAGGCGCGGCAGCAGGGAGATCGACTGATTGTGGCGGTGAACTCTGACGAATCAGTGCGCCGCCTCAAGGGTAAAGGCCGGCCAATTAATCCGGTGGAGCGCCGCATGGCGGTCCTCGCCGGACTGGAAGCGGTGGATTGGGTCGTCAGTTTTGCAGACGATACACCGCGCACTTTGTTGGCGGCCCTGGAGCCGGATGTCCTGGTAAAGGGCGGCGACTATGAAGGCAAGGAAGCTGTGGTCGGTTGGGAAATTGTTGAAGCTTATGGCGGTGAAGTGAAGGTGCTGGGCGTGGTGGATAACTTGTCCACGACGGCTATCGTCAGCCGCATCCAGGAGTCGGAGTAAGCGTTTACGTACCCAGGGCGGCTCGCGCCGCAGCCACATTGGCGGCCAGGTGTGCGGGTGTTATGGTGCCGACGATGGCGGCACTGGTGCCCGGGTGGGCAAACACCAGGTCCATTGACGCCTGCACCGGATCCCTCATCTCTGCCAGGTGACCGCTGGCGAGTGCCTTTTTGATCAGGGCACCCTTACCCAGGGTCCTGCAGGCGTCCAGTACAACCGACTCCTCCCGTTGCGCCAGGTTATAGGTGAGCATGACAATGTCCGCGACATGGGCTGCGGCCATGCCGCCCTGTACCGTCTTGGTGGAGATGCCAAAGCTGCGAATCAGCCCTGCTGATTTCAACTCGGCCAGCGCCTGCAGAGTCCCCCACTTTTCAATGATCGCCATGTCATCGCCGTCGGAGTGGACCAGTACGATATCGATTACCTCGGTGTTCAGCCGTTGCAGGCTGCGTTCCACCGAGGCCCGCGTGTGCTCCGGGCTGAAATCATAGTGAGACTCACCATGCTCAAACTCCTCACCGACCTTGGAGCAGATCAGCCAATGCTGGCGCTGTCCGCGCAGCAGTTTACCCAGGCGTTGTTCGCTGTTGCCGTAGGCAGGCGCCGTATCAATCAGGTTGATGCCCAGTTCCCGGGCCTGTTTCAGCAGCGCGCTTGCCGCCCGGTCGTCGGGGATGGTGAACCCCTGCGGATACTTCACGCCCTGGTCGCGTCCCAGTTTTACCGTGCCCAGGCCAAGGGCACTGACTTGCATGCCGGTATTGCCCAGGGGGCGCATCCAACTCATGAAAACAGGCTGTCCCAGCAGCTTTCCGCTATAGCCGGTTGCCCCATCGATTGCAGGGGCCCGAGATCAGGAGAGGGGCCGGGCTCAATACCACGCTGGGCCAATGCCAGATCAATCTCGTCGGCCAGGTTGGGGCTCAAACTGAGCTTGGTGGGCCAGGCGACCAGAGCATTGTCGACGCTGTCTACCGGTCCCACGAAGGCGCTGTCCGGGCGCAGCAGGGCAGACTGTCGCGGTTCGCCGCGATCCAGGCGCAGGGTCCGCCACTCGCACTGTCCAAAATCGATCCACGGCATCAGTTCGTCGAGCTCCTGCCTGGCCCTGGCAATCAGCTCCTGTCCAGGTGCATCTGCGCCCTCGGTCGCCAGGTCGCCTCCCAGGTACCATACCGGCTCGCCTTTGGACGTGCGGTGACTGGATATAGTCAGCCGCGGTGAAGAGCTGGCGCCAGTGCAGTGGGAATAAAAGGGTTCTGCATACTCATGCTTGACCAGCACTTGCTGCAGTGGCCTGCGCTGCATTGCCGGTTCGGTCCCGCCCAGCGCCTTGACCAGCTCCTCGTTGCCGGTGCCCGCGGTGAGCAGCAGCTGGCGCGGCCGCAGTTCGCATTCCGGTGTGTGCAATACGGCCTGCCGGTCGTCCACAGCGAGCTTCGCGGTAGACCAGTCTATGGAGAAAATGGCGTCCCGGTGCTGATCGGCCAATGCTTTTACCAGTGATGGCACGTCCAGGACCAGGTCGACCAACCGGTAGGCCTGACCCTTGAATTGTGGCGAGCTTAACGGGGGAGGGTAGTTCGCGCGCGAGAGCTTTTCGACGCGCCCGCGCAGCATCTTACTGGCAAAAAAGGAGCTGACTCTTGAAGTGAGGCCGGTGTGCGACCACAGGTAGAAGTTCTCGCTCAGCACATTGCAGTGGCGCAGGTCCACCTTGCCTTCGCCGCTGAGGCAGCTGCGCCAGATAGCGGGCATGGCAGAGATGGCCTCAGAGCTGCCGCTCCAGGCGCCCGACAATGCGTACTTGATGCCGCCGTGAATCATGCCCTGTGAGGCGATGGTCTGCTCGCTGCCCAGCGCGTCCTTTTCGAACAGCACGGCATTGAAACCGCGGTTACGCAACTGGTTGAGAGTCCACAGGCCGGCGATGCCGCCGCCAATGATGGCAATGTCGGTGTGTATTACAGGCGAGCCCATGGGCCGCTCCAGGGAATTCGAAAGGGCGATTATAGCCCGATATTACCGCTTGGTGGCTGCGCTGTACCCGCACCAGCAGTGAAAAAATCAACCCGGGCGCGGACTCCGGCCGCTGATGGCTGATATGCTTCGAGCAGTTGTCTTTGAGGACCCATACATGCGCTACGTTTATAGCGCCCTGTTCTATTTGTTGTTGCCATTGCTGCTGCTGCGAATGCTGCTACGATCGCGTCGCGCCCCGGCCTACCGGCAGCGTCTGGGCGAGCGCTTTGGTTTTTTCCATTGCCCGCCAGAGGTTGCCCAGGGCAAGGTGATCTGGCTGCATGCCGTCTCCGTGGGAGAAACACTGGCTGCGGCCCCGCTGGTGGCAAGACTGTTGGCGGACTGGCCTGACTATCGATTGGTTATTACCACGACGACCCCCACCGGCTCAGAGCGGGTGCGGGCGCTATTCGGCGACCGTGTTTTTCATGTTTATGCGCCATGGGATCTCCCCGGCGCAGTATCGCGCTTCCTGCGCAAGGTGCGCCCGGCCTTACTGGTGATTATGGAGACGGAGCTCTGGCCCAATATGCTTCATCACAGTTGCCGTGCAGACTGTCGCATCGTGCTTGCCAACGCGCGCATGTCTGCGCGCTCAGCTCGCGGTTACGCACGTTTCGGAGGCCTTACCTCGGAGATGCTCAGCGCGCTCAATGCGGTGGCATGCCAATCGGTTGCAGATGGCGAACGCCTGCTCAACCTGGGGCTGCCGCCAGCGAAACTGCATGTTACCGGCAGCATCAAGTTTGATATCGAGATCGATGACGCATTGCGCAGGGAGGCAATGTCACTCAAGCACGCGCTGCAAGACCGGCCGGTGTTGCTCGGCTCCAGCACCCACCAGGGCGAGGATGAACTTATCCTCGACGCCTTCAAGGCCGCGCGCGAGCAGGTACCCGGGTTGCTCTGCCTGCTGGTGCCGCGCCACCCGGAGCGCTTTGACTCCGTCTACCAGCTATGCCTCGCTCGCGGGCTGTCGACGGCCCGGCGATCGGCGGCGCAACTGGCCGCCCCTGAGCATGCCGTATTATTGGGTGACACCATGGGTGAACTGCGCCTGCTCTCGGGCGTCGCCAGCATCTGTGTGATTGGCGGTAGTTTTATCGAGCACGGTGGACAGAATGTGCTGGAGGCCGCCGCCTGGGGGGTGCCTGTGATCAGCGGTCCCCACATGTTCAATTTCAGTGAAATCACGGAGCTGCTGTTGCAGTCTGGTGGCATGATCCAGCTGGCAGGTGCCGCGGAACTGGCGCCTGCTGTGACCATGCTGCTGACTGATGAGCCCAAACGAGTGGCTATGGGAACAGCTGCAGCTGCTGTGGTAGATAACAACCGGGGGGCGTTGGATCGTTTGTTGGCTCTGATTGCGTCAGAGCTGCCCGGCAGCTGAGCATGCCGGGCAAAGGATGGGGTTGGTCAGGGTCAGTCGGTCAGGAAGTGCCTACTTGCTGCCCGCTGCAGGTGGTGGCGGCGTTTGCAGGTATGAATCCAGGTTGATCACGTCCTGTGGACTCAACAAACCGGCCTGTTCCTTCAGTCGAAGGATGTTGTTGATGTAGTCATAGCGGCTATTGGCATAGTCACGTTCTGCAGCAAACAGTGTATTCTGTGCATTGAGCACATCTACCACGTTTCGTGTTCCCACCTCATAACCGGCCTGGGTTGCATCCAACGCGCTTTTGGACGACACAATACTCTGCTTGCGTGCTTTTACCCTGGAGACATCGCTGATTACCGTCATATGCAGTGACCGGGTGTTAGTAACGGTCGTGCGGGTGAGGTTAATGCGTTGCTCGCGAGTCGCATTGAATTGCTGTGCTGACGAGCGGCGGTTGGCGCTGATGGCGCCGCCTGAGTAGAGCGGTACGTCTACTCGCAATTCCCAACGGTCACCGTCGGTGCTGTTAAACGGTGAGTTGTTGAACTGCGTTTCCGGGGTTATGTCACGCGTGCCGTCGGTCTGGTTATCTGAATAAGTGTAATTACCGCTGATGGTAAAGGCATGTTCGAGAGCGCTACTCTTGGCATTCTGTCGCGCCGCTTCCTCGCCGTACTTGGCTGCCTTGAGAGTGAAATTATTCTCCAGGGCAAAGTCTACCCAGGCGGCACGGTCCAGGGGCTCCGGTGGGTTGGGTTCAAAGTCTTCCTTGAGGATGTCCAGATTGCTATGGGTCTGCCCTGTGAGCACCGAAAGTTGCTCCAGGGCCACGGCTACGTTGTTCTCGTCGACAATGCGGTTGACCTGCGAAAGGTCGTAGGCCGCCTGGGCCTCATACACGTCGGTGATGGCAATCAGCCCCACTTCGAAACGTTGTTGGGTTTGCTCCAGTTGGCGCTCAAACGCCCTTTCCTGGGCCTTGGAGGCTTCCAGGTTGTCCTGCGCACGCAGCACGCCAAGGTAGGCATTCACGACCCGTACGATGAGGTTTTGTTGATTACCGGCGAAAGTCGCCTCTGCCTGTTTGGTCTGCTCTTTTCCGGCCTTGAAGCTAAACCAGGCTGGCAAGTCAAGCAGGGCCTGGTTTAACGACACCTGGAAACCGTCGCTGATGGTGTCCAGCTCAGTTGTGGACGGCACGGGGACAACACCCTCCTCATTGTTGACCTGAAAGGTCTCCGCATCCGTGCTGGTGTCGGATCCGGATCTGGAGTAGTTGGCCCCGACCTGCGGCAGCAGCGCAGAAAGGCCAAGGTTCTCCGCTTCCTTGTTGGCGAGGTAGGTTGCTTCCTCCGCCTTTAACTGAGCGTCGTTTTCCAGCGCCAGCTCGTAGATGTCAAGAAGTGACTCGGCGCGAGCCGTCAGGGTCGTCAGGCTAAGTGTCAGCGCGATTAGCGCGACTCCGGTCCGTCTCATGTTTTTTCCTCATTGGTGCGAAACAATGCAAAGAAATGCGGGGACGATTCTAACAGCCCCGGGCGAGTCTTGCATTGTGTGAACTGGGGCGCAAAAATCTGCCTAGTTTCGACTATCATAGGTGTTAAACTCACGGCTTATCGTTGCTGCAGATCATGTTTTTTGCCTCCACACTGAGGCGAGTTGGGAGAAACCGGTTGGTACACAAGGCGCGCAACAGGCCATTCAGGGTAGACCTCGCAGAACTGCACGCGGTTTGCGAAGCTAATTATGTGCGCCTCCTGCGCCTGTTTCCTGATTACGAGAGCTGCAACCTGCGCGAATTCAGCGTAGGACCCTCAAAAATACGCCTGGAGGTCATGGAGCGGTGTCGTTACACCACCATCTTTCGTCTACATCAACAGCAGGCCGACGCGCGCTGGTTGGGCAGCCTGCGGGTTGAGGTGCGTGCCTATCACGATGCAGGCATGCTGGAGGTAGGCAGTTTCCAGTCGCACCAACGCATACAGCCTCGCTACAGTTACCCCAACGACAAAATGCACCAGCAGGATGAGAAGTCGCAGCAGAACCGCTTCCTGGCTGACTGGCTTGAGCATTGTCTCGGTAATGGCTTGAGCGCCAAGTCGATAGCGCTCAGGGCCTGATTGACTGAGCCGCTGTGAGTAATCCATCAAGCGCATCGGGTCACCGCCAAATCACCACGGCGGGAGACAGCGTTCATCTCGTACAGCTGACCGACACCCACCTGTGTGCCCAACGCGGTGGAACGTTGCTGGATATGGATACGGACCGATCCCTGCAACTGGTGATTGACCATGTGCTGGAGGAGCGTCCGGTGATAGATGGACTGCTCTGCACTGGCGACCTCTCTGACCGTGGTTCTCGCGATGCCTACCTGCGCCTGATCGACTATCTGCAGGCATTTTCTGCCGAGAGTTTCTGGTTGCCGGGTAATCACGATGATCGCCAGCAGATGGAGGCGGCACTGGCCGGGATCGGCGGTAGCCTGCCCGGCGAGTTGCGCGCCGGTTGTTGGCAGATACTCATGCTCGACTCGCAGATACCCGGCGAGGTGGGCGGGTGTTTGGGTGAGCAGGAGCAGCAGCGCTTGCTCACGGCATTGCAGACAGCCCGGGAGGAAAATCTCTTTACCCTGGTTTGCCTGCACCACCAGCCTGTACCCATAGGCTGTGCCTGGATAGACCAGCAGAAAGTGGCTGATGCCGAACAGTTCTGGCAAACGCTGGAGCGTTTTTCCGGGGTTCGTGGCGTGCTCTGGGGTCATGTGCACCAGAAAGTTGATGTGCAGCGAGGCGATATCGCGCTGATGGCGAGCCCCTCCACCTGCGTACAGTTTGCCCCCGGCAGTGAGCGTTTCAAGGCCGATGACCGGCCGCCGGGCTACCGCTGGCTGGAGCTCTGCAAGGATGGCAGCATCAATACCGGTATCTCCCGGGTAACAGACGCAACCTTCACTGTAGACCTGGAGTCCGGCGGTTACCTCTAGGCCCCGCGGCGCCCGCAACTTTTTTTATTCATGACGTCGCCAGCTTCCCGGGCTCATGTACAATGAGGTCGATTCCATTCCCGCACTTTCAAGACGTTACTCCATAAAATGAGCCAATATACCGCCGAAGATATCGAGGTCCTCACGGGACTCGAACCCGTGCGCAAGCGCCCGGGTATGTACACGGACACCACCCGCCCCAACCACCTTGCCCAGGAAGTAATCGATAACTCGGTCGATGAGGCCCTCGCCGGGCATGCCGACCAGATTGATGTGGTCCTTTATAAAAACGGCTCTGTGTCGGTCAGTGACAACGGCCGCGGCATGCCCGTGGACATTCATCCGGAGCAGGGTAAGCCGGGGGTGGAGGTGATACTGTCCACCCTGCATGCCGGCGGCAAGTTTTCCAACAAGAACTACCAGTTCAGCGGCGGCTTGCACGGGGTAGGCGTATCGGTGGTCAACGCATTGTCCAGCGAGCTGGTGGTCACCATCCGCCGCGATGGCAGCGTGCATGAGATTCGCTTTGCCGATGGTAATAAAACCTCCGACCTGACGGTGATCGACAGCTGCGGCAAACGCAATACCGGCACCACGGTCCTGTTTACGCCCAATGCCCAGTACTTTGATTCCGTGAATTTTTCCGTCTCCCGCCTGGTGCACGTACTGCGCGCCAAGGCGGTGCTCTGCCCGGGGCTGCGGGTAAAGTTCAAGGACGAGAAAAAGGGCGAAAGCCAGGAGTGGTATTACGAGGATGGCCTTACGGACTATCTGGCCGATGCCACCATCGACTACCCGGCAATTCCGGAGCAGCCCTTTGTCGGCAGTTTCAGTGGCAGCAATGAGGGGGTGGACTGGGCCGTGCAATGGCTGCCTGAGGGCGGTGAGGTAGTCGCCGAGTCCTATGTGAACCTGATTCCCACGGCCCAGGGCGGCACCCATGTAAACGGTTTGCGCACCGGCTTGTTGGATGCCATGCGAGACTTCTGTGAGCTGCGCAGTCTGTTGCCTCGCGGCGTCAAGCTGACGCCGGATGACATCTGGGATCGCTGTTGCTATGTGCTGTCCTCCAAGCTGGGCGATCCCCAGTTTTCCGGCCAGACCAAGGAGCGCCTGTCTTCCCGCGAGGCCGCCGCCTTTGTGTCCGGCGTAGCCAAGGATGCCTTCAGTCTGTGGTTAAACCAGCATACGGAAGAAGCGGAAAAGCTGGCGGAGATGTGCATTAACAACGCCCAGAGTCGCATGCGCACCGCCAAGAAAGTAGTGCGTAAGAAAGTCTCGGCGGGTCCGGCGCTGCCGGGCAAGCTGGCCGATTGCTCCGGCGAGGATCCCAGCCGCGGTGAACTGTTCCTGGTGGAAGGCGATTCCGCTGGCGGCAGTGCCAAGCAGGCTCGCAATCGCGAGTTCCAGGCCATCCTGCCCCTGCGCGGCAAGATACTGAATACCTGGGAGGTGGACTCACAGGAAATCCTGGCCTCCCAGGAGGTCCACAATATATCCGTCGCCATAGGTATCGACCCCGCATCGGACGATCTTTCCGGGCTGCGCTACCACAAGGTCTGCATCCTCGCCGATGCCGACTCTGACGGCTTGCATATCGCCACACTGATCTGCGCGCTGTTTGTGCGCCACTTCCGCCCGCTGGTCGCCGCGGGACATGTCTTTGTGGCCATGCCGCCGCTGTATCGCATTGATGTCGGCAAGGAGGTTTTCTATGCCCTGGATGAGGGCGAAAAACAGGGCATTCTCGATCGGATTGAAGCGGAAAAAATGCGTGGCAAGGTCAACGTACAGCGCTTCAAGGGGTTGGGTGAGATGAATCCCCTGCAGCTACGTGAGACCACCATGGACCCGGATACCCGTCGCCTGGTGCGACTGGTGATCGATGCCGGCGATGACACCAACAATATGCTGGATATGTTGCTGGCGAAGAAACGTGCATCGGACCGCAAGGCCTGGCTGGAGAAGAAGGGCGACCTGGCGGAAGTGGTCTGACCTGTCCGCTCGTCGACTGCGCTCTGCGTCCCTTCATTCCCGCGGAAGCTGGCCCTCCATAGCGGAATCCAGTGCAGTTGAAACCGTTGTTCAGGCTAACCGGCCCGATGCCGCAGGCGCCCGGCCGCAACGGCCACACGCTGCGCCGTCTTGCCGGGCCGCTGCGGAACTCGGCAAAGGTTGCTGGGCGCAACCTTTGTGCGCCTCAGACAGTCCTCGCGGAAAGCCCCCGGCAAGACGGCTGCGCTAAAGGCGGTGGCCTGACTGTTGCGGCCGGGCGCCTGCGGCACCGGGCCTGATTTCAGTTCTGTTCCTTTGGGTTATGAGTTGGCTCAACCTTGATCTTGAGGAAACCAGCCTCTTGTCCTGTTGGCGAATTTGACCAGCGACAGCATCACCGGCACTTCCACCAGCACGCCCACTACCGTTGCCAGCGCGGCGCCGGAGTGCAGTCCGAACAGGGAAATGGCCACGGCTACGGCCAGCTCAAAGAAGTTACTGGTGCCTATCAGTGCCGCGGGTGCCGCCATGTTATGCGGCAGGCGCAGTTGTCTGGCGGCAAAATAGGCGATAAAGAAAATGCCGTAAGTCTGGATGAGCAGGGGTATGGCAATCAGCACGATGCTCTGCGGCTTGCCGATGATGGTCTCGGCCTGAAAACCGAACAACAAGACCACCGTTGCCAGCAGGCCGATTATCGAGAGCGGCTTCAGGCGGTTGCACCAACGCCGGCCACCTGGTTATGCAGGTAGCGCCGGGTCAGGTAACCGGCCACCAAAGGCAGGACCACGTAGAGCACGACGGACAGCAGCAGGGTTTCCCAGGGTACGGTGATGTCGGTCACCCCCAGCAGGAAGGCGGCAAGGGGTGCGAAGGCGAAGATCATGATGATGTCGTTTACCGACACCTGCACCAGGGTGTAATTGGGGTCACCCTGGGTGAGCTGGCTCCAGACGAACACCATGGCGGTGCAGGGAGCGACGCCCAGCAGTATCATGCCGGCGATGTACTCGTTGGCCGTTTCCGGGTCCACCCAGCCGGCGAAAAAGACATGAAAGAACAACCAGCCGATGGCGGCCATGGTGAAGGGCTTGATCAGCCAGTTGACCACCAGGGTTAGCGCCAGCCCCTTGGGCTTCTTGCCCACATCGCGGATAGCGGCGAAGTCCACCTGGATCATCATCGGGTAGATCATCAGCCAGATCAGCACGGCGATCAGCAGGTTCACATGGGCGTATTCCCAGCTGGCGATGACGGCGAAGGCCGCGGGAAACAGGTTCCCCAGCAGCACACCGGCAACGATGCACAGGCCTACCCATAGGCTAAGGTAACGTTCAAAGGCTCCCATCAACTCTCTCCCAGCTCGTTTAGCACTGTAGTCAGTGTGTCCTTGTCCAGCGTGTCCGGATTTGCTGCCCGCAGCCGCTGCAAACGCGACTGCAGCAGGGCAATTGTGTTGCGGAACGCGGTGGCGATTTCTTCCTCACTGCCGTCTATTCGGGAGGGGTCTGTGAGTCCCCAGTGCACCTGCAAAGCCTTGCCGAACCAGACCGGGCAGGGTTCATTGGCGGCCTGGTCACAGACGGTGATGACCACGTCAGGTTGCCAGCCCTCGTGTTCGTCCCAGGACTCGCTGCTCAGCCCGGTAGTGTCGAGCCCTGCCTCGCCCAGGTATTGCAGCGATAGCGGGTGGACATTGCCAGAGGGCGCACTGCCGGCCGAGCGCGCTTCCAGCTGCCCCTTCCCAACGTGGTTGGCCACGGCCTCGGCGATAATGCTGCGGCAGCGGTTATGCGTGCAGATGAATAAAATCTTCACATTTGGCCCTGATTTCTGCGTGGTTTCTCGTCAAAGTGCCATCAAACCACAGCTTTGTGACAGGTGGTAGAGCTGATCCGTCGGTTAAGTCTTGTCCGCAAGGGCGAGCCGGGGCTAGGATGCAGCTTCGGTTTGAAGTTAAGCAGTAGATAGCGGGAGACGCAGCATGGCGAAGATACAAGCAATGGTTGGGGTGTTGGTGGGGGCAGTACTGATGGCGGCCCAGGCATCAGCGCAGTGGGAGCTGAATGACTCCGGGTCCACGATCAATTTTGTCTCGGTGAAGAATTCCACCATTGCCGAGATGCACAGCTTTCCTTCGCTGGTGGGCTTCATCGGAGAGAATGGCCATGTGCAGGTGACGGTGAATCTCGACAGTGTAGAAACGCTGATCCCGATCCGCAATGAGCGCATGCGCGCAATGCTGTTCAATACGGCCGAGTTCCCCACCGCCAATGTATCCGCCGAGGTGGACCCGGAAATACTCGCCGAGGCAGCACAGGGCGGTACGGTGAGCACAGAGGTGCCGGTGAATTTGTCGCTGCACGGTGTGGAACAGAAGGTCACGGTTCCCCTGCTGGTGTTCAGTGACGGCGGCAACCTGCGGGTGGTTTCTGCGCGTCCGGTGCTGCTCAGGGCGAACGACTTTGGACTGACGGCGGGCATTGACGCGCTGCGCAACGTGGCGGGTCTGTCTGCTATCAGCACTGCGGTGCCGGTGACGCTTAACCTGCAGTTTCAGCGTGTGAAGTGAGCGCTTGCTACACCAGAAAATCAACAATGGCGAGGTTTCCCTACACTTTGTAACGCAGGGAGAAGGGCCGCTGGTGATCATGTGCCACGGCTATCCCGGGCTCTGGTATAGCTGGCGTCACCAGCTCCCTGCGCTGGCCGAAGCCGGTTACCGGGCGGTGGCGCTGGACATGCGCGGCTACGGGCGCAGCAGCCGGCCGACCGCGGTGGAAGCCTACGGCTATGATCAACTGAGCGGCGACGTGCTGGCCGTCATGGATCATTTTGGCGAGGAGCATGCCGTGTTGCTGGGGCATGACTTCGGCGCCAACCTCACCTGGCACATGGCGGTGCATTACCCCCACCGCTTGCGCGGCATTGCCCCGCTTTGCGTGCCCTATGACATGGAACTGGCGGGCGGCTGCGACGTGCCCCCTTCTACACCTCTACGCGGCTATTGCCCGGAATCATTTTTTTCACATGCACTACTACCAGCAACCGGGGCTCGCCGAGGCCGGTGTAGCGGGGCGCGAGCGGGAGTTTCTATACCGACTGTTCTGGGCGTTGTCCGCCCGTGGTCAGCTGTTGAATTGGGAAAACTTCCCGTCCGAGGGTGTGCACTATATCGACGTACTGGAGGAGCCTGCTGAGAGTTTGCCCTGGTCATGGCTGTCGGCAGAAGACCTGGATTACTACACGCAGGAATACCTCGCTGCCGGCCCGGAACTGGCCATTATCGGCGGCGCGAACGCCTACCGGGTGATGGATTACAACTGGGCATTAACGCGCAGCACTGCCCATGCGCCGGTATTGGTGCCCACGTTGTTCGTGGGCGGTGCCGAAGACCCGGTGATCAAGTTGGCAGGTGACGCGCCACTGGGGCATATGCAGGATAAGGTCGCTGACCTGCGCGGTATGACCCTGCTGCCCGATGCCGGCCACTTTATCCAGCAGGAGCAGCCGGATTTGCTCAATGCGCTGTTGCTGGAGTTTCTTGCCGGCCTCTAGAGCGGTGCGGAGAGGTCCAGGTGCAGAAACTTGCCCACCCCGTCAAAGAACATCTGCACCGAGATAATGACCAGTATCATCCCCATCAGCCGCTCCACGGCGATCAGGCCGCGGTTACCCAGTGCCCTGAGCAGCAGCGGGGCGCACATCAGCAGTACCGCCGATGCAGCCCATGCGCCGACCAGGGCCAGGGTCCAGTCGAACATGCGATCGGGGTCGGAGGAGACCAGTAGTACTGAAATGGCCAGCGCTGAGGGGCCCGCCACCATGGGGATTGCCAGCGGTACGATAAATGGCTCCCCTTCCGGGGTCTCCCCCAGCAGGCCGTAGGGGGATGGAAAGATCATACGGATGGCGATCAGGAACAGGATAATGGCCCCGGCAATACTGATGGATTCCTGCTTCAGTCCCAGCAAGTCCAGCAGTAATCCGCCGAACCAGAGGAATACCAGCAGTACAACCAGTGCGATCAGCAGCTCCCGCGCCAAAATCCACTGGCGGCGCTTTTCGTCCACATCCTTGAGCACCGACAGGAAGATAGGTACGTTGCCCAGCGGGTCCATAACAAAAAGCAGGGTGATGAAAGCGGAGATTGTGTCCATAGGGGCGCTACCGTAAAGGGTTTCAGCTGGTGTATTTGTTATTTCGACTGCATTGTCACCCGGGGCCGGGGGAGCACTCGGTGCCGACTCAGCGCCAGCCGTAATCCTCGTCAATCAGTTTATAGAGTTTCTCGTTGTAGGGTGCGAAAAAATCCCTGAGGAGCTTGCGCGTTGTCTTTTTCATCGGTGGGTATTTCTCGGGCGGGGCCCAGTCTCCCGCCGCGCTGCCAGCGTAGGCCCGCTTCAGTGCAGCGTTGCTGGCGAAGTCGTGGGACTCAAGGCCCATAAAGCTGGCGGCCTGAGCCATGTGCTGTGCGGGCTTACGGAAAAACTTTTCCGCCTGTATTACCAGCACCTGTGACCGGGGGAAAAGCGCTAACCATCGCGCGAGTTGCGGGTAGTAAATCGAGCGAAAGACGTAGCTGGTGAAATAAAAAGACTGCAGGTCGTTATCCAGCAGCAGGGGCCGCCGTGTCCAATTCCTGTTATGCAGTGGAAAATAGAGAGGCTTGCCCTGCTCATCGCTGCAGCAAGGAGCCAGGTCACAACTGTCGTCATGAAATCCGCGGTCGTGCGCGTTGAGCAGCTCAGGTGCCTGTTCCATCTCCCGGACGACGATGTCATCAAAACTCTGGTGGTCTTCCAGGCCGCTGCGCCGGGACATCACATAGTGTGAATAGGCGCGATCAATCGGGTTGCGCAGCATGACCACGATCTTGATGTCCGGCAGCGCGGCACAGACCCGGCGTGGTACCAGTGGGTGCAGTAGATAAGAGGTGGAATAGTCGCCGGCGATTTGTTGGTTTGCGCCCAATAAAGAGGGTGTTTGCCGGTTACAGAAAAGTGATTGGTATTGCTGCGCGGTTGGCTTGCGCCAGGACCAGAAGTTTGGCTCCTTTACCTCCCACGGTGCAACCTGCGGGTGAGCTGGAAAGTAGGCGGCAAATGACGTCGTGCCGCATTTTGCGCCGCCTATCAACAGGAAGTCCGGTTTCGGTTGATTCCCATCCAATAAGTATTTAGGGTCACGACAAACGAGGGGCGATTCCGTTTCAGCAGTACTCATGAGGGGACAGGCGTTGACACAATGCATCGCAGTATAGCCGCATGTTAGCCAACTTTCGATGGAGTTAGCTGCCGTGCCAGATGCTGAACTTCGACAGCAAGCCGATGCCGGTAGCGCCGAGCATCAGTGGCGGCTATCGCAAGTCTATCGCCAGCAAAAGCGTCCTGCCCGGGCCAGCCGGTACTTCCGCCGCGCACTTCAGCAGGGCTACCACGAGGCGGTCTCGTATCAGCTTGAACTCTGGACCAGGACGCCAGGCGAGTTCGCCAGCTTCAAACGTGCGCAGGATTTACTGAATAAACACATTGATAGCCCCCTGCTGCAGTCATGGTGTTGGCGCCTGGGGGTTATTTCCGGCTCGCAGCCTCTCGAAGCAGAGGTCGGGTTGCTTGAGCAGCAGTTGGCCCTGGGTAACCCTGAAGCGCTGCGTTATGCGGCACTGCGCTGCACCCTGGCCGGTAAAGAGGGAGCGGCGCGCTGGTTTTTGCAGCAGGCCGCAAGTGGTAAGGATCAACTTGCGGTAGAGGTGCTTGCTGAGGAAGCAAGCCACTGTCTGCCAGACCTGGCCCCCGAGACTGTTCAGCCACCCGCAGCCGGGCTACTGGCTGAGGTTCTGCAGACAGCGCCTGCAGCAGATCTGCAGGAAATTAATGATAGTCCTCGGGTCTTAAGGTATTCACGCTGGCTGTCACCTTTGGCCTGCAGGCTTGTAGCGATGGCCGCTGCCCCTCACTTGCAGCCCAGCCTGACCTACGAGCCCAGCACCGGGCGACAGATCGAGAGCCCGTTACGAACCAGTCATTCCATGACGTTCATGCCATGGCTGGTGGACCCATCAGTCGCTTACATCCAGCGGCTGCTTGCCGGGTTGTCCGGGCGCGAAATGAATCAGTGCGAGGTTCTCGGTCTATTGCGTTACTTTCCCGGGCAGGCCTACCAACTGCATTACGACGCGTTCGCTGAAAACGGCGGCAACCGACAGATGTTCGAGGATGGCGGCCAGCGCACGCGAACCGCTTTAGTCTATTTGAACGACAGTTATACCGGGGGCGAGACTCGCTTTGAGCATCTGGATGTCGAGATAAAGGGTCATACGGGAGACTTGTTAATCTTTGATAACGTCGACAGTGAAGGCCTCCGCGACCGGCTGAGTCTGCATGCGGGCAAGCCCGTTGTTAGTGGTATTAAATGGCTGCTGTCGCAGTGGTACCGTGAATCAGACAATCTTTACACCCGGCAAATGGGTTGGGCCAGGGCGGAGGGCGGTTTATGAAGCTTTCCCAGCCCGTATTTATTCTGGGCCCGCCGCGTTCAGGGTCGACCTTGTTGTTTGAAACCCTGTCGCGGTGCCATGGCCTCTGGAGTCTTGGGGACGAGGGGCATGAGATCATCGAAAAGCACAAGGCGCTGACCCCTGAACCTTTTTCCGGCCAATCCAACCGGCTTACCGAACAAGATCTTACCCCTGATCTTGCGAAGCATATAAAGCAGGATTTTCTCTACGGCATAAAGGACCGAAATGGGGCTCGACCGACCGCCGATCAGGAGGAATTCCGCCTGCTGGAGAAAACGCCGAAAAATATTCTGCGAATTCCGTTCCTGTTGGCCCTGTTTCCAGATGCCAGGTTTATCTACCTTTATCGTGACGCCCGCGAGAATATCAGCAGTATTATCGACGGTTGGCGTTCAGGGCGTTTTAGAACTTACCTGGATAAACAGACACCGCACGGCCTCTGGTCATTTCTGGTACCTCCCGACTGGACGGCCTATCGCAATAAGAGCCCTGGCGGAGATAGCCTGTTTCCAATGGCGCAGCTGTCACCAGTTCGCAATGCAGGATCTTGCGAACCTCCCCGATGACCGTTGGTGCGCTGTTAATTTCCAGACATTCCTGGACAACACCGAAAGTGAGGTCGAGCGCCTCTGTCACTTTATGGGTGTGTCCATTGACCAACGACTGAGAGACTATTGCCGAGCCGAATTGCCGCGCTCCCGGTATACACTGACCACACCAGAGCGGGATAAATGGCGGCACAATTCGACTGAGCTGGGGCCTGTTATGGCAGAAGCGAGCCAGCTCGCAAACCAGCTTAACGCTTTCATTGCAGACCGTTCACCGCCTCTTGATACAGATATTATGATTGCAACGCCGGATAGAAAAAAACCGACCAGCGCAGTCCGCCAGCAGAGTCGTAATCGGCCCTGTGACTGCGGTTCCGGAAAGCGCTACAAGCATTGCCATGGGCGACTCTGATGAAACTCGACGCTGAATTTTTCCGCCTGCCTTATCGCTATGACGTTGAGCGTTTGCGGCATGAGCTGGCCTCGGTGCCTGAAACCGCTTGGATACCGCACCCGGACCAGCATCGCGGGAACATGGCCCTACCATTGATCTCCCTGAATGGTGAGAACAATAATCTCTTTCACGGCCCGATGCGTGTAACGCCACATTTACTCCGGTTGGAGTACATGCAGCAGGTCATTGCCAGCCTTGGCGAGGTATGTGGTCGAAGCCGCCTGATGCGGCTCGCACCCGGCTGTGAAGTTCCCCTGCACACCGATACCAATTATCACTGGCACAATCGTGTCCGTATTCATGTTCCGATCACCACCACGTCCGATGTGCAGTTTTACTGTGGCGACAAGCAGACCCATATGGGCGCTGGCGAATGCTGGATTTTCGATACCTGGAAGCAGCATCGCGTGATCAACGGCAGCGGGCAGGAGCGTGTACACCTGGTTTTTGATACCGCCGGCTCGTCACGCTTCTGGGAGTGCGTGGAGGCCTCAGAGCGGCCGTGTGATCGCGGCGGGGAGGCGCAGTTGGAGGATCAGTTCATACCTTATGAGCCTGGCAAGCGTGTGCAGATTCTCACCGAGCGATATAACGTAACGCCCGTGAAGTCGCCCGGTGAGGTGGACGGACTGATTAATGACCTGTTGCTGGACGTGGCCGCCGAGCCCGGCAATAGCATAGAGGCGATAGCTGAATACCGCAGGCAGCTTTGGCGTTTCGCACGCGATTGGCGCATGTTGTTCAGCCTGTACGGCTATGAACCGGCAGGCACTGAGCAGTACAGCGGCCTGATCGATGCGTCGGCTGCCGCGATCAGCGACTGCCCTGTTGAGGTAAAGACCGCAAGCAATGGCCAGGATGCGCGTTCTATTTTTCTTCATCGTGTTCTGGATGCTGCCCTTGAACCCGGGCGCCTGAAAGATTTTCTGCCGCTTCCTTTGCCACCAGTAGCGGGCGCCGTCGCAAAGGCTTCAAGAAATGCACCCTGCCCATGTGGTTCCGGCAAGAAATACAAGCATTGTCACGGCTAGTCGCTTCTGGTGCTAAACTCGGGCATGGGCGTCTCTCCAACAGTAGGTGCGTGATGCAGGCAAGGTTCTCGCTTAACGTTGTGTTGGCAGCAGTGTGTTTGCTGCTGGCTGCCTGCGTATCACCCCCGCCCGGCGATGCCAGCAGGCTCATTGATTCGGCAGAGCTGCTCAGCGGTGACGTATTTCATGTTGAGCCCGGGGATAGCCCCACTCACCCTGATTTAACCCTCGTTGACGATGATATGCGCGCTTTCCTCCGGGAAAGAGTGCCGTCGAACGCCAGCCAGGGAAAAAAGGCAGAGCTGATTCTAAGGGCCATACTCGACGACGGGCTGAGCCTGGATTATGACAGCTTCAAGACCCTGACGGCGCAGGAGGCTTTCTATCAGCGGAAAGGCAATTGCCTCTCTTTTACCAACCTGTTTGTCGCTATGGCAAGAGAAGCAGGGTTGAAAGTCACCTACCAGGAAGTGGATGTGCCGCCTAATTGGGAGCAGCGCAACGACACCTATTTTTACAACCGTCATATAAATGCGCTGGTGCATTTGCCCTGGCGAGAACAGAAGGCTGTTGACTTCAATATTGACGAATTCGACTCAAGCTATCCACGACGAAGCATCAGCGATAACTATGCACTGGCGCAGTACTTCAACAATATGGGCGTGCACTGGCTGGAACAGCAACGCTACGATCTGTCTTTCATCTACCTGCGTGAAGCTATTCGCCTGCAGCCTCGGGCGGCCTACTTCTGGACCAATATGGGCAGTCTCTACAGCCGTGCGGGCTTTGGCACGTATGCAGAGTCTGCCTGGCTGCGTGCTTTGGAGATTGACAAGGACCCATCTGCAATGGGCAACCTGGCACGATATTACACAGGCCTTGGCGAAACAGATCGCGCGCATTGGTATATGACCCGGGTAGAACACTATCGACGTCAGAACCCTTATTATCTCTACGAGCTGGCGGAGGCCGCTTATCGCGAAGGGGATTACGAGGCGTCACTGGATTGGTTGCACCAGTCCTTGCGTTTACGTGATTATGAGCACCGCTTTTATCGTTTACAGGGCATTGTGCATTTAAGGCTTGGGGACCCGGCGTCAGCGAAACACAGCTTTGAGTTGGCCGAGCGCCATGCGTCGAATGACAAGGAGCGCGACGTTTATACCTGGAAGCAGCGACTGATTGCAGCGCGTGAATAGTCGCTGGGGAAACAGTGTTTAGTGGCTAAGCGAATTCGGCTGCAAAAATTGTCCGTCGCCGAGCAGCAGGCCTTTGACAAGGCAGAGACGCTACTGCGCGAGGGCAGGCTTGAGTCGGCGGCTCGCTTGTGCCGAGAACTGGCCCAGGCCAAGCCGCGTGCCCTCGAACCCCTGCGCTTGCTGTCCTGGATAGAGATGCAGGGCGGCAGTATCTTCGCAGCACAAGAAGCGGCCGAGACCTGCGCGCAGCTGGCACCGGCCAACGCCATGGTCGTGGCATGGGCAGCGGAGGTTGCGGCAGAGGTGGGCAATTTGCGCCGCTCCGGCGAACACCTGGACCGTGTATCGCTGCTTGGAAGTCGTGATCCGGCAATACTGGGCAGCATTGCTGCCAGTCTCACAGCGAGGGAAGAACACACCGAGGCATTGTCCTGTTATCAACGGCTGCTGCGGCACCGCCCGGGTGATCTGCAGGCAAACTTGAGTGTTGCCTATTCGGCGCGTTACGCCGGTAACTTTGAGTTGGCGGAGCAATGTCTTGCAGCAGTTGATCTCCGAGCACCCGCGTTTTTACCAGGCCTACTTCGCGTTGACCCAATTGGGTCCAGCGTCTGCTGACCACAACCATATCGAGGAGTTGGAATCGACGCTCAGGAGCAGTGGAGGTGATACCTCAGCGCGTGCGTTTCTCGGTTATGGATTAGGCAAGGAATACGAAGACATCGGTGAAAATAAACGTGCCTTCGAGCATTACCAGGCGGGTGCTCGCGCCCAGCGCGAGCTGTATCCGCGGCCACCGCGGGAGGCAGAGATTGCGCGAAAGGTTATCAGCGCTTTTCCCGGCGATATGCCGGCAAACGAATCCTCTGCAGGTGAGGGGTTGATTTTTGTAGTGGGATTGCCTCGATCGGGAAGCACGCTTGTGGACCGTATGTTGGGTGCCCATAGCCGAGTCCGCAACGGCGGGGAATTGCGCGCCTTTCCATTCTGCGCCCATAGGCAGTTGGGCTTGCAGCCCGCTGACGTCATGTCACCGCAGCTACTATCCGATTTGGACAAACTCGATTCTCGCGCACTGGGTTCGGACTATCTCGACTGCTTGCCGACGGACTGGTTGCGAGATGGTGTGCTCACAGACAAGAACCCTCTTAACTACCTTTATGTCGGGTTAATCCGAAAAGCGCTTCCCGCCGCGAAAATACTGCATATTTATCGCAACCCGATGGACGCCTGTTTCAGCAGTTACAAACAGCTTTTTGCACCGGGTGCGTATCTGCACAGCTACAACCTTGAAGATCTTGCCCAGCACTATGCGGCCTACACTGCACTCATGGAGTACTGGCGCGATCTGTATCCGGAATCATTGGTCGAGCTGTCTTACGAGTCGCTGGTAGCGGATACGGAGCCGGAATTGCGTCGTGTTCTCGCGTCACTGGGGCTCGAATGGGAAGAGGGCGTACTGGATTTTCATCGTCGCAAAGCCGGTGTCGGAACCGCCAGTTTTGCCCAGGTGAGGCAGCCGGTATATGCCGGTTCTGTTGAGCGCTGGCGGTTATTTGCCGAGCCGTTGCAGCCGCTGGCCAAAGCGCTTGAGGTTGCCGGCGTCAAACTTTGCCTGTGAGCGAATAGCGCGCCACTTTCTCGCTTACCCTGCTCAATTAACCCACAGCGGATAACTTGCGCGTTGTGCCCAGACTGCAGACATAAAAAAACCGCCCTCCGGAGAGGGCGGTTTGGTCTTTACAGCGTTACGCGCGTTTAGAAGCTGACCGTAACACGGCCGTAGTAGCGACGACCTACGAGGTCATACTGGTTGCTGGTGTTGTTGGCAAACGCACTGTAGAGGAAAGGAGGCTCCTCGTCAGTGATGTTGTCCGCACCAATCGATACCCGTGTGTTCCAGTCAGAGAACTCGTACTGGAACTGGATGTCGTGAGTCAGCATAGACTGTCCGTCGCGCTCCGGGTACTCGTCCGAGCTCCAGAACGTGGGACGCAGGTCTTCGTATACACCGCTGGTGTAGTTGCTGCGCCAGGAGGCTGACCAGTTGTTCATCATCCAGTTTGCGCTGAAGATGCCGCGGTTACGGGCAAACAGGCCGTCGCCGTAGCCGTTCTGCTCATCGAGGTAGACACCCGCGTGTGACAGGACATTGCCATCGGCTTCTTCCTTGTCATACTCGATCAGGTAGGTCCACTCCAGTCCCAGGGTGAACAGGCCGAAAGCCGTCTCGGGCAGCATGGTGCGCCAGCCCAGGTCGATACCGGATGTCTCGATGCTACCGGCGTTGCTGTTGAGGTCATTAACCGCAATGATGTTGCCCTGCACGGAAGTCTCAGGACCAAAGCGCTCAATGGAGTCACAGAACGCGCCAGTGGCAGCACAGTTATCCAGACGGGTCTGAACGCCCACGGTGGTCACCGGGTTGTCGATATCGATGTCCCAGTAGTCCACAGTCAGAGAGGTATCCGCCCACCAGCTGGGTTCGTAAACGAAGCCCACGGTGAAGGTTTCGGCAGTCTCTTCCTCAAGGTCGGGGTTACCGCCCTCGTTACTGGGGATCTGCACCAGGCCGGTATCGTCGTAGCCGCCCGCGGGTACGCCACTGGCGATACAGGTCGGTGTCGGGTTGTCTGCACAGGGGTCGGTCGCGTTGGGGAAGTTGCGGAATTGACCCTCAAACAGCTCCGGGATAGACGGTGCGCGGAAAGACTCACCGGCCGTACCGCGAATCGTCAGGTCATCAAACACGGTCCAGCGAACGGTGATCTTGGAGTTCGTGGTATCGCCGTAAGTGCTGTAATCGCTGTAGCGCGTGGCAAAGTTCAATTCCAGCAGTTCGATCAGCGGGATGTCTGCCAACAGCGGAAGGTTCACTTCCAGGAAGGCTTCTTCCACGTCATAGCCACCGTCTGTGTTCTGTGAAATACCAGCGGTGGACGTTCCCAGTAGCTGGTTGGTGTCAACGGTTACTGCACCGTCGTACCAGTGCTTCTCCAGACCGAACGCAATACCCATGGGTCCAGCCGGCAGATCGAACACGTCGCTGTTGGCCGCATTGAAGGTTACGGATTTCAGCTGGTTCTTACCGAGAGTGAAGGCATTATAATCGCCGGAGACATAAGCCAGCATTTCAGGTGTGACCTGATTGTCGGTACCGGGGATGCCAAAGACGTTCAGCGGTACACAGCCAGCAATAGCCTGGTCAGCGCTGGGGCCGCACTGCAGCACGCCCTCGTCATCAAAGTGAGTGGGACCAACCGCATCGCCAACGCGATCCAGGTTGAAGTAACCAGCTTCGTACTGGTCAGAATTGTTTTCGCCATAACCGCCGGCCAGTTCCCAGTTCCAGTCGAAGGAATCACCTTCCAGGGCGATATGCAACTGGTAGGTTTCTGTCTCGTAACGGCTTGCGCGACCCCCGGTTTCCACCATGCGGCGACGCCAGTCGTCGATCTCGAAGGTCTCGCCGTCTGCGTTCTTGGGACCAAACTGCTGATTGTAGAAGTTGTCTGCAGAATAGGGTGCTTCAACGCCGAAGAAAACCAGTGGCGCCAGCGGCTCCGGGGCAAGCAGTGTGTCAGATTCGCTGTGGGTGTACATGGCGTCAGTGGTGAACGCCATGTTCTCCAGGAAGCCCAGTGAGCCAAACTCGAACGAGCCGGAGAAGTTAATGCCCCAGCGCTCATTGGGTGTGGTCAGGTAGTTGGCGGGCGCGTAGTTGTACGGGTCGTTATAAGAACGCCAGTCGCCAAACTCGGGACCGCGGGTGTAGCGCTCGCCCGTAGTGGGATCAGCGTGGTTGCCCCATGGCGGCGCGGAGGAGCCGCCCGTGGCTATGATGTCCGGATTCCAGTAGGGGCGGTACCAGCGTTCGGCGTCGGAGAATTTGCGATCTCCGGCCATCACTTCTTTCTGGTTGTTCCACCAGGCGTTGACGACAGCGTTGCCGCGGTCACCGTTCACGCCAAGGGTAAAGTCCATGCTCTCCTGCTCGCCGTCACCTTCTGCCGGATTCACCGTAGTACCCGTTAACTTCGAAGCCTTCGAAGTTGCGGCGGGTGATTACGTTGACCACACCGGCGATCGCGTCAGAACCGTAAACAGCAGAAGCGCCGTCTTTCAGGATTTCTACGCGTTCGATCATTGCTACCGGGATATTACCCAGGTCAACGGAGTCGTCAGCGCCCAGGCCGCTGGCGACAACGCGCTTGCCGTTAAGCAGTACCAGCGTACGCTGCGCGCCAAGTCCACGCAGAGAGAAGCGAATAGCGCCTTCACCACCGTTGTTGACGCCTGTGTTAGTAGCGGCACCGGCAGACGCGGTGATGTTCTGGAGGATGTCACCAACGTTGTTGATACCCATCATGCCGAGCTCGGCACGTTGCAGAACGGTGACTGGATTTGCACCTTCAAGGTCAGGACGGGAGATACGTGAACCGGTTACTACAACCTCTTCCAGCATTCCCTCTGCTTCGGCACTCGCTTCCTGGGCGCTGGCGAACTGCGGCATGGCTGCAGCAGCGCTCAGGCCCAGCGCGGCGGAGACCGCGAGAGTGAGACGATTTTTTCTCAACATAGTATTACCCCTGTAAATCATGTTTAAGCATGCTTGTTGTTGCGGGTGGCTGCGGAGCGCCACTTACACAGACATTAAACGAACTACGGAGGGAGTTCCTCAGCCCGGCGTTCACATTTGTGACTTATTCACAGGAAGAGGGCGGAACTTTGCAAAAGTACCGAAGATTTTTTTTAACTTTAGGCCCTAAGTCGCTGAATTTGATGCAACTGTTGCTACTTGATGCGCTTGACGCCCACGGTCTTGCCGGTGGCCTTGAGTTCCATGACGTGAAAACCCAGGGCATTTTTGCGTATTTGAATCGAAGTATCTTCGCCGCTGTAGTAGTAGCGCCCGGAGATACGCTGCTGCCAGACCTGGCCATTTTCGAGGTAAAAATAGGTGCTGTCTGACCAACCCTTGAAGGGCTGCTTGATGCTGGCATTGAGCTCAAATGCCCTTTCTACCTCTTTCACTTCTTCGACAGAGTCCAGGATGGCGGGTGCCTGCCAGGC
Source organism: uncultured Gammaproteobacteria bacterium (assembly GCA_963845135.1). Lineage (GTDB taxonomy): Bacteria > Pseudomonadota > Gammaproteobacteria > Pseudomonadales > Halieaceae > Halioglobus. The sequence goes on along the minus strand of CAWJQW010000020.1, from coordinate 88,557 downwards.
CGTATAGCGAATAAGCCACTGGTCCAGGGCGCGGCGTTCGGCCTCGTCCAGTTTGTCGATCCCGGCCTCCCGGTATTCCTCGGCGCTCATCAGCCCTTCGATTCCGGGGAATTTTCCTGCCTCCTCGGCAGAAACTGTGGTCGCGCAGATAAGGATAAAAGCCGCCGCAAATGGATCGAAACATGGTCGTGTCCTTGCAAGTCATCAAATTCGCTGGCTCAGCCGTGTGTACCAGAAGCGTCCCTTGAGCTCGTGGCTCCGGCCGTCGATGTTATCGTTAAATGCCGAGGCGGCCAAAGGCGCCTCCTCATCGAGAAGGTTGTCGATGCCAAGGGTCAGGCGCAGGCCGTTGAGCACGTTGAACGTATAGCTTAGCTGCAGGTCGTGCACGGCCCATGCATCGATGTCGCGCGTGCGCTGGGTTCCGGGTACGACTTCCTCCATTTCGCCGATGTAGTGCAACTGGTAGTTTCCCGTCCAGCGATCGCGTTGCCAGCGCAGGGCCAATTGAGACTTCCACTCCGGGATCCCGCCCAGGCCCTCCGAGGCTTCATCGCGGAAGGTACCCGCGAGGTCGAGCTCAGGGGCGGAGCTATCCAGCCTGGCGAGGTATTCCCAGGTCCAGCTGGCACCGCCTGTCAGGGTCAGCTGGCCCCAGCGCTGCCGGGGCAGTTGCCAGGCAAGCGCGAAGTCCATACCTTTGACACGGCGCTCGCCGATATTTACGTTATTGGCAGCCACCAGAGTCAGGTTGCCCATGTCGTCACGGTCTACGCGGTCGCCAAATGAGCCGGAAAAAGCATTCTGGTTGACGATGAATTGCGAGCTGGAGGAGATCACGTCCTCCTGCTCTACCGAGAAGTAATCCATGGACAGGGCGAGGCCGGCAATATGTCTGGGCGTCCACTTCAGGCCCAGGCTGTAGCTGTCTGAGGTTTCCGGCTGTAAATTCTGGTTGCCACCCTTGACTACCAGGAACTGATTGCGAGTCGGGTCGGCCTGTTGCTGGCAGCCTGGCAATACACCCACATAACGCTCTTGCGTGCAGGGATCGTCAATGAATGCCTGGTCCTCCGTATTGCCCTCGTACAGTTCATTCAGGCTGGGGGCGCGAAAGCCCTGCGCATAGTTCCAGCGCAGCAGGAGGGATGGCGTGAATTGCCAGCGCAGGGCCACCTTCGGGTTGGTGGTGGTGCCAAAGTCACTGTAGTCGGACCAGCGCAGCGCCATTTCCACATCCAGGCTGCGCAGCCCATCATCACTCTTCCACAGGGGCACAATCGACTCCAGATACCACTCAACAATATCCCGTTCCCCACTGGTGGCTTCGAAGTTGGTGGCGCCGATGGTGCTGGTGGAGGCCAGCAGGGCGGAGGGGCGTTTACTGGTGGCTTCCCGGCGGTATTCGAGGCCGAAGGCAAGGTCACTTTTCCCCGCCGGTAAACCAGCGATGCCGCGGGAGAAGTTCAGCGCGCCCGCCGTAGAGCTTGGAGTAACCACTTACTTCTCCCGTCGCTCTTATATAGTCGACCTGATCCGGCCTGATCGTCCCTGCTGGCCCGAGCAGGTTGACTGGCACGCAGCCGTCACTGGCGGCCCCCTGGCAGTCGTTGGCGGGCCCGAGGGCGCGACCCAGCAGGTCTGCGTTGACGATGCCGCTGGTCACTTCCGTAGCCTCGCTGCGACTCCAGTTATAGCCCATGTCCCAGTTCCAGTCAGCAAACAGGCCCTCCACCACGGCGCTAAATCGGGCAACCTCCGACTCGTTGCGTTGTTGGCGCTGCGGGAACTCAACCAGGCGCCTGCGCACGTCCATAATATCGACCCCGAATGGATTGTAGGGATTGTCCGCCGACACGGTCAGGGGTGTCTGTTCGAACGCGGTGAACACTGGCGTTGGTGCCAGGGTCGCCCTGGCGTCGGTCTCCAGGTAGCTGAGTTCGATAAAGCCCGTGACACTCTCGTTAAAGTCGTAACTGGCATTGCTGTATAGACTGGTCCGCTCCAGGGGAACCACGGCAGTGGTCAGGGCCTGATAATTGAAAAGGTCTTCGGATGTGGCGGGGCGGTAACCGGAACCCTCGGCGATCAGTGTCTCCCCGCCGGGGATCGTCAACCGCGCATTCGGGGTCGCGCTGGAGCGCTGGTCGGAGCCCCCGAGTTGCCGGGTGTCGGCGCTGGCGGACACCGCGCGATCGCGGCTGTATATAGGTTCCTGATTGTAAAAAGAGGCGCTGATGAAGAATGAGCCCTCGGGTAGCCCTGTGCCGTACTGCAGTGTATGGGTCGTGGTCTCCAGGTCGCCCTGCTCTGCCTGGCCATAGAACGTCTCGGCGAGAAGGCCGTGAAAGTCGCGCTTCATGATGACGTTGACCACCCCGGCAATGGCATCGGAACCATAGATGGCGGAGGCACCGTCCTTGAGTATTTCAATTCGCTCGACCGCTGCGGGCGGGATGCTGTTAAGGTCGACCGAATCACCCGCCAGGCCGTCATTGGCGACGCGGCGACCATTGATTAGTACCAGCGTATTGCTGGCCGGGAGGCCGCGCAAGGTAACGGTTGCCGTGCCGTCGCCGCCATTGGAGATTGCGGTGCTGATCGCGTTACCGGAAACAGCAGGTACAAACTTGAGCAGCTCACCTAATGTTTGCGCGCCGCTGAGCTCGATATCTGGCGAAGAGAGGATGTCTACCGGCGCACCACCGGTGTAACCGGCGCGCCGAATTCGCGAGCCGGTAACCTGCGTCCCATAGACATAGGTTTCTTCTAATCCGGGCACATAGATGGGGTATTTTGCCAGTATCTCGCCTGGGCTCAGGCAGGCCCTCGTGCCGCCGCAGCGCAGGGCGAAAATAGCAATCACATTGTCATCAACCATCTCCCAGCCGAGATTGGTGCCAAACAGCAATGCGTCCAGCGCTTCGGATGTTTTTACGGTGCCCATCACCTTAGGCGCGGGCAGGTCGCGCACGACCTGGTCAGAAAAGACTATCGATATACCGCTCTGCTGGCTCAGCTGGATCAGCGCCGCCGACAGCTGGGGTGCTTCAATGGTGTAGTGAACGGTAGATTGCGGCGTATCTGCGCCAGCGGGTTGGGCAAGGCTAAGCGTTAGAGCAACCGCGAGCAGGGAGCGCTGCCATAAAGGAAGCACTCCCGGGGCAGTTTCCGGACCTCTCGCAGCGGCGGTTAGCATGGGTAATCCGACTGCGGCAGTACCGCAACCTATTGAAAAGAAAGAAAAATCGGAACGACGCCAGCGAGGAAACTTACCAGCAAGAGTTCCACTTCGCCTCCTTTATAGCCTACTGATCTGCTTTGAGCAACTGCACCGTGCTGGCGCCTAGCGCTTCGGTTTTCAGGTCAAGGCTGAGCGCGAGGGCGCGCAGGGTGGCCTCTGGTTGATCGAGGTTGAAGACGCCGGAAACGGTGAGGGCCGCCAGGTCCGGATCAGCGAGCAGAATATCGGTGTCATAGTAGCGTTGTAGTTGCATGATCAGCTCTGGCAGCGGCATTTCCCGTGCCACCAGCTGGCCCTGTCGCCAGGCCATTTGCTGCTCAAGGTCAGGTACGCTGAGCTTCCCAGCCACTGCGGCTAGCAACGAGCTGTTGGTTTTCCCGCAAGACTTCGACCGCGGCAACCCTCGGCGCCGGTTTCGCCCAGCTCTGTAACCCGCACCACGCCCTCGGTCACCGTAATATTGGTGCTGCTGTCGTCGCGATAAACATTGAACGCTGTGCCCAGCGCGGTGACGCGTGCTTCGCCTGCGTCTACGTGGAAGGGGCGGTTGACGTCAGACTCGACCTTGAACCAGGCTTCACCCCGCTGCAGGTCGATATGTCGTTGTTCCCCGGTGTAGATCACCGTGAGCGAGGAGTTGGTGTTGAGCAGCGCGCGCGAACCGTCGGGAAGCTGAATATCACGGCGCTCTCCCATGGCAGTCTGGTATTGGGTGCTGACAGGGTCGGTAGCCATCTGCGGCCATAGCAGGATGGCAAGGACGAGGCTCGCGGCGATCGCCATCGCTGTGGGTAGCCAGCGGGACTGGTTGGCTGCAGTAGCCGATTCCCGGGCAGCGGTCAGGCACCGCACAACGCCCAGGTCATCCCAGAGGTCCAGGGCTTCGTCCATGGCGCGTTGGTGGGAGTTGTCTTCCCCCAGCCAGAGCGCAAAGGCCTGCCGGTCCTCGTCGCAGGCGGAATCATCGCGCAGGCGCGCAATCCAGCCGAGGGCCGCGTCAAATGTCTGCTCTGTATGTTGTTGATCTTGCTGCTTCATCTTGCGTGTTGCCGCTTCCCTGCGTGCTTATCCTTATAATCTGTTGGGCCGTATGCCCAAAGTATAGTTGTTGTTTGAGTGGAACGATTGGGCTGTCGGTTTCCTCAATACTCAATGTATTAATTGTTGCTTAAATGTATACGCTCATTGTTCCGGCTTGTCTTCCGCAGACAAGCGTTTTCTACAATGTCGCAGTGCCTGCAGAATGTACTTCTCAACACTGGAGACCGAGACCTGCATTTGCTCAGCGATAGCGCTGTAGGGCATGCCGTTCTGGCGGTGCAGAAGAAAGGCCTGTTTTGCCTTGAACGGGAGCTCCTCCAGCGCGCTGTTAATGGTGGCAAGCTTTTCCCGGGCCCCCAGTATCTGCTCCGGCGATGCACCCGCTGCATTGAGATCCGTTGGCTCCCCGTCCACCGATTGGCTCTTTTCTGACTTCAGGAAGCGAAAGTGCAGCTGGCGGCGGCGCAACTGGTCCACCGCCAGGTTGGTGGCTACCTGGAAGAGGAAAGCGCGAGCATTGTCGAGGTTTTCCGGCTGCTCCAGGCGATGCAGGCGAATGTAGGCCTCCTGGGCCAACTCCGCCGCATCTTCCGGGCTATCCAATTTGCGCGCGAGATATCGCTCCAGCAGCAAACCGTGCTCGGCAACCAGCTGGGCGATGAATTGATCTTTGTCTTGAGTCACCAGAGGATCATGCCACCCGGAGATGGCCTGTGGCCACCCCCGCAGAGGCCAAGCTAGAAAAGCACACGCGAGCGGATGGTGCCCTCAATGGCGGCAAGCTTTGCCAGGGCCACGTCGCTGTACTCCGCGTCCACATCGATCACCACGTAACCGATGGCGTCGTTGGTTTGCAGGTACTGGGCAGAAACGTTGACCCCCGTCTGCGAGAACACGTTGTTGATCGCGCTCATAATGCCGGGCACATTGTGGTGGATATGCAACAGCCGGTGACTGCCAGCATGCTCCGGCAGGGCCACCTCCGGGAAGTTGACGGAGGACGTGGTGGTGCCGTTATCAGAGTACTTGGCGAGTTTTTCGGCGACCTCCATACCAATATTTTCCTGGGCCTCAACCGTGCTGCCGCCGATGTGCGGGGTCAGGAAAGTATTGTCATACTGGCGCAGGGGGGAGATGAACTCGTCCTCGTTGGAGCGTGGTTCCACCGGGAACACATCGATGCCGGCGCCGCCCAGTTTTTGCGAACCCAGCGCAGCGGCCAGGGCATCGATATCCACAACCGTACCCCGCGAGGCGTTGATTAAAATGGCGCCCTGCTGCATTTGCGCCAGCTCCGCCGCCCCGATCATGTTCTGGGTTGAGCCGGTTTCGGGCACATGCAGGCTGACCACATCTGAGGTGGCCAGCAGGTGACTGAGGCTGGGAACCTGCCTGGCATTGCCCAGCGGTAATTTATTGACCACGTCGTAGAACTGCACCTGCATACCCAGTCCCTCGGCAATCACGCCAAGCTGCATACCGATATTGCCGTAGCCGATGATACCCAGCTTTTTCCCGCGGATCTCAAAGGCGTTGACGGCTGACTTCTGCCATTCGCCGCGATGAGCCGCCGCATTTTTTTCTGCAACGCCTCTGAGCAGCAGGATCGCCTCGGCGAGAACCAGCTCAGCCACACTGCGAGTGTTGGAGAAGGGCGCATTGAATACGGCAATGCCGCGATGCGTTGCGGCTTTCAGGTCGACCTGGTTGGTACCGATACAAAAACACCCGACGGCGACCAGCTTTTTGGCTGCTGTTAACACGTCCTCGGTCAGCTGGGTGCGTGAGCGGATGCCAACAAAGTGCGCGCTGGCGATGGCCTGCTTCAACTCCTCCGTGGGCAGTGCCTTCTTGTGTTGTTCGATATTGGAATAACCATCCCGCTGCAGTGCTTCAACGGCGGAGGGATGGACGCCCTCCAGCAGCAGGAATTTAATCTTGTCCTTGGGCAGAGACTTTGGGGCCATGGCCGTTAAATCCTGTGTGATAGAAGGCCTTGCGAAGAATCGGGGCCTGAAAAAAGGCGCGTATGGTAACATACGCGCCCCCCGAATCTGCCGCCTGTGAAAAATACCGGAGGAAGCACCCCGTGGCCCAGTTCGACAGCAAAATCCTCACCGCCCTGCAGGCCATTGTGGGCGAGTCCCGGGTTTTTACCGACGCGGAAAATCTACAACATTACGGGCAGGACTGGACGCGGTTTCACCAGCCCGCGCCCTGTGCTGCGGTGTTACCTGGCAGTATTGATGAGGTGCAGGCAATTGTGCGGCTGGCGGTTGAGCATCAGCTCGCCCTGGTTCCCTCCGGTGGGCGCACCGGCCTGAGCGCCGGCAGCGTGGCCATCAACGGCGAGCTGGTCATCGCCCTTGATCGCATGAACCACATCGAAGACTTCAATCCGGTAGACCGCACTGTGCGCTGTGGCGCCGGTGTGGTGACCGAACAGTTGCAGCGGTTTGCCGAAGAACATGGCCTCTACTATCCCGTGGATTTCGCGTCGGCCGGGTCCAGCCAGATCGGCGGCAACATATCCACCAATGCCGGCGGCATCAAGGTGATTCGCCACGGGATGACGCGTGACTGGGTGGCGGGTTTGAAACTGGTTACCGGCACTGGCGAGTTGCTGGATCTCAACCGGGGCCTGATCAAGAACAATGCCGGTTACGATCTGCGCCACCTGGTGATAGGCGCCGAGGGTACGCTGGGAATTGTGGTGGAGGCCACCATGCAGCTGGACAGGCCGCCCGGGGACCTGGCGGTGATGGTGCTGGGCGTTCCCGATATGCGCGCGGTAATGAAAGTCCTCGCCGCATTTCAGGGCGAGATGCCGCTGTCTGCTTTTGAGTTCTTCTCCGAGTTGGCCTTGCGCAAGGTGGTCGCGCACCAGGACTTGCAGCGTCCCTTTGAAACGATCAGCGAATACTATGCGCTGCTGGAGTTTGAGCAAGCGGATGAGGGCGCCCTGGACAGGGCCATGGCCCTGTTCGAGCACTGCGTGGAGCAGGGCTGGGTCGAGGATGGCACGGTGAGCCAGAGTGTCGCCCAGGCAGAGAATTTATGGCGCCTGCGCGAAGATATTTCCGAGACCATTACACCGTGGACGCCCTATAAAAACGATATTTCCACGATCATTTCCAGGGTGCCTGATTTTCTCGGTGAGGTGGAAGCAGTGGTGAACAGCCACTACCCGGATTTCGAAATCATCTGGTTTGGCCACATTGGTGACGGTAACGTTCACCTCAATATTCTCAAGCCCGACGCCCTTCCCGTGGACACCTTCCGCGAGCAGTGCGCCGAGGTATCAAAGTGGGTGTTTGAAATTGTCCAGCGTTATGGTGGTTCGGTCTCGGCGGAGCACGGGGTTGGGTTGCTGAAAAAGGACTACCTGCAATATTCGCGCTCGCCTCTGGAGATCGACATCATGAAGCAGATCAAGCTGGCGTTTGATCCTCTGGGGATTATGAATCCTGGGAAGATTTTTGATCTTTAGTGCGAGTTTGGTTGTTCTATGTTCGCCGAGTCGCGCGACCGGGAATAGCGTCTTCCGGGGAACGCAAAAGGCGCCATCCATGGCAGCTCGGCCTCGCACGTCCCTGTGCTCGGACGTCCCCGGAAGACGCTATTCCCGCTCACACACCTCTGTTTCCGTGCTTGCCCCAGACCAGTGTTTCAAAATCTGTGAGAACTGCGATGCTCATTTTTCAGCTTAGAGGCATGTGGATGGCAGCACCCCCTTTGGGGATGTCGGAGGGCATGGATGCCCGGAGTCAAGCGGCCATGGACGGCGCGCTTTTGCGGTCCACAAAGGGGGTGCTGCCATGCGCAGGGCTCGGTGGCTAGTCATATGAAAACACCAAACGGGTAGAATTCGGCGAAGTTAAATTCAGAGCAGCCGCAACGGCTCTTCCTGTAACGCCGCCAACTGCTCCCGCAATTCAAGAACGTGCTCCGCCCAGTAGCGCTCCGTATTGAACCAGGTGAACGCCTTGGGAAAGGCCGGGTCCTCCCAGCGTCTGGCCACCCAGGCCGCATAATTGACCAGCCTCAGCGTACGCAGCGGTTCAATCCAGCGTAGCTGTGCCGCGTCAAAATCGCAGAACTCCGAGTAGCCCTCAATCAGCTCGCTCAGTTGCAACTCGCGCTCGTGGCGTTCACCGTTGAGAAACATCCACAAGTCCTGAATGGCCGGCGCCATCACACAGTCGTCCAGGTCGACGAAGTGGGCGACGTCATCGCGCCAGAGAATATTGCCCACATGACAGTCACCGTGAACGCGAATCTCGTCTTCAGGCTGGGGCTGGTACTGCTGCTCAACCGCGTGTAGCAGGTCAAGCGTGAGCGACTCATAGGCCGGGCGCAGCTCGCGAGGGATGAAGTCCTGCAGCAGGAACTCCCGGTTCTCCGCCAGCATCCGTTGTATGCAGATGCGCTGGCGATGGGCAAACTTTTTAGCTTTACCGGCACCATGTATGCGCCCAAGGGTGCGGCCCAGCACCAGCAGGTTATCCATATTGTCCAACTCTGGCGGGTAGCCACCGCGGCGAATGAACAGCGCAAACTGGAAGTCCTGATACGAGTGCAGGCTGGTGCCGTTGTCGTCGACCATCGGCGCGACTACCGATATCTCCGCATCCTGCAGTTCCAGGCTGAAGCTATGCTCTTCAAGAATCTGTTCACGGCTCCAGCGCTGGGGGCGATAGAACTTGGCGATCAGCGGGGCAGCGTCTTCAATGCCTACCTGGTAGACGCGATTCTCGTAGCTGTTGAGGGCCAGCAGGCGGGCATCGGAGAGTCGCCCGGTGGATTCAACCGCGTCGATGACGGCGTCGGGGGTGAGCCGGTCATAGGGGTGCTCGTTCATATTGTGTCTCCGGCCTCCGAGAGCAGCGCGACGCTCTTGATTTGTGCGAACACCCGGTCGCCCACGGTCAGTCCGAGGCGCTCTGCAGACTTACGGGTGATGCGAGCGAGTAGATACTGTTCGCCAAGGGCCAGACGCAACAATAGCCGGGCGCCATCAGAGGCCTCGATCTCGGCAATGGTGACGGGAAGAATGTTGAGGATGCTGGTTTGTGGTGGCTGCTCAAGGCAGATGGAAACGTCCCTGGCCGGTATGCGCAGGCGGCGCTGCGTGCCCACAGGGAGTGCCAGCCGATTTACCTGCAGCGTTTGTTCCTCCACGGACATCTCGGTCAGCGCAAACGCTTCGTCTTGCGCCGTGATGGTGCCAAGCAGGATCGCCGCGGCCTGCTCCTCATGAGCCAGTCGTGTGTCCAGGCGGGAGGACAACGCCAGCAGGGAGCCCTGTTCCTTCAGCCTCCCGTCTTCCAGCAGGAGCAAATGGTCGGCCAATTGGCTCACCTCCTCAATGTCATGACTGACGTAAAGCATGGGCAGGTCCAGTTGTTGGGCCAGCTCCTGCAACAGGGCAAGGCACTCTTTGCTGGCCTGGTGATCCAGGTTCGCCAGGGGTTCGTCGAGCAGCAGTAACTGTGGGGCGCTGCACAGGGCTCGACCGATAGCGGCGCGCTGTCTTTGCCCGGCAGATAGCGTGTCCGGCTTTTGCTGCAACAGATCGCCCAGCCTGAGTATCTCTATTAATTGCGCCCGCTCCAGTGGGTCGCTCCCCTGTGCGCGCCGGCTCGCGAAGTCGAGATTGCCGGCCACGGTCAGGTGCGGGAACAGACGGGCATCCTGAAATACGTAGCCGATGCGCCGTTGCCAGGCCGGAGAGCATTGGCCGGCGGAGAACCAGTCCTGGTCGCGAAAACGAATATGGCTGCCCTGTTCTGGCTCGGCGCAGTCCGGCAATGCAGTCCAGCAGGGTGCTTTTGCCACTACCGCTGGGTCCGCACAGCGCGGTCACGCCCTGGTCCGGGATACCACAGGCCAGGTCCAGCTGGAACTCGCTTTCGCCGCTGCAGCGCAGGGCTAATTCCAGGCTCATGCGCGCACCCGCCAGGCCGCTGGCCCGTTATTGCGGTAAATAAGGAACAACAGGCCAAGGGAGAACACCACCAGGCCGATTGCCAGGCGGTGGGCCTCGTCAAACTGCAGTGTTTCAACCCGGTCATATAACGCGATGGACAGCACCTGTGTCTCGCCCGGTATATTGCCGCCAATCATCAGTATCACGCCGAACTCACCCACCGTATGGGCAAAACCCAGGCTGGCCGCCGCCACAAAACTGCGCCGGGTCATGGGCAATACCACACTGCGAAACTGGTCCCAGGGGTTGGCACCCAGTGTTGCGGCCGCCTGCAGCATGCCCCCCGGCAGATTCTGGAAGGCAGACTGCAGGGGTTGCACCACAAAGGGCAGTGAATAAATCACCGAGCCGATCACCAGCGCGCTGAAACTGAATGCCAGTCGGCTGCCGGTAAGCTGTTGCCACAGCTCGCCCAGCGGTGAGTCTGGCGCCAGTGCCAGCAGCAGGTAAAAGCCCAGCACAGTGGGCGGGAGGACCAGCGGCAGTGCCACCAGCGACTCAACAAGCGCAGAGGCATTGCTGCGTCGGGTAGCCAGCCACCAGGCCAGTGGGGTGCCCAGAAGCAGTAGTATCAGTGTTGTCGTGCCTGCCAGGGCGGCGGTGAGCACGATAACGTCCACTTCTGAGGGGCTCAGGAACACGTTAAATAGCCGGCGTCTTTGATCATCTGGCGCACGGTATCACTTCCCAGCCACTGCAGGTAGGCGCGCGCTGCGGGTGAGTCGCGCAGCAACACCAGGTGTTGTTCCAGTGGCGGGTGCCAGGCTGCGGGTACCGGCACGCCATCCGGTGCCAGGGCCCGGGCGACCAGTGCCAGGTCCACAGCGCCCGCGAGCCAGAACTGATAGGCCTGCAGAACATTGGTTCCGCGCACCAAAGTGCGCTCGACGTCATACTCCGGACGCGCCAGCACTGCCATTGCCGCCCGACCATAGGGCGCGGTTGCGGGGTTGCCAATAGCCAGGCTTGGCCCTGGCGTGGAAAGGGACTTGAGATTTCCCCCAAGCAGCACCAGGCTGCCGCGGGCATAGCACCGTGCTCGCATGGCTTTGCCGTTTTGCACCAGCGCGTCCGGCGCTGCCCGATCGGCGCTGAGGAACAGGTCGAACGGTGCGCCGTGCATGATCTGGGTGGCCAGTGCGCCACTGGATGCACTCGAGAGCAGAATGCGTTGACCCGTGCGCTGGGTGTACCGGGTGTTTATGGTGTCCAGGGTGCTGCGAAAGTTGGCCGCCACGGCGATACGCAGCGGTTCAGCGCCGGTTGCCGGCAGGCTGAATAAAATCACCAGCAAAGTGATGAGGCGTTGCATGGCTGGACTTAATCTCCCGGTGAAGGGGTGCGGGCCAGACACCATATTTCGACGTGTGCTGCCCCTGCGCGCTTGAGTGTCCTGGCGACTTCGCCGGCGGTGGCGCCGGTGGTCAGTATGTCGTCCACCACGGCCACGCGGAGGTTGGCACAGCTGCTGCTAGCAGTAAAGGCTTCACGCAGGTTGCGCGACCGCTGCCTTGCGTTCATCCCCGATTGTGCTCTTGTCCGCCGGTTGCGTCGCAGCAGTGAGCTGTCAACCGCAAGGTGCGGCCACTGGCGCTGCAGCGCCCGGGCCAGCAGTTCTGACTGGTTATAGCCTCGCCGCCATTGGCGCATCCAGTGCAGTGGCACTGGGGCAATTACCTCCACCTCAGGTGGGGCTGTTACTTCTTGCTTCCAGAGATCAGCGAGCAGTGGCGTGAGGCGCCGATCACCCTGAAATTTCCATCTATGCAGCAGATACGCCAGGTACTCCCCGTAGAGCCAGGGCGCGACCGCCCGGTCGAAGGCTGGCGGTTGGCGCAGGCAGGCGCCGCAGATTCCGGAAGTCCTGGTCGCCAGCGGCAGTGCGCAGCGTTTGCATGCAAAAGCGTTTGCCGGCAACTCCAGGCGGCAGTCATCACACAGGGGTAGCGCACCGGTGCAGGGCAATTGACAGAGCGCGCAATAGTTGGGGAAGAGACCCTCCAGCAAGGTGGCTGTAAACTTGTTAACCATGATGAAGTCGGCTGGTTGACAGTGCAGGGCCGGGGCGTATCATTGCTGACTCCTAAGATCACGTTTACCAGGTTCACCATGCAAACAGCGACCGCCACTCCTTCTTCGTCCGCTTCAGCGGACATTCGTCATGACTGGACGCGTGAGGAGGTGGAGACCCTTTTCGCCCTGCCATTCAATGACCTGCTGTTTCGGGCGCACAGTTTGCACCGAACCTATTTTGACCCGAACCAGGTGCAGGTGAGCACATTACTTTCCATCAAAACCGGCGCCTGTCCCGAAGACTGCGCTTACTGCCCCCAGAGCACGCGCTACGACACGGGCCTGGAAGTGGAAAAACTGATGGAAGTCGAGAAGGTGCTGGAGCAGGCGAAGGCCGCCAGGTGCTGCCGGGTCTACCCGTTTCTGCATGGGCGCCGCCTGGCGCAGCCCCAAGCCCCGTGACATGCCTCACGTGGTCGCCATGGTCAAGGGTGTGCGCGAGCTGGGCCTGGAAACCTGCATGACGCTGGGTATGCTCACCGACGAACAGGCAAAGGAGCTCGCCGAGGCTGGCCTGGATTACTACAACCATAACCTGGACACCTCGCCCGAGTTTTATGGCGATGTGATTACTACCCGCACATACCAGGACCGGCTGGATACCCTGGACCATGTGCGCAAGTCCGGTATGAAGATCTGCAGCGGTGGCATCGTGGGTATGGGCGAGCAGCAGACCGACCGTGCAGGTATGCTGCAGCAACTGGCCAATCTGGGTCAGCATCCGGAAAGTGTGCCTATCAACATGCTGGTTCGTGTGCAGGGCACGCCGCTGGAGAACGAGGAAGACCTGGACCCGTTTGAGTTCATTCGCACCATCGCCGTGGCCCGCATCATGATGCCTGCCTCTCACGTGCGCCTGTCCGCCGGACGCGAAGAGATGAACGAGCAGATGCATGCACTGGCTTATTTTGCCGGGGCCAACTCGATATTTTATGGCGAGAAGCTGCTGACCACGCCGAACCCGCGGGCGAATTCAGATATGGCCCTGTTCGGCCGCCTGGGCATCAATACCGAGGCCCTTGAGCTCGAACAGGCCCCACAGGATCCCAATCCCCGCTTTTACGACGCGACGGCAACTCACGCCTGAGCCGTGACGTGGCCGGTTTCGAACAGCGACTTGGCGCTGCACTGGCAGAGCGTCGACAGCAGGGTCTGTATCGCCAGCGGCTGACGCTGGAGTCTCCCCAGGGTCCGCTTGTGCGGATCGACGGCAACACCTACATCAACTTCTGTAGCAACGACTACCTCGGTCTGGCTGCCCACCCGAAAGTGATTGAAAGCTTTCAGCGTGCAGCGCAAGCCTATGGCGTGGGAAGCGGTGCATCCCACCTGGTGTGTGGCCACAGTCAGCCCCATCGTGACCTGGAGGAAGCCCTGGCGGAATTGACCGGCCGCCCGCGTGCACTGTTGTTTTCCTCCGGGTTTGCTGCCAATACTGGCACCCTTACCACGCTTTTGCAGCCGGGCGACCATGTCTTTCAGGACCGCCTCAATCACGCGTCTTTACTGGACGGTGGCTTGCATAGCGGTGCGCGCTTCCGTCGCTTTGCCCACAATGATGTTGCAGACCTTGAGCGTCGATTATGCGCCGCCGAGGGCCCCAAACTGGTGGTGGTGGATGGCGTGTTCAGCATGGACGGCGACACCGCACCCCTGCCTGAGCTGGCGGCACTGTGCCGTCGTGAACAGGCCTGGCTGATGGTAGACGATGCCCACGGCATTGGCGTGCTGGGCGACCACGGCGCCGGTAGCCTGCAGGCTGCCGGCCTCGATAGCAGTGATGTCCCGGTATTGATGGCAACGCTGGGCAAGGCACTGGGTAGCGCCGGTGCGTTTGTTGCTGGTGATGAACTGTTGATAGAAGGGTTGATCCAGCAGGCGCGCAACTATATTTACACAACGGCCATGCCGCCAGCAGTAGCGGCGGCGGCACTGACCGCAGTGCAGTTATTGCGAGAGGAGTCATGGCGGCGAGAGCACTTGCAGCAGTTGATCGCGCGCTTCCGTCGCGGCGCGGCGGAACTGGGCCTGGCGCTGATGCCCTCCCGGAGCGCGATCCAGCCGCTGTCGTGCGGTGATGCCGCCACGGCGGTCGAACTGAGTCGCCTGCTACGTGAGCGAGGGTTGCTGATCGGGGCTATCAGGCCGCCAACCGTACCGGCGGGCACCTCGCGTTTGCGTATCACCCTCAGCGCTGCCCACAGTGAGCAGCAGGTTGATGACCTGCTGGACGAGCTGGGTCGCTGCCAATGCCGCTGAGCGTGCAGCCGGAGTACCTGCCTGCAACCGACCGGCCCTTGCAGGACGTGGTGTTGTTGCACGGCTGGGGTTGTAGCCGCGAAATCTGGCGACCGCTGCTGGTCCTGCTGCGGCCCTGGGCCAATGTCACCCTGGTCGATATTCCCGGGCTGGCCCCCGGTGTGGCGGATTGTGGCACCGAACTGGACGGTGTGCTCGACGCGATGCTGTCCTGCGCGCCCGCACAGGCGGTCTACATCGGTTGGTCACTGGGGGGTCAGCTGGCGATCAGCCTGGCGCAGCGGTCGCCCCACCGTGTTGCTGCCCTGATCACTGTGTGCACTAACCCGCGCTTTGTTGCGACAGACGCCTGGCCGGGTATGAGGGCCGAGCTTCTGCACCAGTTCCGGCAGTCCGCCGGTACTGACCCCGGCAAGGCACTGCGCCGGTTCGATAGTCTGCAGGTTGCCGGCGCGTCCCGGCCGCGGGAAATGCTGCGTAGCATGCAGTCGCAGCGGTCCGCAGAGGGCGGCAGCGAATTGCTGCCAGGCCTTCAATGGCTGGCCGAGCTCGACTTGCGTGAACCCTGCCGATCACTCTCGCAGCCGCAGTTACACCTGCTGGGAAGTCACGATGCCCTGGTGCCAGACGACCTGAAGCCGGAACTGGCGAACCTGCTCACCGACTGCCCTGCTGCCGAGGTAGCGGTGCTGGAGGGCTGCACGCACCTGGCGCCGCTGGAGGCGGCGGACCAGATAGCCGCGCACAGCTTTACCTTTCTCAAGGCGCAGGGTCTGTTGTCCAGTGAGCAGCTGTGCGCAGAACAGTCCCTGGCCAAGAAAGATGTGGCTCTTTCCTTTAGCCGCGCGGCGCAGGATTACGACTCTGTGGCGCAATTGCAGCGAGATGTCGGCGCGGCGCTGTTAGGCCACCTGGACGACCGTGCAAGGGGAGCCCGAGCACATACTCGACCTGGGTAGTGGCACGGGGTATTTTTCCCGCGTCCTGCAAGCGCGTTTCCCGGGGTCGACCTATTACGGCCTGGACCTCGCCGAGGGCATGGTCCGGTTTTCGCGCGATGCTTACCCGGATGCACATCATTGGCTGGTGGCCGATGCCGAGGCCTTACCCCTGGCGGCTTCTTCGGTCGACCTGGTTTTCAGTAGCCTGGCCGTGCAGTGGTGCCAGCGCCCTGAACTGCTGTTTGCCGAACTGGTCCGGGTGCTGCGCCCGGGAGGCCGCTGCGTATTTACCTCGCTGGGGCCGGGCACGCTCAGGGAATTACGCACAGCCTGGGGCGCGGTGGATCAGCACCAGCATGTGAACAGTTTTTTACCTGCAGAAGTGCTGCGGGAGACGGCATCCCGGTTTCCCCAGATATCCTTCTCGTTAAAAGCCCGGCCCTATCGCATGCAGTATCGTCGGGTGGGCGAACTGCTGAATGAGTTGAAAACATTGGGGGCACACAATGTGAACCGCCAGCGTCCCACCGGGCTCACCGGCCGCCGGGCCCTGCAGGGCATGGTGCAGGCCTATGAGGCCTGGCGCGAGGACGGTTTATTACCAGCCAGTTACGAAGTCTTTTTTGGCAGTCTGGAGAAATCATGAGCAAGACATTCTTTGTCACCGGCACGGATACGGAAGTGGGCAAGACGGCTGTGAGCTGTGCCTTATTGCGTGCTGCCGCCGCGCAGGGCCTGGAGACAGCGGCGGTCAAACCGGTGGCCGCAGGTTGTGACGAGCACGGCCAGAATGAAGATGCCCTGCAGCTGATGTCGGCGATGACGGTCGATCTCGATTATTGCCAGGTCAATCCCGTTGCCCTGGAACCTGCCATTGCGCCGCATATTGCCGCCGCGCAGGCGGGTAAGACTATGCAGGCATCGCGACTTGCCGGCTTGTGCCGAGGGGTGATGCTGGCCGGTGCTGACTTAACATTGATTGAGGGAGCGGGGGGCTGGCGCGTGCCAATATCCCCGCGCGAGACGCTGGCGGACCTGGCGGTGCAACTGGATGTCCGGGTGATTCTGGTCGTTGGTATGCGCCTGGGGTGCATCAACCATGCGCTGCTGACGGCTGAAGCGATACGCCACGACGGACTTCACGTCGCGGGCTGGGTAGCCAATCAGCCTGCCGGACCGATGAACTGCTACCAGGAAAACTTCGAGACCCTGCAACGGATGCTATCGGCACCTTGCCTGGGTGAAGTATCCCATTTGTCCCCCTGGGATGAGGAGCTGGCAGCGGAAATGCTGGATTTAGCTCCTCTACAGTTAAAGTAAGTGCTCACTATTAATGCTCCGGGTCGAATTTCGTAGGGCTACTTATAACCAGAAATCT
Organism: uncultured Gammaproteobacteria bacterium; assembly: GCA_963845135.1. Classification (GTDB taxonomy): domain Bacteria; phylum Pseudomonadota; class Gammaproteobacteria; order Pseudomonadales; family Halieaceae; genus Halioglobus. The sequence continues at coordinate 71,632 of CAWJQW010000020.1, read as the reverse complement.
TGATACCTGCTGGTGCTAAAGCGAAAAGGTATTTGACTTCAGTGGTGAAAACGTCCTAATGTGAGCACTGCACACATGGCTTCTGCAAGATGGCATCCATCATCAATGAAGCCAACTATCCAAAGAGGTAAGAGTCATGCCAGAGTACAAGGCGCCCCTGCGCGATATCAGTTTTGTAATGAACGAGGTTCTGGAAGCGGAGAAGCTGTTCCAGACACTGCCAGGCTATGAAGAGGCCACTACCGACCTAATGGATGCGATCGTGGAAGAGGGCGCCAAGTTCAGCGAAGGCGTGCTCTCTCCGATCAACCAGTCCGGTGATGAAGAAGGCTGTACCTGGAGCGAAGACGGTGTGACCACACCCACTGGCTTCAAGGAGGCTTACCAACAGTATGTAGACAATGGCTGGCCCGCACTGAGTGCTGATGTCGAATACGGCGGACAGGGCATGCCCAGCGCATTGGGTATTATCATCAACGAGATGGCCGGTTCTGCGAACTGGGCCTGGTTGATGTACCCCGGACTGTCCCACGGCGCCGTCAAGACCATTGAAGAGCACGGCACGCCAGAGCAGAAAGAAAAGTATCTGACCCGCCTCGTTTCCGGCGAATGGACAGGCACCATGTGCCTGACCGAGTCACATTGCGGTTCCGACCTGGGCATGCTGCGCACCAAGGCGGAGCCACAGGCAGATGGTTCCTATGCCATAACTGGCCAGAAGATCTTTATTTCAGCCGGCGAACACGATATGACCGACAACATCGTGCACATCGTGCTGGCTCGCCTGCCGGATGCTCCCCAGGGCACCAAGGGAATCTCCCTGTTTATCGTCCCCAAGGTGAATGTGAATGAAGACGGCAGTCTCGGTGAGCGCAATGGCGTGCACTGTGCTTCCATCGAACACAAGATGGGTATTCACGGTAACGCCACGGCGGTACTCAACTTTGATGGCGCCAAGGGCTACCTGATTGGCCCGGAAAACCGCGGTCTTAATTGCATGTTCACCTTTATGAACACCGCTCGCGTTGGTACCGCAGCACAGGGTTTGGCGCACATGGAGCAATCCTTCCAGGGTGCATTGGCTTACGCCAAGGAGCGCCTTGCCATGCGCAGCCTCACCGGCCCGAAAAACCCCGATGGGCCCGCCGACCCGATTATCGTGCACCCGGACGTGCGTCGCATGCTGCTGACCCAGAAGGCCTTTGCCGAGGGTAGCCGGGCCATGTTGTATTTCCTCGCCATGCAGGGCGACGTCGTCGACAAAGGCACCGAGGAAGAGGCCAAGGCAGCCGATGATTTGATGTCCCTGCTGACGCCTATCGCCAAAGCCTTTATGACAGAAGTCGGGTTCGAAGCGGCCAACCACGGCGTGCAAGTATACGGCGGTCACGGCTTCATCAAGGAATGGGGTATGGAGCAGATCGTTCGCGATTGCCGTATCGCCATGTTGTACGAGGGCACGACCGGCATTCAGGCCATGGACCTGATCGGACGCAAGGTAATTGGCTCCGGCGGCAAACTGCTGCTGCAATTCACGGCCATGATTGATGAGCTCTGCGAAGCCAACACCGGCGAAGAAGACAAGGTGTTCCTGGATACGCTCAAGGCCAAGAAAGACGAGTGGCTGGCCGTGTCGATGCAGATTGGCGAAGCAGCCATGGAGAACCCGGACGAAGCCGGCTCTGCCGCGGTAGATTACCTGATGTATTCCGGTTACATCACACTGGCTTACTTCTGGGCGAAGATGGCCATTGTCGCGAGGCAAAAGATTGCCGAAGCAGATGGCGACACCTCGTTCTATGAGGCCAAGCTGATGACCGCCCGGTTCTATTTTGAACGTCTGTTGCCACGTACCGAGTCGCTGAAGACCACCATGGTCGCAGGGGCGGAAAGCCTGATGCAGATGCCGGAAGAGCTTTTCGCCATCTAGATACAGTTGCTGCTGGGATGTTGCCCCTCGAAAGGGGTGACAATCCCTACTTTCAGGGGGAGAATACGCAAGTGTTCTCCCCTTTTTTTAGCCGGGGCGGGACTATCGAAGAATTTGCCTGCCCGTTGTCGTCATCAGCAACGGTCAGGACCATGAGGCCGGGTATTATCATGACCGAAACACAAACAGAGCAAGACCGCAGCTACCAGAACAGCCTGCGTCCGGAAGACCAGCAGAAGGTCGACGAATTCCTTACCCGTGGGGTCAACTCCGTGGAGCGCAAGCCGTTCAGGCCCATTCGCCTGCTGTTTTTACTGATGGCTGTGGTCATCGGTTTCAGTCTGTTCAGCCAGATGATACCGCGTTGGGCGGGCATCTACTGAAGCGTCCGTCCCATTGGTAAGCCGCATCACTTTTGATATAGTGTCCCGCTTCGAAATTATCGGTGTGTAGCGCAGCCTGGTAGCGCACTTCCTTCGGGAGGAAGGGGTCGGAGGTTCAAATCCTCTCACACCGACCAACTTCTGAAAAGCCTCTTATCCAAGAGGCTTTTTTGTATCCGGGATTCGGGCGGCAACTGGCCGTTCAAATTAAGCGCCAACTTTCCTCTCTTCGTCTATGCTTCTTACCTCGGCCTACAAATCTAGAGGAGTTCGTTATGGATATAGTACAAATGGGCGCGCAAATGCTCTCCGAAAAACTGGGCGTGCAAGTGGATGCGGATACGGTCTCTGGCGCCTTGTCCAGCCTCCTTGGTGATGGTCAGGGCAATATCGACCTGGCTGCATTGACAAGCAAGCTCGCCTCCAGCGGTGACCTGGCCAGCGTGGTTGGGTCCTGGTTGGGCGACGGCAGCAACTCTCCCATTTCAGCGAGCAGCCTGCAGAGCTTGCTGGGTGAAGATGCTGTTGCCGACTTTGCTTCCAGGCTGGGTACAGATTCGACCGCCGCAGCCAATGGGCTTGCCGATGTATTACCGCAGATGGTCGATAAGGCCAGTAGCGGTGGCAACCTTTTGGATGCCGCCGGCGGGCTTGATGGGCTGCTGGGTGCGGCAAAGTCTTTTTTGCGCTGAATTGATGGTGTTTTACCGCCCGCTCAAGGTGGCGCGGTTGACTCGGCTCAGTGGTATTGCGACTCCAGCGGCTTGCTGTTCCACAGCGGGAGGCTGTTGCATCCACTGCCCGGGAGATATAGATATCCTTGGGCGATGTCACAACCCATGGCCTCAGTGCGTCATAGGTCTGTTCGTCCTCTATGCCTTCGGCAACCACCTTAAGGTCAAACCTGTGGGAGAGTTCAATGATTGCCTCAACCAGGCGCTGGTCTTCGTTACTTTGGGTCATGTTGGTGACGAAGCTGCGATCGATTTTGACTTCATCGACGGGAAGTCGTTTGAAATAGGCCAGTGAAGAATACCCGGTGCCGAAGTCGTCGATAGAGATGGCGACACCTTTCTGCCGTAGGTTATTCAGTAAGCTGACAGCATCCTCAAAATTCTCCATGAGGAGACTTTCTGTAATTTCCAGGGTAAGTCTGCTGTAATCATTGTTCCACATGGATATCGCCGAGTCGATGACGAAATGGAAAGCAGGGGTCGAAAAGCGTTGTGGCGGAAACGTTTACTGATACACTTGGGGACTTGCAGCCCGTGAAATCGCTGGTTTCACGCAGTGCAGTCTGAATCACCCACTCGGTCATTTCGCCTATCAAGTCCCGCCGATTCTGCGATGGAGACGAACATATTCCGGTGGTATTTGCCCTCTCTGTCGGATGATTCCAGCGCACCAGTGCTTCGAAGCCCGCATTTTCCCCATCGCTAAAACTGACCTTTGGTTGATACTGTACCGAGAGTGCTTTTGCCGCAAGGGCCGACCTAAGGTCCGCTTCCAGCAGGTAGGTGTCGATCTGATCTTTTTGCTGTACGTCGCTAAAAAGCAATAGTGGCCGAGTGATTGGGCGTGTCGAGCGCAAGGCGCACTCGGCGTTCAATAACAGCGCATCAGCAGTGTCAGAATCCGCCGGGTATAACGAGGCAGCTACCGAGGTGCGTAAATGAATGGCATCTTCCCGTGCGCCAGCCTCAACAGGCTCGGCGAGTATTTCCTGAATGCGTTCCAGGCCTATGCGCACAAGATGTGGAAAACGCAAATCTTCAAATATCAATCCTACAATGGCGCTGCTCAGTCGGCATACACCGGTGCCTCGCTTAAGCGAGGTCTGCAGCGTATCAATTACCGCCTGAATCGTTTGGTCTACATTGTCGTAGCCGTGGATCTGGTTCAACTTGTGGATGTCATGCATCTTTACCACGACGACCGCCAATGATCGCTCAGGGGGGCAGGCTGCAATTGCCGTGACAATCGCTTTCCTGAACTTCTTGCGTTGAATGCCCAGTTGCAGGTCTGTGTTAGGGGAAATGGGCATGTTCAGAAGGTCAGGTCTTCAGGGTGAAGATTGTAGGCACTCGGGTCGACGCCCTTCAGAATCTCCAGAGGTCTTCCCGCCGGGTCTTCATTCTCTTCCAGAAGGTTGACATAGCTGGGCTCTTGCAGCGGCCTTTTCTCACTGTTCAGAAGAACGAGAATGCGTGGTCGCAGGCGCCGTCTTCTGTGCTCCGTAACCACCACACCGACTCTGCCATCGGTGAGCTCGACAACGGAACCAACCGGATAGATCCCTACCGTCTGAATGAATTCCTCTACCAACTCTGCCTCAAAGTCCAGGTTCCGCATGGTGTAGAGTTTGGAGATAGCGTCGGCGGGTGAGACTCCGCTGGCATAGCTGCGATCGCTGATCATCGCGTCGTAGCTGTCCACCAGCCCTGCGACTCTCGCCAGGGGTGGGATGGCTTTACCCGAGAGTCCGGCTGGGTAGCCTCTGCCATCAAATCGCTCGTGATGGTTGGCGACGATTGACTTGACCTCCGTTGACACACCCGGGGTATTTTCAAGAATTTTCATCCCCAGCGAGATATGCTCTTTTACCAGCAGCCACTCCTGCTCGGATAGCGGTGCGCTCTTATTGAGTATGGCTGACGGAATATCCAGCTTGCCAATGTCGCAAAGCAGGGCTCCGGTCGCGAGGGTTTTGAGATCATGAACGGGTAGCCCTATCTGGCGTCCCAGTGCGGCAGCCAATACCGATGAAGATAATGCATGTGAGTAACTGTAGCTGTCCTTCTTGCCAATGGCGGATAGCAACATACAGGCGTCGGGATTGCGCACGATACTGCCCACGACCCTGGTTACCGTTTTGCTGACTGCCACCATATCCAGATTGCCGCTTGCCTCTATTCCCTTGTAGATGTTGCCGATGACGTTCTCATAGTCCCTGAAGACCTTCTCGGCAGAACCGACTTCATCCTCAAATGTAAACACGTCCTCGTAGGTGATCAGCGTGCGATCGGGGAACATTTTGGCAATCACCCTGGCACGCTTCAGGCCGCCATGGGAATGCTGCTGCGCAGGGTTTTCAATGGGTTTGGATAGGCCCAGGTCCACGTGTACAAAGCTGCACAAGTCTCGCAGTGTGGCCAGCTCGTCAATGGAATTGATGGTGAAACCCTGGAGTAAGAAGGGCGATTCCGTCCATGGACGATCCAGGTCAGAGACAAACATCCCCAACTTCAAATCGTCGACGTGCGTTTTATGGAATCTGGACATGGGTGATGCCTTCCTGGCAATTAACGACAGACCCTAACGTATCCAGGGCAGTCTATGATCCTGGTGCGGGCGCGCTGTTTTCCCTTTGTCCGGCAGCGCCTGTTCGCATTTTTGAGTATCAGAAGGCGGGCTCCGTCGTCGTCAGGCCACCTGCTGAAAATACCCGCTAACTGATGCTCTGAAATTCGACCAGCTGTACCAGTCCACTATCAATCAGTCCGTTGAGCTCAGTCTTTGCAATTTTGCGCACGAGAATGCCGTTACGGTTACCCAGCATAAACGCCTCGTCTGCCGTGTCGTACATGGCCAGCCTCGCCAGCGTGGGCATGTCCTGGTCATGAAACGCTAACCATGCTCCCATGGGCACGGGTGAAATCGACGCTGCATCAGTCAGCCGATCGCTGACAGGAGCCGCTGTCCCTGGTGTTGAGTGGGTCTCGGCGGGCGCGATTTGTGATTCTTCAGCTACTGCCTTGGGTTGGGTTTCCATATCTATTCCTCTTTCAGTCGTGTCGGGCAGGTTGGGCTGCTCGGGTGAAGTCTGCTGGTCCTCCGCCGATTCGTTCGCGGAGTAAGCCAGTGAAAGTGAGAGTGAGTCGAAAGCATCGTCATGGGTTGTTTCCAGGGTTTCCGCAATGGTCTCTTCTAGCGGCTCATCAGCTGCTTCGCTGGTCGTCCCAAGCTCGGGTACAGGTTCCTCTTCCAGGGTCGGCAGGGTTTCCATGTCCAGGGCGTCTGCGCCCGGCAGCACAAACTCATCGTCACTTTCGTTGGTCGCTTGCTCTTGTTCCTGTGCGGTGTCCTCGGTGATCTGGCCGGATATCCTGCGTTGCGCATAATTGGCAGCACTCACGCACATGGAATAGGCATCACCTTCCTCGCGCAGTGAGTTCAGCCAGATGCTGAACCCGTTGAGCGCGTCGTTGACCGCGTCTGGTGTGTGTCGATTGAGGCTGGTTTCAATTGCGGTGCACAATATGCGGGTGAACCACGTCATTCGGCTCCAGGCATCAGAGTCCTCGCCGAACTGCTGCAGAACGGTTTGTGCAACCAGGCGCCAGGGCCCATTGACCAGGCTCTGGTAGCTTTCCGGCAGATCATATTCCGCGACAACCAGCTTCATTTGCTCGGTTGCGTCTTGCTCATTGGTTGCGGAAGTTGGTGCCTGTTTGTTCGGTTCCATGGGTTTCACCGGTATCTATGGGAGGGACTTCATGCCCCTGTACTGTCAGGCGAGTATTGACAGCGCCCCTCAACAGATCAACGAAAAACCCGGGAAAAGTAGAATAAATCGGCCACCATAGGCGGTGGCCAGATGTTTTTGTGATGGTGTTCACGTTTTTTACGCGATGCGCAAAGAGCCTGGCGGCCGGGGTTTGGAGGGAAGCCGTGCCAGTGCAAGCGGCGTTATGTATCGGCATTGACCACGTGGGGTAATCAGCTGCTCGTTTCGGAGTCCGGTTTGTTTCCCAGGTGGTTGGAAAGTTGACGCAGAAATTCCATGAAGTGCCAGGGCGCGAGCATCGCCTCCAGCTCTGCGGCCGATACCGGCGCACTGAACAGGTAACCTTGCATCAGGTGCACGCCCTGGCGATTCAGGAACTGGTATTGCTCTATCGTTTCCACGCCCTCGGCTAGCAACACGAGGTTCATGTTACGGGCGATATCGATGATCGCCGCGACAAGATTGGCATCCTTCTCATTATCGAGGGACTTGACCAGATAGCTGCGATCGACCTTGATGGCATCCAGCGGAAAACTGTTGAGATAGCCAAGGGGCGAGTAGCCGGTGCCGAAATTGTCGATACACAGCGTCACGCCCAGTTCCTTGAGGCCGTTGAGTATCCGAATGCTTTCACCCAGGTCTTTCATTGCCGCGTTTTCCTGGAACTCCAGTTGCAGTTGCGAGGCTGCGACGCCAGTTTCCTGCAGGCACTGTCTTACTGTTTCAATGAGCTCCATCTTGAACTGCAGTGCTGAAATGTTCACGGTCACCATTGGCAGCTTCAGCTTTTTGCCGTGAAACTCCTTGAGCTGTCTGCAGGCCTGGCTGATTGTCCACTTGCCCAGCTCGTCAATGATGTTCATCTCTTCCGCGACGGGAATAAAGCGCATGGGCGGCACCAGACCCAGCTCGGGGTGGTTCCAGCGTACCAGCGCTTCGGCGCCCACGATTGTGGCCGTGCGTGTCTCGACCTGGGGCTGGTAGTAGAGCTCAAGCTCACCCCTCTCCAGCGCGCCGCGCAGGTCGGCCTCCATGCGAATGCGCGCCTGCGCCGGCTCGGTCATGTGTTCCTGGTAGTAGGCGAAGTGGTTCTTGCCCTGTCCCTTGGCGTGATAAAGGGCGATGTCAGAGGCCTTGAGCAGCCCCTGCGCATCGGAGGCGTCCCCGGGCGCCAGGGCGATGCCAATGCTGGGAGTCACGGACAGCTCCTGACCTTCGATCATGAAGGGCTCGCCAATGGCTTCGACGATGCGTTTCGCGACAACGCCTGCAGACTCCACCTTCTCTAGCTGCGGCAGCACCACAGTGAATTCATCGCCACCGATACGCGACACATTGGCAGAGGGTCCAGAGTCCACATTGTGTGCGACCAGGTCGCTGTCCCGCACGCAATTCAGAATGCGCTGGGCGACTTCCTGCAGCAGGTCGTCTCCCGCGCTGTGGCCCACACTGTCATTGATACGTTTGAAATCATCCAGGTCGATAAACAGGATCGCCAACTGCTCGCCGTGGCGTTCCGCCATGCGCAGCAGCTGTTCCAGTTGTTCGCGAAAAAGGCGGCGGTTTGGCAGCGAGGTGAGGCTATCGTGATAAGCCATGTGATAGAGCTGCTCTTTGGAAACTTCGACATCGCGCAGAGAGTCAGCCAGCTGCTTTTCCCGCAGGGAAAGCTCTGTGGAAAAGTCAGCCTCGCGTTGTTCGGCCTGTTGCCGGGTCTCTGTCAGCTGGTCGCGAAGCTCGCTCAGCCGGGAGCCAAGCCTCGCCAGCAGCGCTTGCAGGTACTGGGGCTCATCCGGGGTTGTCGCTTTTTCTGCCAGTTGCGCCCATTGCTGGTCGAGCTTGTGGGCTTCCTCCATCAGCTCGCTGGTGATCATGCGCGCATCCTTGCGACGCATGGCTACCAGAGCAGCTGCAATTATCGCCAGGAACACTAATCCCACTACGATAATCGTCACCGCTGATACTGTTAATGTCATTGCCTGCCCATGTCGATGAGGAGCTCCGGGTCAACCAGGGGAGCTCGCTGGTCTTGTTTTCACTGATAAGTTGATGATTATTGCATGGAATGTCGCTCAAGCGGCGTGAAATCATTCACGAATTTATCGCCCGCCCGGTGGCTTTTGGCGCCGAGGAAGCCTGGTCAGCCAGAATAGCGTGCCCGTTACTCATTGCCACCTTTGCCGGCTGCCTTCCTCCTCCCGCACGAGTCTGGGAAGGAGGTAGCCAGGCAGATCGGCGGCAAGCTGATCCATCAATGTTAGCGCGCGCTGTGCGGGCACATCGAAATGCGCCGCACCCTGCACCTTATCCAGTAGATGCAGGTAATAGGGCAGCACGTTAATTTCGAAAAGACGCTCGCTCAATGCCGCGAGTGCCTCTTGGTTGTCGTTGACCCCCCTGAGCAGTACCGCCTGATTGAGCAGGGCGATACCGCGACTGTGCAAGGCCTGCATGGCGTTTGCCACTGTACTGTCCAGTTCATTGGCGTGGTTGCAGTGAATGACAACGGCGGGCCGCAGCCTGGAGCCGGCAAGGGCGTCCAGCAGGGCCGGTGTTACGCGCTCCGGTATCACTACCGGTAGGCGGGTATGTACACGCACGCGCTTCACATGGTCGATCGAGGCGAGCTGGTCGACCAGTTCCGCAAGTTGTTCATCGGCGACCAGTAGTGGGTCGCCGCCGCTGAAGATGACCTCGCTGATAGAACTATCGGCGGCGATATGTTCCAGTGCCTGCAGCCATTCGCGGCGACTATTCTGGTTGGTGTTATAGGGAAAGTGGCGTCGGAAACAATACCGGCAGTTGATGGCGCAACCGGCGCTTAGCATCAGCAAGAGCCTGCCCCGGTACTTCTGGATGATGCCGGGTCGGCGGATGGCCTCGCCTGTTTCTCCTACCGGGTCCTCGCTGTAATCCGGTGCGACCAGCAATTCGTCCGCGCTGGCCAGCACCTGGCGCAGCAATGGGTCGTTGGGGTCTCCCCTGCGCATTCTGCCAACGAATGCACGCGGTACCTTGAGCGCAAAATCCTGTACGGCAAGAGAGGAGTAGCCTACGTGTGAGGGTTGCAAGTGCAGCAGGTGTAGTAGCTCTTCACCCGAAGTGATTACATCGCGAAGTTGGGCTCGCCAGTCGATCGGGCTGATGTCTGTCTGTGGTATCACGCGCTTGCGTCCTGTTCGCATCGAGTCGAACAGTCTAACAGTCCCCGGCGCCAGGGCTCACCCTAATCGATCACGCAAACTGTAGAACAGCATGCCGGCGACGAGCCCGGGAAAGCGCAGCAAAGTGCCGCCGGGAAACGTTTTGGAGGGGACGTTCGCCATCACGTCAAAACGCTCGGCGCTGCCGGAGATCACCTCTGCGAGGAGTTTGCCCGCCATGGTGGCGGTGGGCACGCCGTGACCGGAGTAGCCGTGGGCGTAGAATACCTGTGGCGAGAGCCGGCCAAAGTCAGGCATGCGGTTGAGCGTAATCGCCAGTGTGCCACCCCAGCCATATTCTATGCGGGTCTGGGCAAGTTCGGGATAGATACGCAGCATGTACTTACGTACGAAGCTGCCTATATCCCGTGGGAACCTGCGCGTATAGGACTCACCGCCACCGAACAGCAGCCGGTTGTCGGCTGACAGCTTCCAGTAATCAATAACGAAGAGGCTGTCCGACATGGATGAGTCATCGCGTATCAGGCGGCGGGCCACCTCTTCGGCGAGCGGCTCGGTAGCCAGCATGTAATTGTTAATGGGCATGATTCGGCCAGCGGTGCGGGGCTCGAGTTTCTCCAGGTAGCCATTGCAGCCCAACACCAGGTATTCGGCTAACACCGTGCCAGCGTCGGTTTTCACTGTGACACCCTGCCCCTCGGTGTAAGACAGTACGCGGCTGCCTTCGTGCAGAGTCGCGCCCAGTTCGCTGGCTGCCCTGGCGAGCCCCAGGGCGTAGTTAAGTGGATGCAGGTGACGGGCACCGCTGTCTAACGTGCCGCCGTGAAAGCCCTGGCCCGACGTCAGCTGTGCTAACTCCTCGGGCTCTACGTATCGAATCTGCTGATAATCATAGACCTTGCGCAGGTGGTCTACCTCTTCAATCAGCCAGGGTTGCTCCTTGGCCTTTGAGGCCACGTGCAGGTTCCCTGTCTTGAGCTCGCAGTCAATCTGGTGGGCATCGATTAATTCGCAGACGGTGTCCACGGCTTCCAGGCCTAGCTGCCAGAGCTCTTTTGCATGGCTCAGGCCAACGAGCTTTTCCAGTGTCTCCTGGTCCGCGCGTTGACCCGTTCCCACGTGCCCGCCATTGCGGCCTGAGGCACCCCAGCCGACCCTGTTGGCTTCCAGCAGGATGACACTGTAGCCCAACTTGCGCAGGTGGATGGCGGTAGACAGGCCGGTATAGCCGCCACCAATGACACAGACATCCGCTCTGGCCTCTCCCTGCAGCGCAGGAAAGTCCAGCTGCTGGTTGGCGGAGGCGGCGTACCAGGATTCAACATGAGGTAAGTTTTGCATAGGGAGAATATACCGGGTTGAGCGGCTCCACGCTCATACCACCTTAGGGTTAGCGCTGTGCAAAGGCCTTGAACCGGTAGTGGTTCATCTGGATACTCGGGGGTTTGGGCAGCATGGATAATTTATGAGTACCGAAACGCAAGTCATCAAGGACTGGCTCAAGCAGCACCAGATATCTGAAGTAGAGGTGCTGGTTCCGGATATGACCGGTAACGCGCGCGGCAAGTTCATTCCGGCGCACCAGTTCCTGGACATGGGTGAGCCCAGACTCCCCGAGAGCATTATGGTGCAGAGCGTAACCGGCGAGTACTGCGACGAACACTGGGAGCTGGTTGAGCCCACTGACGCCGATATGCTGCTCAAGCCGGACCCCGCCACCCTGCGGGTGGTGCCCTGGGCCAGGGAGCCCACCGCCCAGATTATCCACGACTGTTACACCATGGGAGGGGAGTTACATCCTTTATCCACGCGTTCGGTGTTGCGCAAGGTGCTCGATCTATACGCCGCGGAGGGCTTGCGCCCGGTAGTTGCGCCCGAGGTGGAGTTTTACCTGGTCAGCCGCAATACCGATCCCGACAACGTGCTGGTGCCACCCAAGGGGCGCTCGGGCCGCGCAGAGACATCCCGCATGTCCTATAGCATGGACGCGGTGTCAGAGTTCGAGGACTTCGTGGAAGACATGTATGACTATGCCGAAGCGCAGGAACTGCGCGTCGACACGCTCATCCATGAGAATGGCGCCGCCCAGATGGAAATCAACTTCCTGCATGGCGATGCCATGGAACTGGCCGATCAGGTATTCACCTTCAAGCGTACCGTGCGTGAGACGGCGCATAAACATGGTGTGTATGCGACCTTCATGGCCAAACCCATGCAGATCGAACCGGGCAGCGCCCTGCACATACACCAGAGTATTGTCGGTGCGGACGACGGCGAGAATATTTTTGTCGATGAGAATGGCGAGCACACGCCGGCATTCCTCAGCTACATCGCCGGCCTGCAGCACTATACCCCTGAACTGATCGCGCTCTATGCGCCCAATGTGAATTCCTATCGCCGCCTGGCTCCGGATATTTCGGCGCCGATCAATCTCAACTGGGGTCTGGACAACCGCACTACCGCCTTTCGCGTGCCCCAGAGCGGCGCCGCAGCGACGCGTGTAGAGAACCGTTTTCCTGGCGCCGACGCGAACCCCTACCTGGCTATGGCGGCAACACTCGCGTCCGGTTACCTGGGCATGAAGCGCAAGCTCAAGCCTACGAAGCCTCATCAGGGCACAGCCAATGAAGACGACGTTGAAGTGGCGCGTACGCTGGAAGAGGGCTTGCGCACGCTGGGTGACTCACCAGAGGTCGTGGAGGTGTTTGGCGAGTTGTTCCTGAAGGCTTACGCCTCCGTGAAGCGCGATGAGTTCGAGGAATTCAACAGGGTGATTTCATCCTGGGAGCGGGAGCACCTGTTGCTGCAGGTCTAACTGGCTGAAGAATTATGACCAAAGATAGCGACGGTGTCGTCGGTGACAGTCAGCTCAATATACATCTGTTTACTGCTATCAAGTACATTGTCTACCTGCTGCTGAGCTTCAATGTTTACCTGTTTTTGCAGGAGGAGCTGTCTGCCCTGGAGCACACCTTTGTCGATGGCTTTGAACTGTCACAGGTTATCCAGGTTTTCTCCGCCACCATCGATACCGCGGCCTGGGTTCTGTTGCTCCTGCTATTTGAACTGGAGACATCGGTGTTGGATGATCGCAGGATTCGCGGTCCGGTCAAGTGGGCTCTGCACGGTGTTCGTCTGCTCTGTTATGTCGCGGTGTTCTACGCGTTTACCGGCTACTATGCCGAGTTGGGCATGCTCTACGAGGCCGTTACGGTAAACAATTTTGATGCCTGTGCCAGTCTGGGGCAGAACCTCTCATTACTGGTTGACCTGGACGAGTACGTACCGGTGGATGCAAACAATTGTGCCGGTATAGGCAATGACGTTTATCGCCTCGCCGGGTTTGGCATTGTCGCCGAGCCAGGCGTTATGGATGCGGCACGCCGCCTGGCCTGGGTGGACGTGATCAACTCCGCTGCCTGGCTTCTGGTGGTGATTGTGTTGGAAGTGGAAGTGCGGCTGCAGCTTCGGGGTAACCTTTCAGATGCGGTAATGAGCGGTACTCGCTGGTTTAAGCTGGCCATCTACGGAACCTTGTTTCTCGCCGCGGGTTACTGGGGCATAGCTGGCGATTTCCTGGATTTTTGGGACGCGTCCCTCTGGTTGTTCGCCTTTATCTTTATCGAGCTGAATGTGTTTGAATGGCAGGCGGAAACCAGTCAGCCAGAGCCTGCCAGTACCTGAGGACCCACCATGTTCAACAATGATGACCTTTCCAGCCTGCGCTGGGATGCGCTATCCAATGCCGTTGAAATCATCGACCAGACCCTGCTTCCGCACACACTTCACTGGGTTCATCTGGACTCTCTCGAAGCCTATTGTCACGCCATCAGCCATATGCAGGTGAGAGGTGCGCCACTCATTGGTATTACCGCCGCGTTTGGTCTCGCCCATGCATTGGCAGACGACCCCTCAGACAGCAACCTGCTGGCGGCAAGTGAAACGTTGCTGGCGACTCGCCCCACCGCGGTCAACCTGCGCTGGGCGCTGGAGCAGGTGCGTGTTGAAGTTTGTGACTTGCTACCCTGGGCGCGTGCTGAAGCTGCCCATAACAAGGCGGCGGAACTGCGCGCCCAGGATATTGCCAATTGCGCGCGCATTGGCGAGCACGGCCTCGAAGTCCTCAAGCCGCTGAAACAGGCCGGTAAACCGCTACAGGTAATGACACATTGCAACGCCGGCTGGCTGGCGACCATTCAATGGGGAACTGCCCTGGCGCCTGTATACAAGGCGTTTGCTGCCGGCGTAGAGGTGCATGTCTGGGTTTCGGAAACCCGGCCGCGTAACCAGGGCATGAACCTGTCGGCCTGGGAACTGCAGAGAGCGGGTGTGCCGTGTACCGTGGTGGCAGATAACAGCTGCGGCCAATTGATGCGCGAGGGCCTTGTTGACTGCGTGATAGTAGGCTCGGATCGCACCGCGGCCAACGGCGATGTCTGCAACAAGATTGGCACGTATTTGAAGGCGTTGGCTGCCCGCGACAATGACGTTCCTTTCTATGTTGCCCTGCCGGAATCCACGGTTGATTGGGGTTGCCCGGAGGGGGCGCAGATCCCGATCGAGGAGCGCGACGCGCAGGAGGTCCTGTCTATTGCCGGTGTGGATGCTGGAGGTCAGGGCCTGGAGGTAAATCTTGCTGCGCGTGGCACGCAGGCGGCTAATCCTGCGTTTGATGTGACGCCCGCTCACCTGGTGTCAGGCCTGGTCACTGAATACGGTGTCTTTGCTGCCAATTCGGCAGGGCTTGAAACGATGAAGGCATTGCTGCCTGAACACTAGCCGCAATGCGGGGCGGTCAGATATTTTCGTCCAGGCCAATGTGATCTATGCGTGGATAACTGCGCCACTGGAAGGCCTGCTTGTGGTCGCAGATGAGACAACTGTGCTCAATGTCGCCTGTCGCAGGATCCATTTCTCCCGACTTGCACATCATGCCCTGCCCGCAGGCATCGCAGACGTAGTTGACCTCCACGGGTCTCACTTCTCGTTTTATTTCGGGCATATCGTGGGCATCTCCTGCTCTGGTGTGGCGCTGTTATTCGCTGGCCAGGGTCTCTTCCCACCGCCAATCGGCTTTTCTGCAGAGAGCACAATAGAGACCACCGATTCTGTCGGCAGTGAGCACCGGGGCCGGAACGGGCGTTAGCAGGGTGTTGAGGCCCTAATAATCATCCAGTTCCAGATCGTAAAAGCCCAGTTCATCTCGCAGGCGCTTTTCTTCCAGTCGGCGTTCGGCGCGGCGGCGTTTTTCTGCCAGCCGCTGCTTGTTACTGATCGCCGGCTCGAACTCCTCGAACTCCTCGTCTGACATGTCGCTGAGCATGGGCTCGAACATATCCTCCAGGGAATCAGCCGAAGTTGACTCCTGATTGCGCTCTCCCATAAATCACCTCCCGATGATTTACACAAACGTTTTCACGCGGGCAGATACCGCTCTGCCTCACGGCGGAGTAAATCAAAAAAGCCAAAGCTTGGGAATAACTTTTTTAACGGTCATTGTTAACAAAAACGGGTGGCCCGCTGCCTTCCCTGGCACTCCCTGCCCGAACTTGAACTTCCCTGTCCTGCCATCCCTGGCGCACGGGCAAACGGGCCACCCGATATAGTATTAGCAAGCCTCGTGCCAGTTCATACCAGCCTGTTTTGACCACTACTCCCTTGTCTGCGGTGCCTGGCGTGTTCAATACGGACATGTCCGGGCCTGTCCGACCGGAGTCGTAATTGATACTTAAAGGCAATCGGGTGCAGGCGCGAGGCCTGGTTCACCGCTGCAGCGCGGCGAGAATTCCTGTGGCTATGGTTTCGGCGTTATCCTTATCGACAGGCACGCTAAAGTCCGCGTACTGCTCATATAGCGGTGTGCGCTCTGCGTACACTTCGGCAAAGCCCTGCGCATTGTCGCTGGCGATCCCCCGTGGCGGGGCACCGGCAATACGTTGCTCCAGAGTCGCCAGGTCAGCCTGCAGGTATACCACCGGCCCCGCCGCCTGCAATCGGCGCATCGTGGATGCGCTGTAGACAACGCTGCCCCCGGTGGAAATCAAGGCGTGATCCAGGGAGACGTCCAGCAGCACTTGCTCTTCCAGCTGGCGCAGGTGTCGGTAGCCGTGCTGGTCCAGTATTTCCTGCAGTGTTGCGCCGGCGCGAACCTGAATGTCCAGGTCTGTGTCGACAAAGCGCAGGCCGGACAGCTTGGCAAGGAGCACGCCAACCGTGCTCTTGCCGGCGCCGGGCATGCCGATGAGGCTGATTGTTTTAAACGGAGTCATTGCTATCTCTAGAAGCGTTTTCCCTATTATCCTCGGGCGTCGTGGTCCGCGCCAGCGCTGCGCTTGCAGCGTTTATCCGGTATGCGTAGAGTTGCGGTTTGCTGACTAGCCCGGGACCGCACATGAGCCTTCTTACCACACCACTGGACGCCCTGCATAGAGAACTGGGGGCCAAGATGGTGCCCTTTGCCGGTTACGACATGCCGGTTCAGTATCCACCCGGCATTATCAAGGAGCACCTGCAAACGCGCGAGGCGGCGGGGCTGTTCGACGTCTCCCATATGGGCCAGGTGATTATCGAGGGTGCGGACTCAGCAGCCATGCTGGAAAGCCTGGTACCGGTTGACATCGAAGGCCTCGGTATTAACCGGCAGACCTACGCTTTGCTGACCAATGACCAGGGAGGGGTGCTGGACGATCTCATTATTACCCGCTGGGATGAGGAGCGCTTCTTCCTGGTGGTTAACGCGGCCTGCAAGGCCCAGGATATCGAGCATCTGCGCAATAATCTTTCCGGTCAGTCCCTGCAGGTGCTGGAGGATCAGGCATTGCTGGCATTGCAGGGCCCCAGTGCGCGCGAAGTCATGGCCGAACTCTGCCCGGCGGCGGCCGATCTGGTCTTTATGCAGGGTTGCAGCGGGACGATCGACGGAGTCGATGCCTACATTACCTGCTCGGGCTATACCGGCGAGGATGGTTTTGAGATTTCTATTGCTGGCGCCCATGCAGATGCCCTGGCCCGACGCCTGATCAGCTTTCCCCAGGTTGAACCGATTGGCCTGGGGGCGCGTGATTCCCTGCGTCTGGAAGCGGGTCTATGCCTGTATGGTCATGAGTTGACGACGGAAATCGACCCGGTGCAGGCTGGCCTGCTCTGGTCAATTAGCAAGGTAAGGCGCGCGGACGGCGCGCGTGCTGGCGGCTTTCCCGGCGCGGACGTGATTTTCGCCAGGATCGAGAACAAGCCGGCCTTGCGTCGAGTCGGACTTAGCGTCGAGGGTAAGCGTCCGGTGCGCGATGGCCAGACGGTCGTGGATAGCGACGGCAAGCCGGTAGGGGAAATATGCTCGGCGGGTTATGGTGCCAGTGTCGGCCGGCCCATCGCCATGGCCTATATACAGCGCGAACTGGGAGAGCCCGGGACAGCACTGGCGGTTGATGTGCGCGGCAAATTGCTGCCGGTGATTGTGACCCGTATGCCCTTCATTCCCCAGCGTTACTATCGGGGTTGAGTCGCTCGGGTAGCGCGGGCTGGCGCAAAGTGCGCAAACCCCGGCGCAGCCCATCAACAGGCGTTTCCAGTTTACGGTAGACAGCCCGCCAGGGCCGGTAGCGAAGTAGCAGCCAAACTGCGAGCACCGTGAATAGCGCCGCCACTGTGCCGGTGATCAGGCGCTCCCGGCTTATCGGCGCAGCCGTCTTCTCGTGGTCCGGCATTTGAGTGCCTTGCACACCAATGGTCATCGCCTGCAAAGACACCACCTCGAGAGTTTCGCTGCCTGTGTTCCACCAGAAAAAGTCTGTCGCTGGCAGCAAGTAGGTGCCGGGCGCCTCGGCCACGTAACTGATGGTTTGCGTCCGCCTGGCCCTGCTTTGGCCGCGGTTGTTGCTGGTGTCCAGCTCGGGCGGGGCCGGGTAAGCAGCCAGGCCCGGCAGGCGCTCTGCTGCAAAGGTCGGGAGCATCATCGCCTGCACCTCTGTGGCTTCGAAAACAATGCGTCTCTCGAAGGCGTCGCCCGGCTGCAGTGCCTCGGTCTCCCGATCAACGCTTTGGGTAACACTGAAGCTGGGCGACGCCACCCAAAAGTCTGCCTGCTCCAGCGCCGACGGTATCTGCACTGTGAAGTCAACCGAAGGGCTGAGTATCTCGCCACTGATATCACCGCGATCCCCGCCATTCACGCTCACGCTCAGTGCGATCGGGGGAACGCTGAAGTCCCCCTCGCGCTGAGGGTACATATCCAGGGTCCAGCGCTGGACCACCCAGGGCTGGCCGTCGCGGGTTTCACTGGCATTGGCGGCGAACTGCTCGGTTTGCAGTATGACCAGACCCGGCACCTCTGGAATGCGAATGCGCGTGCCGCCGGTAAACCAATTGCTGGTGGCCACCTCAAGGACCAGCTCGGTTCGCTGTCCGGGCACCAGCAGACCTGGGTCATTAACCTTGCTGTCCACGAATAGCTGACCCGCATCGACCAGTGCGTTCAAGTCGTCCCCAGCGCTGCTGGTACCGGCCATTGCCAGCGTCATACACACAACTGCCAGCAGCAATCTCATGGTTGCTGCGCCCGTCGTTGTAGTTGCATGCTGAACTTGGCGGCAAGGAAGTTCGATGGATCCTGCTGCACACCGCGCAGCCACATGTCACGGGTCGCCTCGCTCTCCAGAATCTCTTCGGCGGTGTACTGTTTCAATTCCACCTGTTCAAAGCTGAGTTGCTCGGCGCCTTCAGCGGGTATGGCGTCGTCCCCGCCCATTTGTTTCTCCTCGGTGCCCACACCCGCCTCTTCCAGCTGCGACTCGCTGAGGCGATTGATCTCGTCAATGATTGACTGCACCTTGTCGCGATTTTCCCGGGCGCCGGGGTAGTCGGGATTGCGTTTCAGCAATTGGTCATAACGCTGCACAGCGCGCAGGAAGTCGCGCGCGTGTGAGCGGGCATTGGCCTCGTTGAACAGCGCGTCGTCACTGTCGGTGCGCGAGAAGTACTCCGCGGCCTGCATAAAATCTTCGTTGTAGTAAAGGGCAATTCCCTTCCACATCGGGTCCCGGAAGTGTTTGGCGGCACCGCGATAGTCGCCCCGCTGTAGCAGTATCCTGCCCTGTTGGTCTGGCGTCAGCCAGAGGTCGGCAAACCACTGGCCCAGTGAGGCAGCAGATGCCTGCGCCTGAAGTGGATGGTTCGGGTCTTCGCTCGCGGTCTGGGCGATAGTCGGTCCCGGGGCGCCAGCCAGCAGCAGCGGAAACAGCAGCCAGGCCCAGGTCAGCGTCCAGCCCTTGCGATACCACATCAGAAAGATGGCAAGGCAAGCCAGAACCAGTGGGTAGCCGCTGTCCAGCCAGGGCAGGGCATCGTCGTCGATAACGACATAGTGGCTTTCAATGCGCCTTCCAGTGCGCGCACGTCACTATCGTCCAGGCTCAATTCGGCGTAGTAGCCGCCAGCGGCGTCCGCCAGTTCCTCGAGGTTGCCTCGCTCCAGGGGTATGAGTCCTTGTTGCTCGCTCTCGGTGCCGACGCCCAGCACCAGCAACTGGTGCTGTCGGGCGCCAAAGTAGTCGCTAAATTCACCGGCTGAGTCCGCCCCAAGGCCATCGGCAAGCATGACCACGGACGCTGGCGCGCTGGTATCCCGCAGGATCTGGTCGATGAGTGGCAGGGCATATTCCGGAAACTTGCCGCGGCGGGGCATCATTCCGGTTTTTAGGGACGCCAGGTATTGGTTCAGTATGTCCTGGTCCGCCGTGAGGGTGAGTACGGTGTGTGCACTTCCGGAGTAAACCACCAGCGCCGACTGTTTGTCAGGCCGCAGGGCAAGCAGGTCTGACGCCTTTTGCTTGGCACGTTCAAGTCGCGAGGGTTGAATGTCGGACTGCTCCATGGAGCTGGATACGTCCAACAGGATGACCAGCGCGGATTCGTCCTGGCTCAGTGGTGATGGCTGCTGTCGCCAACTGGGGCCGGCGATGATGGTGATCATGAGCAGTACCAGCACGATACTGAACGAGGTAGGGTTGAACCAGCGCGAGTCGCCGCGCTCCAGGCGCAGGTGCTCCAAAAGGTGGGGCGCGATAATGCCACCAAACATGTCCTTTCCCGTTTGCCGGCTGCGCTGCAGGGCGACCAGCCACAGGCCGGGAAGCAAAAGCAGCAGGGCCCATGGTCGCAGCAGGTGGAAGTGTTCCAGGGCGGGAAAGTCAGGCAGCATCAACGGCCCGCCTGGTTTGTCGCGTCAACAGCGCCATCACTGTGTGATAGAACAGGTAGAGTATGCAGGCCAGCGCTACCGGCAGCCAATGCAGGCTCTGTTTTGGCCTGAAGCTGACACTCTCATAGAGTTCCGGTTCCAGTTCGCCAATGGTCAGGTAGGCATCCCGCATTTGTTGCTGGTCCAGCGCCGTGAAGGTGCGGCCACCGGTGATTTCACTCACCCGACGAAGGGTGTCCATGTCCAGGGCATCCTCGCCGACGGTGGCCGGGTCGCCGATAGCGATGGTGTAGATGCGAACAGCGTAGCTGGCAGCTACCTTGGCGGCGTCTATGGGCGGTACCGTGCTGCCGGTGTCATTGCCGTCAGTAAGCATGATCAGCACGCGGTTGCTGGAGTCTCCCTGGCTGAACTGGCGTATGGCCAGGCCGATGGCGTCGCCGAACACCGTGCTCGGTCCGGCCATGCCGATCTCTGTCTCATCCAGTAGCTGCATCCATACCTGGTGGTCGTCGGTGAACGGCGTCTGCAGGTAAGCAGCAGCGCCAAACACGATGAGCCCCAGGCGATCAGAGGGCCGCCGGTCGGCGAGCTCCTGCAGAACCTGTTTAACGGCCTGCAGGCGGTCGATCGTGGTGCCGTCAGCCAGCGTAAAATCCTGCGCCTCCATTGACCCGGATAAATCCACGGCGACCATCAGGTCGCGACCCGATTTCTGCTGTTCAATAGGCGGGCCTATCCACTCAGGCTTGGCTGCGGCCAGTACCAGGCAGAGCCAGGTCAGGTTCACCAGTATTTTTTGTGCCCTGTCGCGGCGCAGTACCCGTGCGCCCTGTTCCGGCCGCTGTTCGCTAAGCTCGACAAGTTTGGCAAAAAAAGGGACCCGCACCGAGTCGCGGCTCTCCTTGTAAGCGGGCAGCAACCGCATCAGCAGCGGCAGGGGCAGTAGCAGCAGTGCCCAGGGGTGGGCGAGTTCAATCATCGTAACGATTCTTGTGCCGGTCTACCCAGCGCAGGCTGGCTTGCAACAGCCGGGAACCTGATGACGCATCAACACTGGCACCCTGGTATACGCCTGTACTCAGTAGCTTGCAGTCCTCGTGGCCAAAGGGCGGTGGCTGGCACTGCGCATTGAGAAACTGTGTCCAGGCCTCGCCAGACAAGCTGGCCACCTGTTGTCGTGAAAACGCGGCCATGGCAGTGAGCTTGAGCAGGCGATTCACGTCCGCCACCGGATTTTCAGCGCCCTCCAGGGCGCGCAGTCGCCTGCGGGCCTCGCGGCGATAGCGATTACGATACCAGTGGCGCAGCTTGCGCCAGGCATAACGTGCTGCCAGTGCCAGCAGTGCAGCAGCCACGATATACCAGCCGGGTGTTTGCGGCAGCCAGTCTATGGGCGCAGGTGAAACCACTTCGTTAAAGTCTCCCAGCACGTAGTTGCCAAAAATCTCCGGCAGCGCGGGCAGGCTCATTGCAGCACCCTCTGGCCGCCCAGTTGCTCTCGCAGTTGGCGTTCGGCGGGTTCTGCCGTATGTACCGGGATGACCGGAATACCGTGTCGCAGGAGTTCCCTGCGCACGTGGGCCAGCGAGCTGCGGAAACTGGCCTCGTAACGCTCTCCCAGGTCCTGGTGGCCGGGGTCAATCTCCAGTTGGTAGAAACCGTCACTGACGACCAACTTGTCAGCAGCGGAGATATTGCGCTCCAGTGGGTCGAACACCATGCAGCTGATGATGTCGTTGTGCTGGGCAATGCGACGAATGATGTTAAGGGCTTTGTCGTCCCAACCAAAGAAATCAGATACCAGGATGACCAGGTAATCATGGCTGACCATACGCTGTGTTGCCTTCAGGGCAGCTACCAATGCCTCTGGCTGGCTGTCGATACCGCTATTTACGGAAAGCTCGTTGTTCATCTTCGCCAGGTCGCCCAGCCAGCCCATGACTTTGTTTTCACTGCGCGCAGGGCGAACTTCGGCGATACGCTCATCATTGAACAGGATGGCACCGATGCGGTCGCCCACACCCAGTACGCGCCAGGCGGTGATGGCTGCGACCTCGGCGGCAATCACCGACTTCATTTTTTGCTCACTGCCAAAGAACATCGGCAGGCGTTGGTCCACTACCACCACTACCGGGCGGTCCCGTTCCTCGGTATACACCCGCACATGAGGCTTTCCGGTGCGATTGGTGACGCGCCAGTCCATGGTGCGAATGTCGTCGCCCGGGCGGTAGTGACGCAGTTCATCGAAGTCCAGTCCACGACCGCGCAACTTGGAGCGTTTGCGCCCGGCAAGTTGCGAACGCACTGGCTGGCGGGGCAGGTAGCTGAACCCACCCGCGGTGTACCGCAGCCTGACCAGTGAATGCAGGTTGGTGTAGATGTCTTCGTCGGAGGGCGCTGGCACAGGCTCAGCCCACGGCGACCTGGGCAATGATCTCGTCGATCACCTGGTCCGGCGTCACCCTGTCCGCGAGAGCGTCATAGCTAAGTATCAGGCGATGCCGCATTACCGAGTGCAGTACCGAACGCACGTCTTCGGGGGTCACGTGATCGCGGCCGTCGAGCCAGGCGCTGGCCCGGCTGGACCTGTGCAGTGCGATGCTGGCCCTGGGGCTGGAACCGTTATCAATCCAGCTGCCCAATTGGTCACCGAACTGACCCGGCAGACGCGTGGCCATTACCAGGTCGACCATGTATTGCTCCACCGGCTGGGCGATCTGCATTGCGCCTATAGTGTCGCGGGCGGCGAAGATATGCTCCTGGGAGATCATTGTCAGCGCTTCCTGCTGGTGGGACTCTTCCGCCTGTAGCATGCGCACGATCGCCAGCTCTGCATCACCGTCCGGGTAGTCCACAGAAATTTTCATCAGGAAGCGGTCCATCTGTGCCTCGGGCAATGGGTAGGTGCCTTCCTGCTCTATGGGGTTCTGCGTCGCCAGCACCATGAACAGCTCGGGAAGCGCGTAGGTCTTGCCCGCCACCGTTACCTGGCGTTCCTCCATGGCTTCAAGCAAGGCGGCCTGCACCTTTGCAGGGGCCCGGTTAATCTCGTCGGCGAGCACCAGTTCATTGAATATGGGTCCCTGTTGGAAAATGAGTTCGGAAACACCGTGGTTGTCCTGGTAGACCTCATTACCGGTCACGTCCGATGGCAACAGGTCGGGCGTGAACTGGATGCGGCCCAGGCTCGCCTTGAGTACGCGGGAGAGGGTTTTTATGGAGCGGGTTTTAGCGGTGCCGGGCAGGCCCTCCAGCAGTACATTGCCGTTGCAGAGCAGCGCGAGTGTCAGTGTGCGCACTACCTGCTCCTGGCCGATTACCGACCGGGACATCTGTTCCATCATTGAATGGACGGCATTCAGGTGTTCACTGGACAAGGGGCTACTCCTAATCAGTGCGCGGGCTCAGGCGATGATTGAATTTCAACGATGAGTATAGCTGTTAACGTTTGAGAGGGGCTACCGCATTGGGGTCCAGCGTGCCACGGTATGCCTGAAGGTGTTGCATCCGTGGGTAGAAAAACGTGGCTGCGGTGATGCGTCACAGGCATTTCTAGAGGCTTGAAAGAGTGAACCGTTGTGGCAGTATGTACGCCAGGATTGGGTCAGGGGCAGTTGGATGAAAACGACGCTGATACTGAAGCTTGACGTTTCGGGGTTGCCAGTCAGTTTTGTGGGTTGGCACACCGCTGCGCGGTTGTTGACCTCGGAAAAGGTCATATGGTCCATGGGTGATACCGCCATTACCTTGCGCGGAGGCATCAACCGGCAGGGTGAGCGCTCTGTCCTGAATTTGCCCTCCATCATCAGTGTCAGTGACCGCAGCGATATCTGGAACCAGGAAAATCCACGAAGAGCCTATCGACGGGTAATCTATCAGCGCGACGAGGGGCTGTGCATGTACTGTGGGACAACGGTGCCTTTTCGCCACTTCCAGATGGACCACATTATTCCCAAGAGTCGCGGCGGTCCGGATACTTACCAGAACCTCTGCTGCTCATGCGCAACATGCAATGACAGGAAGAAAAACCGCACGCCGGATGAGTCCGGCATGAAACTACTGGCCGTTCCCTACGTGCCCAACCCTGCTGCCAGGCTAATCCTTTCCGGTCGCGCTATCATTGCAGACCAGATGGATTATTTGAAATCCTATGCCAATCTGAGGAAAACACGCCGCGAAGATTGATGGGCTGTCGTGAACTGCGGCAGTCAGTTTATGGGATGACTATAGATTTTTTTCTTGTCCCCATGAGAGGGTCTCTGAATCCCATAACTGGCCTCAAAGGTGTCTACCTCCAGCGGACGGTCAAAGAAAAACCCCTGCAGGATGTCACAGCCCAGTTCTTTTAACCTGTCGGCTATTTCGCCAGTCTCTACGCCTTCTGCAACCACGCGCATGGAAAAATTGTGGGCGAGGTCTATAAGGGCTTTAACGATAGCGTGGTCCTTGCCGCAGGCCAGCATGTTCTGAACGAAGCAGCGATCTATCTTGATCTCGTCGACCGGCAGGTCGCGGAAATAGGCGAAAGAAGAAAAGCCTGTGCCAAAGTCATCCAGGGATATTTTTACCCCGTTGTTACGCAGCCGGGCCAGTTGCTGAAGCATCGTTTCCTGGTTGTCCACCATGACCCGCTCCGTCACCTCCAGTACCAGGCGCCCCGGCGTCACTTCGTGGATATCGAGCGAGTCAGAAACAACGGCAAGGATCTGGTCGTCCAGCAGTAATTGTGGAGCGACATTAACTGCGATACTGAGCTCCTCAGGCCAGCGAGCCAGCCGCGCCACTGCTGACTTGATCGCCCAGAACGTCATGGGCCGTATGACCTCGTTGGACTCGGCCACTTCAATAAATTCCCCTGGCGGTATGATGCGGTTGTCGCGTGTGTGCCAGCGCATCAATGCCTCTGCCCCTGCCAGCGTCTGGTACATGGTATTGATCTTGGGCTGGTAATAGAGCTGCAGTTCACCTGCACCCACGGCGCTTTCCAGCTGCTTCAGCAGTTCCCGCTCCGCATCTGCACGGATAATTTCCTCTGGCGTGTAGATGTCGTACACACGCTTGTTCTTGCGTGCCCCGCGCAAAGCCTTTTTGGCCTGGCGCAAGGCTTGTTCCATGTCGTTTTCCGGATCTGTAGAGCGCGTAAACCCCGCGCGGATGTTAAGGTCAACTGCCTTGCCGAATTGGTAGTGAGGCTCCGCAAACAGGCGCTCAAGTTTGGCCGCCGCCAGTTCCAGCTCACCTCGTGTGGTGATACCACGCAGTGTCACACAGTAGCGGTTGTCCTCCAGCTGTTGCCAGTCATCACGGGTACGTATCCAGCTCTGTAATCGCTGTTGGAAGACGCGCTGCAGGTCGCCAAAGCCCAGCTTGCCGTGGCGGTCCATCAGTTCCTCGGCATCGCAAAGCTCCACCAGGCCAACCATGTTGTGGGGCACGGCGCTCATATGAAGTATTCCTCGCTGTTAACGTCATAGCTCCCGGGCAGCAGCTCACGAATAATCCAGCGCTCCATGCCGGTTTCCCGCTCCTGGTTGGCGAGGTCAACGATGTCCAGCGGGTCCTTGCGCTCTTTTTCGCTGTCCAGCACCACTACGATCTCCGGCTTGAGCCTGCGTATCTCATTCTGTCGGGTCACGATCGCCACTTCATGGGTGTTCAGTTCTACCAGGGTGCCGGTAGGAAACAGCCCGATGGCCTGGATAAACTGCTCCACCAGCGAATCCTGGAACTGCGTGCCCTTGCCGTCCAGCAATTCCAGCACCGCCTCGTGCGAGGTGCGTGCCTGGGCCCAGGGTCGCGGCTTGATCATGGCATCGTAGGTATCTACCAGCCCCGCAATTCTGGCCAATAGTGGAATCGCCGCCCCGTCCACGCCGCGCGGATAGCCGGAACCGTCCATGCGCTCATGGTGGTTCTCAATGATAGCCAGCACTTCAAAGCTGATGCGTGCAGACTCCGAGACCAATTCAGAGCCAACGACAGGGTGGGCGCGAATAATGCGTCTCTGGTCGGGTGTGAGCGCACCTTCCTGATAGAGAAGGTCCGCGGGCAGGCGGGTCATGCCGATGTCACACATGGCACATCCCAGCGCCAGGGTTTCCAGCTCATCCTTGTGCAAACCGATATGCCTGCCCAGGATTGAAGCCCAGGCCGCCATCGAAATGCCGTGCTCAAATCGGTAGTCCCCGCTTTCCTTGAGCCGCAGCAGGGCGCCCACCGCCTCCTGGTTTTTAAAGACCGACTCGATCAGTGGATTGATGGACTCCTGCACGGAGTCGATGTCGGTAGCGCGGCCGGCGCGCAATGAGTCGAATACCCGGTCCAGCGCCTGGCTGGCATTGTCAAAACAGATGCGGGCTTCCGCCATATCTGCTTTCAGTTCCAGTCGCTCCCGTGGTACCTCGTCTTCATGGGTTGGCGCGTTATCCAGGGAAACAAACCGGCGCTGGGCCTTGTACTCTGCGTCCACGTACACATGGTCCACATAACGCGATACATAATGGGCGTCGGCAGGGTCGCGGACGACAAACCCCTGCAATGCAAAGGGTGTTTCCAGCCACGGCCTGTCCAGCTCGACAACAAACATGCCGGGCTCGAGACTCAATGCAGGTACCTTTACCAGACGCACCTTGACCTCCCAGACGCAGTAACTGATGGTGGAAGGCTAGGGCGGCCAGGCTGGCAAGTCGATTGAAGATTGTTGAAAAGTGACGTTTTTCTCTATCAGGGCTGGCAAAATGTGAGCTGGTTGGTGTTTTTTCCAGCTATTGCGCCAGCCAACTTGCTTCCGTGAGCAGTACGCCCCCGTTGAATACCCGACCAGTAAAGTGTTCCCCAGGCTGCACGGCCCCCACGCCGGACGGGGTGCCGGTCATGATGATGTCACCGTCCTCCAGGGTGGTGAACCGGGCCAGCTCGCTGACGATCACGTCGGGTGGGTACATCATCAGGTCCACGCCACCGCTCTGGCAGACCTGTGCCTCCTTTTCCAGTTGCAGTGATAGCTTTGAGGTATCGCCCGCAAATCTGCAGAAGGGTGAGAACAGCGCGGCACCATCAAAGGCCTTGGCTCTCTCCCAGGGTAGCCCGGCTGACTTTAGCCTGCCCTGCAGTGCCCGTTTGGTGAGGTCGAGGCCGAAGCCTGCCGCCACTGGCCTGCCTCGCTCAATCAGCAAGGCTATCTCACCTTCGTAGTGCAGGGGCTCCCCGTCTAACTGTGCATGCAGGGTGTCGCCGATGGCCGAGTTAGGTTTGCCAAAGACAACCATCTCATCGGGAATTTCATTACCCAGCTCACGGATGTGTGCCACGTAGTTGCGGCCGATGCAGAGGATTTTGGAAGGGGTGACCGGGGAGCCATCCAGTACGACAGTTTTCATGTTCAGCACTCCGTGAGGTGTAAGCCCTGAGTATATCGCCTGAGCGGCGCTATCGGGACCATGTGCTAGCCTGGAAGGTTAATAACGAGATAAATGGAGCGCGGATCATGGGCCTGTGCAGCATGAACGGGGTGGCTGTATCCGCTGCTGCAGTAGCAACTTTTGTATTGGGCGGTATTTGGTTGATCCCTAAGCGCCGGGCCTGGCTTTGGGCGGCGAGAATACCTCCTCGGGGCGGGCCTGTGTCTCCAGTGAGTAGATGCCTTTGCGCGGTTCGATAAACAGGGCGTCACAACTTGCTGTTAACTCATCGTGCGCAAACATCTTGCCCTCCATGAAGGTCTTGCGCCCCTCCTGCCTGGTAAGGCGTGCCTCCAGGTGCAGGTCGGTAGTGAGCGGCGTGCGCTGGTGATAGTCGACATGCAGGTAACCGGTCATGCCCGGGCGATTGCCCAATTTCTGCGCCAGGCCCATGAACTGGTCAAATATGGCCGCCACGTAGCCCCCGTGAACACTGCCGGGAGGGCCTTCGTAGGCCCAACCACAGAAGCAATGGCCTATTGCCATGTCGCCCTCAATACGCGTGGTCACCGGCGGTGCCAGCGGATTACTGTGGCCCGCCAGGGGATTCAATTCATGGCTTACTTGCCCAAAGGAGCCATGCTGTCCGGACTCTATCCAGTCCAGGCGGCCATAAACGCGGGGTGAAGCGGCAAAGTCGGTGGCCGTATTTTCCAGCTGTTCCGCGATATCGTGCATCTTGGAAGTATCGGGTGAACTGGTTACCAGCACCTCGGTAAGCAACCTTACCGCAGCCGCCACGCGCCGCTTGGCCTGCCATTCTTCGTTGAATGGGGCGGTGATAGCCTCGCTGGCGAAGGGGTTTTTTAATTCACTCATTCTTTTGTGTCCGCGTGATTAGCTGGCGTAGTTTACTGCACATGCAAGGTCATCAGGGTGGCAGTCGGTTTAGTCTGTCAGGCTCTTTCGTCTTTGGGCAAGCCTATCGCACCAACCTTTGTGATCGAGTTCACAGGGGGCGAGGTTTTCAGGGCCGTGTTTTGCAGAGCATGTTAACTGCTACTTTTGGCTCGCGCATGACGCGGTTCGGCGCCATGTCGGGCAGTGCTCGGGCTCTGCACTAGCCAACATTAGTTTTATTGGGGCCGACGGTAGGACCTGTTCGCTGATTATGCAAGTGCTTTGCGCCGACAGTCGTTCATAATATGCCGATGTCATATGAACTGCTAACCGGCCTGGCCTTGTTTTGCCTGGTCAGCTCCATTACCCCGGGGCCCAACAATTTGATGTTGATGGCTTCGGGTGCCAATTTTGGCTTTCGCCGTACCTTGCCCCATATGCTTGGGGTTGGTCTGGGCTTTACTGCAATGGTGATCCTGGTCGGCGTGGGCCTGGTGGGTTTGTTCGAGGCCTACCCCGTGAGTTACGACATCCTCACGGTAGTGAGCATCGTTTATATGGGGTATCTTGCCTGGCGCATCGCCACTGCCGCCGCGCCCGCCGTGATGTGCAAGACGGGAGTACCGGGGGCCGGCCCATCACATTTTCCAGGCCGTGCTATTCCAGTGGGTGAACCCGAAAGCCTGGACGATGGCGCTCACTGCCCTCACGGTTTATGCGCCGTCACAGAGCTTTTGGGCTGTGCTGGTGGTGGCGGTCACGTTTGGCAGCATAAACCTGCCTTGCGTCAGCACCTGGACGGTAATGGGACTGCATTTGCAACGGCTGCTTACCAGTCGCAGGCGGCTAACTGCCTTCAACCTGTGTATGGCAGGACTGCTGATTGCTTCGTTGTACCCGGTGCTGCTGGCTTGACAACTCAGCCTTGTAGCACTTCCTCGACAAAGTCCAGTCGGTCCTGGCCAAAGTACATTTCCCCATCCATGAACAGCGTAGGGGCACCGAAACAGCCGCGCTCGACAGCCGCTTCGGTGGCGGCGACCAGCGCCGCCTTGATGTCCGGTTGCTGGCTCAGTGCCAGCAGCTGTTCGCTGTCCAGACCGGCATCAGCAAGCGTTGCGGCTACTGTTTCAGGGTCTCCCATGTCCTTGCCATCGACCCAGACGGCGGTGAACATGGTGTCGATATAGGGTGCCAGGCAACCCAGTTGCTCGGCAGCCAGGGCGCCGCGCATCAGGTTGAGGGTGTTGATCGGGAAATGGGGATTAAAGTTCAACGGTACGCCGTAGCGGCGGCTGAAACGGGGCAGGTCCTGCTGCAGCATATAGGCGCCTTTGGCGGGAATCGTCAACCGGGGAGGTATTGGCGGTGGCCTTGAATACACCGCCCAGTAGCATGGGCCGGTAATTGACGGTGAGGTCGTACTGGTCACTCAGTTGTTGCAGCCTGCAGTGCGCGAGATACGCAGTAGGGCTGCCAAAATCGAAATAGAAATCCAGTTGCTTGTGCATTGTTGTTCTCCTACCAGCGTTCTATCCAGGGGCGCAAATCCAGCTCGAAAGTCCAGGCGTTGCGCGGTTGCTCATGCAGCATCACATAGTTATCAGCCAGTGCGCCAGGGTCGACAATACCGTCTTTGGCTTTGAGCGCTGCGGCATCGGGGAAGTTCTCGTTTATCCAGGCAGTGTCCACGGCTGCGTCGATGACCACATGGGCAACGTGAATGTTCTGTGGTCCCAGTTCGCGGGCCATGCTCTGGGCCAGCGCTCGCAAACCGTGCTTGGCGCTGGCAAAAGCAGCGAACCCTGCAGCGCCGCGCACGCTGGCGGTGGCGCCGGTAAACAGGATGGTGCCACGCTGCCGTGAGGTCATATAGCGTGCAGCTTCTTTACCGGTCAGGAATCCGGCGAAGCAGGCCATCTCCCAGATCTTGAAGAATTTGCGGCTGTCGGTGTCGAGTATACCCATGGGGACATTGGCGCCCACGTTGAACACCACGACCTCGAGGGGGCCAATGTTGTCCTCGATCTGCCGAAACAAGTCTGTGATCTGCTCTTCCTTGCGGGCATCGCAACCGAATACCGTGTAGGGTATTACCCTTGGCCGCCTGCTCGTCGACCAGCCCCTGCAGCTTTTCAGCGTTGCGACGGGCGGCGCAAACCGTATAACCGCGATCGGCAAACTTGCGCACTATGGCGGAGCCGATAGCATCGCCTGCGCCGACGACCAGAGCGACTTTGATAGCCATGGTATGTTCCATAGGTTCTAATTTGGAACTAGATTATAGCGAAACGGCGAGGCTGACAAGCGCGTTCGCGTCAGGTGCTACTGCGTGGCGCCCGGGCTGTATGCGGTGCGATGCGGCAGCACCGGGTGAGGGTGTCCAGCGGGTGCCAGCAGTTTGCGTTGCAGAAATTCAAAAATGTCGCGGCTGAGCACGTTGCGGCCCACCGGCGTCATGGAGAGGAAAGGCTGCCAGTGGTTGTAGGGATAGAGGATACGCTCGGGCTGGCCGGTGGCGTCAAACAGGGCTTCCCGTGACGCTGCTGGAATACAATCATCCTTGCTGCTTTCAATGACAAGCGTGTTCTCAGGGCGGTAGCGACCCTGCCACAGTGCCGGATCGCCATAGCGCATCTGTTCCCGGAAAAACGCCCGGTACTGTGCT
Organism: uncultured Gammaproteobacteria bacterium; assembly: GCA_963845135.1. Lineage (GTDB taxonomy): Bacteria > Pseudomonadota > Gammaproteobacteria > Pseudomonadales > Halieaceae > Halioglobus. The sequence continues at coordinate 40,480 of CAWJQW010000020.1, read as the reverse complement.
TGCGACCAGCCCAGGTTCTCGCTGACCTGTTTGCGCGCATACTCCACGACCAGGTTGCACTCGGCCATCATGTTCCAGGGCTGTGCGCCGCCCAGAACGTAGACCGCGGTGTGGATTCTTCGGTCGTTACCGGCAACGTTGGCGCCTACCAGGGCGCTCATGGAGAAGCCGATTATCCCGATCCGGCTGCTGTCGATTTCGGGACGGGTCTGCGCCCAGTCCAGCAGCCTGCGGGTATCGATGGTGACGGCCCGAAAGCGCGCGGAAGACTGTTCCACCGTGTCGACGAATTCCGCCTCATTGTCTATATCGGCCAGTTCAAACCAATCGTACAAAGGGCCATCACCCTGCATCCATAAGACATTGGCCTCACCTTCGGAGTGAAGCGCGAAGCCATTGGCAACCACCGTTGCGGGAAATGTGTGTGTGGCCCAGATGGGCAGCACAATCAGCAGTGGCTTTTTCCCGGGCGTCAGGCTGCGGAAGTAACGCGCGTCGACCAGGTTGCCGGGCTGGCCATTGGTTTCGCTGGAGTGGAAAGCGCATGCCCTCGAGGTGATAGCCCTTTATCTGCTGGAACGGCAGTGGATAGTACTTCGGCCGGGGCACAGGCGCGGAGTAGTCGTAGTAGCCCGTTTCATGGCTAACGTATTGGCGATGGGCGGTCACGACCGGGTCATAGGCCTGGTGCTCGTGGCTGGTGCAGGCAGAGAGCAAGGCCAGCACCGCCAGGCTGTAAGCGACATATGCTGCGCGGGTGATGTTTCTCATTGTCTGGATGACGTCGTCCGGGCCGTGCTGGCAGTGTTATTTTCTCTGGCAAGTATAGCTGGGTGAGCTGTCCGCGGGCGATTCACCCGGCCAGCCCGTTGTCACGGTGCAGCGACTTCCCCGTTCTGGAATCAATCGGTTAAACTGACTGCGATAAAAATACCTAAAGGGCCGCAGTATGTACGATATCGCCACGACCGTCTCCCGGGTCGCCAATGAGACCTATAGCCATAGCCGTCGCATCATGCCCAGGCAGCCATGGTGGGAACACCTGGAAAGCAGCTTTCACAAGTTCCCGGACGACTTCGAGCTGGACCTGCGCACAGAAGCGACGGTTCAGGCAACGGCGTTTGGCGACTTGCTGCTGCGCACCGCTGGCGCCGGCATGCTCAACGCACTGGCCTTGCCCAGCAGTCTCCAGCCCGGCCAACTCAAGCGCGATGCGGGAACTCGCGCCTACTACCAGCGTAAAGCCAACCGGGCCGATGCAGACGCGTTTTTCAAGCGGCCCAATTCCTCACGGGTGGAAGTGCAATCATCCAGTGCCGGGCCGATGCGTTTTCGGCCGAAGGACGGAACCTGCCGGTTGCTCAGTTTTGACAGTCCGTTCAAAACCGTAAACCCGAAATTGCGCGACACCTATCCGCAACAAAAGCGCAACATGCGTGCGGTCGCGCAGCACTGGCGCCACGATGATGGGCCCCGGCCAACTATCGCAGTTATCCACGGGTTTATGGCCGACCCCTATTGGATGAACCGCATGTTTTTTGCGCTGCCATGGTTCTACCAGCAGGGTTACGACATTCTCCTGTATACGCTACCGCATCACGGCAAGCGGCAGTCGCGGCTTTCACCCTTCAGCGGGCATGGCTTTTTCGCCAACGGCACCGCCCATATCAACGAATCGTTCGCACATGCCGTGCACGATTTTCGCATTTTCATGGACTACCTGGAATCCGAGGGCGTCAGCAAGATAGGGGTGACCGGGATCAGCCTGGGCGGCTATACCTCAGCGCTGCTGGCCTCGGTAGAGGAGCGCCTGGAGTTTGCCATTCCCAACGTGCCGGTGGTGAGCCTCGCCGACCTGGTGCTGGAGTGGTTCCCGCTGAACCTGTCGATCAAGGGAATGTTAAAAGCCACCGGTACCAGCGTTCGCGATATCCGCCATGAACTGGCAGTGCACTCGGCGCTCACCTATCAACCGAAGTTGCCGCGGGGGCGGTTGATGGTGATTGCCGGCGCGGGTGACCGCCTGGCTCCGCCCAAGCACGCGCGTCTGCTGTGGGACCATTGGGACCGGCCGCGCATTCACTGGTTCCCGGGTAATCACCTGGTGCACCTGGACAAAGGTAAGTACCTGAAGGAGATGGCATCCTTCATGCGCGAGATTGAGTTCGACCGGATGTAAAGGCGACTGCTTCGCGACAATGACAAGCTCAGCCGCGGGGCATTAGCGCCAGCTGGCGGGACAGGGCAACCATGCGACCGCTGTTGTCCCAGATTTCACCGTCCTCCTCCAGCACGCCGCCGTTGATAAATCGGGTGCTGAATTTGCAGCGTAGCCAGCCCGGTTCGGGGATCCCGCGGATCTGCGTGGTCATCTCCAGGGTGGGCACCCATGCGATAGGCAGGTTGGCGTTGAAGATCGTGGGTGGGAATGCATCGGCGATAAATACCAGTCCGAAGGCATCTATGGGTTCGTCATCCAATAGGCGGACCCAGCCGCGTACCAGCGGCTTGCCACTGCCGCGACCTTGCAGGAACTGGGCATCCTCCGGGTGCAAGCGCATATCAACCTTGCCCATCATGGGTGGAGGAAAACCACGCTCATGGGGGACTGACGGCACACAGTCGTCCGGGTCAGGTAGATCTGGCGGCTCGGCATCGACAATCACGTCACCATCAATCCGTTCCAGTTCGCTAAAACTACCCAGCATCTCAAGGACGGGCCGATCAGGCCCATGCATTGTCGCCCTCACTGTGCTGAAGCTACGACCCGCCTTGACGATTTCCGGCTTGATGGATACCGGGCCAACCCGTCCCGGTGACAGGAAGTGGGCCGTGATAGAAACGGGGTGCGGGCGGCTGGCTTCCGCCATGGCACGCCCCCCAAGGGCCATCAGGTAACCGCCATTGGCGTTACCACCGATATCCCAGCCGGAACAGATCTGTCCGCTGTAGTGGTCGCCTGCAGCCCGGACCGCGGTGTCTTTGCTGAAGTTCATGCATCGTGTCCATCAGGTAAACAAATCCGCTTATGTTGAGAGCATGCTGTGCGGTAGTCAAACTGCGCCGCGGCTGCGCCGGTAGCGGTGGATAGACAGGGCCGTGCTGGCACCGAGCACCAGCGCGCAGCCCAGCAGTTTTTGCGGCGTGATCTCCTCGCCCAGGAAGATCACGCTGCCAACCAGCGCGCCTGGCAGGTACAGGTAGTAGATCATGCTAGAGTAAATGGCCGGCAGCTCGGTGCTCGCCTTCACCCACAGCCCATGGGCTATAACGGTGCACAGCAAGCCCAGAACCAGCAGTTGATAGACGTCTGTGCTGGTGAGGTCCCAGTTGGCCTTCCCCCAGAAGGGAAGGAAGATCAGCAGGGCAAAGAAAAATTGTCCCCAGGTACGCTCCAGTGTGCCTATCGCCCGCGCCCGCTGGTGTAACAGCGGCATGGCAGCATAGAGCAGCGCACTGAGCAGTCCAACGGCGATGCCCAGCGACGTACTGTTGCCCAGCGACAGTTCGGGGGAAACGATCACGCAACCCACAAAGCAGGTGAAAATCGCCAGCCATTCTGGCGCTGTCACCCGTTCTCCGTTGAAGAAGTAGGCCAGCACCAGGTATTGCCCGCTGTAGGTTATGATGGTGAGGGCGGCGATAGCGGCGGTAGCCAGCTTGATACTGATGAAGTAAGTGAGCCAATGCAGGCCGAATATGCTGCCGATAATCACCAGCTGCAGCCATTGTCTGGACGAGAGTCTCAGCAAATGCCCGCGAAAGATAATAAGCGGGGTGAAAGCGAGTACGGCAATGCCCAGGCGGGCAAGGCCCACGGCGTATTCGTTGGCCTCGGTTGACTTCACCAGCACCGGCACTGCTGACATGGTCAATACAGCAATGATTCCGGTTAGCACGAGTTTTGCCTGGGGCATGGCCTTGGGTATTCCGGGCTGGGTTGGCGGGGCTGTGATGATAACTCGCTGGATGCCCGGGGCAAGGTGTTTTCCGGGGCTGCGGCGTAGCCGGTGTTTCGCTCCTGGCTTCACAGCCCTATACTCTTGGATTAAGTAAGCCCTTTCTTCACGCAGCGGAGCCCCGGAATGAGTCTATCTGTTGTAGCCAGCGAGCAATCCTGTGGCGCAGAAGTGCGCGGTATCGACCTTTCCAGCCCGCTGGAACCGGAACAGGTTGCGGCGATACGCGAGGCCTGGCTGAATCATCTCGTGCTGTCTTTTCCCGAGCAGCAGCTGAGCGACGACGACCTCGAGCGCTTCACGCTCTACTTTGGCCCGTTTGGCGATGACCCGTTCATCGCGCCTATACCGGGTCGGCAACATATTATTGCTGTCCAGCGCCGTGCCGACGAAACCACGTCCATTTTCGCTGAGCAGTGGCATACAGACTGGAGCTTCCAGGCAACGCCACCCCAGGGAACCTGTCTCTATGGCATCACTATTCCCCCGCAGGGCGGCGACACCCTGTTTGCCAACCAGGTCAGCGCATTGGAGCAAATGCCGTCCTCTTTGCGCGAGCGCCTGGAGGGGCGGCAAGCGGTTCATTCCGCCGTGCTGGGTTATTCACCGGGCGGCGTGCTCGGGAACGAGGACAAGGCCGCCGGCCGCAGCATGGACATCCGTCCGTCTGATGAAGCAGCGGCGACGCAATTGCATCCTATCATTCGCACTCACCCCGAAACGGGCCGGCAAAGTCTTTACGGTGCCATGGGTTACATCATTGGCATCGATGGCCTGGAGGGTGAAGAAGAGGCCGAATTGCTGACTGAGCTCTACAACTGGCAGACCAGTGAAGCGTTCCAGTATTGCCACCAGTGGCAACCGGGCACCTTGCTGATGTGGGACAACCGCAGTGTGCTGCACCGGGCGACTGGCGGTTACGAGGGGCATGACCGCCTCTTGCACCGGACAACTATCGGCGCGGCCTGATAGCAACAGGTAATGCAGCGTGATATCTACAGGGGAGTGACAGCGTTGACGACAGATCAGCCCGACGGGGGGGTGGATGACTTTACCCGCCGCTATCTTTATGTGCTCGCCGCGGCAGCGCTGGCCGCTTTGGTGTGGTGGGTTAGCAGCTTCGATTCTCGGGTCAGTGAGTTAAATGACCTGCTGCGGGCCGACCAGGCCATATCCGCCTACCCTTATAAATTCCGTGTCTTGTCCCTGGAAAATGGTATTGCCGAAATGAGCAGTCCACGCTCGGCGAAGATGTCTGCCATTCAGGGGCTGCGTATCCTTTTCCCCCAACTGCAAGATGCCAGCGCGGTTTCGCCAGAGATGATGAAGGCGCAGGAGGAACTTGCCAGGGTGCAGGCGAGCGCCGCGGAGTTAGTGGGGGAGCAGGAGGACGTCAGGCGTGTGGTTTGGTCACTGGACGAGCAATGGTTGTCCAGCCATGGCGTCTATGTACAGTGAGAGGGCTGAGACGGTCGCAGTGTTGCTGCCATGCTTCCAGCTCCTGCTTGCCTAGCCCGGGCAGCCCTCTTTAGCGGCCAGTTTCAGGAACGGCTTGCGCACGCGCAGGGTGCCTTCGGCCTGGTGCAGGAAGCCGACGCGAAGCGTGTCTGTGCCGGGCGGTATTTTCACGGTAATACTCACAGGTAGCCACTCGGTCTTCCCCAGGCGAGGTTCGTGGTCCAGGGAGGAGTTGATCACCACATTGCCACCTTTCCTGGCGAGCAGGGCAAGGCCACCGCCGGGGGTGAAGGCATGATCCGTGGGCATTTGCAGGTCCAGCTTCAGCTCGGCGCCAAAGGTGACCCGTTTACCTCCCAGCGTTGCCGGGTCCGGGCTCTGGGTCAGCAGGAACCAGGGTTCACCACCTGTTTTGAATATTTTCAGAATCCCGTCACTGGCGCTGTACTCAAAGGTCTGGCCTGCCGCATGTTCCGAAGAGAGCCACTTGCGCTCGGATCGCGGGTTGGAAAGGGTAGAAAAGGTCAGGTCTTGCAGCAGGTTCTTGCCGCGTGGAGCACAGGCGCCTTCCCCGGTGTCGGCGGAGCAGGCCCCCAGGGCCGCCACAGCGGCAAGCGTCAGTATCGTTTGTAACAGTCGTCTCATTCGTTGAGGGCTCGGAATCGATGGTCAGGGCGACTGTAGCATAAATGCCGCGCTATTCTCGCTGGCGTTTGTTTTGCGCGGGCTGGAAAGCTGCGCTATGTTTCAGTCTTTGTCATGCGTAAGTGAGGAGAATAAAAATGTTATATGCCATGCCCGGAACCGAGAAAGCACTGTTCACGTTCAAGAGCCGCTATGAAAACTTTATCGGCGGCGAGTGGGTCGCGCCTTTGGAGGGCCGCTACTTTGACAACACCACGCCGGTAACCGGCGAGGCGTTCTGCGAGGTGCCACGCTCCTCTGCGGCTGACCTGCACAAGGCGCTGGATGCTGCCCACAGCGCGGCAGACGCCTGGGGCAAGACCTCGGTGCAGGAGCGTTCGAATATCCTGCTGAAGATTGCCGATCGAATGGAGTCTAATCTGGAGACCCTGGCCTATGTGGAAACCTGGGAGAACGGCAAGGGCATTCGCGAGACGCTCAACGCCGATATCCCGCTGGCGGTGGATCACTTTCGCTACTTCGCCGGCTGTATCCGTGCGCAGGAAGGTTCGGCGGCGGAAATCGACGCGACCACAGTGAGCTACCATTTCCATGAACCCCTTGGCGTTGTCGGTCAGATTATCCCCTGGAATTTCCCCATTTTGATGGCAGCCTGGAAGCTCGCGCCGGCGCTTGCCGCGGGCAACTGCGTGATACTCAAGCCGGCGGAGCAGACGCCGGTTTCCATTCTGGTGTTGATGGAGATGATCGGTGACCTGCTGCCTGCGGGCACGATCAATGTGCTCAATGGTTTTGGCGCCGAGATTGGCCAGGCTCTTGCCTCCTCAGACCGGATTGCCAAAATTGCCTTCACCGGGTCAACCGCGGTGGGTTACCAGATTCTGGCCAATGCGGCCAAAACCCTGATCCCCTCCACGGTGGAGCTGGGTGGCAAGTCGCCCAGCATCTACTTTGAGGACGTGATGCAGCAGGAGGAGGCCTTTATCAGCAAATGTATTGAGGGCGTTCTGCTGGGCTTTTTCAACCAGGGAGAGGTGTGCACCTGTCCGTCACGGGCACTGGTGCAGGAGAGTATCTACGATGACTTCATCGAACGGGTACTGGAGCGGGCGGGCCAGATCAAACAGGGCAATCCGTTTGATACCGACACCATGGTCGGGGCGCAGGCGTCGAAGGAGCAGTTCGACAAAATCATGAGCTATATGGATATTGCCCGGCAGGATGGCGCGCAGTTCCTGTGCGGTGGTAACAAGGCCACTGTCGGCAGCGACATAGCCGGCGGCTATTATGTTGAGCCCACCCTGTTGAAGGGCACCAACGACATGCGTGTCTTTCAGGAGGAAATCTTCGGGCCCACGCTGGGCATCACGACCTTCAAGGACGAGGCCGAGGCCCTGGCGGTCGCCAATGCCACGGAGTATGGCCTGGGTGCCGGCGTATGGACGCGCGATACCAACCGGGCGTTTCGCATGGGCAGGGGCATCAAGGCCGGTCGGGTGTGGATGAACTGTTATCACGCCTATCCCGCTCATGCTGCCTTTGGCGGCTACAAGAAGTCAGGTATTGGTCGCGAAACCCACAAGTTGGCGCTGGACCATTACCAGCAGACCAAGAACATGCTGGTGAGCCACGACATTAACCCGCTGGGCTTCTTCTGAGCCGCGGTTCTACCGGTCTGGCCGTCGCCTGGATGGTGGCGGCCCTGGGCGGTTTTTGCCTGTTGGCTATTGCCAGTCGCGAGCTGACTCTGCAAATGGGCACGCTGGAGATATTGTTCTGGCGCAGCCTGCTTGGCCTGGTGATGGTCACCAGCCTGCTGGCCCATGCCGGGGCCCTGAACAGGCAGGGGTTGCAACCGCGGTTGATGGGCTGGCATTTGCTGCGCAACAGCGCGCACTTTTCCGGCCAATGTGCCTGGCTGATCGCCATTGCTGCGCTGCCGCTGGCGGAAGTCTTTGCTCTTGAATTCACCACGCCGCTTTGGGCGGCGCTGCTGGCGGCGCTATTTATGGGGGAGTCGCTGCACCGCGGCCGCTGGCTTGCGCTGGTGTTGGGCTTACTGGGCGTGATCATGATCCTGCGACCAGGCGCGGCCGTGGTCAATCCGGCAAGCCTGGTGATGTTGGCCGGCGCTGTTGGCTTTGCCATCAGTGTCATCGTCACACGCAAATTGACCCAGCTTTTGCATGGCCACGCCCAGACCTTCCTGATCGTCTTGTTCTATATGACCCTGATGCAGGGCACTTTTGCCCTGCTGCCTATTGCGGCATCACTGCGTCTGCCGCCGGAGGGCAGCGAGCTGTGGCTGTTGGCCGCAGCGATCACCGCGCTCGCAGCGCACTACTGTTTGAGTCGCGCCCTGTCCTACGCTGATGCGGCGGTGGTGATGCCGATTGATTACCTGCGCTTGCCGTTGATTATGCTGGCGGCGTGGTGGTTGTATGGCGAGACGGTGAGCGTCTGGCTATTGCTGGGTGCCGCTTTGATTGTTGCCGCTAACGCCCTTGGCCTCTACCTGGAAACCCTCAAGATTCGCAGGCAGACAGCGTTGCACGGTTAGCTTTTTTCCAGTCTGTCAGGCGTAGCCATTGGCACGGAACCATTCGATTGAGTCGCGCACCGCGGTTTCCACCGGCGTTTGCGGCAGCCCCAGTTCGCTTACCGCCTTGCTGGAGTCCACATAGAAGTGTTCCATGGTGTAGGTGCTGTTCTTCACCGTGGTGATGGGCGCCTTGCCGGTCAGCTTTGAGAAGATCTCGGCCAGGCGCGCGACGCGTAACATGGTAGACCGGGATATTTCCTTGCTGCCCACATTGTCTATGCCGGCAATACGGCCCACCAATTGCAGGAACGCCTGGTTGGTCATGTTGTTGTCGGTATTGCCGAGAATATAAGACTCACCGATGCGCCCCTTTTCCATGGCCAGCAGGTGGCCGGCCGCCACGTCGCGCACGTCTACCGGGCATACGCCACCATCCCAGTAGTTTTTCATCTTGCCCTGCAATGCGCCGATGATCATGGTGCCGGTCGGCGTGGGCGCCCGGTCACCGGGACCGAATGGCAGGCCCGGCAGGACCATGGTGACCGGCAGACCGTCCTTGACCATGCCTTTGACCTCCAGGTGGCTGATGTACTTGGACATGATGTATTCGCTGGCGAAGTGCCAACTGGTAAACGGGGTCTCTTCAGTAGAGGGAGTGCCTTTACCGTCTGTGCCGATGGCGGCGATGCTGCTGGTGTAGACGATTTTTTCAACCCCTGCCGCTTTTGCCGCACGCATCAGGTGCCGGGTGCCCTCGACATTGATCTTGTAATGCAGGTCCGGGTCTTTGGTCCACACGGCAAATAGCGCGGCCAGGTGATACAGCTTGTCGACGCCCTGTACCGCTTTGGCCAGCGACTCGGGGTTCAGCAGGTTGCCCTCTACGAACTCGACCTCCATGCCGTCCAGCGGCGAGCGGTCTTCCCCGGGCATCACCATCGCCCGGATGGTGTCGCCCTGTGCCGCGCACATGCGGGCCACGTGATTGCCTATGAAGCCGGTGGCGCCGGTGATCAGTACCTTGCTCATGTGTCTTCCTCTGTTGTTATTGTCAGCTCGTCTGCGCAGCACGTTTTCCGGTGCTTTGTTCGATACGCTCCATCCAGGCAACCACCCTGGGGAACTGCGCGATGATCGCGGCGGCCATGTCGGCATCCTGCAGTGCCTGGAACATCGCGAACACCGCGAGGTCTGCCAGGGTGATGTTATCGCCAACCAGCCAGTCGGCCCCGTTTAGCAGGTCATCCACAGCCTGCACATGGCGCCGTACATCGATAAGTAACTGTTCGATAGATTTGCGCCCAATGCCCTGGTTGGCGGTAATTTTGGCGATGCCGCCGGGTACCACTTTAGGCAGCAGCCAGCGCAGTAAACCGTTTTCGTGTTCGACCATACGCGGGATATTGCGCTCTTTGTTGCCTGGCGTGGTAAAGCGCAGGTGCATTTCGTAGAAGTAGAGGCTCTCGTCGGCCCAGTCTTCCAGAACATGCACCTGGCCGCGCAGGGCGGGCTCTTGCGGAATCAGTGCCGGGTGGGGAAATTGCGCTTCGATATAGTGCGCCGCATCGGTGGAGTCGGCCACGATATTGCCGTTGTGTTCCAGTGCGGGCAGTTTGCCGACCGGGTTTAGCGCACGTACCTGCTTACGGTCGCCAAGCAGCCAGTATTTCTCATCAAAGGCGATGCCCTTGAAATTGAGCATGCGCTGCAGCTTCTCGTTGTAGGGCGAAAGATGGAATTGGTGAAGTGTCAGCATGCTGTGGCTGCCCGGCGCCATTGTTCGCCAGGCGTGGCCGGTTCCTTAGGTTGGCAGTAGAGGCCATATTAACCCCCGCAGATGAGAAGCCATTGGTCTGACAGGCCATTTTTACTGACGAGGGCCAGGGCCTGCTGACAATTACGTGAGCCTGGTTGCGCGCCAATGACAGTGAACCATGACAAAGAACGAACGCTAGTCGCAGCTGCGCTGTTCAGCGGGGGTATTGAGCAGGCTTTCCAGCAGCAGCGGACGGTCGGTCATGATCCCATCCACGCCCAGCTCCATCATACGCAGCATTTCCTCACAGCTGTTGATCGTCCACACCTGTACGGCGAGGTCTGCATCGTGGGCGTCCTTGACGAAGTCCTCTGTGACCACCTCCAGGAAGAAGCCAGGCGGTAGCTGTGACGCATTGATCTGGCTGGTGTCTGGGGGAACCTGAAAGGCCACGTGCTCTGGCACGGGCGGAATTGTCCCGTCGCCCTGGGATGCCAGTACCAGTATTGAGCCCTGGTCCAGTGGAATAGAGGTGTGCACACAGGGTGCGACGGCCTTGAAGTTGTTGGCGGCCTCATCGACGAAAGAGGCGGCGATCAGGTCTTCCCGGCGGCCATAGCGTTGCAACAGGTCGGCAATTTGCTGCTCGTAGTTGCCGCGGCCATCGAGGTCTGGCTTTAACTCCACGTTGATTAACTCGTGAGGATAGCGTTGCAGGGCTTCTTCCAGTGTGGGGATACGGAAGTCGCTGGCGCTGTAACCGGGAGGTGGCGGTTTGTCGCCTGTGGCAATGCCGCGGAAGATGTAATCCTCGGCGGGGCGGTCGTGCGGCGTGCCCACGCCGGGAACAAACCAGTAGGCCGCATCCAGTTGCCGCAGCTCAGCCAGGGTAAGGTCTACCACATTGCCACTGCCGTTGGTGGTGCGATCCACGTCCAGGTCATGGAGGATCACCAGTTCGTTATCGCGCGTCTGGTAGACGTCCATTTCCAGCACATCGGCACCCGCGATGGCGACCTCGCTGTAGGCGAACAGGGTATTCTCGGGGAAATCGATAACGCCACCACGATGGGCATAATTCAGAGGGTCGCCACCGTTTACCCGCCAGGGGTTCTCAGCCAGCTCAAAGGGTGCATCACAGGCCGTGTCGTCATTGGCGATGGTGCCTGTGGTGGTATCCGCAGTGGCGACAGCATTGCCATCCACTGAGTAGCTTAACGTGAGGGTCTCCGCTGCTTCTTCGTCAGCATCACCGAGCACATCAACAGGGATAAAGGCCTCAAGCATGCCGGCGGGGATGCTCACGTCTCCCTCCGTGTCCAGGTAGTCTTCCCCTGCCGTCGCCGTAACTCCCGTCGTCTGGTAGCTGACGTTCACCGCGCGTGGCTGCGGCAGGTCCAGGGTGACGCGAAAGCGCAGGGTGGGCATTTCACCCGGTGCACCTTCAGGAACGGCATTGGCGACGATGGTCAGGCTGGAGGGCGCGATGGGCGGCGTGTCACTGCTGTCTGAACAGGCCACAAGGCCCGCGAACAAAAAACCAAGTAGCAGCATTAATAGTTGTCTGGGCAAACGGGAAGCTCTCTTATCAGGGGTTTTTCAGGGAGATTAGCACAATGGTGGCGCCTGGCGACCCGGTTTCCAGCCCGGTGTCGTTTGGCCGGGTTTGGCGAGCGTTCAACCTCAGCCGCTGAAGTCCGCTGCGCTTTTGCGCGCCATTTCTTCCAGGAACCAGGCCGGGAACTGGCTGACGAATTTGTTCATATCCCAGTAGTCATGCCAGCGGTAAACCAGCCCATCCTTGATCTCATGCATCGTGGCGAAGGTATGCTCGCAGGTTTCCCCGGTGTTGAAGGTCCACTTCTCTGTGTGGTCCAGGAATACCACGTCGCCCTCGGCGGCAATATGGTGTGTCGTCTGCTCCTGCTTGTCCAGGTGGTCCCAGGCGATGGAGAGTCGCTTGACGACATTCTCCGGCCCCAGGGCACCGGGGTCGTCGCTGGGCATATCGCGGTAGTGAATGTCCGGGTGCAGGCAGCTCTTCAGCATCTCCCAGTCCCCTGCGGCCAGGGCCCGCCACAAACGTATTACCAGGTCTTTGTTGGTTTGCATTGTTTGCTCCCGCATTTTGTTATTAATAGAAAACGACAAGCCAGGCAGGAGAATGCCAGATCAGCGCAATTTGTTGCAAATCTACCTGAATAGCGTGTTGATTCAAGCAGTTATCTTACTAGGCCTAAGCGTTAAAATTTGCACGCAAAAAGCGGTCAGCTTGATTGGGATGCTTACAGAATGGAGCTGGCGCCGCCGGAGACCCAGGGCCTCCGGCGACAAATCGCTAGCGCGCGCTGCCGAACACCTGGGTCCAGTAGATGCGGTAGGTGCTGTTGTTGTTAGTGAACTGCGCGGACCCGAGATTGGTGAAGTTACCGTTCATCATGTTGGCACAGTGCCCCGGGCTATCGATCCAGCCCTGCATGGCCGCGCTCACTGAAGGGTAGCCCGCGGCAATATTCTCTCCCCATGTCCACCAACGATAGCCGGCCCGGGTCGCGCGGTCGCCCGCGGAGGAGCCATCTGAACCGGTGTGGTCAAAGAAGTTGTTGTTGGCCATGTCCATCGAATGATTGAGCGCGGCTGTTTCCAGCTGACAGCTCCAGGACAGTGCGCCCACCGCCGGGAATGAGCCCCTGGAGCCGCAGTTTCGCGCCTGTGAACGGAAGGCGTTGACCGCATCGAGCATGGCCTGCGCCTCCGGAGCTGCGGCGCAGCCTGGGCTGCCGCTACTGGCATTGTTGTCGACCGCGTCACAGGCATCGCCCAGTCCGTCGCCGTCACCGTCTGCCTGGCTTGAGTTAGCCGTACCCGGGCAGTTGTCAGCGCTGTCCGCAATGCCGTCTCGGTCGGAATCAGTGAGCGTGTCGCAGGCATCGCCCAGGCCATCCCTGTCCACGTCTGATTGCGAGGGGTTGGCAATGTTTACACAATTGTCGCCAGCGCGAGTGACGTATCCCTCGGGCGCTGACACATCAAAGGTCGTATCAGAGGCGTCGCCAACGCCGTCGCCGTCCACGTCACGGTAGAAAGTGCGTTGGGTAAAGCCCTCATCTATCAGGCCGTCGCAGTCGTTGTCCGCGCTGTCAAACGCCTCTTCTGCGGCGGGAGAAATGCTGCTATTGGCGTCGTCACAGTCCCTGTCGTTTTGCACATAACCTGCAACTGGTTCCAGAGATTCAATGCTGTTGCTGGACACGCCGAAACCGTCGCCGTCGACATCCCGAAACCAGGTGCTGCCGCCTTCATCAATGCTCCCGTTGCAGTTGTTGTCGCGTTCATCTGCCCGTTCCGGTGCACCCGGAAAATCTTCTGCGCTGTTGTCGTTACAGTCCAGGTTGTTGATGACGTACCCGGCCGGTTTGCGGCGCTTGAGCTTGCTGGATTCGGCGTCGCCATAGCCGTCACCGTCCCGGTCAGCGTAGAAGCGGCTCTCGACAAAGCCCTCATCCGTTATGCCATTGCAATTATTGTCCTTACCGTCCTCAAGTTCGCGGGTGAAGGGGTGGACCTCCCGGTCGAAGTCGTTGCAGTCGGTGTTGTTGATGACGAAGCCGCGAGGTTGGTCAGCGGAGGTCCTGGTCTGGTTCGCTGCACCGTAATGGTCACCGTCCCTGTCGCGATACCAGGTGCGCACAGTTGACGTCGGCTCGAATACTGCGGAGAGTCCGATGTCGCCATCGTACTGGCTTAATTGCTCAGGCAGCGGAACGATCGTGGCCTCGCACACCGCCGTTGGAGCGCGCGTGCACAGTTCTTGCCAGCGTACGAAGCGGTAGCCCCGCGCAGGCACTGCCGTAAAGGTTTCCGTGACCTCCTCGGTAATCTCAATTGCGCAGGTGGCCTGGTCGCAGTCCGCCTGTCCCGAGGAAGACCGGATACTGCCTCCCTCGTCAGTGCTGATCACCAGGCGACAACTGGTCAGCACCAGTATGGACACTCCCAGCAGCAAGGTTTTGCCGGCTGATCGGCGGCTAAAATGGATTGGATATCTGTTCATCAGCACTGCTCCGCAAGCGTCTCTGTAAAGCGCGGCGCTGGGAACTGCCCCCTTACGCCTCAATCTGTTATGTATAATGGATTAAGATATGCTTATTGGTTATGTCACGCAGCCCAAAACGTGAGAAAAATGCAGAAAAAATGATTAATTGCAGGCCTGGTTCTCATTTTGATCCGAAAAAACTATCGAGTTATGACTGAATATTCTTATATGCCTAAATGGTCTATATCACTCTCGCGCAAACCACCTAGTATTTTAGTGATGGATCAATTTCGATGCCCTGGTAAAGGGGGTGTGGCTGCCAAGGGTCCCGGGGTCCAACGAGATAGCATAGATGTCTGAACAATATCTCCAGTCCAGTGCAAGCGGCGATGTGGCAGCGAATGGCTCCCTTAGCGGTGCGCCCTGTGACAAAGCAGAGGCGTGCGGAGCCCTGCGCGCATTTTTTGCGGGCTATGACGAGCTGTTTGTGCTCACGGGACCTGCCGGTTCCGGCAAGACGGCCATGACGGCGCAACTGCTGGGTGAACTTGATGCCAGTGTGCCGCTGGTCCTGCTTGACGCCGCCAATCTCACTGAAAATGGATTGATGAATGCCGTCTGTCGACAACTGGGCCTGGAGACCTGGTCCACAGATTGGGAGGTGACGCTGGATCTCCTGGCCAATCGGTTGAAGGCATCTGCACACGCCTTTCTCGTTATCGACAATGCGCACGACCTGGGCGAGTCTGCCTTTGAGGATCTGCGGCTATTATCTTATTTGCGCTGCGGCCATGGCCCGCAACTGCAGGCTGTTCTCCTTGGGCACGAGGCGCTGTTGGCACAGGTGCAGTCTAATGACATGGCCAGGCTGGGCTTGTGGCATGTGCATTCGGCTAAATTGAGCGCGCCACCGGAGACCGTGAGTCCAGCATCACCGGGCGAAGGAGCGGCTGAAAATGATCTCTCCAATGTCAAACCGCTGACCCCACCGACGCGACTGCCAGCGAGGCCCCAGGGCGTGGCCCGTGCTGAAGGGGAAGCGCGTGGAGAACTGGCGACGTTGGTGCCCCTCGCTGCACGGCAGCATCTGCTCACCGCAACCAACAGTGACGAGGTGTCAGGCAACCGCCTGCCGGTCCTTGGTGCTGTGTATGACGGCGAGCTGTCGGTGCTGCAGAGCTTGCCTGTCTGGCGCCGACCGGCTTTCCTCGCCGTATTGTTGTCGCCCCTGCTACTGGCCGGCGTCTATTGGCTGGGGTATTCCCAGGCCAGGGAGTCTGGCGGCGACACCCCGCTTGCTGCGGGACCCACCGTTTCCGTCGGCCTAACTGGCTCTGCCACAGAGCAGAGTGCCGCCTCACCCCCGGATACAAAGCGAACACCCATATCAAGCAGCGCCGAGCAGAGTGACCCGCTGGTCGTTGTGCCTATGAACCTGCTGCCTGCGCCGCCTGCTGCGACAGCGCCTCTCGCGCTTTATGTCCCCGGGACTGCCAAGGCAGATACCGCGACTATGGTGCCTATGGCGGGTAAGCCGGCGGCTGCCGGTGAAACAGATGAAGTGACACCAGCTCGTGTTGAGGAGGCGACCGCAGACCAGCCGCAAGGCCTGGCTGATGAGATCGGGGAACTGCTTGCCGCGGCACAAGCTGCTATGGCCAGGGACCACCTGCGCACACCCGCCGAGACCAGTGCCTGGGGCTATTATGACCAGGTATTGGCGCTGCAGCCGGAGAACGCCGATGCGTTGCGCGGTATGGGAGATATTGCTGATCGCTATCAGGTGTTGACCAGGTTGGCCATCGAGCGTGGGAGATACCGTACCGCGCAGACCTATATTAACCGCGGGCTTGCGGTTGCCGCTGGCCACGAGGGTTTAGCGAAGCAACAAGATGCGCTTGATAGTGCGCTGGCCGCAGCTAAACTGGCCCAGGCGCGCGATGAGCAGGCACGTCTTGCTGCAGCCGAGGCTGAGGCAGAGGCCGCTAGCGCGCCGCAGGAAGAGGCACTGCAGGAAACCGGCGGCCTGCTGGGTGTCCTGAAGAATATATTTTCGCCGCAAAACCAGTAGGATTGTGACCCATCAAACACAAGGGAAAGGACGCAAGTAAGATGAAAAGATATTGCTTCAGGTATGTGCAGGTTGGCCTGCTGTCATTAGCCGCGGCGGCTTCACAGGTGATGGCGGACAGCACCACGGCTAACTGTGAATTTTATCATCATGGCGACAAGAAAAAAGAGGCCAGTGGGGACTGTTTGTTTTCCCAACGGCAAGGTTATATCGATATCAGGCTAAAGAACGGCAAAGAGTGGAGCCTCTCGCCGCACGGAGAGGCCAATCACTTTCGCGACCAGGACGGGCACAAGGTAAAGCGCCGTAACGAGGGCGATACGCAGGTGTATAAGTGGGAGCAACGCTCCATTCACGTTAACTTCAATGGCGGCCATTAGAGCGGAAACCTAACTGCTTGACACTAGTCGCTCTTGGGGTCGGGTTCACCTTGCGGATAAAGCATTTGCTGAATCCGGGCCAGTTCACTCTCAACGGCCTCGCGACTATCTGCGGCAACGTTAATATGCCCGCGTTTGCGCAGCGGCGCGGGGGTTTTGTTGTAATCATGCAGCGCTGCAGTCGCCGATAGCTCACCCAGGGCCTCTTCGCGGTCGTAGTTCCCAAGGATGTTGACCATACCGTGAAAGCGCGAGGTGCTGGTCGTGCCCAGCGTCATACCCAGTATCGCTCGCAGGTGATTTTCGAACTGGCTGGTTGCCTCGCCCAGCATGGTCCAGTGCCCGCTATTGTGAACACGTGGCGCCAACTCGTTGATCAACAAACCGTCCGCAGTCACGAAACATTCCATTGCGGCCACGCCCACGTAATCCATTGCCGCCAGCAAGGTGCGGATGTAGGTCTCGCAATCAGCCATCAGGCTTGCCGGCATCTCTGCTGCAGGGGCAACCGAAGCCAGCAGTATACCGTTGTGATGACGGTTCTCTGTGGGCGGATAGATTGCAATGTCGCCATTGGCGGAACGAGCCGCGACCATGGATACTTCCCGCTCGAACTCAATACGGGACTCGACCAGCCATTGGCCGGGGGGTTTTCATCAATGAAGGCGCGCAACTGTGCTTCATCATACAGGTGCCATTGCTGCTTGCCGTCGTAGCCTTCGGTAGGATTCTTCACCACGACCGGCAGGCCTAGCGTGCGCGCGGCTTCCGCTACCTGCTGCGCCGACTCTGCAATACGATAGGGCGCAGACGGCAATTGCACTGAATCCAGCAGCTGCTTCTCCTTGAAGCGATCACCGCAGGCTTCCACTGCGTCAGGGTTGGGGTGCACCGCACAGAGCCCGGTAAAACCGCGCAATATCTCAAGGTCCACACGTTCACGTTCCACGGTTATTACATCCGGTTCGCCCAGGGCCGCATAGAGTTGCTCTGGCGACTGCCCGGGGGACAGTACTACGACCGTGCCCAGACCCTCCACGCAGCGGGTGGATTCTCCTTCGCTGGCGAGAAAGCTGAATTCCACGCCCATGTGCCAGCCGGCCAGCGCCATCATGCGGGCCAGTTGCCCGCCGCCAATGATGCCAATGCGCGTCACTCTACGTCCCTCGGTACACCCTCGGTGGTGGCCTGGCGCCATTGACTCAGGCGTTCGCGCAACCCGGTGTCGCCCAGGGCGAGGATCTGCGCAGCCAGCAGACCGGCGTTGAATGCACCGCTGCTGCCAATGGCCTGCGTGGCCACGGCGACGCCCGCGGGCATCTGGGCGATAGACAGCAAGCTGTCCATACCATTCAGGGCCTTGCTCTGTACGGGTACTGCGATAACCGGCAGCAGTGTCATCGAGGCGGCCATGCCCGGCAGGTGCGCAGCACCTCCAGCGCCGGCGATAATCACCTGCAGGCCGCGGTCATGGGCCGATGAGGCATAGTCATAGAGGCGCGACGGCGTGCGGTGCGCTGAGACGACCTGCGCTTCGTAGGCAATGCCCAGCTCATCGAGTAGTTCGGTGGCCCGTTGCATGGTCGGCCAGTCGGACCGGGAGCCCATGATGATGCCCACGATAGGCCTGGGCCCTGATTCTGTTGCGCTCAATCTGATATCTCCTCTCTGGCGGCTATCCAAATCGCCAGCTCAATTTGCAGCGGTTTGCCGATTCTAATTTGACCGGAAAAATACTGCCCCGGGGCACTGCGAAAAACGCCACCCCATTCCCCGGATACAAACTTGAAAAGCGCCCTGTACGGCGGGCCAGCCAGATGACCAGCTGCTGTTTGGTCCTGACCTGCTTCTGCTGCCGCCCTGGCTCCCTGTAACTGATCGCTGGGCGATAGCGTGAGTCGCGTATTTTGCCTTGCCCTGTCCCGGATGGCCAGCGCATCGCAAATGGGTGCGGAGGCTCCGCATGGGGTGGCCCGCTTCGCGGTCGGTCGCTGTGACATTGCTGGCCCGACTGCTCATTGCGTTGGCTGTTCCCATGGCGGGGTGGCGAACGCGCGTTGCGCGTCTTCACTGCCGGCCGGCATCACCTGGTGCCGTGTTTCGTCTGCGAAGTAGTCCCAGAAAGGGGCCTGCAGGTTTGGCCGCAGCAGGGCAAATTCACCGGCTTGTTCATACTCGCGCAGCAGCCTGGCATAGGCATCCAGCGGCTCGGCGCCGAACTGCTGATAAATGATACGTCCACCGTATTCTTTATGCAGTGCTGCGTTGACCTTCCAGGCGCGTATCATGCCCTCGGCCATGGTGCGGCGCAGCAACTGGACCTCGGCCTGCTCCTTCACCGTCAGGGCGGGTTCGCCCGGTGAGGCTTCAGCGGCCTGTGCCGCCTCCAGTTTGCCAACGAAAATCGCGATTTCCTCTTCTGTCGCCCGCAGGTCGTGCTGCTGGGCGAAGTCGTCCAATACCCTGGCCAGGGACACCCCGCGCAGGGTATCCACGCTGTCACTGATCAGGCTGATACCGAGCACACGGGCACTTACGCCTTCTCCCGAGAGAGGCCTGAACTCCAGTATCGAGCCATCCGCAGCGGTGGCCAGGAACAGGTGCCCGTCGCGGGTGACATAGCTGCGCACCCAGGGCAGTTGGTCGAGGAAGCGCCCTGACACAGAAGGAGGCGGGCACAATGCCCGGGTGACTGCAATGGCCTCGAACTTAAGCCGCGGAGGCTGCAGCATCTCCAGCGAACTCTTGCCGCGGTTGCACCCCGCTTCGATGGCAACTCCGCCGTCTTCCTGGAACTTGATCGTGTAGCGACCCTTGTCGCTTGCGGCAGGGGCAAAACGGCTGTCGTCCATGGATAGCACTTCAACCAGTTCCCATCCTGTGGCACTCAGCTCAAGCGGACGCGTGTCTTGCTGGGCATGCACTGTGCCAGGCGCCAGGGCGAATGCCGTCGCGATCAGTGCGTGGCAAAGTGCTACTTGTAAAACCTGTCTCATGTGCTGCTCTCCGTAAAGTAAAACGCTGGCCTGCCTATCCTAAGGATGTCTGCACCCTGTGTTCAATCCATAGCGGTTGAATGTAATGAAACCGACAGTTTATGCGGCCTGTTTTGGGTATAGTACGTGTTTTGCCGCAGGAGATGTCCCGTTATGTCCCGTCCTGTAATCGTCGTTGCCCGACAATTGCCCCCGCTGTTTATGGAGGCTATTGCCAGCGTAGGTGAAGTGCGCGTATTTGATGCGAGCGCCGCTGCGCAGTCGCTAATCGATGCTTCAGTCTGGCTGGGCACGGCGGTAGACCCAGTGCCGGCCGAGCGTATCGCCAGTTTCCCGGATTCTATCGGGCTGATCGCCAATATCGGGGTGGGCACCGATAATATTGACCTCCACGCCGCGGCCAGGCGCGAAATTGCCGTGAGCAATACCCCGGTTGTTACTGCCGATACGGCGGACCTTGCCATGGCCTTGCTGCTGGCAACATGCCGGCGTTTGAGTGCCAGCGAGCGCCTGCTGCGTGCCGGTGATTTCGCCGCCGGGGCAGGGCAACAGGGTATAAGGGTGCATGGCAAAACCCTGGGCATTGTCGGTTTTGGCGCGATAGGACAGGCGGTGGCCCAGCGCGCGCGAGGTTTTGCGATGCCGGTTATCTACCACGGGCCGCGGCCCAAGCCAGAGGCAGAAGAGGCAACGGGCGCCTCCTTTTGTGCGGAGCTGGCCCAGCTGCTGGCTGAGGCAGACATTGTGTCGCTGCATTGCCCATTGCGTGATGACACTCGTCACCTCCTGAATGCCGAGACCTTCGCACAGATGAAAGCGGGGGCGGTGCTGATCAACACCGGTCGCGGAGCACTGGTTGATGAAAACGCCCTGGTCGAGGCCCTCGCGGCCAAGCAACTGGGCGGCGCCGGCTTGGACGTATTTGAGTTCGAACCCAAAGTAACCCCGGCCCTGAAACAGTTTGATAATGTGACATTACTGCCCCATATTGGCAGCGCGACCGGTGAGTGTCGCGGTGATATGGCGATGCGCGCCCTGGCCAACATTGGCGCTTTCTTGCAGCAGGGTCAGCCACTGGATGTTGTTGCAGCGGCGCAGGATTAGCGCAACGTCTACAATTACTACTAAACCAATAATAATGAACAGGAGTACTGTCCATGGAATACGCTGGTCTTCTGGGCTCGGTTGCCCTGCTTATCTGGCTGGCGCTGCGCGGCGTGGATATCATCTTCGCCGCCCTGCTGTGCTCGTTGCTGGTGATTCTGACCAACGATTTGCCGCTGGCGCAAGGGCTCACTGAGTACTTTTCATTCGGCCCGCTGGGCGCCTTTACCTTCGCCGGAAAGTTCTTCCTGCTGTTTGCTGCCGGGGCCATGTTTGGGCGGGTGATGGGCGAAAGTCATGCGGCCGCCAGCATCGCCCTGGCCCTGGTAAAACAACTGGGCGCGCATCGGGCGCTGTGGATCACCACGCTGGCCAGTGCCCTGCTGACCTACGGCGGTGTGGTGGTGTTTGTGGTGATTTTCGCCATGTATCCCCTGGGTCTTAAGCTGTTACAGGAGGCTGACATACCCAAGCGTCTGTTCTGTGCCGCGCTGGCCCTCGGCGCTGGCACCTTTACGCTTACCGCACTGCCCGGCACGCCTTCTATCCATAATGTAATTGCCTCTGTCGCCCTGGGTACGGACCTGTTCGCGGGGTTTTGGCTAGGCATCGCCGGTGGCGCCATGATGTTCGGTGGCGGTATCTGGTATCTCGAGCGTCAGCGCAAGTTGGCCGCACAGCGCGGGGAGGGTTTCGTGCCTGGCCCCCGTGACCAGATACAGGATGTGGCGGAGGGCAATTATCCGCACTGGATCACGGCCTGCTTGCCACTGGCTGCCGTGCTGCTGACGATCATTCTTCCACGGGTCTTTATGCTTTTACTTTCACCGGACACCCTGGCCGGGGACGCGGCCCCCGTGCGCCTGTTGCAGTTTGCCGCCTCCCAGCCAGTGGTTTGGCCAAGCATTGCGCTGTTCTGCGGTACCTTCCTGGCGGTGATCCTGTTTCCTGCAATGCGTCGCCACGCATTGCACGTGGTAGGAGCCGGTACCCAGGAGTCCATCATGCCCCTGATCAATACCGCAGCGGTAATCGGCTTTGGTGGGGTAGTGACGCAGACCGCCGTGTTTGCCCAGTCAACCCAATGGGTGCTCGACTCCTCGCTGCCGCCAATTGTTTCCATGTTTTTCTCGGTCAGCCTGGTGTCTGCTATCACCGGTTCCGCGTCTGGCGGGCTGCAGATATTCATGCAGACCATGGCGCCGGCTTACCTGGAAATGGGCATAGAACCGCAGACCCTGCACCGTATCGCCACAATAGCCAGCGGCGGCTTTGATTCCCTGCCTCATTGTGGCGCTATTATCGCCATGTTGACGATTACCCAGTTAACCCACAAGGACGCCTACCGCGATGTGGGCATGATCACGGTGGTTATTCCTGTGCTCAGTACACTAGTGTTAATGGGCGCAGTGTCGCTAATGCCTTGAAGACCAGACCGTCCATGCAGCATTACTTTTATAGATCAAAGTCGGAGAGCAGCGCCCCATGATTCCTGAAAAAATTGCCGTAAATATAGCCGGCGGGCTGGACGTGGAGCTGCCCCGCATGATCCGCGTGCGGCAGAAGTTTGACTGCGTGGAGATTCCCAGTGTCGTCGACGCGGTGACTGAACAGTTTGCCGACCCGACCATTGCCAGGCGTATTCAACCGGGAATGAAGATTGCTGTGGGTTGTGGCTCTCGCGGAATTGCCAACGTGGCCCAGTGTGCCAGGGCAGTGGTGGATCAGTTGCGAGCCCTGGGTGCTGAGCCCTTTATTTTTCCGGCCATGGGCAGTCATGGTTCTGCCTCTGCCGAGGGTCAGGTCAAGGTTCTCGACAGTCTCGGGATCAATGAGCAAACCATGGGCTGCCCTATTCACTCCAGTATGGAGGTGGTGGAGCTGGGCAAGCTCGACAACGGCATGCCGGTGTACTTTGACAAGTACGCAGCAGAGGCCGACGCGGTCATGCTGGTCTGTCGGGTCAAGGCTCACACCAATTTTCGCGCGCCTATCGAGTCCGGCATTGTGAAAATGCTGGTCATTGGCATGGGCAAAATTCGCGGCGCTTCCACAACGCACTGGTATGGTTTTGAGTCTTTTGCCGAGCTGTTACCCCAGGCCGGGGCGTTTATCATGGAGAAGATAAATTTTCTGTGTGGTGTGGCGATGGTTGAAAATGCTCAAGATCGCACTGCACTTGTGGAAGTCGTGCCGGGAGAGCAGGTACTGCAGCGGGAACCAGATTTGTTGAGCCTGTCCAGGCAGTGGATGCCCAGGCTGCTTTTTGATGAACTGGATGTGCTGATTGTGGACAGGATGGGCAAGAATATTACCGGTGCCGGTATGGATCCCAATATTACCGGGCGTAACGCCCGCGATTCTGTGTGGGACGCCGGCATTCACATCAAGAAGATTGCGGTGCTGGGGTTGACCGAGGAGACTGATGGTAACGCCACCGGGGTCGGGGCGGCCGACGTGATTACCATGCGCCTTTATCGTGACTTTGACCCGGCCAAGACCTATGCCAATGTGATTGCCGCGACGCTGCTCGACGGCGCCGCCATACCCATGATCATGAATACTGACCAGCAAGCCGTCCAGCTCGCAGCCAAGACCATACCGCGAAGGCTCCCGCAGGACGCCACCATTGTGCACATACCTAATACCCTGGAGATCACCGAGATCGATGTTTCGGAGACCTTGCTGCCTTATGTGCAGTCCAACCCGGACAAATTTGAGATTACGGGTGAGCTGCGACCGCTTGAGTTCGACGCAGAGGGTAACCTCACGCCCATGCCTACTCATGGGGGCAGCGGTGACGAATAGATCCGGGGAGTATTGTCGCGCATGGATTTGAGTCCATTCGATCGGCTACAGCAGGTTTTACAGCGCATTGCTCCGCGGGTTATCGCCTGCAGCGGCGGTATCGACAGCCTTCTACTGGCGACGCTGGCTAACCGCCAGAACCGTTCCGCGACCACGGTGGCCCATGCTGTCAGCCCTGCCGTTCCCGAGGAGGCCACGCAGCGGGTGCAGGACTGGGCCGCGCGTGAAGGCTGGCAGCTGGAAATCGTGGTATCCGGTGAGTTCGACAGCGAGGACTACCTGAGTAACCCGGTGAATCGCTGTTACTACTGCAAAAGTAATCTCTATAACAGCCTCACGTGTATTGGCCAGGCCTCGGGCGCCGGAGCCACGGTCATGAGCGGTGCCAATACGGACGACCTGGGTGAGTACCGTCCGGGCCTGCATGCCGCCGAGGAATACCATGTTCGCCATCCCTATATTGAAGCGGGGGTAGACAAGTCTGCCATCCGCGCCATCGCCCGCGAGCTGTCACTGCCCTTCGCCGAAATTCCGGCTTCGCCCTGTCTGGCCAGCCGCCTGTACACCGGCACCCGGGTGACGGCGCAGCGCCTGCAAGCGGTAGAGAAAAGCGAGGCGATGATTCGCAGCTTGACCGGTATTGAGGTGGTGCGCTGTCGCATTCGTGAGGACGAAATGCTCATCGAAGTCTGCGACGCAGACCGGCTGTGCATCACGCAATCTCTGCTGCAAAAGGTAGAACAGGCAGCGACCGCTGGTGGGCTGTGGTTGCAAGCGGTTCGTCTGGATACCCAGCCCTATCGTCCCGGGCGTGCGTTTGTGGGGGCCCAATGACGCTCAATTATGATTATCAGCGGCGTGAACGTATGGGTATGCCCGAGGCCGTGCTCTGCGCCGGCAAGGACATTACCTCGCTGAAAAACATCGTGGCCGAACTGATCGCCCGCCCGGACCATCCGGTGTTGTTCACCCGGCTGGAGGCTGCGCAGCTGGAGGGCCTGGATGCCACATACCGGTCTGCCCTTGACTATGATGCGCTGTCCGCAACGGCGATCCTGCACGGCGCCCTGCCACCGCGGCCGGGCAGGGTTGCCTTGGTGACTGCCGGTACCTCGGACTTGAGTGTCGCGACGGAGGCGGCGCGTACCCTGTACTTCACCGGTGTGACGCATAAAGTGTATGCCGACATCGGGGTCGCCGGCCTCTGGCGCCTGACTGAGCGCATTGAGGAAATCAGCCAGTACGATGTGATTATTGTCGTGGCGGGCATGGATGCGGCGCTCGCTTCGGTGATGGGTGGTTTGTCAGGCAAGTGCGTAATCGGTGTGCCCACATCGGTTGGCTATGGCGTGGCGGCGGGTGGCAATACGGCGCTGAACGCCATGCTCGCCAGCTGTGGCCAGGGCGTGGTGGTGACCAATATAGATAACGGATTTGGCGGGGCCTGCGCTGCAGTGCGAGTGCTCAACAGCCTGAATATCGCGGAGAGTGAGCAGTGACTGAACGGGCAATTGTAGTGCGTACGCCCTCGGGCTTGAGCGGCGACATGTTGCTCACAGGCCTGTCTCGGTTGGCGGATGTCTCGGCTGATGAATTGAATGACATTGTGGCCAGCATCGGATTACCAGCTCTGGAGGGCGTGTTGTCAGTGGAGCCCTGCAGCATAAATGCAATTGCCGGCTGGCGCGCAGTGATTTCGCTGCCTGGTGAGCATCACCACAGGTCTTTGGCGGCAATTGAAGCGATCATTGCCGACAGTGACCTGGAGCCTGCCGCCAGGGCTCTGGCCGTCGATACGTTCACGGTATTGGGCGAGGCAGAATCAAGTATTCATGGTATTGCACTTAAAGAAGTGACGTTTCACGAAGTCGGGGCGCTGGACAGCATTCTGGATGTTTGTGTCGCTGCCGCACTGTTCGCCCGGCTTGCGCCTGCGGCTTTTTATTGCAGTCCATTGCCCCTGTGCGACGGGGTGATCAGCTGTGAGCACGGTGTATTGGCAAGTCCGGCGCCGGCGGTGCAGGAAATGCTGCGCGGTGTGCCTGTTTACGGTATTGAATCCAGCGGCGAAACGGTTACGCCGACGGCGATTGCCTTCTTGCGCGCCGCTGGCGCGATTTTTGGCAAATGGCCGGAGGCACAAATAGTGGAAGTGGCAAGAGCCTACGGTGGCAGGGTGTTGCCTGGTGTGCCCAACGGCGCGCTGTTTTGCCTGGCTGACCAGGCCAGCTGACCTCCCCGGGGAGGTCCGCTTCAGCGCAATATAGATCTACCGTTGGTGAGAGGGTCTGCTAAGCCTTGCGGCTGCCGCGCAGGTCAATTTGCTTGCGCGCACCTAAAACAGGCTGTCCGCTGATTCCCGAGTCGACCACATCAATTTTGTTGCCGGACTTCAGGAAGAGCTTGGTCTGCTCTTCAATGGATTCAGAGGTCTGTACTGCTGCTGGCTGCTTTCTTGCGGAAGCTTGCCTGGTTGGTTTCCTGCTCATAATCTTCCCTTGTTACCGATAGTTTTATAGTGGCAGGCATTTGCGTACGTGCCTGCTGCGGTGGTCTGGCGTTAGACGTCAGTGGACGTGCCCGTGGGCAATTTCCTCTTCGCTGGCATCACGCACATCCACAACCTGTACGTCAAAGTTCAGCTCGACCCCGGCCAGTGGGTGGTTGGCGTCGATGGTGACTTCGTCTCCTTCAACGTCTTTAACAATGATGCGGCGCGCCTGACCCTGGGGGTCCTGTGCTTCAAAGGCCATACCCGGCTCGATTTCATCGACGCCCTGAAAGGCTTCGCGCGGTACAACCTGCACCAACTCTGGCTGCAGCTCCCCGTAAGCATCTGCCGGCGCTATATTGACTTGCAGCGACGAGCCGGCGGCTTTTCCAGCGAGGGCATTCTCAAGGCCCGGGATAATGTTGCCCGCGCCGTGCAGGTAAGCCAGAGGCTCTGCGCCTTCGGAGCTATCCAGCACTTCTCCGCTGTTATTGGTGAGTGTGTAGTGGATGGAGGCAACCACGTTGTTGCCAATCAATAAACTCATAGTGAGTCCCCGTTTGTTCTGGCGCAGCAACTGCAAAGTCGGTACGCGTTGTGATGAAAGTGATTTGTTGGTCCCTTTAGCAAAGGAACGATGAAGGGAAACAGTTATTTATGCACAACAGGAAGTTCAGGAATACTGAGTGGAGATGAAGAACACAAACAGGGTATCTACCAGAGCCGGTAATTATAGTGAATTAGGTCCAAAAGTCAACGGCAGCGGGCGTCCCGGCCAGGTGTTCTCCGGGCAGAATACGTCGCTTTTCCTGCAGCCGAAGGCTATATTCAGAGCCATGCCCCGCGCAAAGCACCCTGTGCCTTCCACCGCGCAGGACCGAGGGTAATATGGCAATACGAGCAAGGAAGTACTCGCCAGCGTCAGCTTCACGGTTCGTGTCTGGCGCAAAAAGCACGATTTCACAGAGGTCATGACCCCGCCTATGGAAAACAAGGTTCATGTGATCGACCCGGAACAGTCCATGAGCCGCCCCCTCGCCGCCTTGCTGGGCGGATATGGAATTAACGTGCAACGCCATGCGGATGTGAGTGCTTTTCGCCAAACCGTGTCAGGCCAGCCCCTGGAGAACAGCTGCCTTCTGCTCGAGTTGGACCCCGGCAGCGAGCAGGCATTGTCCCTGCTTCGCGATCTGCACGAACAGTTCCAGCAGCTGCCCATCGTGGTGATGGGGGAGAGCGTTCAGGGCGACCTGGGCGCCCGGGTCCGCGAAGCGGGAGCGACCGACCTTATAGAGCGCTCCCTCGTTGCCGCTTACCTGTTTAATCGGCTCTCCGAGTTGTTGCCCGGGGTAGATAACCTGCCGGTGATTGAAACGGTGGTGGTGGAGATTGCGCGGGGCGAGCAGGTCACGTTTCGGATGATTCACCCTGAAGACGCTGAAATCGAGCAGGCTTTTGTTTCCGGCCTGTCGGAGAAGTCAAAGTACATGCGCTTTTTCTCGGGTCTGAACAAGCTGCCCGAGCATGTGCTCAAGGAGTTTACCACCCCGGATTTTCCAGTGAGTTTCGCGGTTATTGCCACGGTGGCTGATGGTGACAGTGAACGGCAGATTGGCGTGGCCCGCTGGGCGCCTACGGGTACGGAGGGTGTTGCCGAGTTTGCGGTAGTAGTGGCCGATGATTACCAGGGGCAGGGCATCGCCAGTCGGCTGATGCGTGTGCTGATCGCGGCGGCAACGGTCGGTGGGCTAAATCGGCTGGAAGGTCTTATCCTGAGAGAGAATGTGCCGATGCTTGGAATGGTCAAGAAGATGGGCTTTACCGTCTGTCCCGATCATGACGCGGGCCCCGCTGTTGAGCTCTATGTGAAGGATTTGCGCGGCCCGGGGACCCGCTGAATGGCCGTGTAGTTTTCAGTCCGCTTTTAAGGGGCTACACTTTATCCTGAGAAAGCTGCTGCAGGGATGTGCGCACGGCCGGAACAGTTCTGTGGTCGGTGAAAGGCAGGGCCGGCAGACAATACCGCTATTCATCACGCATTCCCAGTCACGTGTCTCACGGAGATAATATGAATCAGGAAGCCCCGTATATCCATCACTTCAGTCTGGCCGCCCCGGGTGATCTGCTCAAGGAAGTGGTTGAATTCTATCGCCAGGCACTGGGTCTGGAACCCGGTGAAAGACCTCACTTCGGGGGCATTCCCGGATACTGGCTTTACGCCGGCGGCCAGCCCATTATCCACCTTGTCGAAGACCCCGGGCGCAGCGAGGAACCCAGAGGTTATTTCGATCACGTTGCGCTACGCTGCCAGGACCTTGAGGCCACCAGGGCGCGGCTCAGTGAAAACGGTATCGCCTTTGGCGAACTGGAAATTGCTGATGTGTCCCAACACCAACTTTTCCTGAGAGACCCGGCGGGAACGACAGTCGAGCTGAATTTCCAGCTTTAACCACCCTGTTGGGGAGCGCCATGGATAAGTATCCCAGAGACGATATGCCCCGCGGCGTAAAGCTGTTGCACGATCCGGTGCGTAACAAGGGGACGGCTTTCACCGATGCCGAGCGGGACAAACTGGGTTTGCGCGGGCTGCTTCCGCCGCGGGTGTGCTCTCCGGCTGAACAGGAGCAAAGGGTACTGGGTAATCTGCGCAGTAAGGCCTCCGACCTGGAACGCTACCTGTACCTGGCTTCGTTGCAGGACCGCAACGAGACCCTGTTCTACCGGGTGGTGATAAACAATATCGAAGAGGTCATGCCGCTGATCTACACCCCCACAGTGGGCAGGGCCTGCCAGGAATTCTGTCATATCTACCGCCGCCCACGGGGTGTCTACATCTCCCTGCGGGAAAAGGGCCGGGTGCGGGAAGTGCTGGCAAACTGGCCTCACCGTGACCCGGCGGTAATCGTGGTCACCGACGGCGAACGCATCCTTGGGCTGGGCGACCTCGGTGCCGCCGGCATGGGCATTCCCATCGGCAAGTTATCCCTGTACACCGCATGTGCCGGCATTCACCCCACCCTCTGCCTTCCAGTGATGCTGGACGTCGGCACTAACAATGAGCAGTTGCTCAATGACCCGCTTTACCTGGGCCTGGAACAGCGGCGCGAGCAGGGCCCCGATTACGATGAACTGGTAGAGGAGTTCATCCGCGCGGTGGAGGAACTCTTTCCCCATGCCATGGTCCAGCTTGAGGACTTTGGCAATCGCAACGCCTTTCGGCTGTTGCAGCGCTACCGGCAGCGTTTGTGTTTGTTTGATGATGACATCCAGGGCACTGGCGCGGTGGCGCTGGCGGGGTTGCTCGGAGCGCTGCGCATCAGTGGCGGCGCGCTGGCCGATCAGCGATTGCTGTTTTTCGGCGCGGGTCAGGCGGGGATAGGCATCGCCTCGGCCATCGTGGCCGCCCTGGTTAACGAGGGGCTCAGCCTGGAGCAGGCGCGTCAGCGTTGTTGGCTTTATGACAGCCAGGGGCTGCTGGTTTCCGGACGCGGCAGCATTGCCGAGCAAAAGCGCCCCTTCGCGCATGAGCACCCGCCGTTGGACGACTTTGGCGAGGCCGTCGAGGCCCTGCGGCCCACCGCGATCATTGGCTGTGCGGGCCAATCCGGCGTGTTTACGGAGAAGACAGTGCGCCTTATGGCGACACTGCAGGAAAGGCCGATTATCTTTGCGCTTTCCAATCCCACCAGCAATGCAGAGTGCACTGCAGAGCAGGCCTATCAATGGAGTGATGGTCGTGTCATCTTCGCCAGCGGCAGCCCGTTCCAGGCCGTGCAACATGGCAGCCGGAGCTTTGAGCCGGGACAGGGCAACAACGCCTATATCTTCCCCGGCGTCGGCCTGGGGGCAGTCGCCAGCGGAACGCGGCAGGTGACCGACGAGATGTTTCTCGCCGCCGCACGGGTGCTTGCAGACCAGGTCGGTGAGCAGGACCTGGCTGCGGGAAGAGTATTTCCCCGACTGGAGCGCATCCGCGAGGTCTCAGTGCTAATCGCAGCGGAGGTTGCGACCATTGCCTACCGGGAAGGACTGACCGACAAGGAACCGCCGGCAGACATCCTGGAGCACATACGCGAGCATATGTTTGAGCCACTGTACCCGCATTACGCCTGACCCATCTGCAGTATTCAGGTTGTTGCAGGGCCCTTTGTGCTGCTTGCAGCTGGTTTCGTTCTTTTTATGCCACAATGCGGTATTGGCACGCGCTGAGTCGCCCTATTTTCAAGTGGCGAGTTGGCCAGGGGAATCGACAAGTGGTTTTTGACAAAGTCTTAATAGCAAAGGGTCCAGCGACTTTATGCTGAAGCGGATCATGCTGCCGGCGATGCTGCTGGTGCTGGCCTATGGCTTTGCAGTGAGCTCCAGCTTTAATGAGATTGCTGCTGGTGTCGCCCTGTTTATGTTCGGCATGTTATGCATGGAGCAGGGCTTCAAGGTCTTCAGTGGCGGAACCTTGCAGCGGGTGCTGGCGGCCAGCACCGACAAGCTGTGGAAAAGCATGAGCTTTGGCCTGGTCAGCACCACCTTGATGCAGTCTTCATCACTGGTGTCCGTCATCACCATTTCCTTTCTCAGTGCCGAGATGATCGGCCTTGCCCAGGGTATAGGGATTATATTCGGGGCCAACCTGGGTACCACCACCGGTGCCTGGATCGTCGCCGGCTTCGGGCTCAAGGTAAACATCTCGGCCTACGCCATGCCAATAATGGTATTTGGCGTGATTTTGCTGATGCAGGCCTCGGCGCGTATGAAAGGTTTGGGTTGGATCCTGGTTGGCATAGGCTTTCTATTTCTCGGTATTCACTACATGAAGGAAGGCTTCTCTGCTTACGCCGAGCAGATTGACCTGACTGCTTATGCCATGACCGGTCTGGCGGGTCTGTTGGTCTTTACCCTCGTCGGTATTATGGCAACCGTGGTGATGCAATCCAGTCACGCCACCCTGGTTCTCACCATCACCGCGCTCGCCTCCGGCCAGGTGACCTATGAGAACGCCCTCGCCCTGGCGATTGGTGCCAACGTAGGCACTACGATCACGGCGATACTGGGATCGATCAGTGCAGGGATCAGTGGTAAGCGCCTTGCCGGTGCACATCTTATTTTTAATGTGGTCACCGGGGTGGTGGCGCTGCTGATGATCAAGCCGTTGCTGCTGTCGGTTGAGTACCTGAGCGCGGTGGTAGGTATTGCCAGCGATGATTACACCCTGAAGCTGGCCATGTTCCACACCCTGTTTAACCTGCTGGGTGTTCTGTTGATGCTGCCAGCGATCCAGCCGATGGTGAAGTGGCTGGAGAAGCATCTGCGCAGCGAGAATATTGAGCGGGATCGGCCGCGGTATCTCAGCCAGGCCTCACTGGAGTTGCCTGAGGTTGCCAGTCGAGCGTTATTCAAGGAAACCGTGCACCTGTTCAACAACGCATTCAATCTTGTCTGCCACGGCCTGGATTTACGCCGCAGGGATGTGATCAGTGACAGGGATCTCCACGATATGCTGGATAAACCCGTGCAGACTATCGAGATCGACCTGGATGACCAGTATGCGCGGATGATCAAGGACATCTACAGCGCCAACATCGAGTTTATCAGCAGGGCGCAGGCTGCGGCGCCACCTGAGTATGCTGACAGCTATGCCGCGCTGCGCCGGGCGAACATGGACATCGTTGCTTCGATAAAGGCCACCAAGCATCTGCGTAAAAATATGCAGCGCTATTCACACAGCTCCAATTTCGTGCTCCGGCGAGAGTACAACCGGTTTCGTATCAGGGTGGCCAGTGTACTCAGGGCGCTTGCTGAACTGAATCATGCGGACGATGCCGTTGTCACATTACTGTCACTGGACCAGATTAAGGTTGAGGCGATGGACGCCGCCGATCATGCTGGTACCAGGGTGGATCAGCTGATTCGAGACGGCGAGATATCCTCACAGATGGCGACGTCCCTGATCAACGATGGCATGTACACTCGCGACCTTGTAGAGCACCTTCTGGTGGTGGCCGATGCCATAGTTCGCGCGGGCTTGCCGCCGGGTGAGGCCCTCAGCGAGGAGATGGCGCTGCAGATAGAAGATATCGCGGATATTGCTCGCAGTATGGATGGTGCAGCCGTGACCGGCGATACGGAGTTCTACCGATGAAGCGTAAAAAGCTGCTTGAAAAATTAGGCACCCTGCTTGCCAAGGGCACTGACGCCAATAAAGATGAGGTCGCCAAGTTACGCGAAGTGCTGAAGGCGCTCAAATCCAAGCAAACTGATCTGCAGGACAAGCTGGAGGACGCGCACGGTGACCATGAGCGGCGCAAGA
The DNA here is from genome assembly GCA_963845135.1 of uncultured Gammaproteobacteria bacterium. Lineage (GTDB taxonomy): Bacteria > Pseudomonadota > Gammaproteobacteria > Pseudomonadales > Halieaceae > Halioglobus. Next base: position 7,930 of record CAWJQW010000020.1, on the reverse strand, counting down.
TCCGTAAGCAGATCGAGGTGATACGGCGCCAGCGGGAAAAAGGTGTCGAGGTGTACAAGTCAATCAAGCAGGCTCGCCAGCAGTAGCGAGCTATTGCCTATTGAAGCCGTGCCCGTTTGGGGCTCATCCCATCCCGTTGTTTGCCCGTATACTTCGGGCATGAACGCAGAGTCGGATAACAAGCAATTACTGCAGGACTTTCTCGCAGACAACGCACGCATCACGGTGTTAACCGGGGCGGGCATCAGTCTCGCAGGCGGTATTCCCACCTATCGCGATGCAGCAGGTACCTGGCAGCACAGTGAGCCAGTGAAGCACCAGGAGTTTCTGCAGGAGCCGGGTCGTCGCCAGCGCTATTGGGCGCGTTCCATGCGCGGCTGGCCGCCGGTACGCGATGCACAACCCACGGCTGCTCATGTTGCCCTGGCAGCGCTGGAGCGTCGCGGTCAGATAGAACTGTTGATCACCCAGAATGTAGACAGGCTGCATCAACGTGCCGGCAGTGAGCAAGTGGTTGACCTGCATGGCCGGCTGGATCGGGTTCGCTGCCTGGACTGCGGGCGTATGCACTGCCGCAACGAGGTGCAGGAGCAGCTCACATCGGGCAATCTCCATCATGGGCCAGCAACCTCGCCAAGGCCCGATGGCGATGCCGACCTGCCTGAGGCTCTGGAGCGCCAGTTCGTGGTGCCCCTTTGCCACCACTGTCAGGGTACGTTGATGCCGGATGTTGTCTTCTTTGGCGGCACAGTGCCCGCACCGAGAGTGCAGGCGTGCATGCAGGCGCTGGAGCGGGCCGATGCGCTGTTGGTCGTGGGTAGCTCCCTGCAGGTATTCTCGGGATTCCGGTTTTGCCGCCGTGCCAGCGAGTTGGGTAAGCCTATTGCCATTGTTAACCCGGGAACAACCCGGGCCGACAATCTGGCCGACCTAAAGCTGGAGTCGGACTGTCAGGCCTTACTGCAAGCAGTCAGCTAAGCGCTGGCCCGTGGTTTAAGGCGCTATTGTTTTGCCTCGCGACAGACTGCCGCATAGCCCGCGCGATAATCGGGGTAGAGCAGTTCATAGCCACTGGCTCTGCAATCGGGTATTGCGGCAGCGTTTGTGGTTGCTGGGTTGGCGTGAGGGGGCATCTGCGTTTTCTGTATCAACCCCCAGGGCCTCAGCGATCCAGCACTCAACATCGTGTGCAGGTGCCGGGTCGTCATCAACGCCGTTGTATGCCGTCGCCAGAGGCTGGCCGCTCATGGCCAGCCTGATCAGGTGCACCAGGAAACCCGCACAGTCCTGGCGATGAATGCGATTGGTATAGCGCACGGGGTCTGCCGGTGCGACTTGTCCTGAGGCAATGCGGGTCAGCAGCCTGCCGTGAGGGTCGCCATAGACACCGCCAAAGCGCACCACAGACGCGTGAATCCCCGACTGCAAAAATTGCTGCTCTGCATCGATGATGGCGAGGGCGCGTTCGTCGCTGCTGGACAGCGGCGAGTCTTCATCTATCCAGCCGCCGTCTTGCTCAGCATACACCCGGGTACTGGAAATCATGATCAGGTGCTTTGGTTTGTGCTCGCCCAGGCCGCTCAATACATTGGTGGCGGCCGCGGCAAAGCCACGGCGGTAGCCAGCCAGGTCCATACTGGTAGGGGTAAAACTGGTCAGTACGATGTCCGGGCGCAAGGTCTGGGCAAAGTCGAGTGAGCCGGGCCTCGCGTAATCAGCGGCAATCCAGTGAAAGCCAGTATCCTCGGGCGGAGGGTTTCTCCTGACCGCAGTTACCTGCCATCCCTCCGGTAACAGGGTCTCGCCCACGCGTTGGCCAAGATCACCGCAGCCGATTAACAGCAGTGAGGGTTTGTTCATAGGGACTCCGGGTCAGGACAGGGTGCGCGGTGGTAAATCCGGTTTGGCGTAGGCCATGCGCTTCATCAGGTCAGCGCGATGATAGCTGTCCAGCCCGGTCAGGGCTACCGTGCCGGCCGCAGTCAGGTCCAGTGAGCCGTCCTCCTTGAGGCAACCATCAGGAATATTTGCCTGCACCACCTCACCAATGACCAGGTGCGTGCCATTGATGGCCAGTTCCTGGTGTTCGCGCAGCTGCATGGCCAGTTGCACATGGGCTTCCGCGACCAGCGGTGCGGTAAAGCCGTCCCACCAGGACGGGGTCAGGCCGGTTGCTTCGAATTCACTGACATCACGGGGATAGCGGGCGGCGGTCTGGTGTGCTGCATCCACCATGTCTGCCGCCACGTGATTGATACTGTAATGACCACTGCGCAATAAATTGTGCAGCGTATGTCGTTCCTCGCCCCCGGGCCGCACGACCAGCATCAGTAGCGGTGGGTGCGAGCCCAGGTGAACGACTGAACTCATAATGGCGAGGTTGCAGTGGCCGTCCGCATCCGCGGTACCAATCAGGTTGGCTGACTTGAAACCGGAGAGGGAGTTGATCAGCGCTGCCCTCTCACGGCTGGGCATGGCGTCTATGCTGGCGCTATCAAGGTGCATCGCAGGACTCTTTGTCGGTATGGCAGGTGTTGCGGTAGAGGCGATTGTAGCGCCATCGTGCCCAAAAGTCGTAAAAGCGGTCGGCTATCGGCCTGATCAGGGGCCAGCGCATCCAGCGAAACCAGTGTCCGTGGCGGGTGTGTTGCCAGGCCGCGACATTGGCATCTACCCCGGTCAGCAATTCACCCTGTGATGTTCGCAGGTGCAGGGTACGCAGCAGGGTTTGCGCGTCCGGAAGGTTGTCGGCAGCATCGAGAGAATGGATATCGACCAGCTCCAGGCGATCATTCTTTAACGCCCCGAGTTTGGCCATTTCTTTCATGCACAGGGGACAGCGCCCGTCATAGTAGAGAGAAGACACGCGTGTGTCATCGGCGGTTCCGGTAAGGCGATCTTTGTGTTCCATTGACTTGATACGCCCACTGGCGCGCGGCGGATTGCCGGCTGCAGTGGCGCTGATCATTGCGGTGGCCAGGCGAACGTGAAGCCCGCTGCCTGCGTGCAGGCCTGCTTCAGAATGATGGCCCATGGATGCTATGCTGGTGCCCATCATGTTACGCAGCCAAAGGTGAAAAGATGCCGGAAACCAGGAAGATTGCACTGCTTATCGATTGCGACAATGTCAGTCACAGTGCCATCGAAGGCGTACTGGAAGAGTTGGCCAAGCACGGCACCGTGAATGTGCGTCATGCGCACGGGGACTGGAATAACCCGTCCCTTTCCGGTTGGTCGGAAAAACTGCACCCACACGCGATCCGCCCCATGCAGCAATTTGCCTATACCAAGGGCAAAAATGCGACCGACTCGGCGATGATCATCGATGCCATGGATCTGCTGTACAGCGGCAATGTCGATGCCTTCGCGTTAATGACCAGTGACAGCGACTTCACCCCCCTGGTGCTGCGAATACTGGAAAGCGGCTTCCCGGTATATGGATTTGGCGCGAAGAAAACGCCGGCGCCCTTTGTCGACTCCTGCTCGCCGTTTATCTACATAGAGAACCTGGTGTCATCGGCCACGAGTGAAAGCGAGAGCGGCGCGGCGCCCGCGAGGAAGACCAAGGGCCGGCTCAGGCAGGACAGCGCCCTGGTGCGCTTACTCCGTACCGCGGTGAACCAGGCCGCAGACGATGACGGATGGGCCAACATGGGCCAGGTGGCCAGTTACATTGCCAACAACAACAGCTCGTTTTCATCGGTCAACTACGGCTATCGGCGTATCAGTGACCTGATCAAGGCAACAGACCTGTTCGACGTCGAACTGCGCAATGGCACGGCGATGTACATCCGCGATCCCAGGGGTTGATGGGCGAGACGCGGTTCGGGCCCCGATTTCACCGGCACTCGCTTGCACCAGGCGGTAAAGCCGCTGCTGGTAGGCGGTGGCACTCCATACAGAGTAGGCCAGCGCGCGTTCCACCAGGGCCGGGTTGGCCACGCGCAGCGGGTGTCAGGCCATTATCTGTTCGTTGGTATAGTGCGGGCTGCTTGTCCATTTCCATCACCACTACCTGGTCGCCCTGCATATAGGCCTGGGTGCTGTTGTATTGCATGATCGCCCGGCCCGGTACTCTGGCAATATCCGGGCGAAAAAGGTCATGTCCGGTAGCCGGGTGCTCGTGTTCAATACCCATCAGGCCAAGCAGTGTCGGCAGCAGGTCTATCTGGCTGGCAAGCCTGGAATAGGTTTGCGGTATCACCGGGCCGCCCAGTATCAGCGCCGGAATATGAAAATACTCGACGGGTACCAGGTTGGCGCCACGGACCCGCGAGTTATGGTCGGCGACTACCAGGAACAGGGTGTTGTCCCAGTAATCGGACTGCTTGGCCAATGCGAAGAATTTGCCCAGTGCATGGTCGGCATATTTGACCGCGTTGTTCACCGTGTCCCGGGGTTGTTCGTAGAGCTCAATGCTGTCCTCTGGAAACTCGAAGGGGGAATGGTTCGACGAGCTGAAGACCAGGCTGAAGAAGGGTTGCTCGCCGGCCTGGCTGAACTCTTCATGCGCCCGCTGGAACAGGTCTCCGTCGCTGACGCCCAGGACCCCCTGAACTCCGGGTTGACGAAATCCTTCTCTTCGATGATCCGCTGGAACCCGTTGCCGACGAAGAACTGGCGCATGTTGTCGAAATGCGCCTCGCCACCATAGAGGAAACTTGTATCGTAACCCTCGCGGCGCAGCAGTTCGGCAATGGTGAAGAAGCCGCTTTGTGACTTGGGCAGCTTGACCACACTGCGGGCGGGCGTCGGCGTGAAGCCGGTGACCACCGCTTCGATGCCCCTGACCGAACGCGTCCCGGTGGCGTACAGGTTGTTGAACCAGATACCCTCTGTGGAAAGGGCGTCCAGCTCCGGAGTGACCGGCACACCGCCCAGGGCACCGACGAATTCAGCGCCCAGGCTTTCTTCCAGTATGATCACCAGGTTGAGCGGCTTGTCACCTGTTTCCATCGAATCGGGCCGAAGCAATGCGGGCCGGTGCAGTGTGGGTAACTCATCAGACACAAACAGATTTTCTGGCAGGGCCATATCTTCCCTGACATGCTTTACTGCCAGTGCCTCTGGCATTTTGCCGTAGGCTTTCACGCTGGTCTCGTGGCGACCTGCGCTGTAGATCGCATACATGACGCTGTACAGCGAGCTCAGGCTCAGGTCGTTGACCAGCAGGTCCTGGGAAAAAGCGACTTTGGCCGGGTTGGCTGGCCGGTGGCCAATGCTGGAGCGAATGCCCAGGGAGCAAATCACGACAACCAGCACCGTCGCCGAAACGCTAGAGAGTAACCCGGGTCGTGCGCGTGTGCCGGTCGAGGGTAAGAGATAGCGATAGAACGTCCAGGTGAGCAGGAGTACCGCCGACAAGCCCAGGAACAGGTCGAGCTTGTAGCCTCCCAGCAACATGGATGCCACTTCCCTGGGGTACTTGAGGTATTCGACAAAGAGAATGTTGGGACGCAGGTCGTACTCGGCGATAAAGGTCGGGGTTGCCGCCTCCATGAAAATCGCCAGGGCAAAGGCGAGCACCAGATATACCCGCAACGCGGCTTGCCATTTTTTCTTGTGACACAGGAAAGGTGAAAGTATCGCTGCAGGGAGTGCGATTGCGCAGACCACGATCAGGTCGAAGCGCAGGCCCTGGATCAGGACGTAGAACAGGCCGTCCACCGCATCAACCCGGGCCCATTGCGCGGCGATGAGGGCGATGCGGGCCAGGCTAAGGGCCAGCAGGAGGGCTGCGGCAAACTTGAGTATCGGCGCGTAGCTTTGGCTGACCGGGTTCGGTTGCTTGCGGTTCTGCAAAGTGTTCACTGGTTCATTCTCAGTTTAAAAGTGGCAGTTTATGGTCCTGTGCTTAAGGAAGACTTAAGGCTCAATCGGCTATCCTTTCTCCCCTGCCTGATGGAAGGCAGGTCTATGCGCGATGAGAGCGCTCAAGTTGGGGGCATCAAAAATGGGGTGGGTAAACAATGAAGCCCGGTGAACGCGGATTCACCCGGCCTGATCTCGGCCACGCGTTACTCCTGGCAGGGGATGCGCGCCGCATGGCAAAATGAGGCGGCATTTCGCCAGGAAGTTTCGGTCGCCCTGGTGGGCCTGCCACTGGCGCTCTATCTGGCCCGCGACGGCACGGATTTCCTGTTGCTCGCCCTGCCACTGCTACTGCTGATTCTCGCGGAGCTGGTTAACAGTGCCATTGAGTCCGTTGTCGATCGCTTTGGTGAGGAGTTGCATCCGCTGTCCGGGCGGGCCAAGGACATGGGTTCTGCGGTGGTGTTTATGGCAATAATGATAACTTGCCTGAGCTGGTTCACGATTGGGGGAGCGTGTCTGGGCGCGCCCTGGCAGTAGCTGCCTTGCTCTCTACTCAGGGTTTGAAGGCATCCAGCAATTCGGTAAAAGTCTTCGGCACAGCCACCACGCGTTTCTCCCGGTAGTCAAAGAACAGTAAGGTGGTTACCAGGCGCGCCATCTCGGTGGCTTTTGTCAGGTTGGTGATCCGGTAGGCCAACTCGAAGCTCTTGTTGCCGATGTTGTCGGCTGCCAGCTCGATCTTTAGCCTGTCGCCATATTTCGCCTCGGCCAGATACTGCACTTCCGAATGCGCCATGATCAGGCCCGCATCCTCAAAGGCGCTGGCATCGGTATATCCCAGCTGTTTGAGGAAGCGCAATTGCGCTTCCATGGCAACCGGCAGAACCCGGTCCGCTCCCATGTGGTCAGCGGAATTGACGTCGGAATAGAGCACATCGTATTCCATGGCATAAAGGAAGCTGGCGGGCAGCGTGATCGTTTTTTTGGTCATTGTTGCGTGGTCAGCTCACGGGCTCAGGCAGATGGTGTAGCGGTGAAGCGGCCGCTGAGATAGTCGATAATATCGCCGGACTCGTACATCCAGGTTACCTGGCCGTTCTCCTGTTCAATGCGTAAACAGGGCACTTTCAGATTGCCCCCGCCGGCCAATAGCTCCTCCCTGGCGCTTGCCACGCGCTTGATGTCTCGCGTTTCAATGTTGAGTGACAACCTCTTCATGGCACGCCTGACCTTCACGCAAAACGGACAGGCTTCATACTGGTAGAGTTTCAGCGACTCGGTCTGCCGATCTATCGCTGCTTGTGCACTGGCGTCGCGAGTCATGCCATGAGGGGTAAACAACCAGTTGAATAACAGAATGATCTTGCCGAGGATCAGGCGAATGATGGCCATGGTGATTTCCTGTCTTGTGTTTGCCGATATCGTATGCACTGGGGTCGGGCATTGTAACGCAACAGAGGCCCTGTTCGCGGTAGTGTTTAAACCGAAGCTTGAAGCATGGCGTACCTACCCTTACTGTTAACTCGAATTCAATGGAGCCCCGACATGTTTCGTCACACTCTTTTATTGACCGGCCTGCTGGCCTCGGCCCAGGCCTTTGCCGCCTGTCCGCAGTATCTTGATCACGACATGCGTAAATTGCATTCCCAGGACCAGGTGAATTTCTGTGAGCTGCAGGATGGCAAACCGATGTTGATCATCAACACCGCCAGCCACTGCGGTTACACCAAGCAGTTCAAGGGCCTGGAAGCGCTGCACAAGGCTTACCGGGAGAAAGGCCTGGTGGTGGTTGGCTTTGCCAGCAACGATTTCCAGCAGGAGGCGAAGGATGAAGAGAAGGCGGCCGAGGTCTGCTATGTCAACTACGGGGTCACTTTCACCATGATCGCCCCCAGTCATGTGCGTGGCGATGAGGCCAATCCGGTATTCGCCGAGCTGGCCACGCAGTCGGATAAACCCAGCTGGAACTTCAACAAGTACCTGGTCGACAGCAGCGGCAAGGTGGTACAGCACTTTGGCAGTAACACCAGCCCCGACGACCAGGGACTGGCAGCGGCAATCGAGAGCGTGCTCTGAAGCGTTCGCCTGACAGTTAACCGGGCTATTAAAAAGGCTC
>CAWJQW010000019.1:0-188231 GCA_963845135.1 uncultured Gammaproteobacteria bacterium | reverse complement strand
TTCGCGCATTAGCGGGGAACAGCCAGAGAATGTTCTATCCTGAAATGCGGCCACTGTAATCGTGGGTTACCCCCGGTAGATCGAACCCCCTTTTGACTCTCTTCCGGGGGTAACCCACGATCACAGCGGCCTTCTTCCATTTCGACTCGACTATCCATTACCTGGACTCCCTGTGATGTTCCAAGTCGCCGGGAGAGTGCCTGAAATCACCGTCTTATCACCCCGCCCCGCCGGGGTTCCCTCACTCAGTTGCGAGCCAGAAAAGCACTGTCTCGCATCTTCCTTCGGCGGGCGATTTGCAACGATGATTTCAGCCTCTCTCCCGCCTCACCAGCGGTGAAGCCACAGGATCGATCATATAGCCACCATTAGCGCGCTCTGGGAGGAGTCGGTGAAGCGGCTGAACTGTCCGTTGCAAGTGCGCGCCGAGGGAGAGGCACGAGACAGCGAAGCGCTTTAAGGCTCGTGACCGAGCGAGGGAATCCCGCGGGGACGCGTGTACAAGACGGGCTGTTCAGGCACTTCAGCGACGGCTTTGGCGCGTCACGGAGAGTCCAGGTAATGGATAGTCGAGTCGAAATGAGGGGAGGACAGCACGAATGGGGTAAGCCTTCCAAGGGCGTGGGGGTTTGTTTCCAACCAGGGAAGGCTTACTCCATTCGTGATGTCCGCTTAGCAACCTGGAGCATTCACTTGCTCCACCACGCTAATGCGCGAAGAGCCAAAAAAAAGCCAGCTCAGGGAGCTGGCTTTTTTATGCGTAAGCAGGGCTGCGAGGGAGGCCCCCGCAGCGAAAGGACTTACAGGTCGTGCTTCAGGTCAAAACGATCCAGCTGCATGACCTTGGTCCAGGCCGCGACGAAGTCGTTGACAAAGCGCTCCTGTGCATTGTCGTATGCATAGGCCTCGGCAATGGCACGCAGCTCGGAGTTGGAGCCAAAGATCAGGTCCACCGGGGTAGCGGTGTACTTCACTGCACCCGACTTGCGGTCGATACCCTCGTACATGCCCTCGGTATCAGCCCTTCTGCCAGCGAGTGGACATATCCAGCAGGTTGACGAAGAAGTCGTTGCTCAACGTTCCAGGCTTGTCGGTAAACACGCCGTGATTGCTGCCCCCGGTATTGGCATCCAGTGAGCGCATGCCCCCGAGCAGGGCGGTCATCTCCGGCACGGTCAGAGCCAGTTGATCGGCCCGTCGACCAGCATCTCGGTCGGGAGACGGTAGCTCTGCTCGGCGTTGAAGTAGTTGCGGAAGGCATCAGCCTTCGGCTCCAGCAACGCGAACGAGTCCACGTCAGTCTGTGCCTGGTGGCATCGCCGCGGCCCGGGGTGAAAGGTACCTCCACATTAACCCCGGCGTCACTGGCCGCCTTTCTCAATGGCGGCAGCGCCACCCAGTACGATCATGTCGGCCAGTGGAGATCTTGCTGTCCCCGCTTGCTGTCACCGTTAAAGTCCTTCTGCATCTCGCGCAAGCTTGTTCAGCACGCGCTCCAGCTCCTGCGGGGTTGTTGACCGCCCAGTCTTTCTGCGGTGCCAGTGGGATGCGCGCGCCGTTGGCGCCACCGCGCATGTCACTGGCGCGGAAGCTGGCAGCCGATGCCCAGGCGGTGCGCACCAGTTCAGGCACGGTCAGGCCGGACTTCAGAATCGCTTTCTTCAGCTTCTTGATGTCGCCGTCGTCGACCAGCTTGTCTTCGAAGCCGGGTACCGGGTCCTGCCAGATGAGCTCCTCGTCCGGGGACTGTATCACCGAGATAGCGAGCGCGGGGACCCATATCGCGATGAGTCAACTTGTACCAGGCTTTGGCGAAAGCCAGCTGGTACTCGTCAGGGTTCGCCAGGAAACGCTCGGCGATTGCTTTGTACTGCGGGTCAAATTTCAGCGCCAGGTCAGCCGTGGTCATCACCGGTGCGTTGAACTTGCCCTCGACGTGTGCGTCCGGCACAGAGTTGTGGATGGACTCATCCGTGGGAATCCACACTGAATTGCGCCAGCCGGGCTGCGTGTCTGCTCCCACTCGAGGTTGAGCAGGTTCTGCAGGTACAGGGTGGTCCACTGCGTCGGTGCCTGTGTCCAGGCGCCTTCCAGGCCGCTGGTTGTGGTGTCTTCAGAGTGACCCTTGCCACAGGAGTTCTTCCAGCCCAGGCCCTGCTCTTCAATGCTGCGCACGCTGCAGGCTCAGGTCCCACACAATCCGCTGGCTTGTGCGCACCGTGCATCTTGCCAAAGGTGTGACCACCGGCAATCAGTGCCACGGTCTCTTCATCGTTCATGGCCATGCGGCCAAAGGCGATGCGAATATTTTGCGCAGAACCGACCGGGTCGGGCTTGCCCTGCGGACCTTCGGGGTTCACGTAGATCAGGCCCATGTGAGTTGCCCCCAGTGGGCGCTGCAGCTTGCCGTCCTTTTCGCGACGATCACTGGCCAGCATCTCAACCTCTGGTCCCCAGTAGACAAGATCGGGCTCCCAGTCGTCGGTGCGACCGCCAGCAAAGCCGTAGGTCTCAAAGCCCATGTTTTCCATGCCCACGTTGCCCGCCAGAATCATCAGGTCACCCCAAGACAGGCTTTCGCCGTATTTCTGCTTCACTGGCCACAGCAGTCGCCTGGCCTTGTCCAGGTTGCCGTTATCGGGCCAGCTGTTGAGAGGATCAAAGCGCATTTGGCCGCCATCACCGCCGCCACGCCCGTCCAGGGTGCGATAGGTGCCGGCGCTGTGCCAGGACAGGCGGATGAAGAATGGACCGTAGTTGCCGAAATCCGCTGGCCACCAGTCCTGGGAGTTGGTGAGTACCGCTTCGACGTCCTTTTTTACCTCAGCCAGATCCAGTTTGCTGAAAGCCTCGGCATAGTCGAAGTCATCACCCAGTGGATTGGAGCGCTGGTCGTGGTCGCGCAGCGGCGAAAGGTCCAGTTGTTCTGGCCACCAGAACTGGTTGCTGCGGGCCTGCCCCGGTACCAGGTGCCCGGAACCCATCGGGCCGGCGGGTTTGCTGACGGTGGTTGATGTTTCGCCAAAGACTGTGGCAGGTGCCATCGATAGCGCCAGCACGCTGGCGACAGCGGCAGACATGATTGTGTTGCGCTTATTCATTATAGAACTCCCTTGCAAATGCGCCGCAGCGGCGGCGCGTCCGTTTACCTGACTGAATGTAACAAGCATCGCCGATAAACTTAAATCGAATAAATCAATGGTTGTGATAGCTTTCAGCTAAAACGCTACGTGGATGTGGTCAGTGCTGCGGCCAGTGCAACTCCAATAGCTCCCTGCCGGCGAGCTCCCGATACAGGGCGGCTTCCGTTGTCCTGGCGGCACCGGGGTCCAGGTGCTGGGCTAGCAGTCCCAGTACCAGGCGGGTGATAGGGGCCAGCTGTAACTTGCCTGCATTGGCCAGATTCACCCAGTGCAGGTGCCCCAACTCGCCATTTCCTGACAGTTCTCCGCTGACATCGTCTGCCGAGCAGACAAAGAAGCGCGCATCGAAACGCCGCACCATGCCGGGTGGGGTGACCGCTCGGGCGAAATATTGCAGGCGGTTGAGCGCCGGAACGTGGCCGGTGTTGAAGAAAGGTTGCCAGTGGGGCGAGCGGGACCTGGGTGGTCGGCTGCTGGGTTGGCCTACAATCAGGCCGGTTTCCTCGAAGGTCTCGCGCACCGCTGCCATGGCCAGTGCCCGGGCGCGGGGCGCGCTGACGGAGGCGGTAAGTCGCTGTTCGACATCGCGTGACAGGGGCAGCGGGCAGGGCACACGGGCGTCGCCTGCGTCGACCTTGCCGCCCGGGAAAACGTAGCGGTGGGGCATGAACAGGTGTTTTGCATTGCGCCGACCCAACAGTACTTGTTTGTCGTGACGCACTATAATCAGGGTGGCGGCATCTCGTGGACGCATGATGGTGATCCGTGTTTAGCAGTAAGCCAGTGTATCCACTGTCAGGGTGCTGGCAAACCCGGGCGTTTCCCCGCGGTTGCAGACCCGTCCGGGAGTGGTCGCTGCGGGCATCCGTAATCATCTGAACTGCGTATATTCTGCATGCGAAAATTGTACTGGTTTCAAAACGATCTCCGGCTATCAGACAATCCCGGCCTGCGTGCTCAAATGGATGCCGAAGGCCTGCTCCTGGTCTACCTGCTCCCGGTTAACCGTCCCTGGTGCAACACCACAGGCATGGGGGCGCAGCGCGAGCGATTTCTGCGTGAGAGCCTGCAATCCCTGCAGCAATCACTGTCTGCGCTGGGTCAGAATCTGCTGGTGCTGGAGGGATCGCCAGAGCTGGTGATTCCGGACCTGGTTCGCGACTATAGCATTGATGCGGTGGCCACAAGCCCGGTTCCCGGCTACTACGAACGCAAGACCTTGAATGTACTGAGATCCCGCCTGCAGGTGCCGCTGCTGGTTCATGGGGCCAACACCCTGTTCGACCGCGAGGACCTGCCCTTCGCGCTGGCGGATCTGCCCAGGCACTTTACGCCCTTCAGGCAGGCGGTTGAAAACCTGCAGATCAGGCCTCCGCTGGCGTCCCCGGCCTCTTTGCCGCCGCCTCCTGCACTGCGCTTTCATCGTGTGCCGCCGGCACCGGTAAAGCCCCATACGGCGCTGCCTATCAGGGGAGGTAGTGAAAACGGGCATCGACGGTTGCGCCAATTCGTTTTCGACGAGAAGACCATCCTGGTGTACAAGGAAACCCGCAACTGCCTGGATGGCCTGGACGGGTCCAGCACCCTGTCCCCGTGGTTGGCCAATGGCAGCCTGTCTCCCAGGGAGGTGGCGCAGGCAGTGCGCGAATTCGAGGCGGCGCACACCAGTAATGAGTCGACCTACTGGTTGCTGTTTGAGTTGCTATGGCGAGAGTTCTTTCACTGGCATGCGCTGCGTGACGACGTCAGCCTGTTCCGCTTGCGGCCAGCAGGTGGTCGTAAGAGATTGCACAATTGCACTTTCGAACCCCGCAGTTATGCCCGTTGGTGCAGCGGCAGTACGGATTACCCGCTGGTCAATGCGTTGATGCGCCAGTTGGTTGCGACCGGCTGGATAAGCAACCGGGGCAGGCAGATCGCGGCCAGTTGCCTGGTGAATGAGCTGGGCCTGGACTGGCGCTACGGCGCTGCTTTTTTCGAGAAACACTTGCTCGACTACGATGTGGCCAGCAATTACGGCAATTGGCAGTATATTGCCGGCGTCGGTGCCGACCCGCGAGGCGGACGACACTTTAATCTGGAAAAGCAGGCGCAAGAGCACGACCCCAAGGGGGTCTTCGTCGAGAAGTGGCAGGGAAGGCAGCCCATCCAGCCTGAGTTTGTAACTGATGCCGCAGACTGGCCGATACTTGAAGAGTGAGATGCAGGCCTAGCCCTGTTCAGCGCGCACGGTATGCGCTGACGCTGCCTTCATAGGCTGACACAGTGACTATCATCGGTCGGCAACATACCTCACAATCCTCTACATATTCCTGTTCCGGAACAGAGGGATCCAGCAATAGCGTGATCGGCTCTCCGCAGCAGGGACAATAGTCAGCATGTTCCTCCATAGACTGTCTCCTTGTCAGGATGCGGGCTCGTTGGCCGCCAGCGCGTTGCGCAGTCGCTGGTGTTCCACCTCGTCGATGGGGAACCTGAGCATAAGCGCCACCGCGGCGAGTTTAAAGGCAATGCTGGGAGCGCCGTAAAGAATCGCCAGAGTGCGCACGTCCTCTGCGCTGTTGGCGCCAGTGGCATCAAAGCCGATGACGTCCAGCAGGGGAAAGATCAAGCCCACGGCCAGCGCGAAGGCCAGTTTTGAGGCGGTGCCCCACAGGGCGAAGAACAAGCCGGGCCGGCGCTGGCCGTTGGTGTGGGCATCCCACTCGATAAGGTCGCCATTGATGGCGCTGGGCAGTGCCAGGTCGGCGCCAATCATGAGTCCGGTGCCAATGACGATCCCCATATACCAGGCCGTGTCGCCGGCTCCCAGGAAGGGAGCACCCAGAAAGAACACGCAGGCCAATGTTACCGCCGCACACCAGGTCTGGTGTTTGCCGTAGCGTCGCGCAATGCGAACCCACAGAGGCACCGAAACTGCGCTGCACAGGAAGTACAGGAGCAGAACCGGCCCGGCCAGGGCCGGAGCCTCCAGTACATGGGTCACGAATAGAAGAAATAGCGTGGCTGGTATGGCGTTGGCAACGCCGTTGAGCAGGAAGGCAAGCAGCAGCCGCCGGAAAGGCGACGGCTCTATTAACAGGCGCAGGGCACCGCGCAGGTTGTTGCCCTCGGGCCTGGCCAATGAATTGTCTGGCACGCAGCGCGTGGCAATGGGCACGGTGACGATCAGGCTGGCCAGTACCAGCACTGCGATGGCAGTTAGTGAGGCCTGCAGGGCTGCGTTGCTGCTGTTGTCGATGAGGAGCAGGGCCACCATGGTGCCCGCCAGGCCGAATACGACCCTTGAGCCGGCGACACGACTGCGTTGGTGATAATTACTGGAGAGCTCTGCGCCCCAGGCGTTGATGGGAACCAGCGCCATGGTGCCAGCAATGTAAATGCCCATGGCACCCAGCAGCAGGTAGCTATTGCCCACGGTGTCCGGCGGGTTGAAGAGTAACCAGACAGAGCCGGCAATCAGGGGCGCACTGGCGACCACCCATAGTTTGCGCCTGCCCCAATGAGCGGGTGTGCGATCGGAGAGGAAGCCCACGACAGGGTCAGTAATCATGTCCCAGAGGCGCGCCACCAGCAGGATGCCGCCAACCGCGGTGAGGCTCAAGCCCAGGGCCTGGGCATAGAAAGTGGGTACGATGACCTGCAGGGCAATAAAGCCCGCTGCCATGGGAAAGGCAAGACCACCATAGGCCGCCAGGGTAGTCAGGGACAGGGGTGTATCGTGTGAGGGAGGTGCCATGGGGAGAGTATGGTCGCTAAACTAATGCTGTGTATACGTGCACTGGTGTGCTGCAGGTCACAATTAACCTGCTGGTGGTGCTCGATCGACTTTCGAGGCGATAAAAAAGGCGAAGAACAAAGGCCAGCGCGAGGCTGGCCAGGAGGGGGGAATCTGGTCGAGGGTGAGTGTTGTCAGCCAGTCAACCTCGCCTGCGTGGTGAGGTTGTCATGCGCCGGCTCGATATAATCCTGTTGCGCCTGCATGCGGATCTGCTCAGCGAGGCCTTCGGGCAGGTTCAGGGCAAGGGCCAGTTGGTCCAGGTAGGTACGTTCCCGGGGGTCGTCCTCATCGATTGCCAGGCAAGATGCAGAGAACACCTCGGCTTTCTGCTCCAGTCCTTCGAGTCCGTGAGCCACATCCTGTACCGTGACCGGCTGTCGCAACAGGTCCAGGACCAGGGCCTTTAAATCCGGTGAGAGCTGCATCTGCTCGATCGCAGTAAAGATGCGATCCTGCTCAGTGCTGTCAATGTGACCGTCGGCCTTGGCCGCTGCGATCATCGCGGTCACCAGCTTCATGGCAAACCGGTTGTCTGCATTGGCAGGGGGCGCCGCCCATTGGGGGTTAGCCGCAGCGATGGGCTGTGCCTGGGGCTGGGCCTGTTGGGGATTTTGTCGCCAGTTTTGCAGGGCCTTGAAAGCCAGCCCGCCTACCACCGCTGCACCGCCATACCCCGCTGCCTTGCCGGCGAATTTACGCGCTTTCTTGCTGCCCAGCAGCAAAGCGACCACACCGCCCGCCGCGGCACCGCCCATGAGTCCGCCCGGAATGTTGCTACCCACCGATTGTGCGGGCGCTGAGCTCGCTGTGTTCTGGCCCTGGCTGGCGTTGCCGCCAAGAAATTGGCCGAGTATGTCCTGCAGGTTGTTCATAGTGAATCTCCTTGCGGCGAGCGCCGCTTATTCCTGGCCGCCCATGAATCCGAGCAGGTGCAGCAGGCTGGTAAACAGGTTGAAGATAGCGACGTATAACGTGACCGTTGCCATGATGTAGTTGGTTTCGCCGCCGTGGATAATGTTGCTGGTTTCGTAAAGAATCAGGCCCGACATCAGCAGGACGAACATCGCTGAAACGCTGAGTGCCAGGGCGGGGATGGCAAAGAAGATCGCGCCCAGGCCGGCAAGGAAGGCCACGATGATGCCTACCATGAGGAATCCGCCCATAAAGCTGAAGTCCTTGCGGCTGGCCAGCGCGTAGCCGGACAGGGCAAGGAAGACGATAGCCGTGCCCGCCATCGCGGTCATGATGATCTGGCTGCCGTTACTCAGGCTCAGGTAGGCGCTGAGAATGGGGCCAAGCGTAAAGCCCATGAAGCCGGTCAAGGCAAAAACACAGAGCAGGCCCCAGGCTGAATTACGCAGGCGGGTTACCGCGTAGAGCAACCCGAAGTAGCCCACCAGCGTCAGCAGCAGGCCGGGATGGGGCAGCGCGAGCGCCATAGAGATGCCCGCTGTCACTGCGCTGAAGAGCAGCGTCATGGACAGCAGGGTATACGTGTTCCTGAGAACCTTGTTGGTGGCGAGAGCCTGGTCCTGCGAGGCTGTCTGGTGCAATAATTGTGAGTCCATGTCTTTCTCCTCAGGCCTGCATCAGGCTGTGATCTTCTTGCTCCACCTGGGCTGCCTCGGTAAAGGGAGGCCGGGCACTGCGCGGGTGGCGAATGCGTCGCTTGGAGAGCCGGCGCGTGACTGAGCGACCGGCGCGGTCTATGGCGCGGTTGATTGCGACATACATATCGACTTCAGTGTCGTCTACCACGACGTCCTGCAGGCGTGGCAGTACGATATGCAACTGGCAACATTTGTCCTTGCCGCCGCGCGGTCCGTTGACGTCGCTAAGGCGGACCTGAATCTGCTGGATCTGTTCGTAGCGCGGACTGAGTGCAAAATCCAGTCGCCGTCTGATGTAGTGAGACAGAGCGTCAGTCAGTTGAAAATCACGTGCCTGTATGTCGATGATCATGTTGCCTCCAGGGTGAGTTGATCCCACAGCGCTAGATTAGGCGGTGCAACGCGTCCGGAATAGTCGTATATTTGTTATCGTTAATTCGAAATAGCCGAAGGTTTGAGCTGGTGATCAATTACAAGCATTTGCATTACTTCTGGGTAGTGGCCAAACGGGGCGGCGTGACCCGTGCCAGTGAGACACTGCACATAACGCCGCAGACGATCAGTGGTCAGATCAGTTTGCTGGAAGAGAGCCTGGGAGAAGCGCTGTTTCGAAAGGCGGGGCGTAATCTGGAGTTAACTGAAGTCGGACGGGTGGTACTGAGCTACGCCGACGAGATTTTTTCCCTGGGCGGTGAGTTGGAAGAAACGGTTCACAATATGCCGTCGACGCGACCGATTACCTTCAAGGTCGGTGTGGCAGACGTGGTACCCAAAACGATTTCCTATCGCCTGTTGTCGCCGGCGATGGAGCTGAAGGAGTCGGTGCGTATTGTCTGCAGGGAGAGCAGCCTCGACGCATTGCTTGCCGAACTGGCGCTGCACAAGATCGACATGGTGATCGCCGACGGACCCATCCCGCCCGGCGTGAAAATTCGCGGATTCAATCATGCACTGGGACAGAGCGGGATCACTTTCCTGGCGACGGCCGAGTTAGCCAGTAGCCTGAAGGGCGACTTTCCGCAGTGCCTCGATGGCGCGCCTCTGTTGTTGCCCAGCGACATTAACCTGGTCCAGGCCCGGGTGTTCAATTGGTTTGACGCCCAGCACATTCACCCGATCATTGTCGGCGAGTTCGATGACAGTGCCCTGATGAAGGTGTTCGGGCAGGCTGGGAAAGGCGTGTTTGTAGCGCCCACCGAAATCGCCGACGAGATATGCCAGCAGTATGGCGTGCAGGTTGTTGGCAGCACGGAAGAAGTGACCGAGGAATTTTTCGCTATATCGCTGGAGCGCAGAATCACCCACCCCGCCGTCGCGGCCATTACCGAGAAGGCCAGGACCTGGCTCAAGTGAGCGATGGACCTTGTTGGGCACTTAGTTCAAAATCCCTGCCTTTGCGATGAGGAGCGGTACGTCGATGAGTAGCAGAGCAAATTTGATCAATGTGCACCTGTTTTTAGCCACGTTCATTTTTCCGGCCGTGCTGATGTTTCTGGTGACCGGAGGATTGTATACCTGGGGCATAAAGGGGTCCTATGTGACGCAGGACTACCCGCTCACATTAACTGAGCCTCTGAGCGGCGACATGTCCAGCCTGAAGTCGCTGGTGGAGAAAGAGCTGCAACAGCTTTCCCTGGCTGCCCCCACCGGTAGCGCCAAAGTCAAGGGATCGGGGAGTTCGCTGGCCCTGGAATGGACCGGTTCGAAGCGCGACATTTCGCTGGCGGCCGGCGCTGATCCGCTGAGCGCTACGCTTACGGTGAAAGAAACCACCTGGTACCGCAACCTGGTGCAACTGCATAAGGCCAAGGGCGGGCAGGTGTTCAAGGTCTACGCCGCTTTTCTCGCCGTCGGCCTGTTCCTGATATTGTTCACCGGTTTTTTGATGGCGCTGCAAATACCCAGGTATCGCCGACTGACCATCATCTCCTCACTGTCTGGCCTGGTCCTGTTTGGCCTGGCGGTGGTGGCGAGCTGAGCGTGAGGCAGAAGACGCCCCCCAAATAACCCTGTTCACGCCTGAGGATTACCCATGAGCGACCTGTTATCGCAACCACTGCAGCTGCCCTGTGGCGCTGTGCTACCCAACCGCATCGCCAAAGCGGCCATGACCGAGGGGCTCGCCACGGCCGCGGGCGTGCCCACCGAGGCGCTGGAACGCCTGTACGGGCTCTGGTCGGACGGCGGCGCCGGGATGTTGTTGACGGGCAATGTGCAGATCGATGCGGATCACCTGGAGCGACCGGGTAATGTGGTGATTGACCGCGAGCCCGACGCTGCGATGCGCACGGCACTGGCCAGTTGGGCCGCCGCAGCCACACGCGGTGGTAACCATGTGTGGGCGCAGATCAGCCATGCCGGCCGGCAAACGCAAAAAGTGGTAAATCCGCATCCCAAGGCGCCCTCGGCGGTGAAGCTCGGCTTGCCCGGTGGCCAATTCGGAGAGCCAGAGGCGTTAACCGTGCCCGAGATCGAAGAAATAGTGCGGCGCTTTGCCGTGGCCGCAGCCGCGCTCAAGGAGGCCGGTTTTAACGGGGTGCAGATACATGCCGCCCACGGATATCTGATCTCCCAGTTTCTCAGCCCGCGCAGCAACCAGCGTAATGACCAGTATGGTGGCTCGCTGGAGAACCGGGCGCGCATTCTTCTCGACGCCCTGCAGGCGGTGCGTGCTGCGGTAGGTCCCGGGTTCCCTGTCTCGGTAAAGCTCAACAGCGCTGATTTCCAGAAGGGCGGTTTTGCCTTTGAAGACAGCCTGCAGGTTGCCCAGTGGCTGGAGCAGCATAGCGTAGACCTGATCGAGATTTCCGGCGGCACCTACGAGCAACCCAAGTTACTGGGCGTGGAAGGGGTGGAAGTAGAAGAGAAGCAAAACCTGGCCGTTTCCACGCAGAAGCGGGAGGCCTACTTCGTCGATTTTGCCAAAGCCATGCACGAAAAAGTGACCGTCCCGCTGATGGTAACCGGGGGGTTCCGCCTGCGCTCGGCAATGGAGCAGTGCGCTGGACTCGGGCGGTGCGGACCTGATTGGCCTGGGTCGTCCCATGTGTGTCGATACCGACGCCCCGCAGCAGCTGTTAAGCGGCTGCGAGGAGCTGCGACGTTATGAGGATGAACTCGCCCTGCTGCCGCCCTGGCTATCTTTTCTGCAAGCCTCGAAAACCGTCAAGACCATGGCGACGTTTTCCGTGCAGTACTGGTTCTATGCGCAGCTGGACCTGTTGGGCAAACAGGGTGCGGCAAAGCCTGATCTTTCGGTTTGGGCGGCTACCCGGCAGTTGATGTCGCTACAAAAAGCCCAGTTACAGGCACGCGCCAAAAGCCGGGCCTGATCAATCCGCTTGCCTGCAGCTGCGGCGGTGGGTAAGCGACGATAGAGATAAGTCGACAGGCAGCCGTTGGCCTAGGGCGCCGGGTTATCGGGGGCCTCGGACGCGGTGTCCGGTTTCTTTTTGAGGTTGGCGAGAAATACGGTGACCAGCCCCATAATGATTTCATCGGCGAAGGGAATGAAGTCCGGAATAAACAGGTTAGCGGCAAACAGCAGCCCTGTTATCAGCAGCAGGTAGGGAAAGCGCAAGCCCGAGGCCCACTTCACTACTATCCCCATCACCCCGCCACGTGCCAGTTTACCAGCAGCCATTGATGTTAAGCCTCGTCTGTTTGTAAATTGCAGGCCCGGTGGGCCGCCGCAAGAGTGTGTGGCGGCCACTGGACGCTTTGTGCACTACAGTGCCGGAATACGCAGTTGCTGGCCGGGGAAAATCTTGTCCGGATCGCTGAGCATGGGCTGGTTGGCCTCGAAGATAACGCTGTACTTGCTGGCAGCACCATAGTGCTCCTGGGCGATTTTGCCCAGCGTATCGCCTGACTTTACGGTGTAGAAGGTTGATGCCGCCTCTGGCGCGCCGGCCGCCGGTTCGCCTGCCGCCGGAGCGCCGGCCGCCGGAGCGTCGACCTGCGCAGAGGCCGGCGGCGCAGCGGGTGCGTCAACGCTTAACTGGCAATCGACCTTGCCGATACCATATTGGTTGCCCGCGCACAGGACCATCTTTTCCAGCGCTTCCTGGCTGGGGGCAGAGCCGGTCAGCGTTGCGACACTGCCGTCCACCGCCACGGTGACCTGCTCACCGTCGATATCCAGCGCGGCGATCGCGCTGCTGATTTGCTCGCCGCGCAGCTGATTCAGGCGTTCCGGTGACACCTCGGCGGTTTTTGTCAGTTCTTCGCTGGTGGTGCTGCCCAGCGCTTTTTCGGCCAGCGCCTCACCGGCGTCCTGAATAAAATCAAATAGTCCCATTGGTTGTTCTCCGTGGTTGCTGTCTGGTGTCTGCACCCACAATCCTGGTGTTCGCGTGATGTGGAAAGCGGAGTCCTAGGTATAGACCATGCGGGGCTGCTCTGTCGAGCATGGCGTGGCCCAATATCAGGCAAAGCCAGGTTCAGCGCCTATAATACGGTCTTGCTGTGGTCAGGAGGGAGCCGTGCAAACGAACGAGGTTGGTGTTGATCAGGCGATTGAGCATTCTCCAGCACATTGCCGTGAGCTGGCGGCCCTGGCCGGGCAGCACCGGCGGCGGCACCTTGAGAGAGGCCAGTGTGAGACCATCCGCGTCTGGCAGCCCGATGCTGGCACCTGGTGCTACCAGACCCACATAGCGATTACGGGGCAATCCCCGGAGCGGCTCGCCTGGCTGGCGGAGGTGTTTTATAACGCCGCCGCACTGGCGAGTTATCCCTGGTACCCACAGTTTGCTGGCGGTCGGTGCCAGGCGCTTGAGCAGGTTGCGCCCGGGGGTATTGCCCGTCACCAACTTTGCTGGGGACGGTTTGACCTGGGGCTTTCTGCGCTGCGCTATTATCGCCAGCTGGTATCACTGGCGCAGCCTGACGACCGCACGGCGGTCATTGCCGCGCGCTCTGTTCACCAGGGACCTGCGCTGCCCGGGGATGCGCTGCTCACCTTTACCGTCGCCCCGAATGGCGAGGTCCTGCACTTCGCGGATGGCTGTCTGCATTGGCACCATATCTGCTGCACTACCGGCGCCGGGCTGTTGCCAGGCCGACTGGACAGGTGGCTGATCAATGGGCTGAGGTGGTTGCGACTGGACCAGGCAGAACGCAAAACCTATCGACAGGAGGCAGAAATGCTGAACGAGTGGCTGCAGTCGGCGACCCCGGTGGTGGACTACGCGGCAGATGTGCCGCTGGCGCCTGCTAGCGCCAGTCAGTAGTATTGCCCCAAACCCCAGCTACGGATGCAAGATATGTCGGGCTCACTGCAGGACCAGTTACTCAAAGCCGGTCTGGCCGATGCGGAAAAGGCCAAGAAGATGGCCAGGCAAAAGCGCAAGGAAACCCGGGTTGCTCGCAAGAGCCGGGTAGAAGTCGTCGATGAGACCAGGGAAGCGGCAAAAAAAGCGCTGGCCGACAAGGTACAGCGAGACCGGGAACTGAACAGGGCCCTGAACAGTAAAGCCGAGCGCAAAGCGATCAATGCGCAGATCAAGCAGTTGATTGAAACCAATAAGCTAGCCAAGGGGCGCGGCGATATCGGCTTTAATTTCACCGATGGTAAGAAGGTGAAGAAGGTTTATGTTAACGCCATGGAACACAAACAGCTGAGCGCGGGCGTGCTGGCTATTGTCAAACAGGGCGACCAGCATGAAATTGTGCCCCGACAGGTGGCCGACAAGATTGCCGAGCGGGACGAGAGCCGGGTGATCGCCCAGAGCGTGAATGAAGAGGTCGTGCTCACGCAGGAAGAGGAAGACTGGTACAAGGACCACGAAATTCCTGACGACCTGATGTGGTAACCGGGCGCTGTTAGAAGAGGTGGCCGCCCAATAACAGGAAAGCCATCAGCGCATCCACAACAATGCCGGGCAGCGAGTGTTGCAGGCTGGTCTTGTCTGCCACCATGGAGTAGAAGCGCGCGAGGAGGCCAAAGCTCCAGGCGACGCCCAGTGCCAGATAGATAGCCGGGTCATTCAGCACCAGTGCAGTGATACCCGCGCCCAGGTGAAGCCCGCCGAAGACCACTCTCGCCTCGGAGAGTGCCATCGGGCTGCCCAGGGTGATTTGCTGCGAGTCGGTGATGGCCCGCGGTTTGAAAAAGCCTATCAGCCCCAGTAATACGGTAAGCGCAGCGCCAACTCTGGGCAGCCACTCTGCAAGTAGGTCCATTGTTATTCTGTCCTGTGTGTCGCAAAGTCACAGCCTAGCAACAGCAGGGATAAAAATCATGGAGCTATGCATCACCTATGACATGCGCGCCCCGGAATTCGGCACGCGGCGTAACAATTTATACGCCGCCGCGTTGGACCAGGTGGCCTGGGCGGACGACGTCGGTTTCGACGTGGTCGGCCTGGGCGAGCATCACGGCAGTGAGGACGGGTACAACCCTTCCCCGCTGATCCTCGCCAGCGCCATGGCTGGGCGCACTCACAACATCGCGCTGCGCACCTCGGTGTTGCTCGCCCCGCTTTATGATTTGCCCAAACTGGCGGAGGATGCGGCAATCACCCAGACCATTGCCAATGGTCGACTGTTATTGGGGATAGGGGCCGGCTACCGGCCCAGCGAGTTCGCCAGCTTTGGTCGCGACCTCAAGGACCGCTGGCGAGTGATGGGCGAAACCTGCGACTTCCTGCGCCTGGCCTGGCGCGGCGAGCCTTTTGACTGGCAGGGCAGGCGTTGCCATATCACACCGGCGCCGGAACCGGGGCCACCGCCCGTTTTATTGGGCGGCAGTTCAAAGGCGGCGGCACGCCGGGCCGCGCATATTGCCGATGGTTGGTTCCCGCCGCTGGACGCTCGGCTCTGGCAGCCTTACCGGGAAGAGTGCATCGCTATGGGTAAAACTGATCCCGGAGACTATCCCGCGCAGGGCCCCATTTTCCTGTGGATTACAACGGACCCCGAACGTGACTGGGAATGGATTTATCCGCATGTTTGCCACCAGCTGGCCTCCTACAGCGCCTGGACTCGGGAGGCCTTTGGGGAGGCGGCGGGGCCCTATGCCGGCAAAATGACCGAGGAAACCGTGCGCCAGAGTGCAGCTTACAAGGTGGTAACACCGGAACAGGCGCTGGCCCTGTGCACTGAACTTGGCGACCACAGCGTGTTGTACCTCAACCCCCTGCTCGCCGGCATTGAGCCGGCAAAGTCCTGGGAAATGTTGCGTTTGTTTGAGGACAAGGTGCTACCGTACCTGCGGTGACAGATGCCTATGGGCTATTATGTGATGCTCTGCCCTGGGCGTGAGACGGGCGATGGTCCTTATCAGTGGCTGTCGCGTACATGATGCATGGCGCGCAGGGTATGCCGCCCAATCACATGCTGGAGCTTTAGCGATGAACATACTTTTTGTGCTGACCTCGCACGATCAACTGGGTGACACCGGTGACAAAACAGGATTCTGGCTCGAGGAGTTTGCCGCCCCCTATTACCGATTGCTGGACGCAGGTGCCAGGGTGACGCTGGCTTCGCCCAAGGGAGGCCAGCCGCCGCTGGACCCGAAAAGTAGTCAGGCCGACGCGCAAACGGACGCCACCAGGCGTTTCGACAATGACCCTGATGCGCAGTCGCAGCTGGCCGCCACCAGCGTCCTGGCCCAGGTCGACAAGGCAAATTTTGATGCGGTGTTTTATCCCGGCGGTCACGGCCCGCTCTGGGATCTTTACGACGACCAGGACTCCGTTGCCCTGATCGAGAGCTTTCTTGCCGCGGGTAAGCCTGTGGCTGCGGTCTGTCATGCGCCCGCCGTATTGCTCAAGGCGAAAACTGCAGAGGGTGAACCTATTGTGGCGGGCAAGCAGGTGACCGGCTTTAGCAATACCGAAGAAGACGCCGTGGGGCTGACAGAGGTGGTGCCCTACTTGCTGGAGGACCAGCTGGCCGCAGCCGGTGGTATGTATCGCAAAACGGATGACTGGCATCCCCTGGCAGTGGTTGACGGCCTGTTGATTACCGGGCAGAACCCGGCGTCTTCGGAAGCAGTAGCAGACGCGTTACTGGCAGCGCTCAGAAGCTAGTCCTGTTCGTAATCACAGACTCCCTCGGGGAATATAGCTTCCAGCGTGGCGAGCTGCTGCGCGTCGGGCGTCCAGTCTCCGTAGAGGCCACGGTCTATGGCTTGAGTCACCGGCTGCAGCGCACACTGGAAGACGTCTCCAGTGATTGGCGCCCCGGCGACAATGCGTGAGGTGCTATAAACCGGGAAGCGCTCTGTGCAGGCCCCGGGGCTGTTGTCATCGAGAATGCCGTCCCATACATCATTCCCGGCGGCAATAAGTTCACCGGCGCTGTCAAAGCAGCTGTCCACCGCATCGTCTGGCCGGTTCTCGCCAACAGACGCGTCGGGGTTGTCACGAATATTGCTCATCCACTCGTCGATCACCGCGAAGGCCTGCATCGTGTTGTCGAAATTGTCGTCCTCTCCCGGCGCCACGAACCAGATTACCTGGTTGCTGGCATCGCCGTCGTGGTTGAGCAGCCGCTGGCGGCCCGCGAACGACTGGTGAGTGTTGTGCATATCCAGCTGGTCTTCAAGATAGTGGCGCACGTCGATCAGCGGGATCTCCACCTCGCCGCGGTTGACCATGCCTGATTCGATGGCAGCGGAAATGGCACCTTCATCCGCCCTGCGCCTCGGGGCAGGGGTGTCGCCATCGGCCACCGCGGTATTGCGCCAGCTCCAGGGGTCGATCTGGTCCGG
The DNA here is from genome assembly GCA_963845135.1 of uncultured Gammaproteobacteria bacterium. Lineage (GTDB taxonomy): Bacteria > Pseudomonadota > Gammaproteobacteria > Pseudomonadales > Halieaceae > Halioglobus. The sequence continues at coordinate 170,978 of CAWJQW010000019.1, read as the reverse complement.
GTAAAGCTCCCGTTCGAAATCCAGCGCCAGGCAGATATCGATGAAGAAGGGGCACCCCTCCTGCACCATGTCCGGTTCCTGTACCCAGGAACCCACGTTGAAGTTAAGGTCGAGAAATTCCTCGGGAGTAATGTTGCCGTCGCGCAGGGCCTGCAGGCCATACTGCACACCAACATTGTCCCAGGTATTGCGGGCAAAACCGTCCTCTGCACGGCCATAGATATTGATCAGGTCGGCAAAGTGGGTCCATTCCACTTCCGCCTGCTCTTCGGGGGTGATGCCGGGCGCATCGCCGAAGTTGTGGTTCAGTGCCAGCGGTGAAAGGCCGCGCCAGGAGGCGGTGCATTCACTGGATCCTGGCGGTACCCAGGGAGTGAGTCCAAAGTCGACCACGTCATTGGGCACCTCGTTGTTGGCGTTGAGTCCTATCAGCCAGGTGCGGTTATTCCAGTCCGCCCACTTGGACTGGGGATCTTCGCGCAACTGCAGGTCTATCCAGCGCTCGATCAACTCACAGTCGCCTATATGAATGGTCTGGGTGACCATGTCGGGGTAGGAATACTGTGGCACCCCGGCATCGATCAGGCCCGGGTGATTCTGAGCGTAAACATACTGTTGTATACCCCCGCCCGAACCACCGACGCCCACCGTGTAATCGGGTGCTGCGTAAGCCGTGACAAAGCGGTCCTTGACCATGATGGCGGTCTCACCGCCCAGCTGCAGGTTGTAGTGCGTGCCCGTCTTGGTGCCCGTTGAATAGGCCACTGCGTAACCGGCGGCCAGGCCATCGGCATACAGTGCCCGGCTCTGGCTGGGGCTGCCCTGGTAGTGACCGATGGCCACACCGCCCTGGAAATAATAGATCAAGCGGCGGTTCCAGCTGGACAGTTCCGGAGCGCCCTCACCGTCGTCGTCCGGGGCGAGAACAGCGATAGAATAAAGAAAACGATTTATCGTGCCGCGCTCCCAGCGCACGATGAAGTCTACGGTTTCACCGTCAATCGTGGTGGTTTCGGCGATATCCATGGGTCGCTGCTGTCCCGGAGCATAGTCCGCCCAGGCACCCTCGGTAGTCCGGTACTTGTAACTGACCACCGTGTCCACGCTGCAGTTCTCATCCGTTACCGGCCCCAGTTCCAGTCCCGCAAGGTGGCTGTCGGTCGCGCAGAGAAAAGGTTGCTGCTGGGGCCCGGAAAATATGGGCCCCGTCTCCGGATGGTTAGTGAGGACCAGTTCGGCTTGCGGTGCCTGCCCTCCCGCGCTGTCTACCGTGAGTTGGTTGTCGCCTTCGGCGAGCCCGGACACCACGCCCTGCAGCTCGTTGGCATTCCCGGAGGGACTGAAGTTAGCGCGCACATCCGCACCGTTTACCGCGACCTCCACCTCTGCCGGGTCCAGGCCCTCGGGCAGGCCAATAGAAATGCGCGCCGTGCCGCCACTGACCTGGTCCGCCGGGCTGGACAGGATGGCGAGTACGAACTCCCCAAGAGCGATATCCTCATCGCTGTCCTTGCGATCGCTGCTGTCACTGCAGGCAGCGAGCATGACCATTGTCAGGAGCAGGGTGAGGGTGCGGAGGACGTGCGAGCTGATACCAGCGTTATTGTTATGCATCGTGCTGATTCCTACAGGAAGTTTTCTTTGAAGCGTAGTTTATGCTGCTAAAAAACGTCCAGAATCAGGATTGTAACGCTGCGCTCAACTGTGCCCCGGGCCTGCGACTCAGGCGGCCTGCGATCAGGCGGCCTGCGATCAGGCGTCACCCATTATGCGATCACTGTGGCAGGTGCCCCACCTTCACCCAGATCAGCGTGGGCTCCTCGGCAAAGGGACAGTGCTCGCTCAGGTGTGGACTGCGCAGCCAGGTGCCAGCAGGATAGTGGCCATATTCGTCCTGCAAGGCGCCGCTGATCACAAAAATTTCTTCTCCGCCGAAGTGGCGATGGGGTTGGAAGCGTTCGCCGCCAGGCCAGCGCACCAGCGCAACTTGCTCGCTGCCGTGCTGGTGTAGCGGAAGGACTTGCAGCTTGCCCGCACCGGGCTGGAAGTTGGCTTTGGTGGTGTCAACGACCACTTTCTGGCGGTCACTGCCCTGAAACTGGTGCAGCTTCACCAGGATCACACAGCCCTCTTCACTGAAGGGCGCATGGCGGAAACCCTCCGGGTTGCGGAAGTAGGTGCCGGCGGGGTAATCCCCGGTTTCATCCGAGAACACGCCCTCCAGTACCAGTATCTCCTCACCCAGGGGGTGATCATGGGGGCTGAAGCGCGACCCCGGGTCATAGCGTACGACGCTGGTGGCGTGGCCGCGCTCCGCCTCTTCCCGCGCCAACGGTTTGCGCCATACGCCCGGCATGGGGCTGGCCACCCATTCCTGCTCAGTGGTATCAATGACAACCCGCTGGCTGAAATCCATGTTTAGCATGGCGTGTTCCGTGTGTCCTGCGTTTAGTTCGGGTAGGCGCGCAGGTAATCCTTCAATCCGTTTGCCTTCGCGCCCAGGTCAGGTTGCACTACCACCACGGTGATAAACCCTTCAGAAAAGAGCACCTGGTCTGCGTTGGTGACGTCCTCCTCTCCCTCGAAAGGTGTTGTCCCGCGAATACCACCCACTGCAGAGGCGCCTATCTCCAGGTCTGCGCAGCCGTCACAGCCCATTTCGATGCTGCGCAGTGAGCCGCCCAGCTGCGGAAGTTTGCCTTGCCTGGCGACTTTGACGCCACGGGGTTCTCCTGGCGGGTAGTTGATGTTGAGTGCCCGCCCGAATGGGATCAGGGTGGAGCTGCCGCGCACAAAGGCTGGCCGTTGTTCCAGGTAGTCGATGTAGTCCACGAGGAATTCAGCCACTTCCATACATTCGTCGGTCATACCTGCATCCTCAGCGCAGCGCTCATCGCTGCTGATGGCGATAGCGGGAATCTCCTGGCCACCCAGAACCAGCCCGGCAGCGTGCAGCGCAGCGCCCACGGTGCCGGAGGTGTAGGTTGCCGCGGCGAGGTTGGCGCCGTCGTTGATGCCAGAAACCAGCAGGTCAGGTGTTTCACCGGTGATGTCCTGCACGATGCTCAGGCCGATAGCGCCGGCAGTCGCCGGCTCGGCACCTTGGTCGCCACCTTCAAGGGCAACGGAGTACTGGTTTTCAGCCTGACGTACGATTTCCAGTGAGCCAATATTGAATGCGGTACCGCTGCCGCTCTGGCCGTCCAGCGGGCCAGCGAGGATGACGGTATGACCGGCCGCGGTCAGCGCATCATAGAGCGCCTGTATGCCCGGGGTTGACCAGCCGTCGTCATTGGTCAGGGCAATGTTCAATGCCGATGCTGCGCCGGAGCCGATTAACAGCCCGGCGCCAAGGATCAAAGGTTTCAGTTTCATGTGGTGGCTCCGTTTATTGTAGTGGAGTTATGGTTGTGACAGACGTCGCTGACAACCCATTAATCATTGCTTATGGAGTTGGCCCTGTCTCGCGTTTTTTCAGCCATGACCCGATGTCAGGGAAAAGATAGGCACTTCTGCAGCGGCAGTCCAGTAAGTTGAGCCGGTCCGGTCCCGGATGTTCGGCGGCAGCACCTGGGCAGCCAAAATGACGCCTGTGCACAGACAGGTGGGGATGGGCTGCTGTCGATGCGCATGGCTTGAACACTCGTTCTTACCTACAATGGCGGCAACCCATCAAGGAGTGAAGCGATGCAACTGACCAGACGTAAAGCCCTTTTCGCCGGCGCATCCCTGGCTGCTACCCCGCTGTTGGGCGGCTGTGCCGGTAACGAATTCAATGTGGTTGCTGATAACAGCCTGCCGCAGGGACCCTTCGGCGCCAGTTCCACCGGGGAGGAGGTCACGGCGGGCCTGGATTTGACCGGCAAGATAGCCCTTGTCACTGGCTGTAACTCCGGCCTGGGCTTTGAGACCATGCGCGTGCTGGCCTTGCGCGGCGCACATGTGCTGGGCACCGGGCGTACCCTTGATAAGGCCAGCACGGCCTGCGCCAGCGTCGAGGGCATGACCACGCCGCTGGCGCTGGAGCTATCCGATTTCCAGTCGGCTGTAGATTGTGCGGAACAAGTGTCCGCACTGGGCCTGATACCGGACATGGTTATCCTCAATGCCGGGATCAACACCTTTGGTGACCTGGAACTGGTCAATGGCATAGAAAAGATTTTCCTGGTGAACTTCCTCGGCCACTTCGTACTGGTCAATCGGCTTATGCCGCAGATGTTGCAAAAAGACAGTGCACGCATTGTGCATGTCAGCAGTCGCTCCGGTTATCGGCAGGCGCCCGCCGTGGGAATCGATTTCGACAATCTGCGCGGAGAAAAGGCCTTCGATTCGGGTGAAGCCTACGGCCGCTCGAAGCTTGCCAATGCCCTGTTTTCACTGGAGCTTGCCGAGCGTCTGCAGGCAACGGGACTGACTTCCAATGCGATTCACCCGGGTTTGGTGAAAACCAATATCGCTAGAACGGCGCCCGCGATACTGCGCGAAGGATTTGCACTGTTTGGTGGGTTGGTTGCCAAGAGCCCTGAGGAGGGCGCGGCCACGCAGCTGTATGTAGCTACGAATCCTCGCCTTGAGGGTGTCTCCGGTGCCTACTTTCAGGATTGCAATCCGGTAATTGTCTCAGGTCCCCATCATATGACAGACAAGGCCATGGCTGGGCGACTGTGGTCCGTGGCCGAGGAAATGACGGCCGGGTACCTGGTATGAGCACACTGAAAAGGATACTGCAGGTGTTGGCAGCGGGAATTGCACTGGTCATTGTTGGCTTTAATCTCTGGGGTGCCGTCACCCTGGGTTCGTTGACGCCGGACCCGGACGCGTTCCGCGACCCCGAGGCAAATCGGGTGGTGATGGTATTCGGTGCCAGCGGTTCCGTGGGCGACGGCCTGCTAAAGGCCGCCATGGAAGACACGGAGGTAGAGGAAATCTACGCCCTGACCCGCCGTCTTTCTCCGCGCCTGGAGCAGGGCCAAGCGTCAGGACGGGTGACAGTTATCCTGCACCAGGATTTCACTGACTACAGTGAACTCGGGGATACCTTGGGCAAGGTCAACACTGTCCTCTGGGGGTTGGGCGCTTCATCAATTGGCATGGACCCGGAACTGTATCGTCACATCCATGTGGACTTCCCGCTCGCCTTTGTCCAGGCATGGCAGGATGCTACCAGAGATGTTCCGGGAGCCGCCGCTCCGGGAGCCGCCGCTCCGGGAGCCGACGCTCCGAGGGCCTTTCACTATGTGACCGGTATGGGCACCGGTGAACAGGAAGATGCCCAGTGGGCAAAAGACAAGGGCAGCGCAGAGCGTCGCGTCGCAGAGATGGCCCAGGGAACGACCCTGCGCACATTTGGTCACCGCTCCGCATGGGTGCGCCCCACTGCGGAGAACGCGGGCCCGGGCATCTACGTTGGTGAACTGCTGCTGAAACCAGGCCACCTGGTCATACGCGGTATTGACCTGGGCAGGGCAATGCTGGAAATCAGTGCACGAACAGCTGAATTGCCCAACGGCACCCTGGTCGACAACAAGGACGCGCTTGACTATGCGGCCGCATACCGTGCCTACCACGGGCTGCAGTAATCGCCGACCGGATGCGCCCGGTCGCGGGCCAATTGGCAGTTCGCAACTAACTTGCGCCGTTTAGAGTTGCGAAATCCGCCACGTTTTAGCGCCGTCTTACGGCTCATCGGACTGGTTTTGGGTATCAGTCTGCTGGCAGCTTGCGCTAGCAACACGCCGGCAACTGCGCCAACCCTGCCTGACGCCCCGCAGGTCGCTGCCAGTGAGCGGCGCACCATAGCATTGCTCGGCGCCACGGGGATGGTGGGTGGTTACCTGCTGCAAGAGGCACTGGCCCAAGGGCATGACATACGGGCTCTGGCGAGGACGCCTGCCAAGCTTGATGAATTCCGTGAACGTATCAGCATTGTCCAGGGCGATGCCCGCGACCGTGCAGTCATACGCGAACTGCTGCGCGGCAGTGATGTCGTCATCAATGCCCTGGGTCCGGTCAAGGCAGATGGTGATGCCGCACGCTTCATCAATACCACCGTTACTGACCATGTGCTCAGCGAAATGGCTACGTCCAATGCCTCGCAGTACCTGGTGGTATCCGGTGCCGCCGTTGTGATGCCCGGGGATGACCGCAATCTCCTGGGCTGGTGGATAAGAAGCCTCGTGCAACTGGGACTGCGCGATACCTTGCGCGACAAGCAGGCGGAGTATGCCCTGCTGGCGCAGAGCGAGGTTAACTGGACGCTGGTGCGATGCCCGTTGATTGACCCGCAGCCGGCGCTGTCTGCGCCCTTCGTTGCGTTGGACACACCGCCGGCCTTCCGCCTGCGCGCCGGGGAGTTGGCCCGCTTCATGATTGACCAGATTGGTTCGGAGCGTTATGCGCGCAAGGGGCCTTTCCTTGGCAGCGGCCGGTGAGAGTTGTCTATCCGCAGGCTTGCTGGCAGTGTAGGCTTTTGCGAGGCGGCTAAATCCAACCTGAAGGCGCCTGGACAACACCGGTAACGGAGAACAACATGACAGACGAGTCCGACCAACGCAGCTACCGGCTGATCAGCGGCGAATTCAGTACTGACGAAGCGCGGGAAGTGCTGATGACGCTGATAGAAGACAAGATCGGTTTTCACGAGCGCAATAACTGGAGCCGCCGTGAGCACCAGCTCGATACCGACGACGGCGAAAAACGCATTGCCGCCCTGCGCCAGACGAAGGCGGACATCATTGCACTTCTGGAGTCTGCAAATGAGGCAGGCAAGAAACTGTCAATCAACTGCAATATAGAGATTAGTCTCGAACAAATGTAACCACGGCGGGCAGTCCGGCCCGGCGCTGCTGTCTGCATATTAACAACGGGACATTGGGCTCATGGGCGAGTTGTACGTCAATTACGAGTATTGGTTTGCGGCGGTGCAATTGGTGCTGGCAATGCTGGGGATGGGCGCCACGCTGACAGGCAAGGATTTTCGCGACGTGGTTGCCGAACCGCTGGCAGTGACCATGGGCACGCTGGTCCAGCTTGTCGCGGTGCCGGTTACGGCCTTTCTGTTCCTGCGTTTTGCTGGCGTGCACGAGGGCGTGGCAGTCGGCATCGCGTTGATTGCGGCAATACCGGGCGGCACTACCTCCAATATCTTTACCTTTCTGGCTCGCGGCAATTCGGCTCTGTCGATCAGCATTACCGGTATCACGACACTGGCATGCCTGGCGTCCACACCCCTCATTCTTTCCCTGTTGGTCAGCCAGTACCTGCCGGCGGACTTCACCATGCCCACCGGGCAGATCATCCGCGAGATAGCGTTGACGCTATTGCTGCCGCTGGCCGCAGGTATGCTTTACCTCTACATGTATCCGCGCAGTGCCGCCACGCTGTCGAAATGGAGCATTCGCGGCTCATTACTGGGCATTCTGATGATTGTGATCGGTTCGGCCAGCGCGGGCAGGCTGGATGCCAATGCGTTCGGCACGGACAACATGATCATGGTTGCGCTGTTTGCCCTGGGGCTCGCAGTCATGGGTTACCTGGTGCCCAGGGTGCTCGGGCTGTCCAGAGCCGATGCCACAGCGATCGAGTTTGAAGTGATCGTGCGCAACGTGAATCTCGGCGTGTTGATCAAGGCCGCGCTTTTCCCGGCGGCCGTTGCGGCCACGGCGGCGATAGGCGACATGGTGCTGTTTACCCTGCTGCTCTACGGCGCCCTGCAGATGTTGGTCTCAGCCCCGCTGATCTGGATAAAGCGCAAGGGCGCCAGCAGCTAGCGTTTACAGGCATCGTATTGCGTGGCTTGTTGGTAAGCCGCGTTTCGAGACAGCACCTCTCCTATCCTAAGCTTTAACCGAGTTGTCGCTCAGTTAATACCGCATTGATTACATCCGGCTTGTCTATAGGCTGTGCGCTTCAATATTGCAGAAGGTGGAGAGCGCCATGAAAAAAGACAACGCAGCACAACCCGAAGTTATTGCCATCGCCCAAACCCGCACCCAGCGCTTTGGTGAGTGGTTGCAGGATCCCCTCGGTGGCGTGATAGCCGCAAGCGCCGCAACCATTGGCGCCTTCGGAGTTGTTCTTTCCGGCACCTGGTTGATTCACGTGGCCATGAACTGAAGAACGGGGGCCCCGGCCACGGGGCCCATTCGCTATTCATATCCCTCACGGTTCGCGAACGTCGCTACTCCAGCGCACCTTGATCTATGGAGGCCCAGGCGTCTATCAGGGATGACTGCGACGATTGGGCAAAAGTTGCCCTGCAGTAAGACATCGCCACAGCCATTCGATGGGGCCTTGCCGGAAATAGCGTAGCCACGCACTGGCGAAGACGACTTGCAGCGCATAGATGCCGATGGCGAGCACACCCAGCTGAGCCAGACCCAGGGTCGCCACATAGCCCAACCCCACGCCATAGAAAATTGCCACGCCTATAACCGTCTGGCCCAGGTAACTGGTAAATGCCGTGCGACCAATCAACGTCAACGGTTGCATTAGCCAGCGACCAACTCTGGTGTCGAAGACCTGTGCCAGCACGCACATATAGCCCAGTGCCATCAGCAACTGCCCCAGAACATATAACTGCTTGCTGACCAGGTCCATCGGCTCACGTGCCCATGTGGCCATCGACAGGCCCAGTTGCATGGCGGCGAGGGTCATCGCACCACCACCAAACAGGCAGACGAGCAGTGTGGATGTCTTGTGGGCGGCGCCAGTAAAGAATCCTGAGCGCGCCAGATAGCAGCCGATCATGAAAAAGCCCAGCACCCGACTGATGCGCCCGTTCGGGATGAAGTCATGCCAGCGCCAGTAAATGTTGTGCACGTTAACGTCGAAGACACGTGCCCATGAGTCGGAGGCCAAGGCGGCGATAATGAACTCCCCGCTCATGTCCGGGTAGGTCTTGCGCGCCAGCGAATCAGCCACCGGCTGCGACAGACCCAGTAGCAATACGACGATATGCGAAATCAGGAAGAAGAACATGAGCGCCACGCCCAGCTGCAGCTGTGTCCTCGGGGAGAGCTCACGCAGCGCAATCATGACAAAGGCGAGCATGGCGTAGAGCAGCAATATGTCGCCGGACCACAGCAGCATGTGCAGAAAGCCAAATAGCAGCAGGAAGGCCATGCGGCGCCGGTACATGGGCAGGAAAGTGTCGGCCTGGTGTTGCTTGCGTTGCCATTGCAGGCCAAAACCGACGCCGAAGAGCAACGAAAATATCGCGTAGAATTTACTGTCTACCAGAAACGTATTCCACCAGTAAAGCATGGAATCCAGCGAGTAGTAGGGCAGCTCTGCCAGTTCTGTGAAAGGCAGGAATCGGTAGCCGCTCCAGCTCTGTATGTTGGCCAACAGAATGCCCAGCACGGCGAAGCCGCGTATGGCGTCGATAACATCAATGCGTGTGTTTGCTGAACCAGGCGTGGTCATAACTTTCCTGTAGCAGGTCAATAGCGGCAAGTATTTCAGTGGTTTCGCGCAGGAAAGCCTCTCTCCTGGCCAGCAGGGCCGGCGCATCGCCGGTGAACAGCTGACGGTGCCCTGCCAGTTGCAAACCGGTGCTGAACAAGTCTCTGGAGATCGCCGACTCGCCGCTTATCTGGCGTCGCAACAGCATTTCGCGACCCTGGCCCAGCAGATCACGAGTGAATGCTTTGGTGTCTGGTGCCGCTGCCTCGCCCAGGGAGAAAAGCGTGGCTGCAACCACGTGATAGGCTTCGGCAATGGAGCGCAGTATAGCGTGGCCAAACCGGGGAGGTCGCTCCCGAAGTTGTTTGTGCAGGGACGTCTGGCCCTGATGCCAGTTTGGGTAGCGAGCGGAGGTGTCCCTGAGGACTAGTGCCCAGAACTCGTCCTTGGGACGGAAAAAGAATTCGAACTTGAACAGGTCGCGTAACTGCTCCACGCGTGAACGCAGTTCTGCATCGCCAGTAAGGGTAACGTCATCAGCGCTCATGGCCAGGGCAATCTCCCCCAGCGCGGCGGCGAGAAAATAGTGGGTAATGGTATTTCGATAATACGCCGCCGCAAGCTGTTGCTCCTCCGGAATATAGCAGACAGGTGTGCTGCCCTCCTCGAATGCTTTGACCAGTCCGGAACCGCGCATGGACAGTACCGCGGCCGCCACCTGTTCCTCGTCTTCCAGGCTGAAACCACTCGCCACAGGCAATTCCCTGTCACGCACCAGCGAGGTAATTTCGCTCGCCTGCAAATAGATTTCCCTGTCGCTCAGGGCGCGACCATTAGCGCCCAGCAGAACCATCGCCAGTACATCAGCGGATTTGATTGGCGTAACCTGTTCCATCCGTGTGCACACCTCGAAAGCAAGGCGTGTGGCCAGTGTCGGGTCATTCTCCGCGTCGGTATCAGGCGTCAGCGCCATGGCGTCATCCAGGCCCACGGGTTCGGCGAAGCGTACGTAAATTTTCCCGTAGGGCTCCTTCATGCCAAAAATATAATTAAGAAACCAGCGCAGGGATTCCTTGCGCTTGGGTAAACCACGCTGCAGTGCCACGTAGTCGTCGATTTCGGCAATGCGGTCAAAAGCGATGGAGACAGGTACCAGTTTTACATCGCGCATCTCCTCGCGCTCGCAGGCCTCCAGTACCCAGTTGAGAATACCCAGTTTAGGCGGCGATAGTTTTCCAGTGCGCGAACGGGTTCCTTCTATAGACCAGGTCAGCGGCAGCCGGTTGCGGATGAGGTAATCGATATAGTGGCGGAACACCAATTTGTAAATGGGGTCATCCTGAAAACTGCGGCGCAGGAAAATCGCACCCACTCGCCTTGCCAGCGCGCCAAAACCGAGAAAGTTCATATTGATCCCGGCGAACACCAGCGGCAGCGGCTTGAACTGGTTATCGTAAAGCGACAACAAGAAGACGAAGCTGTCCATGTGTGATTTGTGCGACCAGAGGAACAGCAGCAGGTGATCACGGGAGAGCTCGCGCAACTGTTCCAGTGCCTCAAGGTTGATGTCCAGCTTCGGCTCATAGCTGCGCGTGTAGACGAACCGTGCCATCCTCGCCGCGGGTGCCAGCCAGGACTCGCGTGGCGTGGCGGCTATCTCCTTCAGGCACTTGCGCGCGTGTTTTATCGCCTGCTGTTCGTTCTTGCCCGATGCGTTCGCTACCTCTTTCAACTCGGTGAGGAAAGCAGGTTCGTTGAGCAGGTTGTGGGCCTCGTTGGCAGTCTTGTTATTTTCAGGCGAGCTCATAACGACAGTATAGCGGTGAGAGCATCACGCCGTCATCGGCTACTGTAATGCCAAATCGTTGCATACATGCCACAATGACGGGCTCGTTGACCAGGAAAACTCCTGACCTATGTCTGACCTGCTCACCTTGGGCGTAATAGCGCTCCTTGGTTTTTGCTGCCAGTGGCTTGCCTGGCGAACTCGCGTTCCCGGCATTTTGTTTCTGTTGATCTGTGGCATCTTGCTGGGGCCGGTTTCAGGGGTGCTGGACCCGGATGCGCTGTTTGGTGAGCTGCTGTTTCCTTTCGTTTCCCTGAGCGTCGCAATTATCCTGTTTGAAGGCAGCCTCACGCTTAAACTGACGGAGCTGAAGGAGATTGGGCCCAGTGTCAGGAATATGGTGTCTTACGGGGCACTGGTCAATATGTTCGTTTCGACTGTGGCAACGCATTACCTCATTGGCTTGAGCTGGCCGGTAGCCGCACTGTTCGGCGCGATCATGGTGGTAACCGGTCCCACCGTCATCATACCCATGCTGCGTTCCGTCAAGCCCAATGCCAAAGTGTCTAAGGCGCTGCGTTGGGAGGGCATTGTCATCGACCCGCTGGGTGCATTGCTTGCGGTCCTCGTGTTCGAATGGATCGTCGCACAGCAGACCAGTGCCGATCTCACCCACGTTTTCGGCGTATTCGCGCAGACCATTGCATTGGGTTTGATGGTCGGTGTTGTTGCAGGTCAGCTATTTGGCATGCTGCTGCGTCACCAGGTTATCCCGGAGTACCTGCAGAACTACGCGGCCATTGCTTTTGTTATAGCTGCATTTGCTGCCTCAAACACGTTGCTGCATGAATCGGGGCTGCTCACCGTCACTATCATGGGCATCTGGCTGACCAATATGAAGGATGTGCATATTCGCGATATCCTTAACTTCAAGGAGACCCTGACCGTTATCCTGGTGTCCTCGCTGTTTATCGTATTGGCGGCCCGTGTCGATTTTGGCAACCTGCTGCAACTGGGATGGGGCGCCATCGCCGTGCTGCTGGTCATGCAGTTTGTGGCACGACCGTTGAAGGTTTTTCTCAGCACCCTTGGCTCCACGTTCACCCTGAACGAACGACTTGTCATGGCCTGGATCGGCCCGCGAGGCATCGTTGCAGCTGCGGTGTCGGTGGTCTTTGCACTGCGGCTGGAAGAGCTGGGTGTGGAGTCAGCGGAGCTGCTGGTGCCGCTTGCCTTCACTATTATCATTGGCACCGTGGTTATCCAAAGCGCTACCGCCAGGCCCCTGGCCCGGTTGCTGGGTGTAGGCGAAACCGGTAACCAGGGCTTTCTGGTCATCGGTGCCAACCCCCTGGGGATTGCCATTGCCAAGGCGCTGGAATCCGCCGACATTAAAACAACGGTTTGTGATACCAAGTGGGAGCGAGTGAGAGAGGCGCGGATGGCAGGGCTGGATACCTATCACGGCAATCCCATTTCTGACCACGCAGACCTGCACCTGGAGTTGGCGGGACTGGAGGGCATGTTGGGGCTGTCGCCGTTCCAGAGTGATAACCTGGCGGCCGCATTGCGCTTTCGCGAGGATTTTGGCATTCGTAATATATTTGCCTTGTCCTCGCGTGCCGAAGCAAAATCAAATGCGAGGCATCGCCCCAGTGCTTTCTACAAGGGACAGGTGCTATTCGACGAGGACATTCGCTATGAGCAATTGATACGTCTGTTGCGCAAGGGCGCAACCATCAAGAAAACCCAGCTCAGCGAGAACTATGACTTCGAGCAATGGCGGGAAAAGAATCCTGCCGACGAGTCGGTGCTGTTGTTCGCCATAGACGGGGACGGCAACTTGCATTGGCGTGTTGCTGGTGAAGAGTTGAAGGCTCAGCGGGGCTGGAGTCTGTACGCATTGCGCCAGGGCCCGGACCGTACCGCAGATGCTTCCTGATCGGGCCTACCTGACGTAGCCGGCTACTGCCACAAAGTGGCAGACCGAGCCGACCAGAACAAAGAAGTGCCATATCCCGTGGGCGTGATTGAGCCACCTGGCCTTATCCAGAAGATAAAAGATGATGCCTGCGGTGTAGGCAATGCCGCCGGCGGTGACCCACCAGAAACCCGCTGCCGGCAGTGCGGCACGTAGGCTGGCAATGTCGAGTGAACAGGCCCAACCCATTCCCAGATAGATGACCAGCTGTGTGAACTTCACCAGACGTCCCGTTAACAGCAGTTCGGAAATGATACCGACGACGGCAAGTGTCCACACCAGCGCCAGGATCATTGTGCCACTGCTGCCGGGCATACTGATCAGCATAAAAGGTGTATATGTGCCCGCAATAAGCAGATAGATGGAGATGTGGTCCAGCACCTTGAAGACCTGCTTGAGTTTCGGCGCCTGAAAGCTGTGGTACAGCGTTGACATGGTATAGAGCAGTACCAGCGTCAGGCCGAAAGCAGTAAAGCCGACGATGGTCGTTGCATCGCCTGTTTGAATGCCCAGCGCCAGCAATGCGCCCAGCGCAATCAGTGCGAATACCGCACCGACCAGGTGACTGATGCTGTTCAGCCTTTCTCCGTAGTACATTGCCTGTAAAGTCCTCCGAGTGTGTTGGATTACGCTGTCAATGCCCGCACTGAGTATAGGCCCTGTTGGCCCGCTCGCTGAACAGGTCTCCAATCGCTTCTTTGTTTTGCTGGCTAAAATTTGCACAATTCGGTGTTCCGTCTACGCTCTATTGTAGCCCGTTGGCATCTGGCCAGCGTTGGGCCAACAATAACGAGGGTAATAACAATGACAGCAATCAGAACAGTGGTATTCGGAATTACAGCGGTACTCTTTGCCTGGGCGCCGGCCGCCCTGTCGCAGGACGGTGGCGCGAAACCTGCACCGGTTGAGGCGTTCTACTGCAATTTGCAGCCCGGAAAGAGCATGAAAGACCTGATGAAGGTAGCGGACAGCTTCAGTAGCTGGGCCAGTAAGAACGACCCCAGCTATGCGGCCTGGATTCTAACACCGCAGTTCGCCACCTTTACTGATGGTCCCCAGTTCATCTGGCTGGGATCACATCCGTCCGGCAATGATATGGGCAAGGGCCTGGACGCCTGGCAGGCCACCGGTGGTGATGTCCAGGAAGACTTTAACGAGGTGATTGCCTGTGGTCAGCACGGCCTGGCTTCTTCCGTGGAAATCAATGCGCCAGACGGCTCTCCCGAGGACGGCGTGGTGATGTTCACCGAGTGCAGCATTGCGGAAGGCGGTGACTGGCAAAAAGCAATCGCGGCGCACAAGCAGTACTCCTCTGCAATGCGTGCCCTGGGTGCGAAAAACTCGAACTGGATGTTTTTCCCCATGCTTGGTGGCTCGGGTGACCGGGACTTTGACTACTGGGGTGTCTCTACTTTCAGCAGCTGGACCGACTATTTTGCAGCCTATGAGCTATACGTAAATGGCGGCGGCTGGCAAAAAGGTATGGAGGCTCATGAAGGGCGCTGCCAGCTGTGCAATAGGTTCTGCCAGCGTGTGGGACGTCAAGATGGTGCATAAGCCTGCTCGCTAGCCATTGCTTGCACGATAATGAACCGCGTCCGGTGCTCCGGCGCGGTTCAGTTTTTTTATTGAGTCAGGATTTAGAGCGCTGCTGTAGATACGTCAGCAGGTTGCCCACCCGTGAAAGAGAATGATGGGGATGAAGAAGCAGGCCAGGAATAACGGCCCGTTGAAACCCAGCTCCACGGTCGTTTGTGGTCCCGCGGCAGGCTGCTCCTGCACTGAGTTTATAGGGCGCGCCTGCCGGCTGACTCCCCACCGGGTGGCGCCCCGTACCCGGGAACAATCTCGATGTGGCGGGTAATGAACGGACTGAGTATCTCGGCCTTCAGCGGGTCGCGATCCAGGCTGCGCCACTCCACGATCGTGATAAAGGACAGCATCACCGCCCACACCACACTGAAGTGACTGGCGCGATTAAAAACACCAGCGTTCATGGCACGCACCCGCATGACGGCAAGGCTTTCAAGCGTGGCTGAAAGCTGCTCATCCTGCCCAAACCACCATTGCTGCTCGCACGATCAGCGCAATCAGCACCAGCGAGGAAAGAAAGAACAGCACAAAGCGCACCTCGATCTTGTTCCACAGGGTCTGCTGCAGCGTATGTGCAATGCGCAGCCCTACGTAACACCAGGCCAGGGTCAGGTTCAGGCCCTCCCCGCCGCCCAGCAGCGCCAGTGTCAGTGCAACGGCGTAGAACAGGGTGGGCTGTTCCATCAGGTGGTTGTAGTTGTCCGCTTTCCAGCGCACTTTCGCCGGCAGCTCCGACATCTGCTGCCCCTTGGGAAGTTCCGGGTCCAGTTGCATGCCCATGCGTCTGATCGCGGGTATGCGTGTGGCATACATCCACGCCCAGACGACACAGGTCAATAAGAGCAGCACCGTGACCGGCGCGAGAATTTCTGTGGAAGCGTGCATGGTGTACTCCTGATCTTATTTTTAATGGCGCTTTTTCAGTGAGGGATGATGCGCCAGACCTGTTTTAGCATCAAGTTCAATATACCAGCCAGCTTAACCCGCATTGGCCTCCAGAGTCGTTGCACAAAGAAAACCTGACTGCTTCAATGTCCAATCTCCGGGAAAAGGTGTAGCTGGCAGTGGCTGACTGGAAGTTATTCAGCAAAGTGCATCAATTTGTCTATCGTATCAGCAAGGGCAGGGTAGGTGCGCGCCTGGCTGGCATTGATATGGTGGTGATCCACTGCATCGGCCGCAAGTCGGGGCTGGGCAGGCCGACGCCTATTGCCTGTTATCCCTATGGTAATAACGTGGCCGTTGTGGCGTCCAACAATGGCGCTGACAAAGACCCGGTCTGGTGGCTGAACCTCAAAGCCCACCCGGAGGTGGATGTGCAATTGGGCAAGAGAAACTTTCCGGGTGGTGGCAGAGGAAATCGTAGGCCAGGCGCGGGAAGATCTCTGGCCGGAAATTGTTCGGCTGAATCCCGACGCAGCAGCGTCATCAGGATCATACCAGCAGGGTACTGCCTGTGATCTACCTGAGAAGAGTCGGGGAGTAGTGCGGGACATAGACCTCGCACCGTTCGCCATGTATCACCAGCCGTTAATAAAAAACGAAACTAGAGGATACACATGCTTAAGAATCAACGAGTTCTGGTCACCGGCGCGACAGGCCAGGTGGCCCGCCCTATTGTGGAGCAACTGGACAAGAGCAACGAGGTCTGGGCGGCAGCGCGTTTCTCCGATCCCAAGGCCAAGGAGGAGTTGGAGGCGCAGGGAATCAACACGGTCAATTTCACCATGGGCGAGGAAGACCTCTCGCATATGCCGGACGTGGACTATGTCATTCACTGCGCTGTCAACGTATCCCCGAAGACGACCGAGCAGGCGCTGACGGACAACGCCGAGGGCACGGGCTTCCTGATGAAGCGCTATCGCGACGCCAGGGCGTTCTTCCATATGTCCTCAGACTCCGTATATCGCGACAACCCCGACCCGCAGGCGGTGATAGACGAGTCCGCAACATTGGGTGGCTACTCCACCTACTCGCCGCATTACGCCATGAGCAAACTCGCCAGCGAGGGCGTCGCACGCTACCAGGCTCGCGAGCTGCAGTTGCCGACGGTCATTGCGCGCCTGGATGTGGCCTATGGCCTGTGTGGTCACGGCGGTGTGCCCACGGCTCTCTACCAGATGATGCGTGGCGGCATTCCCTATACGCGCAAAAGCAATGGCGAGAGTTTCTGTTGCCCGATATATGAAACCGATATCGTGGCGCAGGTACAGGGCTTGCTCGAACACGCAGCGGTGCCGGCGCTGACGGTTAACCTGGGCGGCGACGAAGCGGTCTCGGTGGAAGAGATGATTCGATATATCGAGTCACTGACGGGCATGTCGATGAAAATCGAGGAGGCCGACCTGGCGACCTGGCAGATGAAAATCGTTGACGCCACCCTGCGCAAACAACTGGCAGGCCCTTGCAAAACACAGTGGCAGGAGGGCATTCGCACGGTTCTGGAGCAGCGCTTCCCGGGTAGTATCAACTCCTGACGCGCAGCGGCGGCCTGAGGGCGCACGGTTTCTCGTGCTATATTCATTGCACGCTTATGCAACCAGGCCGTTGGTATGAAGAATAAAAACCTGCAGTGGCTGCCACTGCTGTGCTGCGCGCTGGCGCTCGGCGCCTGCACCGAAGAAAGTTCGCGAGTCGCCCGCATCAATTGCAGAACAGGCTGTCGCCGACCTCGACACCGACTGTTACTGCGAATCCTGCTGGCGGTGCTGTCACCGCCGGTCGCATCCTCAAGGCGGATGAGGAAGCCGGTAACTGGCTGACCCACGGGCGCACCTATTCCGAACAGCGCTTCAGCCCACTGCAGGGGATCAGCAGTGACAATGTCGATGAACTGGGCCTGGCCTGGTCCTATCCGCTGGGCATTTACCGCGGTATCGAGGCCACGCCGCTGATTATCGACGGTGTTATGTACACCACCGGCGCCTGGAGCGTGGTGTTTGCGCTGGACGCGGCCACCGGCAAACTATTGTGGAACTATGACCCGCAGGTGCCCAAGGCCAAGGGCGTCGACGCCTGTTGTGATGTGGTGAACCGGGGCGTCGCCGCCTGGGGTGACAAAATCTATGTCGGCACCCTGGACGGCCGGCTGGTGGCGCTTGATCGCGACAGTGGCAAGGTGGCCTGGTCTGTGCCGACCTTCGATCCGGAACTGGCTTACACCATTACCGGTGCGCCGCGAGTGATCAAGGGCAAGGTATTGATCGGTAGTGGCGGCGGTGAGTATGACGTGCGTGGCTACATCAGTGCCTACGACGCCGAGACCGGGGCCATGGACTGGCGCTTCTATACGGTGCCCGGCAACCCTGCCGATGGTCAGGAGAGCCCGGCGCTGGAGATGGCGGTAAAGACCTGGAATGGGCAATGGTGGAAAATGGGCGGAGGCGGCACCGTCTGGGATTCCATGGCCTACGACCCGGAGCTGGACCTGCTGTATATAGGTGTGGGCAATGGCACGCCGTGGAACCAGCGTATTCGCTCTCCCGGCGGGGGCGACAATCTGTTCCTGTCCTCTATCGTGGCATTGAAACCTGATACCGGCGAATACGTCTGGCACTACCAGACCACGCCGGGAGAAACCTGGGATTACACCGCGACCCAGCCCATTATGCTTGCCGACCTTGAAATAGCGGGTGAGCCGCGCAAGGTGCTGATGCAGGCGCCCAAGAATGGTTTCTTCTATGTTCTCGATCGGGTGACCGGCGAGTTTATCTCTGCCAATAACTATGTGCCCATCAATTGGGCTACCCATGTGGACCCCGAAACCGGCAGGCCGGTAGAAACGGAAGACGCGCGTTACCCGGGCAAGGATGTGTTGATCTATCCGTCTCCCTTCGGCGCACACAACTGGCACCCCTGGTCTTACAATCCCGCGACCGGGCTGGTGTATCTGCCCGCCCAGGAGATTTTCCATATTTACCGTGACGAGCCCGGTGGCTTTGAATACCGGCCTGGACAGGCCAACTTCGGCGTCGACTTCTCCACTGCCCACCTGCCATCGGATAAGGCCGAACTGGACGATATTCTCGATGGCATACGCGGGCACCTGAGTGCCTGGGACCCGGTGGCGCAAAAGGAAGTCTGGCGGGTGCAGTATGAACGTCCCTGGAATGGCGGAACGCTCTCCACCGCGGGGAACCTGGTTTTCCAGGGCACGTCGGACCGGCGTTTTGCGGCCTATGCTGCCGATAGCGGCGAGCTGTTGTGGGATCACCAGGCGGATACCGGCATTGTTGCCGGCCCTGTTACGTATACGGTCGACGGCGAGCAGTATGTGGCGGTAATGTCGGGGTGGGGTAGCCTGGTCCAGTTGGCCGGTGGCGTGTTTATGGACCCCGAGGCCGGGCCGATAGAGGGTCGGGTTCTGGTGTACAAGATAGGTGGCACGGCGCAGTTGTCGATTCCAAAGAGAGAACGGGTGCTGCGCAAGCCGCCCCCCAGCGTGGCCAGCGCCGAGGAAATCGCCCTGGGCAAAACCCGGTACTACCAGCAGTGTATGGGTTGCCATGGGCTGTCGGTCATCAGTGGCGGGGGCACCCCCGACTTGCGCTACTCTGCCCTGCTGGAGAATGATGGTTGGTACAAGGTAGTGCTGGACGGGATGCTGGAAGAGAATGGCATGATCAGCTTCCGCGACCGACTGAGCAAGGCGGAAGTGACGGCAATTCGCGCCTTTGTGATCGACAAGGCGAATGCCGACTGGGACGCTGCAACCGCCGCAAAGGCCGGGGTCACCGGCACCGATTAACGTTGAGATAAGGTGCTGGCATCAGGACTCGCGACGCAGCACGGTTTGACCGTCCTGTAGTCGCTCCAGTCCACGCACGGCGACCCAGTCTCCCTGGCGGATCTCACCTTTCACGCTGACCCAGTCTGTGGAACCCTCGCCCACTTCTACCGCCACCCGGTGTGCCTTGTCTTCTGCGTCGATACGAAACACAAAGTTACCCTCGGAGCGCAGGACAATCGCGTCCCGGGGAATCTGCACAGTAGCCCGACCGCTGGCGATACGCAGCGAGACGTTGACCAGTTGTCCGGCGATGACTGCCTTGCGATCAGATGTGGCGATGTCAGCGCGTACTTCGAAGGTTTGTGAGTTACTGTCTGCTGCCGGAATAATAGTGCGCACGGTTGACTGGTGCGTAGTAGGTGTATCGCCCAGCAATTGGCCGCCCTGGGCAGCAAAGGCGACCTGTTGCCGCACCCAGAGCCTGCCCAGGTAACTGACCGGTACCTGGAAACGCAACTCCAGCTGCTCCAGGTCTACCAGTCGGGCAATCGGCTCGCCCGGGTTGACGTACTCACCACCACGTTTATGTCGCGTGGCGATGACACCGGAGAAAGGTGCGACCAGCCTGGATCGACGCAGCTCATCATCAAGCTGTGCTATTCGCGCCTGCAGTGACCGCAATTCCAGTCGGGAAATGTCACGCTGCGATTCGCCCTCGTCCACCAGGCGCTCCGAGGCGTTGTTATCCTCTTTCAGGCGCATCAGTCGTGCCAGTTCCTTGTCCAGGTAGGCGCCGTTGACCTGCTCGCGCTGCGCCAGGTGTGACAGTTCCGCCTTGCGCAACAGGAAGGGTTGCTGATCAAGCTGGCCGATCACCTCGCCCTTGTCGACAAGGGTGCCGGGCTCCAGTACCCATTCCAGTTCGCCCGACAGGGTGAGGCTGAGGCTGGCGTCATGACGGCTGTGCACCCGCCCGGTCAGCGGCAGGCTGCGCTCCACCTGCTGTTCGCGCACCTGTTCGACCCTCACCGGGACGGCATCATCCTGGGCGAGGGCCGCGGGTGTGAAGCAGGCGGCGACCAGCAGCAACGGGCAGAGTTGTCGTATCGCGTTCACACTTGCTCCTTGTGTGTTTTAACGTGTCCAAAGCGTAGCAGGCTAGGTAGCAGCAACAAGGTAAACATTGCGCAAACGGTCATGCCGCCAACGATTACCGTGGCCAGTCCGCGGTAGATCTCCGAACCCACACCGGGGATGAGCATCAGCGGCAGCATGCCAAAAATGCTGGTCAGCGTGCTCATGAAAATGGGCCGGGCACGGAACAGGACCGCCTGGTGTACGGCCTCGGCATCGCTCATGCCCTGTTTTTGCGCGCTGCGGGTCTGGTCAACCAGCAGTATCGCGTTGTTGACTACCAGCCCCAGCAGGATAATAAAGCCGATCATGGTCAGCAGGTCCAATGACTGGTAGGTCACCAGGTTAAGTAGCTTCAGCGCGCCCAGGCCGCCGGCGATTGCCATGGGCATGACCAGCAGCACCAGCATGGCGTCGCGACCCGATTTGAACAGCGCTGCCATGATCAGGTAGAGAATCAGCACCGCCAGGAGGAAGTTGACACCCACCGTGCGCAGCGCCTCTGACAGTCGATCCGCACTGCCACGGTAACTTAGCCTCGCGCCTTCCGGCAGCAGCGGTTTGACCTTGGGCTCTACTTCATCGCGCAGGCGCTGCAACGCCTCTTCCATGGTGACGTTGTCTGGCGGAATCAGGAAGATGGTCACCGTGCGCTGCCCGTCAACGCGCTGCAGTTCCGCGGGACCCACACCGCGGCGTATTTCGGCGAGTTCACCAATGGTCTGGATGCCAGCCAGCGGTGTCGCCAGGGGCATGGAGGCCAGCTGCTCCGGGGAGTTCCAGGTCTCGCCATGGAGGATCAGGTCGTAGCGGTGGTTGCCGTCAAAGTACTCACCTGCCCACAGTCCATCCGTGTACGTGCGAACGACATCGCCCAGTGCACGCCGATCCAGCCCGGCCAGGCTGAGGCGCTGTTCTCGGGGATACACCCGCAGCTCGGCTTCACCCGCGCTCAGGTCCGGTGCAGCATACACCACACCGTCTGTCCACAGCGCCTGGGTCAGCTCCATGGTGGTGAGTGCAGCCGTTTTCAGCTGTGCCAGGTCCGAGCCCTGCAGGTCGATGCTGATTGCGTCTGCCCCGTCGCTGTTGAGGCTGAGCATGGAGGACTGGCTGACGTAGGCGACCGTATCGGTGAGCCCTGTAAACAGGTCGTTGCGCAGTAGATCGAGTAGCGCCGGGATGTCTTCTGACCTCTCCGGGTAGATGAAATTCACGGTGTCTGTGGCGCCGAAACTGGCGAGGTTGTAACCGCGAATATGCGGTTCTTTTTCGCCATCATAGTAGGGTTTCAGGCGCGAAATAATATCTGTGAGTAACTCCTCCTCCAGGGTATCCAGATTCACCCCGGGGGGCGCCGCAAAGTAGGTTTGCACCGCGTCGATGCGTGCCTTGGGCAGGAAGTCCACCTTGGGTAGAAATGCCCAGCCAAGCAGCAAAGAGCCGCCAAGAATGGCGATGACCAGGGCAGACCGGCTGCTGGACTTGTCGGTGATGCGGATAACCAGGTCGGCGAGCTGACGCCATCGCTGTGCCAGTGGGTCTGGCCGAGGCTCGGCCGTCGAGAGTTTCAGTCCTGCGGCCGGGAGGATATGTCATCGCGGTGATCAGCGAAAAGCTGACCGCCGTGGTCAGGGTGATGGCCAGGTCCTTGAACAGCTGACCTTCGACACCCACGATGAAAAGGATCGGCAGGAAAATAGCCACGCTGGTCAGCGTCGACGAAAACAGGGCGCCGCTGACTTCCCTGCAGCCCTGCACGGTGGCCTCGTAGGCAGCCATGCCGGAGGCACGCAGGCGGACGATATTCTCCTGCACGATGATGGCTGCATCCATGACCAGGCCCACGGCAAAAGCCAGCCCGGCCAGGGAGATGACGTTAAGGGTTTTACCGGTAAGTCGCAGCACCACGAATGCCACCAGTAGTGACAGCGGTATAGTGGCGGCAATCAACAGCGTGGCGCGCACATTGCGCAGGAAGTACCAGAGCACGAGGCTGGCCAGTACCAGCCCCAGCAGCAGGTTCTGTTGTACCAGGGCAATCGCGCGGCGAATGTGCAGGGAGGCGTCGAAACTCAGCTCAATCGTCAGCCCCTCTGCCTCCAGTACGTCCCGGTTGATCTCCTCGATGGTGGCGTTGAGCGCATCCAGCAACTCCACGGTGTTGGCATCGTAGCTGGGAATCATACTGATGTAATACGCAGGGAAACCGTTGCGAAAAGACAGGTTCACCCGTTTGCGCAAGCCCCGTTCGACGGTCGCCACGTCCGAGAGCCTTACCGGTTCGCCATTTTGCCAGGCGACAACCAGGTCACCCAATTCCTCAATGGAGCGCTGGCCGAGATAGCGCACGGTGTAGCGGCGACGGCCAACGTCGGCAAAGCCGCCGGAAACGTCAACCGCTCGCCGCAGCGTATTGGCGACCTCGGGAATCTGGATATTGCGGGCAGCAAGCCGGTGCGTATCGAGGGTGACATGTATCTCCGGCTCCCGCTCACTGGCCAGCCCGACCCGGGCGACGCCCGGCACCCGGGCGAGCCTCGGCTCCACTTCCCGGTCGATCAACTCCTGGTAGGTGGCGACATCCCGGTTCTCGTTGCCCGGTAATGTGTAAATCAATAGAGAGGCGGCCTGCCCGCGGCCGCTGCCCCCGCCGGAGCGGACTCGCGGTTCATCCGCATCGGCGGGCAGGTCAGCTGCCTGGTTGAGCTGGGTGATGACATCGATCAGGGCCCGCTGCATATCCCAGCCCACACGAAAATCCAGGCGAATCCGGCCGCTGCCACGGCGAATTTCGCTGACCATGGTCTCCAGTCCCTCGATATTGCGCAGCACCTGCTCCTGGGGCTGCACGATGGACTCCTCAACCTCCTCCGGGGCGGCCGCGCGCCAATCCGTCTCGATGGAGATGGCCGGCCTGTCGACATCGGGCAGTAGCTGTATGGGCAGGCCTCGCACCGCAATCAGCCCAAACACAATAATGAGAATAACGATCACGGCGATCGCCGCCGGGTTATTGATGGAAAGCCGGGTCATACTATTTCTTATTCTTCCTGTTGTTGGCTGTCATGCGGCGTCCTGCCGTCTTTGACCTGCAGTTTAGCCTAGTTGCGACGGTGGTGTTCTGTTCGAGCACGGGCAGAAGTGGGCTTTAGCGCCCAGGCGCCCTGGATCTCCCTCCAGTTTGGCGCTTGACCACCGTCTATAAACAAGTAATTACTATTATTATCTATATAATCGAATAATAGTGCCGATTTAATGCGATTTAAGTTCTTATAATTCGAAACTATAGTCACTCCATCGCTGCCAATAAGGCGGTGCCATTAACTGAACTGGAGAGACGCTATGAACACTATCACTAACGACCAAACCCCCACCGCAGCCCGACAGGGCCTGCCTGTCCTGCCCGCGGGCCCTGCTGACCTGGCGGCCCGCACCCTGATGGCTGCTATTTTTATTCTGGCAGGATTCTCGAAGATTTCGGGCTATGAGGGTAACGTAGCCTACATGGCCAGCGCAGGTTTGCCGGGTTTCCTGTTGCCCGGCGTGATCGCGCTGGAAGTGCTGGGCGGCCTGGCCCTGGTGATCGGATTCAAGGTTCGCTGGGTCGCGCTGGCACTGGCCGGATTCAGCGTTGCTTCAGCTGTGCTGTTTCACCTTGATCTGGCTGACCAGATGCAATTTATTATGTTCTTCAAAAATCTGGCCATGGCGGGCGGTTTCCTGGCGCTGGCCAATAGCGCGCCCGGCCCCTGGACGCTGGATCGTAAACTGGGCGCTTGATGCGCCCCTCTCAACTTATCCAAACAAGGAGAATCCCTGTCATGAACAGAAATGCCAACCCCGAACACCCCATACATGAGCTGCTGGCCAGGCGTCACAGCCCTTACGCCTTCGATCCGGAACGCCCGGTAAGCCCTGCAGATATTGCCGCTTTGTTTGAGGCAGTGCGCTGGACAATGTCTTCCTACAACGCCCAGCCCTGGCGTTTCATCGTCGGGGTGAAAGGAGAGGGCGTCACCTATGAAAAAATACTGGCCTGCCTGGTAGAGGGTAACCAACCCTGGGCGGCCAATGCCCCGGTTCTGGCTCTGGGCCTGGTGAAAACGACGTTTGACCATAATGGCAAGCCCAACGCGTCCGCCGAGCATGACCTGGGGGCCGCCTCGGCGATGCTGACGGTAGAGGCGACAGCGCGCGACCTGGTGGTGCACCAGATGGCCGGGGTCGACCTGGACAAGGTGGTGCAGGCATTTACCTTGCCGGAAAATGTCAGGCCCCTGACCGCGTTGGCGATCGGCTTTCCCGGTGAGCCACATCATATTCCTGATGCCTATGCGCAGCGAGACGCCGCCCCTCGCCAACGGATGCAGCAAACGGAATTCATACTTTCCTGAGAGGGATGTTTATAGCGCGCAGAGGCCTTGTATCAGCTGGCCCCTGTCACTTCCCGCTTACCAGTGGATGGTCTGCGGGCAGTTGCCGTTTGATCCACAGGGCGAGTTTGTGCTCCATGTTGGGCACGCTGATATCCTGTTTGGCCAGTGGCTGGATGAGTTTGTCTTCCACCAGCGCGCGATAGATATATTCCACCTTGAGCTTGTGTGAGTCGGTACCCTCAAACTCGCCGTAGCCGCGTTTTTTGACATACACGCCACCGACCACAAGCGCCTTTTTTACCAGCTCAGCTTCGTTCCTGTCTTTTTTCATGGTCGCCTCCAGTAGCAGTCAGGATACAGGTTTGCCCAGCCTGCGGCACCCCGGGCAGGGCGCGGAGCAGCATCAGCCAACGACTCCCGATGACAGGCCCATTTTCCTGCGCAGGACCCGCGCCCGCTTGTCCTCGCCGTCGTGGCTCCAGCCCGGTGCCAGCAGCAGGTAACGCAGGCGATCACGCCAGCTGGTGGCCCGCCTGCAGTCCTGCCAGATTGACTGGTACTCATGCGTTGCCACGTCCAGCGGTCGGTAGGAGGTGATGTTGGCAGTCAGTCCATAGGTGGGTTTTTCGCCGGTGACCTCCGGGGAAAAGGAGCCGAACAGGCGATCCCAGATAATGAATATGCCACCGTGATTACAGTCCAGGTAACGAATATTTGACGCGTGGTGCACCCGGTGGTGCGAAGGTGTATTGAACAGGTACTCGACAGGGCCGGGTAATCTGTCTACCAGTTCGCTGTGTATCCAGAACTGGTAGAACAGGTTGATCGTCATCATCGTGAAGATCATCAGCGGGTCGAAGCCCAGCAGCGGCAACGGCAGCCAGAACAGAAATTTGTGCAGCCGCTCACCCACGCCCTGGCGCAGTGCGGTGGCGAAATTCATCTTCAGCGCGGAGTGATGGCAAACGTGCCCTGCCCATAACAGGCGCACCTCATGATTCATGCGGTGGAACCAGTAGTAAATGAAGTCATCCAGTACCAGTAGCAATGCCCAGGCCCACCATTGCCGCTGTACCACGTCCTTCAGTGGGCTGAACTCGTGCAGGTAGTAGAAAATAATGAAAGCGCCCAGCTTGGGCAGGAACTCAACGATGGGCGTGAAAAACAGCATCCAGAAAGAGGCTTTGGTGTCCTGTGACTCGTACAGGTCCAGCTTGTGCTTGCGGCTGTAGCGGTATTCCAGTGCCACAGACAGCAGGAAAATCGGCACAAAAAAGTACAGCAATTTATCGTTGGAGAACTCGCTGAATAATTGCTCGAAGGTCACGCCGTGGTTTTCCGCATGGTTGTTGATTCGCATGGGCTACAGAGTAGACAACCCCGGGCCGGCGCGCCAGAGCCGTTGGCAAGGTAATACCACGCGGCCGGTGTATTGCGATGAGCGCTGTCAGCGGCGGGGTGAACTGCTCACCGCGGCTGAGCGTATTATCGTGGTATGAACAAGAGCCACTTACCAAGTAAAGTCTGTCCGGTGTGCGACAGGCCCTTCAACTGGCGCCGCAAATGGCAGCGTCACTGGGAGGAGGTGGTTTATTGCTCGCAGCGCTGCCGCCGGAGCAGGCGAGGTCCCGTGGCGGCCAAACAATCGGGAGCCGGGCAATGAGCAAGCGCTGACCCTGAAGTCTGGAAGGTGGGACAGGCTGCGCCCAATCCGCAGGGCAAAGCGGCTTTACCGCACCTCAACGAGTTACAGGCCTGGCGGGGGGTGGAGAATATCCGCGCCCTCTCCAGACAAGGTGGTCATAGATTATTTGTGCGGCCTGCTGGTGCTGTCGGCAGACTTCAGTTTCAAACCGGTGCCGGGTGCGGTTTATCATCTCTACTACCGCCAAGGTCGCTGGAGTCTGTCGCTCATTGGTCCAGAAGAATGGCGTCCGTCCCGCAAGCGCTACTCCGTTGCCAGCTGTGAATTGCTGCACGACGCCACCTGGCGTATTAGCCCGGCCCCCGAACTTGCCGAAAAGACCGACATCCTGGATGCGCTGCATGCTTTTGAGCAGGCGTTTCGCGAGCGCATGGCGTCCGCCAACAAGCTGGTAGACGACCTGCCGCATTATGAACGTTCATTACCGTATTACCGCAGGGTCCTCGCCTCGGGGCTGGCCAGCTCGCTTGCGCATTCCCTGCATAGACTGGGTCTGGAAGAGGAGAGTGGTCAGGGTATGTTGTCCAGTCTCCCACGTGATCGGTCACTCCCTTTCTCGGCCTAGTACAGGCAGCCCCTATCTCGCCTGGCCAGTGGTTGCAGAACTCTGCTGCACCCATCACCGATAATCGCCTGATGGTGCACGCAGATATGCTATGGTTCCCGGCTAAATCATCCTTAGCGGAGTACCGTCATGAGCGCACCAGGCCAATCTCGACAGATTCAATCCCTGATCACCCAGGAGGGCAAGCTTGAACTTTCGATTGCCGCTGTAGATTTGCCCGAACCGGGCCCCGACGAAATCATCGTGCGCATTGAGGCGGCGCCGATCAATCCTTCAGACCTTGCACTGCTGACCGGCCCCGCTGATCTGAGTACAGCCCAGGCCAGCGGTACCGCCGACTCACCCGTGGTGACGGCCGATGTTTCCCCCAAATTGATGGGCATGGTGGCCGGGCGCATCGGTGAGCCGATGGCCGTTGGTAACGAGGCCGGTGGTGTGGTCGTTGCGGCGGGCTCCTCAGCCGCGGCCCAGGCCCTGATGGGTAAAACCGTGGGTATCGCCGGCGGCGAAATGTTTGCCCAATACCGCTGTGTGAATGCCATGATGGCGCTGCCCATGCCAGAGGGCGTGACGCCCGCGCAGGCGGCCTCGAGTTTCGTTAACCCGATGACCGCACTGGGCATGGTCGAGACCATGCGTGATGAGGGCTTTACGGCCCTGGTGCATACCGCTGCTGCCTCCAATCTTGGACAGATGCTGAATCGGATCTGTATCGCCGATGGCATCGACCTGGTGAATATCGTGCGCAAACCCGAACAGGAAGCAATCCTGCGCGAGTTGGGGGCGAAATACGTGATCAATTCCAGCGCTGACAGTTTTGCCGACGACCTGACGGCGGCGATTGAGGCTACCGGTGCCTATCTGGCGTTTGACGCCACCGGCGGTGGTCACATGGCCAATACTATCCTCACCTGCATGGAGCGTGCGGCGACCAAGGGTATGGAGTACAACCGTTATGGCTCCGATACGCTGAAAAAAGTCTATGTGTATGGCCGGCTCGACCTGTCGCCAATACAGCTCACCGCAGCCTATGGCTTTGCCTTCAGCGTTAGCGGCTGGCTGTTGACGCCGTTCCTGCAGCGCATTGGTATACCGCGCATGATAGAGCTCAGGGAGCGGGTGGCCGCCGAGATCAAGACTACCTTCGCCAGTCACTACACGGCGGAGGTGTCTATGGAGGAGGCACTGTCACTGGATACCCTGCGGGTTTACAGCCAGCGGCAGACAGGTCAGAAGTACCTGATCAACCCCCATAAGCAAGGCTCTTCGCGCATTAGCGGGGAACAGCCAGGGAATGTTCCATCCTGAAATGCGGCCACTGTAATCGTGGTGTTACCCCCGGTAGATCGAACCCCCTTTTGACGATCTTCCGGGGGTACACCACGATCACAGCGGCCTTCTTCCATTTCGACTCGACTATCCATTACCTTATACTCCCTGTGATGTTCCAGGTCGCCGGGAGAGTGCCTGAAATCACCGTCTTATCACCTCGCCCCGCTGGGGTTCCCTCACTCAGTTGCGAGCCAGAAAAGCACTGTCTCGCATCTTCCTTCGGCGGGTGATTTGCAACGATGATTTCAGCCTCTCTCCCGCCTCACCAGCGGTGAAGCCACAGGATCGATCATATAGCCACCATTAGCGCGCTCTGGGAGGAGTCGGTGAAGCGGCTGAACTGTCCGTTGCAAGTGCGCGCCGAGGGAGAGGCACGAGACAGCGAAGCGCTTTAAGGCTCGTGACCGAGCGAGGGAATCCCGGAGGGACGCGTGTACAAGACGGGCTGTTCAGGCACTTCAGCGACGGCTTTGGCGCGTCACGGAGAGTCCAGGTAATGGATAGTCGAGTCGAAATGAGGGGAGGACAGCACGAATGGGGTAAGCCTTCCAAGGGCGTGGGGGTTTGTTTCCAACCAGGGAAGGCTTACTCCATTCGTGATGTCCGCTTGGCAACCTGGAGCATTCACTTGCTCCACCACGCTAATGCGCGAAGAACCATAAGCAAGGCTAGCAGGAGGCGCGATCAGTCACGCGGCTCGGCCAGGAACACGGGAATTTTGCGGCTGGTTTTGGCCTGGTATTCCTCGTAGGGGGGATAGGCGGCGACGCCGGCAGCCCACAGTTTCTCGCGTTCCGCCTCGTCGGTCACCTCGCGCGCACGCATGGCAAAGACCTCGGTCTTGTCGCGGATCTGGATGTCCGGGTGCGCCCTCAGGTTGTAAACCCAGACCGGGTTTTTGGGCTGGCCGCCCATGGAGCCTATCAGCACATAGTTGCCGTCCACCTCCACGCGCATCAGCGGGATTTTGCGGATGCCCCCGGTCTTGTTGCCGGTATGCGTGACCAGGATGCACGGCAGACCCGTGTCCAGCAGCGTGGTGCCCCGGGTGCCGCCGCTGCTTTCGTAAAGTTCAACCTGCTCCCTGACCCAGTCCAGCGTTGGGGGTATGTAGTCAGCCATGTCGCTATGCCTGGACCAGCTTGACCGCCATGTAGACCAGGCAGCCGAGTGAGCCTATCCAAACCAGTGAACGCACATAGGTAATGCCGAACATATAGCAGGGAATATAGATTACGCGCAGCACCAGCCAACTCAGGGCTGCGTCGTCAGGTCCACGTTCTGGATAATGGCCAACAGGCTCAGCGCAAGAAATGCAGGCAGACTCTCCTGCAGGTTGGCGCCAGCGCGGGTCACGCGCTGTTGCAGCTGGGACTGTGGCGGTGGGTTATCGCGGCTGGATACCAGGTATTCGGTGTTCTTCAGGTTCAGGCTTGCGGGTAACAACCACAGTTGCAAGAGGGCCAGTGCCAGGCCGGCTATGATCAGAAGCGTCATTATTATGTCCTGTTGGTGAGCAAGAGCCATCTACTATACAACACAATAATGACCCTGATTAATGTGCGTGGTTACTGCCGGACCTCCGGAGGCGGGCAGTGCCACTGCATCTGTTGCTCCCCCTGCTTACGCAAGCGTAGAATGCGCAGGGCATTGCTACCTGAGCGGCAGGGATGTAACCTCTCGCTAATTGCCAACCCATGTCCAGCTAAACGATTTACTCCACCGGGATGCGTATCCAATGACTCCTGCCCGCGCTGTCGGCGCCATATTGGGCCTTTTTGCACTGATGCTCCTTGGCGGCTGTGGCGAAGGCCCCTGGAACAACCCCAATCCGCCTTCACCCGAGGGACAGCTGGTTTACCAGTCGGTGATGTCGCCGGCGCCGCCCAAGCATCTCGATCCCGCCATTTCCTATGCATCTGATGAGTCGCTGTTTCTTTTCCAGATCTATGAGCCCCCCATGGGTTACCACTTCCTCAAACGGCCCTACGAACTGGAACCGCAGGGGGTGGAAGACTTTCCGACGGAGACCTACCTGGATGAGGCCGGGAATGAAGTTGATGCGGATAGTGGTGAGATCGCCTTTACCCGTTATACATTGAAGGTGCGTGCGGACGCGCACTACCAGCCGCACCCGGCTTTTGCCACCAAGGAGAATGGTGAGCCACTCTACATATTCAGCAACGCCGCCGACGGAGCACGGTACAAGCAGGTGCCGGACTTTCCGGAAACTGCGAGTCGCCCGGTGCATGCCAATGACTACGCCTACCAGATAAAGCGCCTGGCTGACCCGGCCCTGGGGTCGCCCATGCTGGGCTTTATGGCGCAGTACATTGTGGGCATGGCCGAGTTCACCGCCGGGCTGGCGGAGCTGGAGCGCGACGGCTGGCTCAATCTCGACGACTTTGCCATGGCGGGGCTCGAGGTGGTCGATGCGCGCACCCTGAATATTACGATCAAGGGCCGCTACCCACAGTTTGTCTATTGGTTGGCGATGCACTTCTTCGTCCCCGTTCCGCCCGAGGCAGACCGCTTCTATGCCAACCCCGGGTTTCTCGATCGCAACCTGACCCTTGATTGGTGGCCCATAGGCTCAGGGCCTTTCATGATGGTCAAGAATGATCCCAACAGTGAGATCGTGCTGGAGCGCAATCCCAACTATCGCGAGGATTACTTCCCGACGGAGGGTGAGCCGGGGGACCTCGAGGCGGGCAACCTGGTAGACGCAGGCAAGCGTATTCCTTTTGTCGACCGTGCCGTGTATCGCCTGGAGAAGGAAGTCCTGCCCCTGTGGACCAAGTTCCTGCAGGGGTATTACGACCGCTCCGGGGAAAACCACGGCAATACCAACTCTGTTTATGACCAGGCTTTCGTGGTCGGCCCTGATGGCGTGGAGATGTCCCAGGATGTGGCCGACCATGGTATTCGCATGGACCCCGACGTAAAGCCGGGCATTTACTACTATGGCTTCAACATGCGTGACCCGGTCGTCGGCGGTTACACCGAAGAAAAGCGCAAGCTTCGCCGGGCGCTGCAAATAGCGTTCGACGTGGAAGAGTACATCGCGATTTTCCGCAATGGCAACGGCATTGTTGCCCACAATGTCATTCCACCGGGTATCGCCGGGCACCTGGAAGGGGAGGCGGGGATCAATCCCTACACCCACAAGTGGATAGATGGTGAGGCGGTACGTCGCTCGACTGAAGAAGCGAAACAGCTGTTGATTGAGGCCGGCTACCCCAATGGCCGTGACTCGCGCACGGGCGAACCACTGAAACTGTTTATCGATGTGCAGTCACAGGCGGTGGGCAAGACACAGATGAACTGGATGGACCGCGCCTTCAACCGGATCGGAGTACAGGTTGAATTTCGCCCGGCAGACTGGAACCGGACCCGGGAGAAGCTGCTAACCGGCAACAGCCAGATTTATTCCTACGGCTGGCTGGCCGACTATCCGGACCCGGAGAACTTCCTGTTCCTGCTCTACAGTCCCGAAAGCCCGCTGGTCTGCAAGTGCGATGGCACCAACAACTCCAATTTCGAGAACGAGGAGTACGACGAACTGTTTCGCAAGGTGAGGGTGACGCCGCCGGGACCCGAGCGTGATGTCATGGTGGCGCGCATGGTTGAGATTTACCGAGAGGAGGCTGTCTGGCTTTACGCGTTCTACCCCAAGGACATCTATCTCGCCAATGCATGGGTAACCAATACCAAGCGTCACGGCATCACCAAGGCCACGCTGAAGTACATCAATATTGATCCCGAGATGCGCGAGGAAAAACGTGCGCAGTGGAACCAGCCGGTCACCTGGCCCCTGTATGCCGGTGCGCTGACAATAACAGCGCTCATTCTGCCGGGGGTTGTTGCTTACCGCCGTCGCCAGAACGCGACGGCGCGTCGCCACGAGAAGGGATAAGAACATGCTCGCCTACATTATCAGACGTTTTCTTTACGCTATCCCGATTCTGATCGGCGTCAACCTGCTCACGTTTACCCTTTTCTTCGTCGTCAACTCCCCGGATGACATGGCGGTATCGCAACTGGGCGACAAGTACGTGACGCCCGAGGCCATCGCCGCCTGGAAGGTGAAGAATGGTTACGACAAGCCATTGTTTATCAACGAGGAAGCCGACGGGCTGGACAGCGTCACTGACACTATTTTTTTCAACAAGTCGGTGCGCCTGTTCGCGTTTGATTTCGGCCGCTCCGAAAGCGGACGTGATATCACCACGGATGTGTCCAACCGCATGTGGCCCAGTCTGGCGGTGGCGTTGCCGACATTTGTTATTGGCATCTGGGTGAACATCTGTGTGGCGCTGATGGTCGTGATGTTCCATGCGACCCGCCTTGATCGTTGGGCGGTGTTCCTGTTTGTATCGCTGATGTCGATCTCTTACCTGTTCTATATTATCGGTGGGCAATACCTGGTAGCTAAAACCTGGAAACTGGTGCCTGTGTCTGGCTTCCACTCCGATGGGGATGTCTGGCGCTTCCTGGTCCTGCCCGTTTTAGTGGGTGTCATAGCGGGCATCGGTTCAGGTGCGCGCTGGTACCGCACACTCTTTCTCGAAGAGGCGAATCAGGATTATGTGCGCACCGCGCGTGCCAAGGGTGCCAGCGAGATCAGCATCCTGTTCCGGCATATCCTGCCCAATGCGATGATCCCCATTCTCACCGGCGTTGTCGTGCTGATACCGTCCCTGTTCATGGGAAGCCTGTTAGTCGAGTCCTTCTTCGGTATTCCTGGCCTTGGCAGTTATATGCTCGACGCCATCAAGTCCCAGGACTTTGCCATTGTGCGCAGTATGGTATTTATCGGTTCCATTCTTTACATAGTCGGCCTGATCTTGACCGATATTTCCTATACCTGGGCTGACCCCCGGGTTCGTTTGAACTGAGGGCCGCCAGAGAATGAAGCCTATTCTGCTGTGGTCCGATGTGCTTATTTTCCTGTTGGTGGTGGTGCTGGTCCTGTTTTTTTACCGCCTGCGCAAAGACCCACAGACGCGAGAACGCTGGGGTGAAGTATTCTCTTCCCGGCTGGGCATGGTCACGTTCACGGTCATCATGACTTACGTCGGCATTGCGCTGCTGGACTCAATGCACTTCCGGCGGGCGCTGGACAACCCCGAGGGCCTGCAAACGCAGGAGGTGTTCTACGACAACAAGGTCACCAGTGTGCTGGACGTGATGCTGGGCGGTATGGGTGACCGCTTCGAGCGCACCTACTCTGCTCCCTTTGCCCTGCTGTCCTTCGAAAAGAAGAACATGAAGGATGCCGACGGTAATACCGTACGCGACTTTCCACCTCTGGATCACGCCGGGCAGCACCTCGCAGACCCGGCCGATCGCTTCGGCGATGTGGTGAGTAAGAGTCTGGTGGCCTTGCTCTGGGGTTTATTGATTTCCGCTCTGGTGATCGGGCCGCAGTGGCTGTTGCTGCGCAACAGTCCCAACCCATGGCATGCCTCCTGGGGTGTGCAGTTGGTGGTGATCTGCTTCTTTACCTGGATGGTTGTTATCTCCAAATACTATCATGTGCTGGGGACAGATCAGGGCGGCGCTGACGTGGCCTACCAGAGCATCAAGGGGGTGCGTACGGGTGTGCTGCTGGGAACGCTCTCCACATTAATCATGCTGCCCATTGCAATAACGCTGGGCGTTTCGGCCGGCTATTTCAAGGGCTGGGTCGATGATGTAGTGCAGTACCTCTACACGACTTTGAGCTCAATCCCGGGCATTCTGCTTATTGCTGCCTCCGTGCTGTTGTTCCAGGTTTATATCGACCTTAATCCCGACTTTTTCTCCATCGGCATGGAGAAAGCCGACGCCCGGTTTATCGCCCTGTGCTTTATCCTGGGGGTAACAAGCTGGTCAACGTTGTGCCGGTTGATTCGCGCGGAGACGCTGAAGATCAGCCAGTTAGGATATGTGCAGGCGGCGCACGCCTTCGGTGTGGGTCATGTGAGGATACTGAGCCGCCATATTTTGCCCAACGTGGTGCACATTATTCTCATCACCTTTGTCCTGGATTTTTCAGCGTTGATCCTGGCAGAGGCAGTGCTCTCCTATATCGGTGTCGGCATTGACCCCTCCATGGGCAGTTGGGGCAATATGATTAACGGGGCCCGGTCGGAACTGTCGCGGGAGCCGGTGATCTGGTGGACCCTGTCCGGCGCTTTCTTCTTTATGTTCGCCCTGGTGTTGGCGGCCAACCTGTTCTCTGACCTGGTGCGTGATGCCTTCGATCCGCGCACGGCGTCCCGGAGGTCTGAGGCATGAGTGCAGATAAAGAAATTCGTATGCAGGTCGAAAACCTGCGGGTGGTGCTGGCGGAGTCGGGCATCGAAATACTCAAGGGCGTCTCGCTGGAACTGGAGGCGGGAAAGATCTTTGCCCTGGTGGGTGAGTCCGGCAGCGGTAAATCGGTCACTTCCATGGCGGCCATGCGGCTGTTGCCCGATGCCCTGGAGATCACCGGCGGCGCCGTGCATGTGGGCAAGCAGGATTTGTTCAGCCTGTCCGAGTCCCAGATGCAGGCGGTGCGTGGACGCAGGGTCGCAATGATTTTCCAGAACGCCATGACGGCGCTCAACCCGGTGCAAACGGCAGGGCAGCAGGTCGCTGAGACGCTGAAGCTGCACACCACCCTGCGCGGGGATGCCCTGCGCCAACGCGTGGTGCAATTGTTTGACGAGGTTGGTATCCCCGACCCGGCCCAGCGCTTTACCTTTTACCCACACCAGCTTTCCGGCGGACAGCAGCAACGGGTGATGATTGCGATGGCCCTGGCCTGCGAGCCCGAAGTGCTGATTGCCGATGAGCCCACCACAGCCCTGGATGTGACGATCCAGGAGCAGGTGCTGGAACTGATCCGCGAGTTGACGCAGTCACGTAAACTGGCGGTGCTGTTGATTACCCACGATATGGGCGTGGTCCGCAACACGGCCGATGAGGTCGCGGTGATGTACCGCGGAGAGATCATCGAGCGCGCGGATGTGGAAACGTTTTTTCATAATCCCAAACAGGAATACAGCCGGCGGCTGATAGATGCCCTGCCGGACCTCAGCCATTTCCAGAGCGCGGCGGTGGAGGAAGCGCTGCTGCAGCTGGATGACGTGAAGGTGCACTTCCCGATTCGCAAGGGCGTGCTGCAGCGCGTGGTTGACGTGACCCGCGCCGTGGATGGCGTGTCGCTTAAAATCGGCCGTGGCGAAACTTATGCGCTGGTCGGTGAATCAGGCAGCGGCAAGTCGACACTGGGCCGGGCGATTCTCAACCTGGAATCGGTTGCCGGCGGTACCGTGAGCTTTAACGGTGAGCCGATACAGCAGCTTGGCCGCAAGGAGATGCTGCCCTATCGCAAACAGATACAGGTGATTTTCCAGAATCCATACTCTTCGATGAACCCGCGCATGAGCGTGGGTGAGATTATTGCCGAGGGTATGGTGAGCCTGGGACTCGGTCTCAGCGAGGAACAGCGCCAGAGCAAAATCAGCGATTTACTGACACGGGTGCAATTGGGCCCGGAGTTTGCCGGACGTTACCCGCATGAATTCTCCGGTGGTCAGCTGCAGCGCATTGCGATTGCCCGCGCCCTGGCCGTTGAGCCGGAGTTGATCATCTGCGATGAACCCACGAGCGCGCTGGATGTAAGTATTCGCTCTGAGGTGCTGGACCTGCTGCGCGAATTACAACAGGAATTCGGCGTATCTTACCTGTTTATTACTCATGACCTGTCGATTATTCCCAGCCTCGCGCATCATGTCGGGGTGATGCAGTACGGCAAGATAGTGGAGCAGGGCAATGCCGAAAAGATTCTGACCCGCCCAGAGCACCCCTATACGCAGGCACTGCTGAACTCAGTGCCAAGGATCGATTCCTGAGCGCAGCGCTTTCCCGGGCTTCTGTTCAAAGACCTGCTCAGTTCTCCTCGCGCAGTGCCTTCAGCTCGGCTTTTACCTTTTCCAGGGATTGGCTGAGCGAGTCCTTGCCAGCTTTGTCTGATGTGTCCAGGGTGCTGATCTTTGCTTCCAGTTCAGTATTCAGGGCATCCAGCCGTTCGATCTCCCTGGCCCT
This sequence comes from uncultured Gammaproteobacteria bacterium, assembly GCA_963845135.1. Lineage (GTDB taxonomy): Bacteria > Pseudomonadota > Gammaproteobacteria > Pseudomonadales > Halieaceae > Halioglobus. The sequence goes on along the minus strand of CAWJQW010000019.1, from coordinate 134,290 downwards.
GTCGAACACAATCTCTTCGGCCTTGACTCTTCTTGCCTCGGCCACTGGCGCCGTCTCGGCGGGGAGTATGCGCACATCCTCGTCCTGGGTGATATGCCGGGTAATGGAAGGGGAGGCGATTTCCACGCCAGCGGCGTGCAGGGTAGTGAGCAACTGGCGATTCAGTTCCGAATGTGCGGTGAGCGCGCCCTCCACATCGCTCAACAGGCCGCATACCTTGTAGCTGATCGAAAAGTCTCCCAGTTCCATCACATGTACATAGGGGTCGCTAAGCCCCGCTTGCAGCGCCGCTTCCAGCATCAGGGGCTCCACGGTGCTGTGGGCCAACTCGTAGCCCAGGGATATTCTGGTCGACACGATAACGCCGGAGCTGCGCACCACGGTCACCGATTGGGAGATGAAGGTGGCGTTGGGAATAGCCACCAGTTCCCGGTTTTCGGTTTGTATTTCGGTATCGAACAAACCCCGATCAGAGACCTTGCCGTACAGCTCGCCAACGCGGATGAAGTCGCCGACACCGAATGGCTTGGTCACGCGCAGCATTACCGCTGCCATGAAATTGGTGATGAAAGGCGCAGCTGACAGAGCGGCGACACCCGAGAGGACAATACCCAGCAGTCCCAGTATCTGGTTGCGGGTCGATTCCTGAATAGGTGCGGCCACGATAACCAGGATAACCGCCAGAAACGTCAGCACCAGCATTACCAGTTGCCTGGGCAAGCGCGCTTCGCTGCCCAGATCCTTGTGGCGGGCCAGGAATAGATAGTGTGCGACGCCAAGCCCCAGCAGAGCCAAAGGCAGCGCGACCAGAACCGGGAGGTAAGACCACATCACAGAATCAAGCATGTTGTATTGGCCGGGCGTTCACGTCTGGATGCACAACTCATTGGGCAAACTCACTGATGGGCGCAATCAGCAGGCGGTCACCCAGGAAAGAACCCAGGTAAACCTTGTCTCGGTGAGGCGTCGCCACTGTCGCGGCGCCCATGGGTGGACCCTGGTGATTAAAGATTACCTTCGTTTCCATGGTGTCGGGATTCAGCGCGACGACTTCGAATTCCATACCGCAGGTGCGCTTATGGTCTTTGGTGCAGGCCAGGTAGACAGTTGGTTCCATCTTGTGACGAGTCAACCATAGTCTGCCGTCCGGCCCCCAGGCGCTATTGTCGACGTGGGCAACGTCGGCAGTGGCGACCAGGCGCTCAGTTTGCAGGTCGTACTTGTGTACTTCCTTGTCCATATATTGGTTGATAAAGAGATAGCGCTCGTCCGCGCTGATCTCAATGCCGTTGGTCAGCGCACCGTCAGTGCCCGGCAGGCGATGCAGACCGGTGTTTGGGCTCCAGCGCCACACGTCGCCCGAATCGAATCCTGCAATGCCCTTTGTATCTCTCAAAAAATCTTCCGGTCCAAACATGCGTGTGTAAATCACGTCTCCGTTGGCCAGCCCGACCACGTCATTGATCAAGGTATTTGCGGCTGGGATAAATGCAGCCCTGCCAAGCCAGTTGCGGCTCGCCCTTTGCGTTCTGCTCCAGCGAGAACAGTTCTACCGTCTCTCGTCCGCCATGATTGACGACAAGGTAACGCCAGCTGCCGTCTTCGAGCTGTACCAGGTGTGTACCGTGGGGACTCATTTCAGGTCCCGGGGGTCGGGTGCAGGCCGGGTCGCCCTGCAATTGCGTAGGCAGCGTGAACTCGTCCACGGGATAGATCGGCTTCCAGCTCTCGTCGCTGACATTGAACGCGAGAATACGGCCCGGGTACTCTCCCATATTGCCCAGCTCGCTGAGCAACAGGTAGTCCCCGCCGGGGGCGACGGCAATATCCTCGGGGCTCTGCATCCCGCACACCGGGTGCAACGCGCCCCTGTCTGCACAGTCGGTAATATGGGTTCCCTCGGGCACACCGCAGGCCGCCAGGCAAGAGCTGGCAACTGCGACTAGCCAACTTCGGCTGCGCCCAATCATGGCTTTGCCCCGCCAGCGCTGCCCGCAGCGGTTGTGATCAACAGCTCCCCTGCCTCGGGCGCACGCATCTGCTGCCAGAATTCGCCATGAGTCCCCGGCCAGTTCTGGGTGACCCGCCCGCTGCTGTTCTTGTACCAGCTGGAGACCACCGGTGCGCCCCAGGCGCGCTGGCTGTTCAGCGCATCGATGCGCGCGTTGTAGGCATCCATCAGGTCCTGGCGACACTCCACTGCCTGAACGCCGTTTTCGATTTGCAGCTTCAGGCAGCCGCTGATATAGCGCAGCTGGCACTCGACAAAGAACACGATGCTGGAGCCCACCACAATATTGGTGTTGGGGCCATAAAGCGTATAAAAATTGGGGAAGTCCGGCACCATCACGCCTTTATACGCATGGGCGTCACCACCCCAGCTGCTGACCAGTTCACGACCACCGCGACCATAGACCTCAAGCGTCGACAGGAACTGGTCAGCGGCAAAGCCGGTGCCGTAAATGAGTACATCAAATTCATGCAGGGTGCCGTCACTGGTGACGATCCCCTGCTCAACGATTCTGTCGATTGGGTCGGTGAGCAGTGTCACGTTGTCACGTTTCAATGCATCGATATAGGTGCCATCGTCGAGCACCGGGCGTTTGCCGCCGGGAGGGTAGGCGGGAATAAGCTTCTCCAGCAGGTCGGGGTCATCGCCGACCTGCTCTGCCAGGGCTTCGATCAGCCCATCGCGCAGCATCTGGTTGCTCTCGCTCACCGTATTGGCAGGGCCTTGCCAGCCGGGTTCTGCAAACAGAAAAGGCAGCTCCCCGTCTATGGCCCGAGTGCGGAACAGGAAGAAACGGTACCAGCGCGCGTAGAAAGGCAGCTCTCGCAGTAACCACAGCTGCTCCTGCGTCATGGCCGCGTGGTACTCCGGGATGGGTAGCAGCCACGGCGGAGAACGTTGAAAGATCTCCAGGCTTGCACAGTCGGCAGCTACCCTGGGGACGAACTGCACGGCACTGCAGCCGGTGCCGATGACTGCCACCCGTTTGCCGCGCAAGTCGTGCTCGTGCTCCCACCGCGCGGAATGAAAACAGATGCCGCCAAAATCCCCAATGCCGTCGACGTCCGGATACCTGGGGATATTCAGTTGCCCCACAGCACTGATCACGGCATTCGCTGAAAGCTGCTCCGGCCCGTTTTTACCGTCAACGGTAACCGTCCACTTGCCGCTGACCTCATCGTAGTCGGCTCGCTGCACCGGGCAGCCCAGTCGTGTGTGCTCACGCAAGCCGTGTTTTTCAACCAGTGCGTTGAAGTACCTGAACAGCTCCCGCTGGCCGGAGAAATGATTCGGCCACTGCGTATTTGGCGCAAAAATGTAGTTGTACAGATGGTTGGCAGAATCCACCTGGCATCCCGGGTAGGTATTCTCGAACCAGGTGCCGCCTATCTCGGGGTTCTTTTCCAGTATGAGGAAAGGGATGCCCTCCTGCTGCAGGCGTATTGCCGTGAGGATGCCCGACATGCCCGAGCCAATGATCAACACCCGAAAATCCGGGTCCATGGATGTGGTGTCTATGGCTACCCTGCGTGAGTCCTCCTCGAACAGGTTCAGTTCTTCACGTAACATCGGCATGAGCTCGGCAGGTATGTCCTCGCCGGTAATCCTGTGCATTGTGGCTGCGATTGCGTCTTCAGTGGGTTGCACCAGCTCAGCGCCATCGCGGTGCGCTTTAATCGCCGTAAAGGCCAGATCTCTCGCTGTTCTGCGCTGCTCCTCGCTCAAGCCATCGGCGTCCTCTGCCATGAGTACAAAGTGCGGCTGAACCTGGTCGAATTGCTCCGTTTTGCCAGTGAGGTGCAACATCGAAGCGAGCAGGGTCGGTATGTCGGCGTGTTCCAGTGCGACTCGCAGTTGTTCGTCCTCTATTTCGGTGAGAGTCTTCTGCCAGTCGAAAGCCATGAGTCCATCCTTTTTCATCATTATAGAGATCAGTATGGTTCATAGACTCGCCGTGGACAAATTTGGTGGCCCCGGTCGCTGGGCAACGCGGATTATGGCTGCTTTCAACACCGTCCTGCGGCCTCATCCGATAAACATTCCTGGCGAGTCGCAGAGTTTTTGCGTGTTGCCACCCGTCCTAGCGACAGTCCCGATCCAGCCAGTTGCGCACCAGCTCGGTAACGGCCAGCCTGCTCCATGAAAATGAGTGGTCACCGCTGATAACATGCTGTTCCAGCTTTAAACCTGGCACCCTGGCATACGCCCCGGCCACTGGCAGCATCATGGTCTCCGCCGGGGTGACCGGGTCCCGATCGCCGGTCACCAGGAACACCGATTTACCTTGCAGGCCGGGGCCACCAAATTTGTCCACTGTGGCGCAGCAGCTTGCTGCGAGGTCGAAATTACACCACTAACCCCGTTCGCCAGCGGGGTCCAAGTCCTGTATAAGGGCCGAATGAAAACACCCAAACGGATACTGCCCCTGGTAGAAGATGGTCTCGTCGACGAGGTCGTGCGCCAGTTGATGAGCGGCAAGGAAGCCACGGTTTACGCGGTGCGCTGCGGTAATGAGATTCGCTGTGCCAAGGTCTATAAGGAGGCAGCGAAACGCAGTTTCAAGCAGGCCGTGGAATACCAGGAAGGGCGTAAGGTACGCAATAGCCGTCGCGCACGGGCGATGGAAAAACGCTCCAGGTATGGGCGCAAGCAGCAGGAGGAGTCCTGGCAGAATGCTGAGGTCGATGCGCTATACCGCCTCGACAGAGCAGGGGTGCGCGTGCCAACGCCCTACGGCTGTTTCGACGGCGTTTTGTTGATGGAGTTGGTGGTAGACGGTAATGGTGAGGTAGCCCCGCGACTCAATGATGTGCACCTGACCCGGGAGCAGGCACTCGAAGACCACGCGGTAATGATGGACTACGTGGTGAAGATGCTCTGTGCCGGGCTGGTGCACGGGGACCTGTCTGAATTCAACGTGCTGGTTGATGAGTACGGCCCGGTGATTATCGACCTGCCCCAGGCGGTGGATGCAGCGGCCAACAACCATGCCGAGGCTATGCTCACCCGGGATGTGGAGAACATGACCCAATACTATGGCCAATATGCTCCGGAGCTACTGGGCATCAACTATGCCGGCGAGCTGTGGGCGTTGTATGAGGACGGTGACCTCACCCCGGAAACGGTTCTCACCGGCACCTTTGTAGCAGATGAGAGCAGTGCCGATGTAGACGGGCTTATGCTGGAGATCAAGGCGGTGATGAAGGAAGAGCAGGAGCGGCAGGAGAGGCTGCGCGAGCACGAGGAAGACGACGAATGAGCAGCACATCATTCGCCAGCCTCAAGCTGGCGCCCGCACAACTGCAAAACCTTGATGACCTGGGCTACAAGGCAATGACGGATATCCAGGCCGCAGCCTTACCTGCGGCGATGGCCGGTGAAGACCTGATTGCCCAGGCCAAGACGGGGAGTGGTAAAACCGCCACCTTCGCCTTACCCCTGCTAAGCAAACTCAACCCACGTGATTTTGGCACCCAGGCACTGGTGCTTTGCCCTACCCGTGAGCTCGCCACGCAGGTGGCGGCAGAGTTACGGCGTCTGGCGCGCTATCAGCAGAATATCAAGGTAGTGGTGCTTTGCGGAGGGCAGTCCATAGGCCCGCAGATCGGCTCACTCGAGCACGGAGCACATATCGTCGTGGGTACTCCGGGGCGCATCAAGGATCATCTGCGCAAGGAAACCTTGTCCCTGGCTCGGGTCAGTACGCTGGTACTGGACGAGGCGGACCGGATGCTGGAGATGGGGTTTATCGATGATATCAGCAGCATTATAGAGCACACCCCCCAGAGCCGTCAGACCCTGCTCTTCTCCGCCACCTACCCGGATGATATCAGTGCCCTGAGTCGACGTTTCCAGACCTCGCCGCGAGAGATTGCGGTGACTGCGTTCGTTGACGACAGCCAGCTTGAGCAGCAGTTCTTTATCTGCCAGCGCAGTGAAAAGCTCGCGGGTTTGGAAAAGCTGCTGCATCGTATCCAGCCAGAGTCGGTGATTGTCTTCTGTAACACCAAAGACAGCACGCGTGAGGTCTGCGGATACCTGGTGGGCTGTGGCATAGACGCGCTGTCTCTCAACGGCGACCTCGAACAGCGCGACAGGGACCAGGTGTTGGTACAGTTTCGGCAACAGAGCTGCCGTGTGCTGGTGGCGACAGATGTAGCGGCCCGGGGCCTGGACATCGACGGACTGCCGGCCGTCATCAACTTTGATACCCCCAGGGATGTTGAAACCTACGTGCACCGCATTGGACGCACGGGCAGGGCGGACCAGCCCGGTATCGCGGTCACGCTGCTGGCTGAAAACGAGCGTCACAGGCTGGATGCAATCTCTGCTTACCAGGACAGGGAGTTGCGGTTTGAAATGCTGTCTGCCCTTGCTGCCCCAAAACAGCGTTTGCCTGAGGCGGTTTATGCCACGCTGGCAATTGCTGGAGGTCGCAAGGACAAGGTGCGTCCGGGCGATATTCTAGGCGCTCTTACCGGCGAAGCTGGCATTGACGGCAAGGCGGTGGGTCGCATCGACATCATGGACCATGTTGCCTACGTCGCTGTGCGCGGTGATCTTGCCGGACAGGCCCTGAATCGACTGGCCAATGGCAAGATCAAGGGGCGTAAGTTCAAAGTAAGAAAGTTGCAAGGTCAGCCCAGGACATTGCGAAGGTAGGCGCTGTCGCTTGCTTCGCGACAGTCTGGCTTATCCGCCGTACTCGATTTTTTCGCCGTCTCGTTCCCGCCTGCCACCGCTGTTCCCGCAATTCCGGGAGGAATTGTCCAGCCGGTGCAATTGTTTAAGCCGGCATTCTGGTCACTTTCCCTATAATTGAGCGCCGTTGTTAGTGACAGCCTTTCGCTTTAACACCATCAAATCAAGCAAGCCCGGAATCCACCATGAATTTTGAATTCTCCGAAGAGCAATTGTTTATCCGAGAACAGGCGCGGAACTTCCTCAATAAGGAATCCACGGTCGAGGTCGTGCGCAGTATTCTCGATACACCTGAGCCGTTTCATCGGGGCCTATGGCAGCAAATTGTTGATCTGGGCTGGACTGCGATGGCTATACCTGAGGAATACGGCGGCCTGGGTCTTGGCTACCTGGAGCTGTGCGTGGTCGCCGAGGAGTTGGGACGTACGTTGGCGCCGGTGCCCTTTTCCTCCAGCGTTTATCTAGCGACCGAGGCCATCAAGGCCTGGGGTAGCGATGAACAGAAGGCTGGTTATCTGCCGCGACTTGCCAGTGGTGAACTGATAGGCACGCTCGCCAGTAGCGAGGGTCTGGGGGCGCTTGAGGTCAACGCCACTGTTGATGATGCGGGCCTGCACGGTGACAAGATTCCGGTCCCCGACGGTGACATAGCGGACTTCGCCGTTGTAGTGGCCCGAGACAAGAGCGGCCGCACAGGCCTCTACCTGGCTGACCTGAATGCGTCGGGCATTACGCGCAGTGTCCTGGGTAGCATGGATCCAAGCCGCTCCCAGGCGCGCTTGTCTTTCGACGGTGCGGCGGTGTCCGCGCTGGGCGTCGACACGGATGGTGACGCAGCCCTGTCGCAGTTATTGGACAAGGCGGCGGTGCTGATCGCCTTCGAACAGATCGGTGGAGGGCAGGCTGCCATGGATATGGGCATCGCGTACACCAAAGAGCGTTTTGCCTTTGGCCGACCTGTCGCCTCTTTCCAGGCCATCAAGCACAAATTTGCCGACATGTTCGTTGCGCTGGAGCTGGCACGCTCCAATGCCTACTACGGGGCCTGGGCCCTTTCATGCGACGCGCCCGACCTGCCTTTGGCGGCAGCTACGGCCAGGGTTTCGGCCAGTGATGCCTACTATCAGGTGACGCGAGAGAATATCCAGGCGCACGGCGGCATGGGCTTTACCTGGGAGTTTGACTGTCACCTTTACTATCGCCGGGCACAGCTATTGTCCAGCGTGATCGGCACACAACCGCAGTGGAAAGAGGCTGTCGCCAGCCGCTTGCTGAACGCCGCTTGAGGAGCACAGGCAATGGACTTTAAAGATACCCCCGAGCTGGCTGCTTTTCGCGCTGAGGTGCGTGAGTGGCTTGACGCAAACGCAGAGCGGCGCACTGACTCGTTATTTCAGGTTATGGAAGGTGACGAGGCTTTTCAGGAAGCGAAAGCGTGGTACAAGAAAAAGGCCGAAGCCGGCTTTGCCTGCCTCACCTGGCCCAAGGAATATGGTGGCGCCGGCCTGACCCCGTTGCACGAGGTCATCTGGGCGCAGGAGGTGGAGAACTACAAGACGCGCGACGCGCAGTTCATTATAGGTATAGGCAATTGTGGCCCGGCGATTATGCATTTCGCCGCTGAAGAGGCCAGGGTAGAGTTGCTGCCGCGTATGGCCAGTGCGGAGGATGTATGGTGCCAACTGTTCAGTGAGCCCACCGCGGGGTCAGACGTCGCCGGGCTACGCACACGCGCCGAGCCTGATGGCGACAACTGGATTTTGAACGGCCAGAAAATCTGGACGTCTGGCGCACAGTATTCTGATTATGGAGTGGTCCTCACGCGCACCGACCCTACGGTGTCCAAGTACCGCGGTCTTACGATGTTCATGGTTGACATGCGTCAGCCCGGAGTTGAGATTCGCCCCATCAAGCAGATGGATGGCGGGCAGCATTTTAACGAAGTGTTCTTCAATGACGCGGTCGTGCCAGATGCCTATCGGCTGGGTGAGGTAGGCGGTGGATGGTCAGGCGCGCTCGCGGTGCTGATGAGTGAGCGACTGGCGATCAGCGGTGTACAGCCAACGGGCTTTCCGCAGTTCCTGGAAATGGTGACTTCGCTGGAACTCAATGGCCAGCCCGTCGCCGATGACCCTATTGTGCGCGACCGGCTGGCAACATGGTATAGCCAGTTTGCCGGTCTGCAGGCGACCAACAAACGGATGATTACCGCGGTGGCCAAGGGCGGCATCGCCGGCGCAGAAGCATCGCTGGGCAAGCTGGTCGGTGCGGTGATGAACCAGGAAATCGCCAATTTTGCCTGCCAGGTGTTTGGCCAGGCAGGGATTGTCCAGGAGGAGGGCTTCAGCCCGGATCAAGGACACTTCCAGCAGTCAGTGCTGTTCTCGCCGGGTGTGCGTTTGGCGGGCGGAACCGATGAGGTGATGCGCAATATTATCGCCGAGCAGGTGCTTGGGCTGCCGCAGGAACCGCGTGCCGACAAAGGTATGGCGTTTCAGGATATACCCACCAGCAATAGCTGAGCGTTACGCATTGACGCGTCGGCCGTGGGTCATGCGGAGAGTCCGTAGGCCGCGCCGCGAAGGACTGCCGGCAGCTTCAGGTAAAGCGAATCTGAAGCTGCTCGCCACGGAACGCGATCACATCACCGCCGACGATCTTCTTGCGCCGGCGGGTCTCTACTTCACCGTTTACCATCACCTGGCCATCGCCAATCAGTAACTTGGCCTCGCCCCCGGAGGCAACCAGGCCCTCGAATTTGAGGATTTTGTAGAGCTCTACCGGCTCGCGGGTAATATCGACGACTCTCATAGCCTGCTCTTGCAGTAGGGCCTGCTCTACGCCGCGGCCTCTTCTGTTTCCAGGTCTGCCTTCAGCTCGGCCAGCTGTGCTTCCAGCTCGCTGACCTTGCGTTCCGCCTCGGCTTTTTCAGCCTTGGTTCTGGACGCGGTCTTCTGCAGCAGGGCGTTGGCTTTGGTCTGCTCAGCCAGCTTCTTCTTGTTGGCATCGAGATTCTTCTTCATTCTGGCCGGGTCAAACTGCTGCAGCACCTGCTTTTCGGCGCGCTCCTGGGCGAGATCTTTCTGCAGCGCTTTGACGCGCTTTTTCAGCTCAGCGACTTTTTCCTCGAGATTGCCAGCGCGGTTATTGAGCTCGCGATTAAGCTGCTCTACTTTCTGGTTGGCTTCAGTTTTGCCAGACAGGTCAGTGATTGTTTCCAGCTGCGTACGGATAGTCGCTTTCTGGTTCTCGATCTGAGTTTCGAGTTCGGCCTGTTTTTTCTCCTGCGCTTCAATCTTTGCTGCTTTTTCATCGATCTGGCACTGGTACTGAGCCCTGAGCTCATCTTCCAGTTCGATTATCTTTTCAAGTTTGTTCACACTCAGCATATAAGTTGTCCTCTTTTGAGTCGGGCGATGGTTATTTGGCCCGGTTGGTTTAGCTACTACAATGGGTTGTCGACGCCGCCAACGCGTAAACAGCACCATCGGGCTGCATACGCGCGGGGCGTCGTGATTCTATTTACGTTGCTTGTACGCAATCCGTTCAGCCCGCGCGACGATTGCCGCCGGCCGAGTGAGCTCGCGCGTTGCCGGAGCGGCCATTGCCGCCGCCGGGCCTGGCGCTGGCGCGTCCACGACCCCTGCTGTTACCCGCGCGATCGCCGCCGCGGTTGCCCTGGTTGTTTCTGCCGCCGCGTCCATTCTGGATGGGCTCTGCCTTGATGCTGGGGTCAACGTCGTAGCCAGGCAGATTCACTTTCTCGATGTCTGTACCCAGAAGCCTTTCGATATCCTTGAGCAGCTTCAATTCGTCTACGCACACCAGTGATATGGCATTACCTTCCTGCCCTGCACGTGCGGTGCGGCCAATGCGGTGCACATAATCTTCAGCGACATTGGGAAGTTCAAAGTTCACCACGTGTGGCAGTTTGTCGATGTCGATGCCCCGGGCAGCAATGTCAGTGGCTACCAGTACCCGGACACGGCCCGCCTTGAAGTCTGCCAGCGCCCGGGTTCGCGCGCCCTGTGACTTGTTGCCGTGAATGGCCGCGGCGGTGATGCCGTCCTTGTCGAGCTGCTCTGAGAGTTTGTTGGCAACGTGCTTGGTTCGGGTGAATACCAGCACCTGTTGCCAGTTCTCCTCGCCAATTTTTTGTGACAGCAGTTCGCGCTTCCGCTTCTTGTCGACGGGATAGACAATCTGGCTGACCAGTTCCGCTGCGGTGTTCTGCGGCGAGACCTGAATTTCTGTCGGGTGATCCAGGAACTCTGCGGCCAGCGACTTGATCTCTTTCGAGAACGTGGCGGAGAAGAGCAGCGTCTGGCGTTGCTCGGGGATGATATCCAGTATTTTGCGGATGTCGCGAATGAAGCCCATGTCCAGCATCCGGTCGGCCTCGTCGAGCACGAGAATCTCGATTTTCGACAGGTCGATGCTGCGCTGTTGCACGTGGTCCAGCAGGCGGCCGGGCGTTGCCACCACGATATCGACACCCTTGATCAGCTTTTGCTTTTGCGGATTGATGCTCACGCCGCCAAAAATGACCGCAGAGCGAAAGGGCAGGTACTGCCCATAGTCGCGCACGCTCTCATGCACCTGCGCAGCGAGTTCGCGAGTCGGTGTGAGTACCAGCACCCGGGGGTGGCGCTTCTGGCCTTCACGTGGGTTTTTTTGTAACCGCTGAAGCAGCGGCAGGGTAAAGCCTGCGGTTTTACCGGTGCCGGTTTGGGCGCCGGCCAGTACGTCTTTGCCTTCCAGTACCAGGGGAATAGCCTGCTGTTGAATGGGAGTGGCTTCGTCGTAGCCCTGTTTTTCGACAGCACGCAGCAATTCAGCCGTAAGGCCGAGGTTTTTAAACAACATTTGTGTTTTGCTCCTGAATCTCTCAAAGAGAGCGCCTGACCACAACGCGTGAGATCAACAATGAGAACGCGCGTTTGGTTCGGTCCAGGACTGATATACCTGAGGTGATCAACATCCGCCGTTTGCGGAGCTGATGTAAGGTGCAGACCGAAGTGCACCGGAACGGGGCGCACTATACCAGACGTGTCCGTAAAAGAAAGGGCTCGGGGTGTTTCGGCATTATTGCCGCTGGCAGAGAGCGTGCTGGGTGAATTTGGGGCGCTCTGCCCCCCAACGGCGCCCCACAACAGTGCATCCAGTGGGCGTTATCCTGACCGCAGCGCACATTCGAATGCCCGTCTCTCAATATATCCTGTGAAAACAAGCACCTGAGAATTCTTTTCCGGGGTTGGCGCAAACCTTGCTGTGATGTTTTGCAGTTTACGTTTTGAGCCCTCTGCCAAGCACAGCGGTGGTGGGCTCTATACCTTTAATGCTCCGCCAGAGGATATGCAATGAGTGCCAACCCAATTCGACAGCAAGCCATTCAGGCGATTACCAACCGTACGCCGCTTGCCCTGAACAAAACAGAACTGCTGGGAGATATTTGGGCAGAAGACGTATTCAACCTCGGCAGAATGGAGTGGGCGCTTTCCAAAACCGCTTTCAAGGCGATCAAGAAGACGGTGCAAACCGGTGAGCCGCTGGACCCCGCGACGGCTGATGTAGTAGCTGCAGCGATGAAGGAGTGGGCGGTCAGCAAGGGGGCGAAGTTCTTCTCGCACATTTTCTACCCGATGACCAATATCACAGCGGAGAAGCATGACGGCTTTATCATCACCAACCCGGAAGGCGCTGCAATCACTGAGTTCAGTGGTAGCCTGCTGATAAAGGGAGAGCCTGACGGCTCGTCTTTCCCCAACGGCAGCCTGCGTATGACCAATGCAGCGCGGGGCTACACGGCCTGGGACCCCACCAGCCCGGCCTACATCATGCAGACAGATAACGGCGCGACGCTGATGATTCCCAGCGTCTTCATGTCCTGGACGGGCGAGGCACTGGACAAGAAAATTCCGCTACTGCGCTCCAATGCGGCGATGAACACAGCAGCGCAGAAGGTGCTTTCCCTGATGGGTGAGACTGAAATTGCGCCGCTGAACTCCAGCTGTGGCGCCGAGCAGGAGTATTTCCTGGTTGATGCGAACTTTGCCAACAGTCGCCCGGACCTGTTATTGGCAGGAAGAACGCTGTTCGGCGCACCGCCCGCCAAGGGCCAGGAGTTTGATGATCACTACTTTGGTGCGATACCTGCCAGGGTGCAGGTCTTCATGCAGGACTACGAAGACCAGCTGTTCAAGCTGGGGATTCCGGCCAAGACGCACCACAACGAGGTGGCTCCCGGACAGTTTGAGATCGCGCCCTATTTTGAAGCAGCGAACGTGGCCGCCGATCACCAGCAGCTGATGATGACGTTGATGAAAGCCACGGCCAAGAAGCATGGTTTCATCTGCCTGTTACACGAAAAGCCGTTCGCCGGGGTGAATGGCTCAGGCAAACACGTGAATTGGTCTGTCGGAAATTCAACCCAGGGAAACCTGCTCGACCCCGGCAATACGCCGCATGACAACCTGCTGTTCCTGCTGTTTTGTGGGGCGGTGATTCGCGGCGTGCATCTCTACGGTCCGCTGCTCAGGGCGGTGATAGCAACCGCCTCCAACGACCACCGCCTGGGCGCGAATGAAGCGCCGCCGGCAATTCTCTCGGTGTACCTGGGTGACCAGTTGGAGAAGGTGTTCACTGACATCAAGGAAGGCAAGATTAATGTCACGGAGCAGGGTGGCGAAATGAATCTCGGCCTCTCACAGATCCTTAATTTTGAACGCGATCCCGGCGATCGAAACCGCACCTCACCTTTTGCATTCACCGGCAATCGCTTTGAGTTCCGGGCGGTAGGATCTTCCCAGTCGGTCTCTGGTCCGCTGGTAGCGATGAACACCATGCTGGCTGACTCACTGAACTGGATTAGCGGAAAACTGGAAACCGAACTGGGCAAAGGCTCTGATCAGTCCGACGCCGTTTTCGCGGTGCTTAAAGAGCTGATGGAGGAGCACGGCAACGTGGTCTTCGGAGGTGATGGTTATTCTGCCGAATGGCACAAAATGGCGGTAGAGGAGCGGGGTTTGAAGAATATCCCGACCACTGCAGATGCGCTGCCTGCCCTGCGTGAGGAATCAGTCGTAAAGCTGTTCGAAAGCACAGGAGTATTGACCCCGGTTGAGCTGGAAAGCCGTTTCGAAGTCTATGCCGAGCAGTACGTGCTGTCGATTGAGGTGGAGGCCAAGCTGGTCATCGATATGGCCAAGACAATGATCTACCCGGCGGCGATTGACTACCTGTCGACGCTCACCAGCACGGCAGAGCGCAGTGCGTCACTGGGTATATCGCTGGACACCACTGCGGCCAGCACCGTGGCCGAGCAGGCCAATGCGATGATGTCAGCGGTGGCCAGGCTCTCTGACAGCCTTGCCAAGGAGGGTTTTGCCTCCACCGAAGAGCATATGCAGCATTGCGCCAGTGAGATTCGCAGCCTGATGGATGAAGTGCGCAGCGCGGCCGATGCGCTGGAAGCTGAGGTGGCCGATGAGCTTTGGCCCCTGCCCAAGTATCAAGAGATGCTGTTCATCAAGTAACAGGAACAGCAGTAACCCAACACACCAGGTCTAGTGTGACTGTTAGGGCGCCCCAGGGCGCCTTTTTTTAGGTTCTTCGCGCATTAGCGTGGAGCAGCCAGAGAATGTTCCATCCTGAAATGCGGCCACTGTAATCGTGGGTTACCCCCGGTAGATCGAACCCCCTTTTGACTCTCTTCCGGGGGTAACCCACGATCACAGCGGCCTTCTTCCATTTCGACTCGACTATCCATTACCTGGACTCCCTGTGATGTTCCAGGTCGCCGGGAGAGTGCCTGAAATCACCGTCTTATCACCTCGCCCCGCTGGGGTTCCCTCACTCAGTTGCGAGCCAGAAAAGCACTGTCTCGCATCTTCCTTCGGCGCGTCACGGAGAGTCCAGGTAATGGATAGTCGAGTCGAAATGAGGGGAGGACAGCACGAATGGGGTAAGCCTTCCAAGGGCGTGGGGGTTTGTTTCCAACCAGGGAAGGCTTACTCCATTCGTGCTGTCCGCTTAGCAGCAAATGACAATTCCCGGCCATTCCCCGGTAATATGCCATGAACCTTTTTTTGTTCGGTCCTGCCTTGGGTAGTGCCCTTCTACTCATCGCAATGGTAAAGAGCTGCGGATCGGGTGATACTTGCGCGCTATCTCATCAGTGGATACCGTTTTGCGCACTCCCCCGGAACCGGCATACTCTGGTGGTGGCACGATTAACTTCGGAACCCAGGCCCCATGAACTCCAGTCGGTCTATTCGACTCAATAAATTTATCAGCGATTCGGGCTATTGCTCGCGCCGCGAAGCGGACAAGTTAATAGACTCCAACCAGGTAAGGGTCAACGGCCGCCGGCCCGAGTTGGGTACGCGCGTAGAGCAAGGCGATGTGGTTGAAGTTTGCGGACAGGCGATACAGGGCGACTTTGAGGGCAAGGCGGATCGCGTCTACATCGCCTATAACAAGCCCGTAGGCATCACCTGTACTACCGAACACAGTGTGAAGGGCAACATTGTTGATGCCATCGACCACGACCAACGTATATTCCCTATCGGTCGCCTGGACAAGCCCTCGGAAGGCTTGATCCTGCTGACCAGTGATGGCGATATCGTCAACAAGATACTGCGCGCAGAGAATGCACATGAGAAGGAGTACCTGGTCGCCGTGAACAAGGCGATCGCCCCCGGCTTTATCGAGAAGATGTCCCGGGGGGTGCCCATTCTCGATACGGTCACCAAGCCCTGTAAAGTGCGCGCGGTGGGGCGCTCAGCTTTCAGGATTACCCTGACCCAGGGCCTTAATCGCCAGATTCGCCGCATGTGCGAATACCTGGGGTATGAGGTTACGCAGCTGGTGCGGCTGCGCATCATGAACGTTGAACTCGGGAAGCTTAAACCAGGGCAGTGGCGCAACCTCACGCGGCAGGAAATGGAGCAGATAAACGCTGCCATCGCCGACTCCAAAAGTGAGTCCGGCGGCAACAAGCCGCGTTCAGCGAAGAAAAAGCGCAAGCCCGGTGGCGCTGCCGCGCATGCTTCACACCGCGATAAGCCGCAGAAAAAATCGCGTAAATCACCACGTCAGGCCGCCAGGGGAAGCGACACAAAGTCGGGTAAACGCAAGCTGCCGGGCAAGGCAGGCCGGCCAGTATCGAGGAAGTCTCCCTCGGGTTCGAAGCGGCGCAAATAGCGCCTTGCACACAATAAATGCCCAACGATTCTCGCCATCAAAGTTTTGACCTTATCGTACTCGGTGCCGGCGCTTCCGGTTTGATGTGTGCGGCGGTGGCGGCGCGACGCGGTCTTTCCGTGCTGGTGCTGGAAAAAGCGAACAAGGTCGGCAAGAAGATTCTGATGTCCGGCGGCGGTCGCTGCAATTTCACCAATCACTTTGTCGAGGCGGAGAACTTTATATCCGAAAACCCGCATTTCTGTAAGTCAGCGTTGAGTCAGTACACCCAGTGGGAGTTTATCGCCATGGTGGAGCGCTATGGCATCGAGTACGAGGAGCGCAAGCACGGCCAGTTATTCTGCCTGGGGTCGGCGAAAGAAATCTTGAATATGCTGCTGGCAGAGTGCACGGCGAGCGGCGCGGTGGTCAAAGCGCGCCATGACGTTGAGGCCGTCGCGGCACTGCAGCCAGATGCTACTGGTGAGCAGGAAAGAACGCCGCGTTACCGTCTGGATCTGCGGCAAGAGGGCCAGGGCAGCCAGGTATCCTGCCATTCCCTGGTCGTGGCAACCGGTGCCCTGTCCATTCCCACGCTGGGTGGCAGTGATTACGGTTATGAGATCGCACGGCAGTTTGGTTTACCGCTTACCGAGCGGCGCGCCGGGCTGGTGCCGTTCATGTTCAGCGACTCCCTGAAGCCGGTTTGCGAACGTTTGTCGGGTCTGGCGCTGGAGGTAGAGCTGTCATGCAATGGCCAGTCCTTTGTCGAAAATATCCTGTTTACCCATCGCGGCATCAGTGGCCCTGCGGCGCTGCAGATATCCAATTACTGGTACCCGGGTGATGAGCTGACCATAGACCTTCTGCCCGGCGAAGTGGCAGCAGACTGGCTGTTACAGCAGAAGCAGTTGGCCGCCAGGAGCCTGCTCAGGAGCCGCTTGCAACACTTACTGCCAAAGCCTTTGGTGCTGGAGTTACAGGCGCTCTGGTGGCAGGACCTGGCTGACAAACCGTTGGCTGAATGCAGTGATCAGCGTCTGCTGCAGATCGGCAATCAGCTGCATGCGTGGCAGGTGAAGCCCTCGGCAACGGAGGGTTACCGCACCGCGGAAGTCACGCTGGGGGGTGTTGATACGGATGCTATCAGCTCCAGGACGATGGAGGTCAAAAGCCAGCCCGGACTCTTTTTCATCGGCGAGGTTGTCGATGTGAGTGGCCACCTCGGTGGCTTCAATTTTCAGTGGGCCTGGTCATCGGGCTATGTGGCCGGAATCAACGTGTAGCGTGGGTTCGCGGAATTGAACACTTAAAAATAATTGGCGCCGGCAGGCTGGGACTAGATGGCGCGTAAGCGCAAAGGAGTAATGCATATGAGCACAGACGCGATACAGGTAAAAACTGATCCGGATCCCTACGAGCCGTTCAACATCGCCCAGGGCTATCGCGTCGGTGACCTGGTGTTTGTCTCGGGGCAGGCGGCGCTGGATGCCCAGGGTAATATCGTCGGCGAGGATGATTTTGAGGCGCAGGCTGTGCAGGCGATGGAAAACCTGGCAGGGGTGCTTGCCGCCGCCGGTTCCAGCCTTGACCAGGTAGTGAAAGTGACCATCTACGTGACGGACATGGCGTATTTCGAAACGGTAGTGGCGATACGCCAGCGCTATTTTTCGCCGCCGTGGCCGGCCGATACGCTGGTAGAGGTCTCAGCGCTGGCGCTGCCTGCGCTCATGTTCGAGATAGAAGCAGTTGCCCTTGCGGGTGGGCAGGTGTTGCCGGCCGGCTGATGGCTACCAGTGCCCTGTTCCGGGGTCGCCCTTGAAGGGGCCGGCAATGCGGCTGGTGATCCAGCCACCATAGAACTGTCCGGGCTGGGGCTGGACCCGCTCTGCGTCGACATAACAGGCGATCAGCGCGGGATAAAAAGACAGGTGCCCATCGATCCTGGCAAAGCGTTGGTGTGGGCCCTCGTAACTCCAGCAAATCGGACGTCGCTTGGGGTCCCCGACCAGGGCCCAGTAGGTTGCCTTGCCTTTCCATTCACAGAATGATCCATCCGCGGTACGTTCCAGCTGCGTCATATCAACTGCTTCGGGCGGCAGGTAGTAGGTGGGCGGACTCGCCGTTTCCAGTACCCGTAAGGCGTTGCGGGTGCTCGCGAGAGTGCGCCCGCGTGCTTCACTTCCACCAGGCCATCGTAGCGGACCAGCGCGGGCGGGCGCGGATAGTCCCACACGGACTCCTGGCCCGGAGCGGGCTCCTCGGCGAAGGGTGGGCGCTGCTTGCCCGTATATTCCCACATGCTCAGGCGGCGCTCAGGTAGTGCACGCTGAACAGCCGCTCATCGTCAAACCAGCTTTCCTCCAGCGCCAGTCCCGCGGAGGCGGCGAGGGTGCAAAGCCGTCGGCAGTGTATTTATAGGAGTTCTCCGTGTGAATGGTTTCCCCGGCCGCGAAGTCGATATGCCCCCCGTTGCAGCGCACTGAATGCGCCTGTTCGCTGACCAGGTGCATCTCAATACGCTGTTCCCGGGTGTTGTAGTGGGCCTTATGACGGAACAGAGCCGGGTCAAAGTCGGCGTCCAGTAAGTCATTCAGGCGGCTCAGCACGTTCAGGTTGAAGCGCGCGGTGACGCCACTGGCATCGTTG
Organism: uncultured Gammaproteobacteria bacterium; assembly: GCA_963845135.1. Classification (GTDB taxonomy): domain Bacteria; phylum Pseudomonadota; class Gammaproteobacteria; order Pseudomonadales; family Halieaceae; genus Halioglobus. The sequence goes on along the minus strand of CAWJQW010000019.1, from coordinate 115,746 downwards.
TAAGCAGCGTGCAGGCGCTCGCTGGACTTGTGCAGGTCGACGCCGATCAGCAGGCCGCCGTCGTCGCCGATGACCTGTCGCACCCTGCGCAGGAAGGTTGCCGCCGCCTCCGGTTCCAGGTTGCCAATGGTTGAACCGGGATAGAAGACCACGCGCTTGCCCTCGGGCAGGTCGTCGGGAAAGGGCCAGCCCTGGTTGAAGTCCGCGCAGACGGCGTTTACCTGCAGCCAGGGATACTCCTGCCCCAGTTGCTCCGCCGACTCGCGCAGGAAGTCGGCGGAAATATCCAGGGGCACATAGGCCGCCGGGCGCAGGGCATCAAGCAGCAACCTGGCTTTTTCCGAGCTGCCGCTGCCAGGTTCAATAAACACGCAGCCGCTACCGCAGTGCGCGGCAATAGCTTGCCGGTTGTCGCGCAGGATGCCCACTTCTGTGCGCGTGGGGTAGTACTCCGGCAAAGCAGTGATCTGCTCAAATAACTCGGAACCCGCCGCGTCATAGAACCACTTTGGGTTAACACTTTTCTGCGCCCGTTGCAGCCCTGCCAGTAGCTCGCTGCGACTGTCTCCTGGCGCAGGCTGCGCGTCGTAAAACTGGACATTGGGGGCCGGGACGATGGCTTGCTGCATGGTAAAGGGCTCCTTACTCAAGAGTCGATGTTTCGCGCCAGGCGAAGGCCACTGAATTGCCAGCGGTCGGGCGGATAGAAGAAGTTGCGGTAACTGGACCTGACTTGCTCGGCTTTGGATACGCAGGAGCCGCCGCGCAGTACCCATTGGCTGCTCATGAACTTGCCGTTGTACTCGCCAATGGCACCGGGGGAGGCCTGGTAACCGGGGTAGGGCTCATAGGCACTGCGGGTCCACTGCCAGCATTCGCCGTAGAGTTGCTGCAGCGTGTCCTTGCCAGCCGCGGGTTGCGGGTGATAGTGGCCGGTATCCACGCCACCTGCAGGAAGAGCTGCCCCGGCCGCGGCCAGTTCCCATTCGTGCTCGGTGGGCAGGCGAGCACCGGCCCAGCGCGCGTAGGCGTCTGCCTCGTAGCCGCTGATGTGGCAGACAGGATTGGCGGATGAGCGCGGTTGCAGTCCGTGCAGCGTATATTCCAGCGCCTCGCCATCGCGTTGCCGCCAATACAAGGGCGCTTTCCAGCCCTGGCTCTGGACGCTGTCCCAGCCGTCTGCCAGCCACAGGTCCGGTCGCTGGTAGCCGCCGTCCTCGACGAATTCGCTGAATTCTGCATTGGTGACCAGGCGATTGGCCAGTGCAAAGGGCTGCAGGAAGACCCTGTGCCTGGGCAGTTCATTGTCGAAACAGAAGCCGTCACCGCTAAAACCGGTTTCCACCAGGCCACCTTCGAAGGTGTGCCAGGTTAGCGGCGCTGTTTCCATGGCGTTGCCAACGCTGCGTTCGACATAAGTTGGCATCAGCGGATTCACCGCCAGGGAGTATTTCAGGTCGGTAAAAAACAGCTCCTGGTGTTGCCTTTCATGCTCTATGCCAAGAATGATCCGTTCGACGATAGCCTCGCGGTCAGGGTGCTCAGGTTCAGCCAGCAGTCGTTCAATCCCTGCATCGACATGTCGGCGATACGCCCTGACTTCGGCCGTCGTTGGCCGCGAGAGCAGCCCCCTGCGCGGCCGTGGAAACTGTTCCCCGATACCGTTGTAGTAGGAGTTGAACAGTACTTCATAACGTGGCTCGGGCGTTTTGTATTCAGGCAGGAATGGCTTCAGCAGGAAGGTCTCGAAGAACCAGGTGGTATGGGCGAGGTGCCACTTTGGTGGGCTGGTGAACGCTTCTGCCTGCAGGCCATAGTCCTCCGGCATCAAGGGGTCGCAAAAAGACAGCGATTGCGCGCGAGTGGCGCGGTATTTCTCCAGCAGCTCTGCACTCATAGCGCGTCGTTCCGTGTCTGCGGCTCTACGTGTCCGCCAATCCAGGTGAGGTCTCCCTCAAGGCGGCTTAGCAGCCAACCACCCTCGGCGGAGCATTGCAGGGCGGACAGCGCCGCCCCGGCCCCGCGGGTGTTCCAGTAGGCTGCCAGCACCCGCATGGCAGAACCGGTGGCGATGTCTTCAGCTGTGCCGTACTGGGGCGCGAAGTAGCGGTAGTGAATGTCTTCCCCGCTGGCAGATGCAGTGGTGCGGCAGGTCAAAATCAGGGCGCGGCGCGTATAAGTTGCCAGCGCGTCGCCGGGTGGGCTTGCTTCGGGCAGGTTGTTATTTGCCGCCGTCTCCAGGACCAGGTAGCCATCTTCCGGGCCGGCTACCGCCGCGCGCTGCGGCCGCAGCCCCAGGATGTCTTCCGCCCAGCCGGGTACGTCCACGGCTTCTATGGCAAGCGTTGGAAATGCCAACCAGTTGATGCTCTGTTGGGCGTTGCAGGGTATTTCCTGTTCGCCTGCCAGCAGCACGCCGGGCTCTCCCCATGCCTGCTGCCAAAGTGCGGCGCAGCTCAACAGTCCATGACCACAGCATTGTATTTTCTCCCCCGATGGTCCCCAGCACTGCACGCCCGCGCGCAGTGGGCCCACTGGCCAGGTAGCACAGCGGGTGACCCCGGGGGCGACAGGAGCAGTGTCAGGTAAATACTCTGCAGGGACGACCAGGCAGGGGTTACCGTGTGCCATCGCTCCGCTGCCCGGAGCGCCGGTGAAGGCAAGCATTCGCTGCGCTGGTAATAAAGTGGAGATGATCTTTTCTGCCCGTGGGCTCGCTCAGGTGATGGAAAGGATAGCAGCTTTTCCACGGCCCATCGCGGTATCGCTATCAATCACGCAAATGTGCAGGGATAAAGGCGCGTTCGATCCATTCAAATAACAGTTCCGCAGCAATGGCCAGGCCGGCAGCAGGCAGTGCCCCCTCCAGTATCAGGCGGTTATCGTTCAGGTTCAGGCCAGTGATAATCGGCTCCCCAAGGCCACCGGCGCCGACAAATGCGGCCAGTGTCGCCGTGCCGATGCTGACAATAGCGGCGGTTTTCACACCGGCCAGCAGCGTCGGCATGGCTAATGGCAACTCAATGTGCCACAGGCGTTGCATGTCGGTAAGCCCCATGCCGGTAGCGACCTGGCTGACCAGCGGGTCTACACTGAAGAGGCCGGTGAGCGTGTTACGAATGATCGGCAGCAGCGAATAGAGAAAGAGCGCGATGATGGCGGGCGTCTCCCCCAGGCCGACAAGGGGGATCATCAATGCCAGCAGTGCCAGCGCCGGAATGGTTTGTATCAGGCCGCTTATGTACAGCAGCGCACGCGCGGCAGCGTCGAAACGTGAGAGCACCAGTGCCAGCGGAATGGCCACAGCACAGGCCAGCGCCAGGGCGATACCGGTCAGTTTGAGATGCGTGAGGGTGTAGCCAAGAACACGCTGGCTGCGGCTTTCCTGCGTCGGTAAAGCGCCTGCTACCAGTCCCTGCTCGCGCAGGAAGCCGCTGGCCACCAGAGGCCGGCGACTCTCCGCCATTGGCCACCGCATAGTTCAGGCCCTGCATGGTGGGTTCATCTATGAGCGAAGCCAGGCGTGCCAGCGCCTGTGCCGCCCTGTCGGGCAGGTCGGCCCTGGCCAGCAGCAGGGCATTGTAGGCGGGGAAGAAGTTGCGATCGTCTTCCAGCAGCACCAGGTCCCTGACGGCCAGCTCTCCGTCCGTAGTGTAAGCGTCGGTCATATCGAGCTGGCCGGCCTCGATAGCACTGTAGGCAAGCGCGTGTTCGATGCCGGTGGGTTGTTGGGGCAGTTTGTATGCCTGTCGCAGTGCCCTCCAGCCATCTTCCCGGTTCAGGAACTCATGTGAGAACGCCGCACGCAACCCGGGCTTGTCAGCGAGCTCGCTAACGGCGGTCAGCCCTGACGCACGTGCCAGCGGTCCGGCTACGGCGATGGCATAGCTATTGTCAAAGCCAAGCATCACCTGCATCTGCAGGCCTTCCGCCTGTAGCGCCCTGGCCAGTTGTTGTTGATTCATGTCGGGGTCGCCCAGCACGGCCTGGGTCAGTGTGCCGGTATATTCTGGATAGAGGTCGATGGAGCCCGCCTTTAATGCTTCATAGGCGACCAGGGAGCCGCCAAGCCCCAGTTTACGGTCGACGCTGAAGCCTTCGCTTTCCAATAGTTGCGCGGCCAACTCTCCCAGAATGTAACTCTCGGTAAAGGTCTTGGAACCGACACCAATGGGCGGCTCGCTTGCCTGTGCCTGTCGGGGTGACAACCACAAGAAACATAAGGCAATGTAGAGCAAGCTGATAGAGGCGCTTCATGAACCCGCCTCCGCGAGCAGGTCGCGCAGCAGTGACTGCGGCTGCTTATCCTGGATAACGGTGCAGTAAGGCGTCCCGGTTTTCGCTGCGCAGGACGCGCCCGCCACTCATGATGACAATGTGCTCGGCCAGAATCAGCGCCTCGCTCATGTCGTGGGTGACCAGCACCCCGGTGGTTGGCTCGGCCTGGTGCAGCGTCAGTAGCTGACGTTGTATTTCCTCCCGGGTGATGGGGTCGATAGCCGCAAAGGGCTCATCGAGCAACAGAATTTCCGGGCGCAGCATCATCGCCCGGCATAGCCCCACCCGCTGCTGCTGACCACCACTAAGTTGGTGCGGATAGCGGTCCATTTGCGCGGGTTCGAGCCGGGTCAATGCCATCAATTGCTCGCTGCGCTCATGGGTGTCGCCGGGGCTCCAGTGCTCGAGTTTAGCCAGCAGTTCGATATTCTGGCGGGCGGTCAGGTGCGGAAACAGCCCTGTTCCCTGCACCGCATACCCCAGTCGGCGGCGCAGCGGCGGGAGATTGCTGTAGTCGATTGCCTCGCCGAACAGGCTGACCTGGCCCTGGTCCGGGCGAATCAGGCCATTGCACAATTTGAGTAATGTCGATTTACCGCAGCCGCTGGGCCCGATCACGGCAGTGATTACGCCGTCTGGAAATGCCAGGCAGACATTGTCCAGGGCGACGGCGTCGCCGTAGTGTTTGCTGGCGGAGTCGATGCGCAGTGCATTCATGGCAACTAGTTAAACACGCTCTTTGCTCAATTGGCACCCGCTGGCCAATCAGGCCGGTCAGGGCGTTTATAAAACTTGTATTCGCCTGCATACTGGCTAAGGTCAGTTATCAATAAAAATGCGCGTTTGAGGTCAGCATAATGTACAAGCGAATTTTTCTGGTGGTGATGGCGCTGTTGTTGCCCGTTGCCGTGCAGGCAGCGGAACTGCGAGCGGTGCTGGTGACCGGCGCCAGTTCAGGGATCGGCAAACGCACCACCGAGTTGTTGTCTGCTGAGGGGTTTTTCGTCTATGCCGGCGCGCGCAAACAGCAAGACCTGGATAGGCTGGATGCCATGAAGAATGTCGAGGCCGTGCGCCTTGACGTGACCAAGCCTGGCGATATTGAGGCTGCCGTTAAGCAGGTCACCAGGGGCGAGCGGGGTCTATACGCCGTGGTCAATAACGCGGGTGTCGCCATTCTGCAGCCTTTGATCGAAGTTGAGGAAGCGCAACTGGACTTTCTCTTTGATGTGAACATCTACGGCCCCTATCGGATTACCAAAGCCTTCGCACCACTGCTCATTCAGAGCAAGGGCAGGGTGATTAATATGAGTTCCATCTCTGGCGTGCTCTCTGGCGTCTTGTCGGGGCCCTACAGTATGAGTAAGCATGCGATGGAGGCCTACAGCGACTCGCTAGCCATGGAAATGGCCAGGGTGGGCGTTAAAGTGGTCGCGATTGAACCGGGCAACTATGCATCAAAGATAGGTGAGAGCGCTCTAAAGCAAGCCCAGGGCAGGGGCCTTGATTACGAGGGTTCCCTGTTCAAGGAAGAGATGACCTCAAGTATGCAGCGCTTTGCGGACCGGGACCCCATGGCCGACCCCATCGCTGTGGCCAGGGCGGTGCTGGATGCCCTGGTCAATGAGCAGCCCAAGCCACGCTACATGGTGGTGCCCAATCAGCGTGAAGCAGAAGTCACCATCAGGAAGTTGTTACAGGAAATGGCGGAAATGAATCACGACCAGCCTTACAGCTATGACCGTGACGCCCTGGTCAAGATGCTGGATGAAGCACTTGAACAGCTGTAATCGCTGCAGTCTTTGGATTCCAGTCTTGTGAACGCTTCTGCTTTCAGTCCCAACTACCGCGCCTACGTGCTCTTTATCCTGTGGATTACCTACATCCTGAACTTCGTCGATCGGCAGCTGATCACAATTCTGCTGGAGCCTATCAAGCTTGAGTTTGGCGCCAGTGATACGGCGATGGGTTTCCTCAGCGGTTTTGCCTTCGCGCTTTTCTACGCCAGCCTTGGCGTGCCAGTGGCGCGACTCGCCGACCGTTGGTCACGCCGCAACGTGATTGCCATTTCCGTGGGGCTGTGGAGTGCCATGACGGCGCTCTGCGGGATGGCCGGCAGCTTTTGGCAGCTGGCATTGGCCAGGATTGGCGTGGGTGTTGGTGAGGCGGGCGGTACGCCCCCGTCTCACAGCCTTATTGCCGATTACTTTCCCATACAGAACCGCGCGACGGCATTGAGCATTCATGCGACGGGCACCCAGTTCGGCATCCTGATCGGCATGCTCGGCGGTGCACTTGATCGCCGCGGAGTATGGCTGGCGCATGGCGTTTATTTTCTTCGGCATTCCCGGTGTTGTTGTAGGCCTGCTGGTTGCGCTGACGGTTAAAGAGCCTGCGCGTGAGACGCCCCTTGGCACTACCAGTATGCTGGCCGACATCAAGCATATCTGGGCCCTGCCTGGCTTTTCCCTGATCGCCACGGCGGGTGCGACGACCGCATTAGCGGCCTATGGACTGGGCACCTGGTCACCCAGTTTCCTGATGCGCACCCATGGCCTGAGCCTGGTCGAGACCGGGTTTCTGCTCGGTGGTGCCGGGGCCCTCAGCGGGATTGTTGGCGCCGTGACCGGCGGTATTCTCTGTGACCGGCTGAGCAAGCGCGATCCACGCTGGCAGTTATGGCTGCCCGCCGCTGGTGCCTTTGCCACCGCGCCCTTGATGCTGGGTTTCCTGCTCTGGCCCGAGTCACAGCAGTTCGCGGTAGGTGAATCCATGGTGCCTGTTGCCATCGTCTTCACCCTGCTCGGTGGTGTTGTTGCTGCCTTCTGGATCGGCCCTACATATGCGGCGATACAAACACTGGCGCCGGGCAATATGCGCGCCCAGGCGGCGGCAATCTTCCTGTTTATGTTTAACCTGGTGGGTATGGGTCTTGGGCCGCTGGTGATTGGTATGCTCAGCGATGCACTGGAGCCAGGCTTTGGTGTCGACAGCCTGCGCTATGCCATGGCGATCAGTTTGTCGCTGGTGTTACTGGGGGGTGTGCTGTTTTTGCGGGCGGCCCCCAGGTACGTGAGCGCCAGCCATGCCACTTAAGCGTTTTAAAGGAGAGTAATGCAATGAGCCGAATCAGCAAAATTCCAGTACAGCAATGGGACCCGGAACTGGTCGCCATGACCGGGGGCGACACCGCCACGGTGATAGAACAGGGTATCACCCGGATGCTGGCCCACAGCCCGGAGATGGCCAAGGGCGCTATCGGTTTTGGCGCGGCAATTGCCATGAACCGCACGTTGCCGGAGCGGCTTACCGAGTTGGTCAGGTTGCGCGTGGCATTTCACAATCAATGCCGCAGTTGCATGGCTATCCGCTATTCCAGTGCCGCCGACGTGGTCGATGAAGAACTGGTGTGCTCGCTGGAAAAACCACAGGAAGCGGCAGACCTGACCCCGGCTGAGCGCGCTGCAATCGATGTGGCTGATCGGTTCGCTACAGATCACCTGTCAATTAACGATGAGCGCTTTGCCGCGCTGCGAGAGTACTTTACCGAGGCCCAGGTCATGGAGCTGTTGTTGCACCTGGCGCTCTACGTGGGCATGGGCCGCCTTGCCGCTACACTGGATATGACCGAGGAACTGCCCGAAGATTTCCAGGCGAAATTCGGTGAGACCGTTACGCCCTGGGGTAAAGCCCCTTTAAACGTTCGCTAGCGCGTGCTTATAACGCAAGGCGCATAATGATCTCGCCTTCGTCGATCTCGCCTGTCTCAACAAAACCCAGGCCCCGGTAAAATTCCCCCGGGCCTTCCTCGTGGTCGATATAACCGAGCAACAGCTCGCTGAGCAGGCAGATGCCGGTGACAGTGTCCTCGGTGATCTCGCGCAGGCTGACCTCTTCATAGGGCCCCAGTCGCGAGATTAGCTGTAACTGCAGAGCATCCAGCAGCGCGCCATACTCCTGTTGCAGGGCCGGCTGCCCGGCAATGCCCTGGCGGATAAAGAACAAACCGGTTTGCCACCAGTGGCTCTCGTGTTTATCCGGTTCAATTAGCTCACGCAGCACCACGCGCTCGCCGAAATTGATCTGGTAAAGAAGTTCGGGCGGGTAAACAGGCCGCAAGGCGTCGGCGGCACAAAGCATCTGCTCAACACTCTCCGTCAAATCATGTGGCAGCCCGGCTGCCCGAAATATTTCTATCCATTGCGCGTTCTGCATGATTGTTACCCCCGCTTGAGGCGCTCTTATTGTGGCCTGCAGAAGTTAGCTTAGCGGTAAGGTGAATTTATTTCTGCAAACTTGTTGCAGGGCTTGCGCCACCGACGCTGCCTGGGTGAACTGTCTGTACTGCCGCAGTGAGTGGGGCGCTTGCGTCGGCGAACCTGCGCGTCTCACCAATGCTTAATATCCAGGCCGATTCAGTGCCCAGGCCCGTATCCGTGGCCGCCTGCAGGAAGCGTCGCGGGGGTTCATCCAGCGGCTCATCAGAGAGATCAAAGGTGCCGAAGTGCATGCCAAGCGCTCGCCGCGCCCCCAGGTCGACTGCCGCCTGAACCGCCTCCTCCGGATTCATGTGGGAGGCCTGCATCATCGCCCTGGGCTCGTAGGCCCCTATAGGCAGTATGGCCAGGTCGATCGTCCCCAGGTGTTCGCCTATGTCCTTGAAGCCAGGGAAGTAGCCGGTGTCCCCGGCAAAAAAGACCTTACCCTGGTCACTGGTGACCGCCCACGAGGACCACAGCGCCTTGTGGTCATCGTTTAGCGAGCGCTTGCTCCAGTGCTGCGATGGCAGGCAATGCACGGTAACACCGGCATGTTGCATAGTCTGTCCCCAGTCCATTTCCTGTACATTGCTCACTCCGTTCTTGCGCAGCAGGTGGCCGTTCCCCAGTGGCACATAGAACACGGTCCCCGGGTCTTGCGCCGACAGCGCTTTAAGCGTGGGGATGTCCAGGTGATCGTAGTGGTTGTGGGAAATGACGACAAAGTCCACCGGCGGCAGGTCTGTTATGGCGATACCCGGCTCCACGTAACGTCGCGGCCCTATCATCGGCACCGGGCTGGGCCAGTCCGACCAGATCGGATCGGTGAGAAAAGTGACGTGACCCACCTGCACCAGCAGGGTGGCATGGCCAACCCAGGTCACCGTGGGTACGCTGTGGCGGGCGTTTTCCTGCAGAAACAAACCGTCGTTGTCGACGCGCAGTGGTGCACCGTCATTGTCGCGGAAGTAGGTGCCTAGCCGGCGCAGAAAAAAGGGAATGCGGACAGCAGCGCTGCCGTGACCCAGTTCTCCGGCAAGATTGGTAAAGCGCCCATCCGGGTCGCGAGGTGCGCCACCAAAGCCGGAGTCCTGGGCCAACGCCAGCGTCGGTGTGAGCAGAAGCAGTGCTAGTAGGGGTCGCAGCGCTCGGGTTACCAGTTTACTGCCGGCGTATGCCATTGATCATCTCCAGAATGTCGTCCAGGCGTTGCTGGGGATCAGTCTGTTCAAGTAACGCCTGGGCGATCTCAGCGGGCATGCCGATCATCCCCGTCACGGCGAAGCTGAACTCTTCGGCTGACATGGTCTGCCAATAGTCGCCGCCTAGCGTGTCCTTGATATCCGGATACTCGTGGCTCAGGACCAATAGTCGTTGCAGAATTTTGGCCTTGGTCTGCGACAGTGCTTCCCGCTGGCTCTCCTCAACGGGTTTGTCCGGAAGGTCTTCGCATTTCCAGATACTGAAAGGGAGGGTCTGCTTCTCCGCGGCGAGCTTCAGGCGGCGATCCGGCTTGACCTGAATCAGCATGCGGCCGTCGTCGAGCTCCTGGAGTAACTCGACGGGCCCTGCGGAGAGCACCTGCTCAGGCTGGTAGGTGGACTGGTTGTTGTTCAGCGCTTCTTCACGGGTTTGGCCTGTGTCGTTCGCGTGGATCAACTTGCGGGTGTGGCAAACGCCTATAGGCAACTGCTCGTCAATGCAGTACTTGACCATTTGCCGGTAGCGTGGCTCAAAAACGTGAAGCGCTCGCGGTACGCCGGGAAAGGATACTGCGCCAGGAATCGGGAAGAGAGCAACATCAGTCATGTGGGTGGCGTCTCCTGTTGGGTGTGGTGTGGCGGTCGTGGAGAGGTCGTTATAACGGTCTGCCTGTTATGAAGTATACGCGTTTGTGCCGTGTTCAGATGACGGGTCGTCAGACGCCTTGGATATGGGTGGCTGGCCTAGGCGTCCTCGTGCTTGTCTTGTTGCCTGGCGCGTTTGTTCCCCTCATCGGTATCTCCCATTTTCCAGTAACTGCTGGCGTAGATATCACCTCGCTCTACCCCGCGCTGTTGCTTGAAATAGCGCCTCAGCCTGCGCATGGTGCTGAACTCCGTGGCGACCCAGACATTCACGTTGCCCTCCTGCCAGGGCAGTGCCATCACGGTGTCAGCCAGGAGGCTGTTTGGCTGATCCGGATTGGGGTTGACTACCCAGTGCAACTCGACCCCTGCCGGAGCATCCAGCGTCTGCTGATCGTCAGCCTGCATAATTTCAATCACGGCATAACCCCTGGCGTCTCTTGGCATTTGCTCCAGGTTTACGCTGATGGCAGGGAGCGCGGTCATGTCGCCGGTGATAAAGAACCAATCGGCATCCATGTCCACCAGCTTTTTCGCACCCATACCCGTGGTAGCGATAGTGCTGCCCACCCTGGCGCGCTGTGCCCAGGCAGAAGCCGGGCCGTTGTCGCCGTGCGCCACAAAATCGATAGTCAGTTGCCGCGACTCTGGGTCGAAAGCGCGAATGGTGTAAGTCCGCAGTCGCGGTTTGCTGCGTCCCGGTAGAGGGAGGATACGGCGTTTTTCGGGCGGAAAGTGAAGTTTTATGTAGCCGCTCTCGCGACCCGGCGGGAAATCCTGAAGCGCTTCACCACCAAAGACCACACGGATCATATTGGGAGTGAGTTGTTGGGTCTGGACCACTGAAAGCATGCGGGGTGCTGTTCTGGCCATCGTATCGCCTGGTTCCTGTCTGTTTGGTCCTGTGCACTCAAGCTTTGAGCGTCGCAGACCATACACGATTTGTCCTGAAAATGTTGCCCTTGCCCTTGTTCAGCTCCCGTCCCTACATCAGCGCCACGATCACCCAGGCCACCAATTCTGCCCACCACTGCTTGATCGCCAGCCACCAGGCGCTGGAACGATGATTGGCCCAGTCTTCGTGGGCCTTGCTTAGAATATAGCTCTTTACCGCTGCGGCATCCGGTTCGGTCAGTACGTCATCAAAACGCGGCATGCCCATGCCTTGCATCCGGCCATTGAGCACCACATCGTCAAAACTGTCATACCAGTGATTCTCCAGACGGCGCAGGTCGGGCACGCTGCCATCGGCGATCGCCATGGGCCCGTGGCAGCGCAGGCAGAAGCGTGCATACAGCTCTCCGCCGCGCTCGACGCTGCTCTCGTCATACGCCGGCGGTGCCTCGCGCTGGTCCGGGAGCACTTCAATGGCCGGTAGCAGGGCCGTGCCGCCCAGCTTGAAGGTGAGCAGTCTTCGCTGGTGGCTCTCTCTTTCCGCACCCAGTCCCAGGGCCATACTTAAGCCGCCGCCGCGCCCAGCGAGCACGCTGATGTACTGAACACCGTCCACGGCGTAGCTGATGGGTGCGGCCATGATCCCCTGCTGTGCGTCAAACTGCCACAGCGGAGCGCCGCTCTCGGCGTCGTAGGCCCGGAAAAGGTTGTCGACCTGCCCCTGGAACACCAGGTCGCCAGCGGTGGCGACCACGCCACCATTGCCCATCCAGGGTGTGGGTGCACGCCATGCCTCGCGCTGCGCTACCGGGTCCCAGGCCAGCAGGTGGCTGCTCATCATCCGCTTCATTACCGCCCGGGTAATCATATTGTTGATGGGTGACACGGGAACCTTGTAGCCCAGGTTCCAGTGGCCCTCGTACCAGTCGAAGGTCTCCTCCCGTTCCATGGGTTGGCTATTTACCTGGGTGGGGATATACATCAGGCCGGTGCCGGGGTGCCAGGCCATGGAGTGCCAGTTATGGGCGCCGATACCACTGGGCACCAACCTGAAGGGTGCGTCCTCATAGCGAGCGCCGGGGGTCTCTACAGGGCGCCCCGTGTCCAGGTCGTAGTGGCTGGCCCAGTTAACAGGTGCAAAGGGCTCTGCGGAGAGCAATTCACCGGTCGCGCGATCGTAAATAAAGAAAAAACCGTTCTTGGGCGCCTGCATCAATACTTTACGTTCCCTGCCTTGCCAGGAAATTTCCGCGAGAACCATTTGCTGGGTGGACGTGTAGTCCCAGCTTTCCCCGGGTACCTGCTGGTGGTGCCAAACGTATTCGCCGGTGCGTGGACGCAGCGCCATGACGGAGGCGACGAAGAGATTGTCTCCGCCTTCGGGGCTGCGCATCTCACGATTGTGCGGTGCGCCATTGCCTACCCCCACGTAAAGCAGATCCAGTTCCGGGTCGTAGGCCAGGGAGTCCCACACGGTGCCGCCCCCGCCCATGGTCCACCATTGCCCCGTCCAGCTTGCCGCGGCTTCTCCATCTGGGGTGTTTCAAACACCGTCTGCAGGATTGCCGGGTACGGTGTAAAAACGCCACAGCTGCTCCCCGGTCTGGGCATCGTAGCCACTGACATAACCGCGCACGCCGTACTCGGAGCCGCCGTTACCGATCACCACTATGCCGTCGGCGATGACCCGCGGGGCCCCGGTAATGGAGTAGTTTTTGCTCTGGTCTATGGTCAGGGTACGCCAGCGTTCGTCACCGGTGGCTCTGTCCACGGCCACCAGGAAGCCGTCCAGGGTGCCGAGAATAACCATATCATCCCACAGGGCGACGCCACGATTGACCACGCCGCAGCAGAACAGCTTGGCGCGCTTGCGGTCTACACCCGGGTCGTACTCCCAGAGCAGTGTGCCCGTGGCGGCATCAAAGGCGCGGGTCACATTCCAGTTCCCGGTCATGTACATGACCCCGTCTGCCACCAGTGGTGTCGCCTGCAAGCCGCGCGTGTCGGGCAAGTCCGCGTACCAGGCGAGACCGAGTTCACGGACGTTCCCGGTGTTGATTTGCGCCAGCGGGCTGAACCGGCTCTCCTGCCAGTCCCGGCCATGGGTGAGCCAGTTCGCGCTATCCTCCGCGGCGCTTCGCAGGCGCTGTTGATCCACAGGGGCGGCCAGCGCGGTGGCACTGGCCATGAGCGCGAGCAGCAGTGTCTTCCATCTCAGTGGCATCGACTGAATCCTTATTTTGTCTTGCGCTGGCGCCTACGCAATCTGCCTGTCTTGTTATCAAGTGCCATGGAGCAGTTGGCATCGCTGAGAGATCTATTGATGATCATCGATGCTGGCTGGGCCATCACCGGCTTCTTCATACACTAGTTTTTCACCCTAACGCCTTGCCGGTGTGGACACAACGGCCTGCGCCGCGGGACGGGCCTGCAACCGCGATCGGTCCACTATGTTGTAATTCCTGGCGCGCAAGCTTGATGACCGCAGCGGCAGGATCGAGTGCGGCCGGTTACATGCTTTTGCTCCCAGCGGTAATGAGTATGCCGCACTATTTACGTTGACCGATTCTGCAGCGAGGTCGACCATGCCGATCATCTGCCAAACTCAAGAAAAACAATACCATGAGTAATGCTTCGACCCCGGATGTTCATATCAACCTGAATGTGCGCGGCATGCGCCGTTCTGCGACGGTGGCCATTAACGAGCGTTGCAATGAGTTGTTGCGCGAAGGCCGCGACATTCTCAAGTTGGGATTGGGGCAGTCGCCTTTCCCGGTGCCGGAGTGTGTGGTCGAACAACTGAAAGTCAATGCCCACCAGAAGGACTACCTGCCGGTGACTGGCTTGCTGGCGCTGCGCGAAGCGGTGGCGACCTATCACCGCCAGCGTGACGGTTTCCAGGTGACGGCAGAGGACGTGCTGGTTGGTCCCGGAAGCAAAGAACTTATGTTCTTGCTGCAGTTGGCATACTACGGTGACGTGCTTATTCCCACGCCCGCCTGGGTAAGCTATGCGCCGCAGGCGCGCATCATTGGCCGCCACGTGGACATGCTGCGAAGTCAGCGGGATGACAATTGGCAAATGAGCCCGCAACAACTTGACGCACACTGCCGTGCTGATTCGGGCAAGCCTCGCCTGGTTATTCTCAACTACCCTTGCAACCCCACCGGTCGCACCTACAGTGGTCGGAATTACAGGCGATTGCCGACGTTGCCCGCAAGCACAAGCTGATCATACTGAGTGATGAAATCTATGGTGAAACGCATCACCTGGGAGAGCACATGAGCATCTCCAGGTGGTACCCGGAGGGTACGATCATCAGCTCCGGTCTTTCGAAGTGGTGCGGTGCTGGTGGTTGGCGACTGGGTACGTTTACATTTCCGCGCGAATTGCATTGGCTACTGCAGGCCATGGCCAGCGTTGCCAGCGAGACGTATACCAGCACCTCGGCACCGATTCAGTATGCCGCGGTCAGGGCTTTCAATGGCGGCAGCGATATCGAGCAGTACCTGTCCCGGTGCCGTCGGGTGTTAAGCGCGCTCGGTCAGTGGGTGGCTGCCCAGCTGAACGCCAGCGGCATCAGCACGCTGCCCCCCGAGGGCGGATTCTACCTGTTGCCTGACTTTTCAGCGGTGGCGCCGCAAATTCACGCTCGCGGCATCCGCACCAGTGCTGAGCTATGTGAGAAACTACTGGAGGATACTGGCGTGGCGATACTGCCGGGCTCGGATTTTGGCTGCCAGCCTGATGAACTGATCGCGAGACTGGCCTATGTTGACTTCGACGGGGCCCGGATATTGCAGGCGATGGATACGCTTGCACCGGATGAACCATTGGATGAGGGCTTTCTCGATCTGTATTGCCCCAATGTAGTTACAGCCACCCGCCGGCTTTGCAGCTGGGTACTGGCTGGTCCCGGGTCTGACCAGGCACCATAAGCACAGGCTGCGGATTGCCCGGCGTCAAAAGACTCGAAGGCGCAGTGACTGCATTCATAGCGACACTTTCAAGGAGATTGCACTGACATGATTTCCCGTTACAACCCGGAGGCTGAGTTTCACACCTCGGAGCAATGCCACATTCTGGAACTGCACAACTCGCCGCTGGACGAAGGCTGTTCCATTGCCCGCGCCAGGGTAGAGCCAGGTGTGACCACCCAGTTACATGCCCTGCGTGGAACCTGGGAGCGTTATGTGATCCTCACCGGCGAAGGGCAGGTGGAGCTGGCAGGCACAGAGCCGAAGGAGGTCGGCGAGCTGGACGTGGTGACCATTGCCGCAGGTGAAAGCCAGTGCATCACTAATACCGGTGAGCAGGACCTGGTGTTTCTCTGTGTCTGCACGCCCGGATTCAAGCAGGAGAATTACGTGAACCTGGAGTCGCAGGGCGGGTGATGGCGGTGATGCACGGCAACAGGTGGTGCAACAGGTAGTGCAGCAGGAAGTGCAGCAGAATCACCTAGTTATTCATGCCGGAAGTCACAAGACCGGGTCTTCAGCTATCCAGCGTTACCTGTTCGATCATCAATCGCGCCTGGGCGCTACTCACTACCTGAACAGGGGTAAGCCGAACGCTTCTCCCTGGATGCTGCAGGCTTTCAAACACGACTTCGCAACGTTACCTGCATTTCGCCACCGGCAACTGGGTGCGGTTAAGAGCACTGCGATGCGTGAGCGTGCCAGGGCTTTGCTGGCAGAGCAATCGGCCCAGTCGACTGCACCCCTTTGTATTCTCTCTGCCGAAGCTATTGGCACTTTTAATGGTGAAGAGTTGCGCGCTTTACACGATTGCGTCGCGCCTTTTTTTACGAGGGTAAGCCTTCACCAGTACTTTCGGCCGGTTAAATCCCGCATGGAGAGTGCATTCCAGGAAAAACTGAAACACGGCGCTACAACCCTGAAACAGAAATTTCCGCTGGCTTATATCCATACGCTTGAATTGCAGGACGGCGTATTTGGTGCCGAGAACGTGCATTCCTATAAGTATGACAGCGGGCAGTTTCCCGAAGGCGACGTGGTGCTGCACTTTCTTCAGCAGATGGGCATCGAGCCTGTCAGTGACGGCGCTGTGTTCGACGTAAATAAAGGTCTTTCATTACCTGCGATTCAGCTGCTGTATGTCTACCGCATGTTCTACCCGTCACAGGCGGAACGGGATCGTCGAGTGGTGGCGAGGCTGAAACAACTCAGCGGCAAGCCGCTACGCTTTCACAGTGAACTCTACGATGAGCTCATCGTCCTGACCCCCGAAGAAGAAGCGCGGTTCGAAGAGCGCGCCGGCTTCTCCATTGCTGAGAATCTGCAGGCGGACGACGACATCGCGATTCGCTGCGAAGAGGACCTGTTGGCAATTCCGGAGCGTTCTGTTGCATGGCTGTATGCGCAGTCAGATTCCGGGCGGGCCATGGCCAAGCCTGACTTACAGGGGATTGCATCGCTAGTGGCGCTGTTGGGTATGCAAGCCCCCTAGCAAGTATCGGTTGCAGTGGTTTGCACAATGTAGGCCCTGATTTTTTCCCAGGCGAGAATGGCTTCCGGTACACCTGCATTCACCAGACCGTGCCACCCCTGAATCATTCCCGGCCAGGCATCCATGGTCACCGCCACGGATGATCGCGCTGCGCGGGTGGCGAGAAGCAGTGCACCTTCGCGAACGGTGTCGCATTCACCGACTTGCAGGTACATCGGTGGTAGCTCGCTCAAATCGGCGAAGGCCGGCGAGACCCTGGGGTCTTCGAGTTTCAGTTGTCCCGCAAGGTAGTCCTGTCCCCGGTTTCGTATCCACTGCGGGGTCAGGAATGGGTCTCGCCCCGAAACCGGCTCTCCTGACACGGAAAGGTCAAACCAACCGGTGAGTGAAATGAAGCAGGCGGGCATCGGCAGGCGCTCGTCCCGAAGCTTTAGCAGTAAACCCAGGGCCAGGCTGCCACCGCAGGATTCGCCGAAAAGCACGATACTTTCCGGGGCGACACCGCTTTCAAGCAGGCCCTGTAAGCGTTAAAACAATCATCATGCGCGGCGGGGTACACGTGCTCTGGTGCCAGGCGGTAATCCGGCATGACGACTTTGCACTGCGCCTGGCGCGCAATCGTTTCCGCGTAAAAGTGATACTCATCCAGCGGGGTGGAGACGAAAGCGCCACCGTGGCAATGGAATGCGGTCAGTTTATCGGCTACGCCGGGCAGGCGGTATTCCCCGCAACGAACACCACCGTAGTTTTTAATGGCAACGTTGAGCTGTGCACTGACTGGCTGGCTGTGAAAGGGTGCAAACATCCTGCGCACGTCCAGGTAGTCCGCTTCCGGATCGGCGAAATCCGCGGGGATGGCATCGATGATCGCTTGCAGCTCTGCGCTGATGGGCATAGGGGTTTCTGTCCCGGTTTTATGTCGTCTGGAATCATAGCAGCAGTCCGGTCTGCGGACTCAGCGAGATGTCGCCAGGGCGTTTATATTACCAAACAAGCCCAAGGGCCATGGGCAGTCAAGCGACCAAACTTGTTAGTATCTTCCCATGGACATTGATGATCGCTACAGAATCAGCCCCGACTTGATCGCTTACGTGTACCCCTCCGGCAGCCCGTATCGTATCGACCCGCCGCGGGTGCACTAGACGATGCCTCATCAATCGGCATTTCGCAGCCGGGCTTACCGCCGCTACTTCCCCGCAGCGATTTGCTCGACGCTGGGCGGCTGGGCGCTCAGGTTCCTGCTGGGCTGGAGTGCCTGGGAGTTGACTGAGTCAGCAACCTGGGTCGGTGTGGTCGCTGGCCTGATGCTGGCCCCCGCCCTGGTGCTTTCGCCCCTGTTCGGCATTGTGGCCGACCGCATAAATCCGCGTAATGGTTTAGTGCTGACTATTTTTCTGCAGTTTGTGCTGTGCGCAGCCGCTGGCCTCGCCCTGTGGCTGGAGCTATTTGCGTTACCCACATTGTTATTGCTGTCCATCGCCCTGGGTGTGGCGACTTCGGCGCAAACGCCTGTTCGCCTGGCACTGGTACCGAGTCTCGTCCCGCGTGAATCCCTGCCCAGCGCCATCGGCTATTCAGCGGTTATTTTCAATACCTCGCGCATATTGGGCCCGGCAGCAGGGGCGTGGCTACTGCAAGTGAGCTCACCGATCTTTGCGTTCGCAGCCGCCGGCCTGTTGATGCTCGGTGCGCTGCCTTTTCTCCTCGCCATTACCGGTGTACCCAGGCCGAAGCGGTCGGCGATAAGCGAAAGCTTTTTCCAGCAACTCGCAGACGGGTGGCAGTACGCGCGTAACCACGTGAGTATTCGCCTGATCTTTGGCTTTACGCTGGTGAATGCCATGCTGGGCCGGACTGTCATAGAACTGCTGCCTGCTGTGTCCGGCCAGCTGTTGTCGGGTAATTCAACCACCCTGGCCACACTGACGGCCGCAGCGGGAGCCGGTTCGATTCTCGGTGGCCTGGTCGTCAGTCGACAGGGCAGCGCGGAAGGTCGATTGCTGGTCATTATGAGTAGCGGGCTGGCTGTGGGCGCTGTGCTGGTCGGGCTGCTCGGAATAATGCATAAACTGCCCGCTGTGGTCACCCTGATTGCACTCATCAGCCTGATCACCACGATTGTGGGGACGTCCAGCCAGGCATTGGCGCAACTCCTGGTCGATGACGATTATCGAGGCCGTGTGCTCAGCCTGTGGACCATGCTGGCAATGGGCGCACCCGCGCTGGGAGCGCTGACAATGGGGTGGATGGCGGATCGCTTTTCATTTTCTCCGGTGCTTGCTGTTTTTGCAGTGTTGGCACTGGTCGCAATCTATTGGCTGAATAAGCGGCGCAAGGCGCTGGAACATGGGCTTGCCACTGGTTGAGACATGAGGCATTATTTGTCGCATGTCTCAAATAGGTCTGTGAGCAATGCCAGAAAAAGATCCGGGCCAGGAACTGATCCTGAATGCCGCCAAAGCATGCTACCTCCGGTTAGGCGTCGCCAAGACGACGGCGGCTGATATTGCCCAGGAAGCAGGTGTCTCCCGCGCTACCTTGTATCGAAGATTTCCAAGCCATAACGATATTTTTCTCGCGGTTCTGGCGCGGGAATCCTGGGAAATGTTCGAAGCCTGCGACAAGAAGCTGCGGGGAATAGATGATCCCTCTGAACACATGATCGAGGGCATACTTTTTGTGCTGGATGAGATTGTCAGACGGCCACTGCATGCTCATCTCTTTACAGAGTCGGATGGGTCATGGGTGCTGTCGCAAACCATGGCAGCCGACAATCTGCATGAGATGTGTGTGCAAATGCTGTCGGCAATGCCCGGAATCCAGCCGGTGATTGATGAACAGGATCGTAAGCGTATTGAGTATATGGGGGAGTGGGTGCTGCGCATTCTTGCATCCTATGCCCTTACCCCAAGCCACCTGGCGAGAAATCGAGATGAGATGCGCGCCTTGTTGACCACGACGCTGGAGCCCGCTGTCCGGGCCTTGATAGAACCCATGACCAGGACTTCGGGGAAGGTGAAACCGATCCGTTGAATCCTGGTTTCTCAGTGGGCATAGGCCCTATAGGAGAGAAAAGTGAAAGCACTGCAAGCTATTGAAGTTGGTTCACCTGCTGAAGTACTTCAGGTCCGCGATATTGACAAGCCGGAGCCGGGCCCCGGACAAGTGCTGATAAAGGTCGGCGCAGGCTCGCTGAATTTCAATGATATAGATCGCTGCTATGGCCGGCGGATCTCAGTCCCATTGACGCCACCGTTTACGCTGGGCATGGATGTCTGCGGCACGGTAGCAGAGGTGGGTGAGGGAGCAGAGGCGTGGCAAGGTAAACGTGTTGTCGCTTTAACTGTCATGGCCACGGGCGGACTTGCTGAGTATGCCCTGGCGCAAGCGGATGCCGTCTTTGACGCGCCGTCGGGTATGACTGATGCAGAAGCTGCAGCCTTTATCATTCCCTTTCACACCGCTTATTTGTCACTCGTGCGTCGCGCAAAAATCGCTTCCGGCGAAACCTTGCTGGTGCATTCTGGCGCGAGTAGCGTTGGCGCCGCGGCGATTCAGCTTGGCCTGGCTCATGGCCTGAAAGTATTTACGACAGTCGGTAGCGACGAAAAAGCCGGTTACTGCAGGCAACTGGGAGCACATCGCGTTATCAATCATCGATCCGAGGCCTTTGAACAGGTAGTCCTGAAAGAAACCGGGCACCATGGCGCAGACGTAATCCTTGACCTGGCCGCAGGAGAGTTTGTAGACCCATCCTGGAAGTGTATTGCCAGAGAGGGTCGCTACGTCTCAGCCGGGTTCGCTGATGATGAGGAAAACGGCTTCTCAGGCAGGCCCTTGCGCCCGCTTTGCTCGGCTAATTTTTCTGTACTGGGTGTCATGTTGGCCTATATCAGCGCCATGCCGCCCGAGATCCGTGAGTTTGGTTTCAATATGTTCACACGCGATATTGGTGAAGAGGTACACAGTTCACTGCTAAAGCTACTGGAGGAGGGCAAGATTCATTCTGTCCTGAGCCGAACCGTAGGGCTTGAGGATGCTGCAATGGCGTTAACAGAGCAGGAGCAAAGAAAGACCTCGGGGCGAACCGTGGTCATCCTGGACTAGTGGCGCGCAGGTTGAGCCACTATGACTTTTTGTTATCAGCGCTTTCCCGATCGTGATGCCAAAGACAGTTAGTTTTCGCGATGCGCGCCTGCGCTCACCAGTATTACGTTCCCTGAATGCGCTGGGCGCGGGGCTCAGTGGGTTGGGCCTTGAGCTGCCCACTCTCGACGCTGATGCGCTGGTTGCGCAGGCACAGCGCAAAGCCCGGTCCTCGCGCAAACCAGGTGCGCAGCTTACGGAGGCGATGACTCGCTATATTGAATCTGCGGAATCGGAGGGCTCGCTAAATTTCCTCGGTCGCATGGCCGTAAAGAATATGCTGGTCAATGCCCTTGGCAGCCATTTCGCCGTGGAGGACTGGTGCGAGTCGCGGCAGGAGGTTCAGCAGGAGGTTATTGATCGCCCGTGGGTTGTCGTGGGGCTGCCTCGTACCGGCACCAGCATTCTTTCCATTTTAATGGGGCTCGACCCATTCAATCGGCACTTGATGCAATGGGAGGCCCAGAACCCTATCCCGCCTTCCAGCCTGGCGAGCGTTAACGAGGACCCGCGTGTTGCGGCGTGTACCGAGAGAATAGGCCAGCTCAACAAAATGAACCCGACACTTGCCAGCATGCACCCGTTCGGCAGCAAGCTGGCAGAGGAATGCACCGCCGTCTTCCTTTATGCAATGCGCACGATCGGTATGGAGACCATTGCTTATACCCCCTCTTACGGGCAATGGCTTGATACCGCTGATATGGCTCCTGCTTACGCTATCCACAAGCAGTTACTCCAGGCGCTGCAACATGCGCAACCCAGTGGTAGCTGGATTCTAAAAAGCCCAAATCACCTGTGGTGCTTACCAGAACTGCTCAGGGCATATCCGGACGCCAGGGTCATATGGACGCACCGGGATCCCGCAAGGCTGGTGCCATCCCTTGCCAGCCTCAATAGCGCTATGCAGATTCAGCTTACCCGTGATTTTGACCCGGGCCGAGTGGGGGAGTACTGGGCAAGCAAAGTAGACACTGCCGTTAACAGTGCAGCCGCATTTGATGACAGTGCAGGTGATGACTGGTGTTGTCATGTGCAATATCAGGATTTGATGGCACGCCCCGAAGCCACGCTGGAAAAAATCTACGAACATTTTGGTGAAGCAGTAAACCCGGTGCACCGCCGGCGCATGGCCAGCTGGCTGAACCAACGGCCTCAGCATTCAGAGGGTATCCATAGCTATCAACCAGGTGACTTTGGTTGGACCAGTGAGGAATTACAACAGCGTTATCGCCAGTACCGTGATCGCTACAAGGTGCCGACGGAGGATTAAACGGAGTAGGGAAGAAGCGCGTTAATTTAGAAAAGAGCGTCATTTCAAAAAATAAAATCACAGACAGGAATCACCCTATGTTATCGCCAGATAGAATAGATCCACGTTCAATCAATGCTCTGTCATCTGTGGCGCTGGTAATGGCTATGCTGACAGGCGAATCACAAGCCGCGGTCCTTGAGGAGGTCATCGTCACCGCGCAAAAGCGCGCGGAGAACATGCAAACAACGCCAATGTCCATTTCTGCCATACAGGGGCAGGACATTGCAGCGCTTGGTATCACCAGTTTTGACGACGTAGCGAGAGCCAGCCCAAGTATTACGTTTTCCCCTTACCCGACCTCCACGAATACGTTAATTATGTTTATTCGCGGACAAGGGGTGTCGGACCCGGCACAGATCACGCTCGATGGTTCAGTGGGTATTTACCAGGACGGCTTTTATATTTCCCGGCCCCAGGGTTCCACGTTTGACCTTGCTGACCTTGAGCGAGTTGAAATTCTGAGGGGGCCCCAGGGCACGCTTTATGGCCGAAACACGACGGGGGGCGCGGTCAACCTGATCAGCCGCCAGCCAACGGGTGAATTTGGTTTCAAGCAGAAGTTTACTTTCGGTTCGCGAGACGAATTCCGGTCGTTAACAGCCCTCGAGCTTCCCGCCTGGCGGGGTATTGCCACGAAATTTTCGTTTCTGGACAGTTCAATTGATGGCTTTGTCGATAACCCCGGTAACGGCGAAGATTTTGGTAGTGAAGAACAAAGGGCCGGGCGCTTTGATGTGAACTGGGCGTTCACTGACAAACTGGAAATGGACTATTTCTATGAACAGGGTGAGCTGAATTCCACGCCAAACTACTATCAAAACCCGGCCTGGAATGGGCGACCTATTGTGGCTGATGGAGGCGTAAACACCTATCACAACAATGCAGGTGAGCCGCGCTCAACAGCCTATCGGGATTTTAGCCTGCGCCAGAGCAAGACTGACTACTATGCCCATGGCCTGACCTTCAGCTGGGAGGTCAATGAGCACCTGACAGTGCGCTCACTGACCGGGTATCGCGACCTGGACTGGCGGGCTTACCAGGACTTTGCTGAAGCCTTTGGCTTCATTTCCAGTACGGACCCTGACTTCTTCCTGCAGCCGCAGCCCATTTCTTTCGTTTCCAATAACGGCGTGGATTCGCAGCAACTGTCGCAGGAACTCACCTTCGTCGGCGACTATGACGAATGGGGTATCAGCTATGTAGCGGGGCTGTATTACTTTGATGAGGAGGGTGTCTCGGACGGCTATGGAGAACAGTCCGCTCTTGGGGCGTTTAATACCATTACTCGTGATGTGACGGCCGACTCAACGTCCAGGGCCGTTTATGGGCAGGTCACCTGGACCCCGTCTGTACTGGATGACGCGTTGCACCTGTCCCTGGGCGTGCGCTACACGGAAGATGAGCGTGAGGCGACACGCGATCTGCTGACCATAGAAAGCGGCGTCATCAATGAAGGCAAGTCCCAGGTTGACGCCTCCAACAGCGATGATTACGACAAGTTTAACCCTGCCTTGACCCTGGCCTACGACTGGACATTGGATGCCAACGTTTACGTAAAAGTCGCCACGGGCTACAAGTCAGGCGGCTCCAGCGAATCGGGCCCGGTAGACCAGTTCAGTAATACCGTGAAGCCGGAGGACGTGGTCTCCTATGAAGCGGGCATCAAGAGTTACTGGTTCGACCGCCGACTGCGCGCCAATGTTGCCGTATTCGAAAGTCAGTTCGATGATATGCAGTCAGCTTTTGCGGTAGATCCTTTTGATGCGTCTATTGTGCAGAGTTACAACGCAGGCGAGGCAACTATACGGGGACTGGAGGCAGATTTTACCGTGCAGCTTTCCTCGGTCGTGAGTGCCAGTTTGCAGTATGCCTACCTTGATACTGACATAGAAGAAGTGGAGGCGCTCGCCGGCACCGTTTTTGATCCGGAGACCAATCCCGCGGCGGAGGGTTTCTTTGAGGTGGGCGACAATATTGCTGATTCTTTCGTAATACCCTATGCGCCTGAGCACAGCGTGCTACTGTCGGCTGATGGCAGGCTTTATAGCGGTAACGGGTTTTCGCTGGACGCGCACATAGATTATCGCTACCAGTCTTCAGTCTATGCAGGTTCAACGGCAGGCTCCGCAGTCCCGGGTAGAAGTAATCTGGAAATTCCGTCCTACTACACCGTGAATGCCCGACTCGCTTTGTCTTATGAATTCAGCCGTGGCGATACCCTGGAGGTTGCATTCTGGGGCCAGAATATTACCGATGAGGAATACCCGCTGTCAGTTCTGGGGCTGGGCAGCGTTGTGCCGACGCGTAATCAGTTGGGCCAGGTTATCTATGGGTATGTTCAACAGGCGACAATCTGGGCGGAGCCGGCGCGTTTTGGTGTCGACCTGAATTACGAGTTTTAGCCTACGCCCGGGGACCGATAGGGAACGCCAAAGGGGAGCCGCAGAACTACTCCCAACTGGCGTTTGCCCATTCCCGGACTTCGGGTCTTCAGGTCAGCGGGTTCTCGCCGCTCATATAGATATACACTTCCTGGAACTTGTCTTCTCTTATGCGCCAGAAGTTGGTGTTGTAGAGCAGCGTGGTGTTGCCTTCGCTGTCAGTCAGTTCCGCAGTGAAACAGGCAGTAATACGCCCGTTGGTTTCATCTACGGTGCAGGTGAAATCACGATGAATTATGGTTTCCCATGCGCCCATAAAATCGACAAACATGCGCCGTATATTCTCCTTTCCCGCGTGTACGGTGAACGCGGTTTGTACGGTGATCATGGCGTTGTCATGGAAGCAGTCGAGCACGGCGTCCAGGTCTTTCTTGTCGACGTTGGCGAAGTATTTTTGCAGCGCCAGTTCGACCAGTCCGTCACGCTCCAGGGATGATTGGTATTGCATATTAGCGTCCTCCAGTAGGTTGCTTGAGCGTGGTTTACTTAAGCAGGTTTTCGCCGCTCATATAGACATAGACCCGGTCGAACTTGCCGTCCTTGAGGTAGAAGCGGTTGCAGTTCTCATAGCGTAAAAAGTTCTTCTCACCTTTGGGGGTGACCTCAACAGAGAACTGCGAACAAATAGCTTCCGATTCGGTATCCCCCGTGTGCACGAAATTGCCGTGCCAAATGCGGTCATGGGCAGCGAAAAGGCCTTCAAACATGGTGCGAATGCCTGCATCACGGCCTTCGTGGACAGTCATTGATGTAACTTCAGTCAAGACCGCGTCGTCATGAAAACAGTCGAGCACTTTTTCCATGTCGTGATTGTCCACACCATCAAAGTAACGCTTGGTGACGATGTCCACATAATATTCGTAAGGTAGATCTGCCATAGGATTACTCCTGTTAATGATTAGGTTGGCGGCTACTGCCCGCGGGAAAGGACCAGCGCATCATTGGGCATTTCCGGAGCCGGGAACGCGGTTTTGCTGTGAGTCAGGCCCAGCTCCAGGAACACCTCACAGAACTTGTAGGCAATTTGACCCGGGTTAACTACCGGTACGGGCAGCACATCACGCAGGTAGGCGTGAGACTGGTGCATGGTGGTCGAGCCCAGCACGATAACGTCGGCCCCGTCTTCCTCGATTGCACGCAGGCTCTCCGCCTCCAGCTTCTTGAAGATGACCTCTTCCTTGCCCGCGAGTAATTCCGCCAGGTCAGGGCGTGTCTTGATAGAACGCAGCGAAGCGCAGCGGCTCTCCAGCTTGTACTCGGACAGTATCTTCCTGTACAGCGGGAACCACTCGTCCCACATGGTGATGAAGGAGAAACGATGCCCCAGCATGCACGCTGCGTGAGCCGCTGCCTGTCCGGGACCAATTACCGGTATCGACAGGCGCGAGCGCAGTGCGTAGAGGCCCGAGTCGCTGACCGTATCGATACAGACCGCGTTATAGCCTTCCTCTTCTGCTTTCAGGCCGGCTTCGAAGACGCTCATGTCCATGAGCAGGGTGTCGTAGTAGCTGTCTCCCAGCGCGGCGCCCCAGTTCACGGCGACAAACTCCACCTCAAAGCCGGGGGCAATCATGTCTCCAGACAGTTGCGAGGCGCGATTGGCAACGCCCGCTTCGTCCATCGGGATAGGGACAATGACCTTGATTTTATTTCCCATGTTCAGACTCCTGTTTACAGTGTTCAGTGAGACCGTTCAGCCCCCTGGGGGGCTGAACGGGTGTGCAACAACTGTGATCAGAACCGGTAGGTCAGGTCGAGACCGTAGGTCCTGCCCAGTGAGTCGTGGGCAAAGGAACCGCCAAACTCAGGTGCCGGGATGACTTCTTCCAGGTACTCCTCGTCAGTGATATTGCGTCCCCAGGCGGTCACGTCCCAGTTCTCGCCTTCAAGCGATACGCGCAGGTTCATCGTATCGTAGGCGTCACGGCTGGAGCGGCTGAAGTTAGCGGGGCCAAAGCCGAAACCTGGCACGCCGTAGATCTCCGACAGATCGGTGAAGGAGTTGATGATGCCCGAATTGTCCTGGACGGTGTGGAACCAGGTCTCACCGGTATAAATCCAGTCCAGGCGACCGATTAACGACATGGAGCCAGTGATCGGGAAGTTGACCTGGGCACCCAGGTTGGCGGTGGATTCTGGCGCATAGGGCAGTTCGTTGCCCTCGGTGTAGGGGCGGTTTCTGTTTTTGTCGATTTCACCGTCGGTGTAACCGTAACTACCGTAGAGGCTCAACCATTCCGTGGGCAGCCAGCGGCCATCAAGTTCGAAACCCTGAACCGTGACTTCGTCGATATTGTTGACCACGCGCAGCAAGCCAAAGCTGCCGGCATAGAAGCTGAAGAACTGGTTGTCCTCTACCTCGGTGTAGAACAGGGCGGCATTCAGCTGCAGTGTCCTGTCCAGCCACTCGGACTTGAAGCCCAGTTCGAAGGTGGTGGAGATCTCCTCGTCGTAGTCATCGCGAATATTCTGCGGCGCCGTGGCGAAGCTACCATAGTTATCGGCAACGATGTTCTGGCTACCAATGCTGTTGAAGCCACCGCTGCGGAAGCCGACACCGTAAGAGGCGTAGGTTGAGAAGTTGTCCGTCGCGCTCCAGCGCCAGGTCAGCTTGGGCTGCAGTTCCGAGTAGGTCTCATCCCGGTCGGGGATAGTGTCAGTACCGCTGCCATCAAAGGCGGGGTTGATCGGAGCAGGACCAAAGGCGCCGAAGATCTGCGCGTTGTTAACATTGGGTACGTTGTTACTTACGTCCCGCTCCTCGCGGTCATAACGCAGGGCGAACGATAGTTCCTGGTTGTCCGTCAGGTCGTAGGACACCATGCCGTAGGCAGAGTAAACGGTTGTATCAAAGGTATCGTCGAACAACAGGTCGGTGGGGTTGGGACCATCGGGTGCTACGTAGGGCTGGGCGCGAAAGCCCAGGCCAAGATCGGCGCCATAGGACACGACCACGTCGCGCTCGATGTCGAGGAAGTAAACGCCACCCATCCATTCCAGGCGCTCGCCGGGGCTGGAGGTAAAGCGCAGCTCCACGGAGGTGGAGGACTGGTTGCGCTCCTGGTACTGGTAGCCGTCACAGGTAGTCGGTGAGTAGGGCGGTAACAGGCCGTTCAGGTTGCCGATCTCGGGAACAAACGTGCCGGGAGGGTTGCCGTCCTGTATTGCATAGAACGGACTGACCAACAGGGAAGTGTCGAAGCTATTATAAGTGGCGGTGCAGGCGGACTGTGACTCCGGTGCGCCGAACGAGTAACCGCCAAAGGCCGCCACGGTGCCGTCGGAAATCAGGTACTCTTCCAGGTCATCGTAGGCAAAGATACCGGTGACCATGGCGCCTGAATCCAACTCATAGTCTGCCTTTACAGAGAAGAACGTACTCTCCTGCTCATTCTCCGGAGGCACGTTAAAGACGTATTTGAAGTCAGTGTCGTTCACGTCCTTGTAGAGATCGGGATTGCCGACGAAGTCCGCGGCCACATCAAGACCGAAAACCGCGTTGAAGTTGATCGCGCCACTCTCGACTTCTGAATAGGAAGCCTGGGTGTCCACGGTCAGCTTCTCGCTGGCATTCCAGACCAGCCTGCCACGGAAAGAGGTGTCTTCAAAGTTCTGGATGACGTCGTCTTCGCCGGTGAACGAGTTTTTGTCGGCGCCGTCGCTATCGCGGTAGCTGAAGGAGAGGCGGCCTGCAAGGCTGTCCTTGATGATGGGACCAGACAGGCTACCTGATACCTTGCGCAAGTCATTATTACCGGCGCCCACTTTGATACTGCCCTCCAGTTCCTCAGACGGCAGCTTGGTATTAACAATAATTGCGCCGGCTACCGCGTTGCGGCCATACAGCGCGCCCTGCGGCCCTTTCAGTACTTCGATCTGTTGTACGTCGAACAGTTCTTCATTAAAGCCATTGGGGTTGGTAATCAGTACACCATCGACCACGTAGGCAAAGGTCGATTCCGCATCACGGGTCGATACGATGCCGCGAATGGTGACCTGCGTGTCACCGGCGTTGACCGTATTGAGCATACTCACGTTGGAGGTGAGGCTGATGAAATCCTCCGGTCGCTCAATGCCGGCGTCCTTGATCGTAGACTCGGTGAACGCCGTTACTGCGATGGGCACGTCCTGCAGGCTTTCACTGCGCTTACGTGCGACAACAACAACCTCTTCCAGTGTCGCCCGCTCACTTTGGGCGATCGCCATAGGCGTGGTCGTCATTACAGCAGCAGCTGCTGCCAGCCCTACTACCAGTGGTTTTTTCTTAAGGTTCATGGCAACTCTCCTGAGTTTTTTCGTCTGGGTTAATTACTGCCTGAAGTTGGTGCGTAGGTCGCCGTTGCTTTGGCTCATTGCCCGCAGTCGACGCCACAAAGTTGTTGTACTGATGCCAAGGTGTTCCGCCACGCGGTTTTTATCACCGCCGAACTGCTGCATCGCCCGGTTGATCGCCTCTTCCTCCTGATCACGCAGGGTGTTCCCCGTGCGCTCATCGAGCGTAGCAGATCGACTGAGTTCGGGCAGGATTCTTTTCACCTGTTTGTCGCTGATTCTGCCATCCGCACTGGACAGGCAATTGACTACCAGTCGTTCGACAAAATTCTGCAGCTCGCGAACGTTGCCCGGCCAGGAGTAGCGATAGAAGTCTTCGGCAACGGCCTCGTACTGGGGATTCAGGTCTGCGCTGACGCGGTAGGTCTTGGCATAGTGCTGCAGGTAGTGCCGGGCAATCGCGTCAATGTCCTCGGGTCTCTCTCGCAGTGGCGGGAGGGTAAGGGAAAACACGTTCAGCCGGTAATAGAGATCATCACGAAATTCGCCGTTGGCCACTGCGCTGCGTAAATCCCGGTTGGTCGCCGCTATGAGCTTGAAGTCCAGCGCAATTTCCCGCGTGCCACCGACGGGACGAATGCGTTTTTCCTGCAGCACTCGCAGGAGCTTCACCTGTTGTGCAGCCGGCATTTCGCCTATCTCGTCCAGGTACAGTACGCCGCCGTTGGCTTGCTCCACCAGTCCCGTGCGCCCGCCACGTCGCGAACTGGTGAAAGCACCCTCGACATAGCCGAAAAACTCACTCTCGAACAGTTCATTGGGAATGCTGCCACAGTTGACGGCGACCAGCGGGCCGTCACGATAGGTGCTGCGTCGATGAATTTCCCGGGTGATATGTTCCTTGCCGGTACCGCTTTCACCTTCTATCAGCACCGCGCCGGGACTCTTGGCATAAATTTGCACCAGTTCGGCCAGTTGTTCCATTTGCGGCGAACGAATGACAAAACGTTCATTGGCATCGTCCGCGGCGCCCGATGGTGCGAGGCCGAGTTGCTCGCGGCCCGCGTCGATTGCCTCGCGCAGCATCTGGCGTGCCGACTCCTTGCTGTACAGCAGTATCGTCTGCACCCCCTGTTGCGCCGCCATGTGGCAGGTGTAGGAGGGCCCCACGACAACTTCCGGATGCTCCTCGGCAAGCGCCAGTTGCAGCCGCTCGTTGGCTTCGCCGGAGGTACTGTAGCGATGGTGAACCAGGTCCACGTCCAGCAGGCCGGGGAGACTCTGGAACAGGCGACTGGGTGGAGTATTCTCGGGCTGGTAGGTAAACAGGTGTACGCGCGGGGCAATACGGCGTGCCTTCGCCAGCGCCTCGATAATGTCGGTGTCGGTGACAGGCTGGCCAATCACGGGAACAGAAAGCGTGCTGGCAAGGTAGGCCGCATTGGAGCCGGCGCTCGCCACCACATCCGGATTGTGGCGGGCGACGAGGCTGTGGTACTCGGTATCTTGACTGGCCACAGATTCAACGATGGTGACCTCTGCCTCATCGGCAAATTCCGGCATGATCGCGTTGATCAGCTCGCTGAACTTGCGGTAACCCACGATGAGTACCCGCACTTTTTGTCCCAGGTTGTTCACGCCCGGCTGCTTCCACCAAAGCTGGGAGAGACAGGGGGTGGCAGATGGGTTTCTTCCAGGCAGCGCGCCTTGAGCTCCTCGATTGAGCCGCCGCGGTTAAACAGGCTGATGTCATCGCCACGTGAGGCTCGCAATTCTTCCCGCAGCGTGGTCGTTGCCGTGCTGTCTACAGCGCCCTGCGCATCTATGACTACGCCATAGCGGCGGGCGCCTTCCCGGCTCACCAGCCGTCGTTCCACATCCTGGCGCACCAGCTCCGGGTCGCGGTCATAGGGGTCTCCCCAGCCACCGCCTCCCCAGGTGTTGAAGTACAGCAGGTCGCCCTCTTTCACTTTTACGCCCTCGACCTTGGCAGGCAGCCATTGTTCTGTGCCGTCTTTGCGCACCAGGCGCTTGGTGGAGCGCTGCCCCGTTTCGCCGCCTAGCACGCCCCAGGGGCAGGTCAGCCAGCGCTCATCGTGAATGCCGATTTCGCCGTCAGCCAGGAAGCGGTAGGCCACGCTCAGGCCATTACCACCGCGGTGCAACCCCGCTCCGCCGGAGTCGGTGATGGTTTCGTAGCGCTCGATACGCAAGGGGAAGTAGGATTCGATAAACTCGTTGGGCACGTTGGTGAAACCTGGCCACAGTGAGTGTCCGTCGGGGCCATCCCCTACCGGGCGACCGGGAATGCCGCCAAAACCGATCTGGAACAACTGGAACCACTCATTATTTTTGTCGTAGCCGGAGTAGAACAGGTGAGGTGAATCGGAGAAACCGGCGGCATTGAGCATCTGCTCGGGTGCGCCCATGCCCAGCAGTGCTCCCAGCAAGTCGAAGATGCGGCCCAGCGCATGGGTGCGTCCCGAGAGCGCTGCGGGGAAGTTTGGCTTGAGCAGCGAGCCCTGGGGAATGCGCACGTCGACCAGGTCATAGAAGCCGTCGTTAAACACGATCTGTGGGTCCACGACGTTGATGGTGAAGGACCCGAAGAACATTTTGAACATGTCTTCGTTGAGGTAGAAATTGACCGAGCTCTGGGCCTGCGGGTCGGTACCGTCGAAGTCAAAAATCGCGGTGGATCCCTCGCGCCACATGCGGCACTTGATCTTGTAAGGACCCATGCCCATGCCATCGTCACAGAGGTAGTCCTCGAACTCGCGCGGCTCCTCCGGGATGAACATTTCGATGATGTGTTTCATCGCGCCGTAATTGCGCTCCAGCATGATATCCATGGTGGACATCAGCACGTCGTCGCCAAAACGTTCGGCCAGTTCAACGCAGCGCTTGGCGGCGGTATTGCAAGCCGCAACCAGTGCGTTCAGGTCAAAGCGATTCCACTGCGGCGTGCGCACATTGTGCAGGATCAGTTCCAGCAGATCCGTCTGCAGCACGCCTTTTTTGTAGAGCTTGGTCGGCGGAATGCGGATGCCTTCCTGGTAAATGGTGGTGGC
This sequence comes from uncultured Gammaproteobacteria bacterium, assembly GCA_963845135.1. GTDB lineage: Bacteria > Pseudomonadota > Gammaproteobacteria > Pseudomonadales > Halieaceae > Halioglobus. Next base: position 83,757 of record CAWJQW010000019.1, on the reverse strand, counting down.
CTCGATGGGAATAGAGCCGGGCACCATGCCGCCGTTATCGGACATGTGGCCGAACATGGCCGACCAGGCAATATGGCGGCCGTCCTTGAACACGGGCACCAGTACCACCCAGTCCGGCAGGTGGGACACGGCCGCGTTGCACATGTACGGATCGTTGGTGAGGATAATGTCTCCCTCTTCGATCTCCGCATCGTAGGCTTCCAGGAAGGGCCCGATGAAAGAGCCGAACTGGCCGACGACCATCTTGCCCTGGCGGTTGGCGATCATGGGGAAACAGTCGCCCTGTTCGCGAATGCCCGGCGACATGGCGGTCCTGAACAATACGGCGTCCATTTCCTCGCGGGCATTGCGCAGTGCGTTCTCGATGATATCAACGGTAACGCCGTCGACCTCCACCGTGTTGAGTGGCGCGTCGTTGGTTTCGATGAGTTTTGCAGTCATTATTCTATGCTCCTGACGACGCGGGATTGATCAACAGGTTGCCTACCGCATCAACGCGCGCATCGTGGCCGGGCAGAACGACGGTAGTGGAATCCATTTCATTGATGATGGCCGGGCCCGGCACGACAAGGCCTTCATGCAGCAGGCCGCGGTCGTAGATGGTGATGTCATGCCACAGCCCTTCATAGTAGAAGCGGCTGTCCTGTATACGGCACTCAGCCAGCGTTGTGCCGGCCTTGCCCATGCGCAACTCGGCGATTGCCTTGGCTTTGGCCTTGGCCACGGCGCGAATCATCAGGATCTCGTGACCGTCGCCCAGCTTGAACGTGAACAGTTGTTCGTGCTCGGCATCAAACTGGCCGGTGAGCAGTTCAATGCCGTGCTCGGCCAGGTCGTCCTCGGTAAAGTCGACGGTAATCTGGAAGGCCTGCCCGGCGTAACGCAGGTCTGCCTGGTAGGTTATTTCATGGTCCTCGACCGGAATACCGTCAGCCAGCAGTGACTCTCCTGCCCGCAGCTGCAATGCTTTCAGGTCGGCGCGCAGTTGCTCGTCGCTGATATCCGAGGCCATGGTGAGGTAGGTGCGCGCGGCCTCGTCCTGCACCTGGGTGGTGGCGTCGCCATAGGCACAGAGCACGCCTGGCCCGGGCGGCACAATGACCGGCCAGGCGTTTGCCAGCAGGCCAAGGGCATTTGCATGCAAGGGGCCGGCGCCGCCAAACCCGACCAGGGCGAAGTCCCGCGGGTCGTAGCCCTGCTCCACTGAGACCAGCCTCAGCGCGCCGAACATGGACTCATTGACGATCTTGATGATGCCCTCGGCCGCCTCCATCAGTTCTATACCCATAGCGTCGGCCACTTGCTGCACCGCCGCGACAGAGGCGTCGCGATTGATTTCCATCTTGCCGCCCAGCTGCACGTCGGAGGGCAGGTAGCCGAGCACCACGTTGGCATCGCACACGGTGGGTTGGTCGCCGCCTTTCATATAGCAGGCAGGGCCGGGCACCGCGCCGGCGGATTCCGGGCCCACGCGCAGGGCCTTGGTCAATTCGGGTACAAAGGCAATGGAACCGCCCCCCGCGCCTACCGTGCGCACGTCAACCGACGGCGCACGAACCCGCACATCGCCGACGATGGTTTCCCGGCGCACCCGCGCGCGTGAGTCCTGTATCAGGGCCACGTCTGTTGAGGTGCCGCCCATGTCGAAGGTCAGGATGTTGTCAAAGCCACCGCGACTGCAGAAGTAAATCGCCCCGGCGACGCCACCCGCGGGGCCGGACATCAGCAGGTTGACCGGCGAATCAGCCGATGCCCGTGCCGAGGCCAGACCGCCGTCTGAGCGCAGGATGGAGAGCTGTGTATCATCGCCCAGGCGCTCTGCCAGGGCGGTCTGCAGGTTGTTGACGTAGCGCGCCACTTCCGGGCGCACGTAGGAGTTCACGATGGTGGTCTCGGTGCGCTCGTATTCCTGCATCTCCGGCACCACTTCGCTGGAGATGGATATAGGCGTGTCAGTAAAAATCTCCGCAGCGATCTCCCGTGCCCGGCGCTCGTGTTCGCCGTTCATATAGGCATTGATAAAGCAGATAGTGAGCGCTTCGATGCCGCCCTTGGCATGCAGTGTCGCCAGATCCGCGCGCAGTTGCGCCTCGTCCAGCGGCGTGACCAGGCTGCCGTCTGCGGCGATGCGCTCGGTAGCGCCAATGGTCAGCTCCAGCGGCGCCAACAGGGGGTTCTTGACGTAGCTGACCCAGCCCCCAAGGCCGCCCGGGCAGAAAGAGCGTGCCACCTGCAGCGTATCTTCGTAACCCGAGGTGGTCACCAGGCCCACCGTCGCGCCCTTGCCGGTCAGCACCGCATTGGTCGCCACGGTGGTGCCGTGCATGACCAGCTTGATCTCGGTGGGATCAATGCCCGACTCATCGCAAATGCGCGCAACGCCGTTCAATACGCCAATGGAAGAATCTTCCGGTGTGGAGGGAACCTTGGCGGTATGGGTTTCGCCGGTGGCCTCATTCATCAGTAGAAAGTCGGTGAAGGTTCCACCTACGTCGACACCCAGTCGGTATGTCATCCCTGTTGTATCCTCTTGTTATGAAGCCCTTTTATCGGGCAGCGTTATTGCTAAGCCAGTAGTGGGCGCGACCGCCCTGGGCATGTCCGGTCAGCTCGCTGACCAACTTTACCGCATCCAGCAGTACCGGCATATTTATACCCGTAGCAAAGCCCATCTGTTCGCAAAGCATGACCACGTCTTCCGTCGCCACATTGCCCTTGGCGCCCGGCGCGAAGGGGCAGCCACCCAGGCCGCCTATGGCGCTGTCGAATTTGCGCACACCGCTTTCGATGGCGGCATAGACATTAGCCAGTCCCAGCGCGCGCGTGTCGTGGAAGTGGCAGGCGAGGGCGCCGGCCCCGTGCTCAGCGACCAGCGTATTCATCAGGTCCCGCACGGCGGCAGGGTTGGCCGCGCCTATGCTGTCGGCGATGACGACCTCGTCGGCTCCCCAGGCAAATAATCTTCGGGCCTGCTCGATAACGGTCTCTGCGGCAACTGCGCCTTCGAAAGGGCACTCAAACGCGACAGCCAGGTAGGCCTGTACGTGAGCGCCCTCTGCTGTGCCTCGGCTGATAATGGCTTCAGCGACGGCGAAGGTCTGCTCCAGGCTCATGCCGATATTTTTCTGGTTCATGGTCTCGGTGGCGCTGGCGACCAGCGCTACTGTGTCGGCACCTGCTTCGCGGGCCAGTTCATAACCCTTCATGTTGGGCACCAGGGCACTGAACTCGATACCAGCAGAGTGCGGCAGCTGCGCCAGCAGCTCGCCGGTTCCGGCCATTTGTGGCACTGCGCGCGGTGACACGAAACTGCCCACCTCGATATGTCTCAGTCCTGCTGCGAGCAGCGCTTCAATCAGTTGCTGGCGCTCCGCCAGATTGAGGTGTCGATCCTGGCTCTGCAGGCCGTCACGAGGCCCTACTTCATTGATGGCAATCGTTGGCGCCGTCATGCGATGACGCCCCGCTCACGCAAACCCTGGATTTCTTCGTTGCTGCAGCCCAATACGCTGCTGAAAACATCCTGCGTGTGCTGTCCCAGCAGGGGCGCCGGGGTGAACGACTCTTCACCGGAGCGCGACAGTTTTATGGGGTTGCCCGGGCCACGGGTGGATGCCCCGCCGGGGTGCTGCAGGTCGATGACCATATTGCGATGCTGTACCTGTGGGTCGGCCAGCGCCTGGCTGAAGTTATTCACCGGCGCACAGGGAATGCGCTTCTCTTCCAGCTGGGCCAGCCAGTGCTGGCAGGTGTTCTGTTCCAGCATTTCGTTCAATCGGGCGTTGATCATGTCGCGCGCAGCCCAGCGACCCGGCTGGCCATCCAGCTCTGGGTCATCAAATTCGGGGCAGGGTACAACCTGCTTCAGGTTCTGCCAGAAATTGTCGGTAATGACCGCAATGACAATAAAGCCGTCAGCGCAGCGAAAGGTGTTGTAGGGGACGTGCACAAAGTGAGAGTTGCCGATGGGGTAGGGGTTCTCCCCGGATAAAAAGTGCATGGTCGCCATGTAGTTGAGCAACGAGATCTGGCAATCCAGCATGGAGATATCCACGTGCTGGCCGTGGCCGCTGCGCTCGCGCTCATAGAGCGCTGCCAATATCCCCATGACACCAAACATGCCGCCACCGAGGTCGCCTATGGGAATTCCGGCGCGTACCGGGTGCTCCGGGTCGGTACCGGTAATGGACATACCGCCGCCGGTGGCCTGGGCTACCTGGTCAAAGGCGGGGCGTTTGCTGCCGGGTCCGTCCGAGCCAAAGCCGGTGACGGCGCAGGTGATGATGCGGGGGTTGATCTTGCTGAGAGTGGTAAAGTCTATTTTCAGTCGCTCGGGCACACCGGCGCCGAAGTTGCTGATGACAATGTCGGACTTCTCCACCAGTCGATAGAACTGCGCCAAGCCTTCCTCGCTTTTGAGGTCGATAGCGACGCTTTGTTTATTGCGGTTGAGCGTCAGGAAGTAGGCGCCCATGCCTTCCAGTGAGTTGGCAGGGTCGCTTGCCAGCAGCTTGCGTGTGCCCTCGCCGTGCAGCGGCTCGACCTTGATGGTCTCGGCCCCCAGGTCGGCGAGAATCATGGCCCCATAAGGCCCTGACAGCATATGGGTAAGGTCGAGAATTCGCAGGCCAGCGAGCGGTTTTGACATTATTAGCTGTCTCCTGGACGTGGTTTGCACGTTATGGCTGTTGGGATTCCATATCGCATGAACCATGCCAAGCACTGTAAATTTCTCGATCCCGCATCGCAGCTGTATATAAAAATCTTATTAATCAATTAGATGGCTACTGTTCCAGGTATTGGCGCCGAAGCACTGTTATAGAAATGTTACGCTTGTGTCGTCCTTCCGGATTTCATAGTGAAACAATAGTTTCAATATGAATAAAAGCAATCGCTTTTTTCATACCTCGATTTCAAAACGGTAGAGCGAAGTATGTAGGGAATTGGAGTCGCGCCTGATGGTTGTCTTTGTATTAAGCTGTGTTGGCACGATTAACGCCGACGATATAAAGGATGCATGATGTCGCTACCTGAACTGAGCGGGCTGACCGTGGCGCGGGCTGCAGCGCTGCTGGCGAGCAAGGAAGTGTCTGCACTGGAGCTCACCGAGGCTTACCTGGCTCGCATTGCAGAACTGGACCCGCAGATCAATGCCTACATCACGGTGACCGGTGAGCGCGCCCTGGACGATGCGCGTCGCGCCACCGAGGAATTGGCGGCAGGCCGGCCCCGGGGACCCTTGCACGGGATTCCCATTGGTTTGAAGGATCTTTATGAGACGGCGGGCATACGCACCACGGGCGGTGGCAAAATCCATGCCCAGCATATTCCAGCCAGCGATTGCACCGCGGCCCGCAAGCTGTTCGATGCCGGCGCGGTGTTGCTGGGCAAACTTAACACCCATGAATACGCTTACGGCGTGACCACCAACAATCCGCATTACGGGGCCACACACAATCCCTGGGATCTCGAGCGCATACCCGGTGGTTCCAGTGGCGGCTCGGGCGCGGCTATCGCGGCAGGTCTTGCTACCGCCACGCTGGGCACTGATACCGGGGGCAGTATTCGCATGCCGGCTTCAGTTTGCGGGGTGGTGGGGCTCAAGCCCACCTTCGGCCGCGTCAGCAAGGCCGGGGTTTTTCCCCTGTCCTACCTGCTTGATCATGCCGGGCCGATTACCCGTACGGTCGAGGATGCCGCACTGATGCTTGGCGTTATCGCGGGTTACGACCCACTGGACGCCACCACGGTTCGCGTCCCCGTGGACGATTACCTGGCAACCCTGCACGATGGCGTGCGCGGACTGCGCATAGGCGTACCGCGGGCTTATTTCTTTGAGCACTTGCAGGACGGTGTCGGAGACGCGGTAGAGCAAGCCATTGAGACCCTGATTACGCTGGGGGCGCAGGTGCAGGAAATCGACATACCCGGCGTGGTTGAGGCATCCAACGCGATGATGGGGCTGGGGCTGGCCGAGGCCCAGGAAATACATGCGCAGGGGCTGGCAGAGCGGCCTCAGGACTTCGGCCCGGATGTGGGGGCTATTCTTGGCCTCGAGGCGCCGGACACCGTCGCCATCATGGCGGCACTGCGCGCCAGGGATGCGCTGACGGTGGCGACAAGGCAGGTGATGGAGTCGGTTGACCTGTTACTGACCCCGACGACGCCCATCGTTGCCGCGCTGATCGGTCAGGACACCGTGTCCTACGGTGGCATTGAGGAGACCGTCCTGGGTGCCATGATTCGTTGTACGGCACCGTTTAACGCGACAGGCGTGCCTGCAATATCCTTGCCCTGCGGCTTCACGTCCGCGGGTTTGCCGGTTGGCCTGCAACTGGTCGGGCGTCCGTTTGACGAGGCCCTGGTGCTGCGGGCGGCACACGCCTATGAGCAGGCTACGCAGTGGCATCTGCGTAGGCCCCCGGTCTGACGTGGCGGTACCTGTAACTCTCAACATAGGCATTTACTCCGCGTAGACTTGACGAGGTCAGTGGCTGATGCCCACTGCCCGATGTATGAACGCGGTATCGCGCAGGCAGCCTGCCAGGAAGCCTGCGATGTCAGCGCGTGAAATCTTGAGCCTGAGCCCGCGTTCGCCGGCTGGAATGTCCACCTTGTAGTTACCATCGGCCGGACCGTCCGTGAATGCACTGGGTCGCACGATAGTCCAGTCCAGGCCGCTTTCGCGCACTAGCTGTTCCTGGCGTTCATGATCCAGGAAGATGGGACGGAGTAGCAGCCCGAACATGATTCTCTTCCAGAAGAAGTTCAGGTTACTCCAGCTGTCGCCCGCGCCCAGTGTCGACTGACAAATCAACCGATCGACGCCGTGACGCTGCATGGCCTTCACAATGTGCCCGGTCCCCCTGGAGCGTACGACACTCGTGCGGGATGACCCGGAACCCAACGTAATCACCACGGCGTCCTGCCCTGCGACAGCGTTGCAGACCTCCTCGAGCCTCATTGCGTTGCCCGCCAGACGGTTGAGCCGGGGGTGTGATATCTCGAGTGCGTCCGGCCGACGCGCGAAGGCCGTCACCTCGTGCCCATCTGCCAGCAGGCTATCAACGGCAAGGCGGCCCACGCTGCCCGTTGCGCCAAAAACAATCACTTTCATCGTGCTCTCCTCAATAAATCGTTGGTGACTTGACACTGTGTCAAGTTGACATGGCGTAAATTAGTGGTAGATTGACACCATGTCAAGTGAAAATCTCGAAACACGTGAAAGAATTCTGGAGAGTGCCTGGAAGCTGCTGATCGGTAGCCAGGCGAGCGCGGTGCGCATGAGCGATATCGCAAAGCAGGCCGGCATCAGCCGGCAGGCCGTTTACCTGCACTTTCCAACACGCGCGGAGTTATTGATTGCGACAACGCGCTACATCGATGAGGTCAAAGACGTCGATGAGCGACTAGCCAAAAGTCGCAGCGCGTCAACGGGGTTGCAGCGGCTCGAGGCATTTGTAGAGGCGTGGGGCAATTACATCCCCGAGATCTATGGCGTAGCCGGTGCGCTTATCGCGATGCAAGCGAAGGACGAGGAAGCGGGCGCTGCCTGGGCCGATCGCATGGGCGCTGTGCGCCATGGGTGCGAGGCGGTGGTGGCGGCGCTGGAGCGTGATGGCAGGTTGACGCGGTCACTCTCCGCATCAGAGGCGACGGACCTGCTCTGGGGCCAACTCTCGGTGGAGAACTGGGAGCATCTGCGCCACCGCTGCGGCTGGACGCAGGCGCGTTACATCGACGTGTTGCAACAGACCCTGCGCGCGGCGCTGGTCGAGTCACCAGACTAATCAGCCGGGTTATTTTCATGCTGATGTATTTGTAGATGGCGCGCCCGGAGAGATTCGAACTCCCGACCAACTGGTTCGAAGCCAGTTACTCTATCCAGCTGAGCTACGGGCGCGTGGAACCCTGATTATACACATTTGCCTGCCATACAAGGTGGTATTGCTGTTAGTCATCGCGGCTAGGTCAGCAGCAGGTAACCGGTCCCTGCCCCGAAAGCCATGAGCACAAAGCCTCCCAGGGCGGCGGCCTGGGCTGGAATCAGGGCGGCAATGTCGTCGGTGTTGTGTAACAGCCGCCACGCGGAGAAGGCCGCGAGTGGCAGCCCGGCAAGGCCCCAGAGGTAGCCGCTTGCCTGCGGATACGCAAGCGCGGTGAAACCCAGCCAGCAATACGCGCAGGCGACCAGGGTAACGTAGAAAAAGGCGGCTTTATCGGGTCCCAGCCTGACCACCAGGTGGCGCTTGCCGGCAGTCTGGTCGGCGCGGGCATCCGGAAATTCATTGATGAGCAGAAAGCCTGCAATGTGCAGGCCCAGGGCGCAGGCAACGTGCAGTAGTGGCGCGGCCACGCTGCCGGTCTGCACAAAATAGGTGCCGCAAACCACCAGCGGACCGTAAGCCAGCGCGACTGCAGCCTCGCCCAGGCCGCGATAGGACAGGCGCAAGGGTGCGGCATGGTAGAACCAGGCGAGTGCCATACCCGCCAGGCCGAAATACAGGATCTGGCGATTGACCATAAAGACCAGCACCAGGCCAATGGCTATCCCGGCCAGGAAGAAAAACGCGGCGATCTGGCCAGTCTGTGCCCGGGTCAGCAAGCCGTCGACCATGACCCGCTTACCCCCGGAAAAAGGCGTGCGCTCGGCATCACTGACTGCCAGGTCGGTGCCGCTGTCAAAGTCGACGATTTCACCAGAGGCATTCTTGGCGACCTCGACACAGAAAACGCCGATCACCGTCAACGCCAGCCAACCCCAGTGCAGGTTGCCGTCCGCCGCAGCCGCGCAGGCGCCCAGCCAGAGGCCAGCGAAAGACGCCAGGGATATTTTGGGGTCGGCGAGGCGCCAGAATCCCTGCCAGAATGACTGCTTGCTCATACTGACTCCCTAAAGACCTTGTTCATTCTCGGGGAGGTAGGACTGAAAGATGTCGCCAATATTCTCATTACTGTGAGTGGGAACACGGTAGTAAGTGCGAATTGAAACGGAGTCGTCCTGGCCAAACTGATACGTTTCCAGGCTGTACTGCAGTTGCGACCCGTTCGGGCCTTCAAAGTGGTTTTCCAGGCACCAGGCAACCTCGTTACCGCAAACAAACAGGGTGCCTGGTTGGATGTTAAAGCGCACTCGCGGCTGGAACAGGTCCCAGGAATCTTCACAACAGGATTTGAAGCCGTGCTTTTCCGGCGTACCCACCGGGTCCAGCATACGGAAGTCTCCCTTCGCCACGCTGCGCCAATTGTCGATCCAGGCCTGTTTGTCGCCAGCGTTCCACAGTTTCGGGTAGTTGTTGGCCCAGGCCAGAAGCGCTTTCTTATCAGGGTATGCCACGAATGAGCCCTCTAGGTATTTACATGCTCCGAGTTATAGCAGATTTGGGTGCGTTGGGCAGTGTTTGCCGTGGCGGCGGGCGTGACTTCAGTGGGCAGGTTGACGCGAGCGGCGCCACAGGCCGGGAAGCAGCGGCAACATAGCCAGTAGCGCGACCAGTGCGCCGGGCACTATGTGCCACATAAGAATATGTCCCGGGGCATACATGCAGGCTATTTGCATATAAAGAGCAGGTATCATGCCGGCGGTAAAGCCTACTGCTGCGGCGCTATACAGGGGCCGCAAAGGATACAGGCGGCGCTGCCAGTAGACGGCGGCAAGGGCGGGAGGCAGGGCCAGAATAAGGGTCTCGAGGTAGCAATGGTGCCGCTTGCCCAGCATGCTCGGTTCCAATGCGGGGCTGATAAAACCCAGGGGATAGTTCAGTAACCACAGCAGGGTGATGCCCGCCGCGATGAGGGTCCACCCGCGCGAGAGCGCCCCCGGTATGGCTGACCGAAACCCGGCCTGGGCGAGGACTGTGATAGCCGCAACACCCAGCAGGCACTCGAGCAAAAAACGGGGGTGGGTCAGTAACTGGTCCAGGGCGCCGGGCCGCAAGGGGCCGAGGAAGGAGGAGAGTAATACAACATAGGCCGTGCTGAGGCCAAGCCACAGCAAAATACCCGGCCCCAGTCTGCGGCTGACGGGGGTCACGGGCTGCAAGTCTCCCGCAAGTTGATCAATAAGGCTGCTCACTTCTTTCACCGCGCCTCCGCCTCCATTAACTTGCGCAAACTCGCAATTGCCCTGTGTACCCGTACTTTCATCGCACTCTCTGATATCGCCAGCTGGGACGCCGCCTCTGCCGTGGTAAACCCCAGGATCTTGGTCAGTTTAATGGCCTCTCGATGCCTTGGCGACAGGGCGCCGATGAGTTGTCCGCTGGTGACGCCGGCATCCAGCGTGTTGTCGCCAGTGACGGCTTCTTCCGCGCGGTCGTGTTCACTGTCGCAGTGACTGGAATGATTATCCCTGCGTACCCGGTTGCGGCGGATGGCATCAATGGTCTTGTGACGAATGATGGCGAATAGCCAGGGCCTGAACTTTCGACGAGGATCGTAGGTGTGCCTGGCTTCGTGCACCGCGATCAGCACCTCCTGTGTACAGTCGTCGGTAAAGTCGTAACCGCCAAGTCGTGACATCAGGTAGCGGTTCACCATGTCCGAGAGCTCCAGTAGTAACTGTCGGTAATCCGCTTCATTACCCGACTGCGCGCTGGCCATAAGTCTTCGACCAGCGCGTCTCGTCAGCGGAATAATCGCGCTCTTGGGTTGCGGGCATGTGTTCCTGTCAGGCAGCCACCCGGAAGCAGCTGCCTGGCTTTTGGGTTTAGTTCATACGTCTGACAGTGATACGCGCTACGGGGTTCCGCCAGTCATAGACATCGGGCGAGAGGGTGTCACCGCCCCGTTCATGAAAACCGTTGCTGATATGCACAAAGCCCTCATCACCCTCTGCTGGGGCCCCCACATAGCCGACGCCGCCGCAGGTCGGCCCGGGGATGTTGGCGCAGTCCTGGTCATTCGCCTCGGTCCCGGCATCATAGGCGGGCACCATGAATTCCCTGAGTCCCTGGGCCGGCAGCGGGACGCGATTGAGCGCCATGAAGGTATCGTTGGTCGGAATCATCATCGCTGCCACAGACAGGAAGCGGCGGCCGGGTTCGGCTCCGATGGTAACCGTTGTGGTTTGCCCTGGTGCCAGTAAGCCGTCGATCGTTGTGGCTTGGTCCACCGCAGGTGCCAGCCTTTCAGTCAGGGGGCCGGTGTCGCCGCCCTCAGCAAGGATTTCCAGGGTTTCACGTGCTTCATTGCCGATGCGAAACAGGCGCACGTTGCCGGGGTGCGTCACCACCAGTTGCGGTGTAAAGGACTGCGCCTGGGTCATATTGGTGATAGAGACTTCGTACTGCAAGCTGTCCTGCGCCATCGCCTGCGTGCCAAAGGCGGTGAGTGTCAGTGCCAGTAATCGGGATTTAAACATGGGTTACTTCCTGCTGTTGTGGGTTTGCTACCCAATTCGCAGGAAGTCGGTAAAAGGTTACAGGGCGCGGAAACTTTTTCCCCTACTCAGCTCGTTGCGGTGTCGCGCAGCGTGCTGTACTCGCCCAGTATCGGTGCAAACTCGGCGGGAGTTGAACCGTGAATGACCACGCCGTCTGCGCCCAGCTGTAACTGCTTGCGCCAGGTTTTTGCGCACTGTTGCGGTGTGCCCACGGCGGCGGGTAGCCATTCCTCGGGAATCAGCTTACTGATTTCGTGCAGTTGCTCCAGCGTGGCGACGCTGTCGATGCCGCCGGGCATGTTGCTCACCACCGGGTGCGCGCGGAAGTCTTCCAGCACCTTGCTGTCCCAGTCATTCAGCGTAATCAGCATCTCGACGTAGCCGGGCGCCTGCATATAGGTTGCCATGCGGGCGACCAGCTTGCGCAGGCGATCCTCCTCGCTGGGGTTGATGGCGGTCGCCATTACCGAATAGAGCTTGACTGAATCCGGGTCGCGACCTGCCTTTTCCGCTCCTTCCTGCACCAGCGAGCGGGCCCGCTGCAGGCCCCGATCGTTGATAAAGGTGTGCAAGTGCACGCCGTCAAAATGCTGCCCGGCAAAACGCAGGCTCTTTTCGCCAAAGCCAACGAAATGAATGGGCAGGGTCGCGTCCATCCAGTCGCCCATGCTGAGGTAAGGCAGGGGGCCCAGTGGGCTGTCCTGGCGCATGATTTTTTCGCCGCGCCACAAGCGGCGCAAAACATCCAGCGCTTCGACGAGCTTTTTATTGGTGACAGGTTCCAGCCCCATCAGCTGGTTGCGAATGGCCACCCCCCGCGCCAGGCCCAGTTCAAAGCGGCCTCCGGACAGATAGTGCAGGCTGGAACACATGGTAGCCAGCACCAGGGGGTGGCGTGTGTGTGCGTTGGTGCCGGCGGTTGCCACCTTCAGCCTGGTGGTCGCCGTGAGCGCGGCTGAGCAGATCACGCCGGCGTCTTTCACATCGAAGCGTTCTGACAGCCAGACCCTGCCCAGTCCGAGTGCCTCGGCCTGGCGAGCCTCTTCGATGGCGTCGGCTGGCGTGGTGGTATGGCCAGGGAGCAGATAGCAGCTCAGCTCTTCAAATTCGGCGGAGGAGGCTGTTGGGAAATCCGATGACATAGGCGGCGGTACCAGTGATTAGCGGGAGTCGAAAGTGTGCGGCAACCGGCACCTGTGTCAAGGCAATATATCGGACCAGTCCAGGTTCAATCCGCGTCGGGGTATCGCAATGATGAGAGCAGCGGCGGCCGGCCAGCGACGGCTAATGTTTCAGGATACTGGTCGATGGAGGGCTGCAAGACTGCTTCAAGGTCACCCAGGAAGGGCGCGAAGTTTACCCACTGCTCGATACCGGCCTGGTAGATAGGCTGGCGTACCTGCTCTGAACTGGCCGTACGGACGGCCCGTTCGGTGTTGTAAAAGTCGAGACAGGCCTGCTCGAAGGGTAGCTGGCAGTATTCCAGCAGGCGCGTTACCTGGCCCTCGAGGTCGGCGACCACGTTTTCGTAGTGGACGCGCAGCACTGTGCCGGGTGCAACCGAGTCCCAGTGGTTCATCAGTTCAACGTAGTCGTTGTAGTAGCGGCCGAAGTCCGTCAGGTCATAGCTGAACTCCTGGCCTTCGGCGAATAACTGTTTGAAGCCGCTGAAACAACAGGCCATGGGGTGCCTGCGGGCATCGATTATCTTTGCATTGGGTAGTATCAGCTTGATAAGCCCGATGTGCCGGAAGTTGTTGGGCATCTTGTCGATGAAGAAAGGCGCGCCCTGGCGGTGAATGCGCGTGTCTTCAATGTATTGCTCACCCAGGGCGCGAAGCTGCGCGTCGCTGAAGTCCTGCAACAGGTCCGGGTAGGGTTTGCCGCCGCCGTCGCGTCCCTGGCGGCGCAGCTTTTGGGCAGTGGAGAGGATGTTCGGCAGTTCCAGGGTGCCGTCGACCTGGCTGTGCGAGGACAGGATTTGTTCGAGCAAAGTCGACCCGGCGCGAGGCAGGCCCACGATGAAGATCGGGTCCGGTGCCTGACAGCCTGCGCCTTCGCGCGCGCGCAGAACGTCGGCGGTGAAATAGTGGCGCTGCGCAGCCAGCTCTTCCGACATCTTGTCGGCGTCATAACTACTCTGCTGTCGCTTGAGGCGGTTTCCGCGGGCATAGTAATCAAAGGAGCGAGCGTAATCCTGCTCGTCCTCGAAGGCTTTGCCCAGAGCAAATGCGAGGTGCACTTTACTCGCCGGGGCCAGCTCTTCACGTTCCTCCAGGGCCAGCATGTCCGAAATTTCGCTGCTGCTGAAACGGTAGGTTTTCAGGTTGGACAGCGCATAGTAGGCCTCCCCATGCCAGGGGTTGGCCGCGCTCGCTGCCTGGTAGCTCGCTATGGCCTCGCTCTGCATGCCCTGTGTTTTCAGGGCGTGACCGCGCGAGGTCAGGGTTACCGCATCGCCCGGCAGCAGCTCCAGTACTGCATCAAACAGCGCCAGCGCGCCCTCGTAGTCACCGGTTTGCATTTTTTCGATCGCATAGAGTGACATCAATTGCGGGTTACGTGGCTGGCGCTTGTAGAGTGCTTCCGCGGCAGCCAGCGCCGCGCTGAACTTCTGCCGCTTGCGCAGCACGCCGACGTAGTCGATTTTTACCTGGGTGTTGTCTGGTGCAAACTCTGCGGCGCTCTCCAGCAGGTACTCGGCATCCTCCAGTGCGCCGAACTGAATGGCCAGTTCAGCCAGCAGGCGCATACCCTCCACATGGCTGGGGTTGGCCTGCAGAAACTTGCGGCACAGGGTTTCCGCCTTGAGTAGCTTGCCCTGCGACATCAGGTCGGTAACCGCTACCAGTGCTTTCGGCAGAGCCTGCAGGCGCTGTACCTGGGCGAGTGCCTGCCGTGCCTCCTCCGGACGGTTCATTGCCGCGAGGATCTTGTGCTGGTTTTGCCAGCTTGCCAGCAGTACCGGGTTCAGCTGGCAGGCGTTGGCGAAGGCAGCCAGGGCTTTCTGCGGTTGCTGCATGGCGACATGCAGGTGGCCCTGTTCCTGATAGACGCGTCCCCGGTCGTGAGGCAGGGACATCAGCGTGTTCAGGCAGGCCTGTGCCTTATCGTACTGGCCAGTGTAGCGATGACACACCGCCGCCATGTACAGCGCGTCGCCGTTGTGGGGGTCGCTCGCAAGCAGGCCGTCGATATCACGCAGTGCGTCGGCGAAGTTGCCGGCTGCCATTGTCTTCTGGATATCGGCGGGCCGAGGGTCACCCGAAGTGGAGGTCATGAGGAAAAGCCCGGGAGCAGAATAAAAAATGTCCCGGCAGTTTAACGCCGGGACATGGGTGTTGCGAGAGAAGTATCAGAAGTCGTAAGCGAAGCGCAGTCCGATGGTGCGCGGTCTGGCCACGGTGACCCGGGCGCGGTTGAAGATAGCGTTACCCGATATCTCGGCGCGTTCGTCCGTCAGGTTCTCCACGTAGACTTCAGCGGTCCATTGGTCATCGCTGATGCCTGCGGTGGCGCCCCACAGGGTCCAGCTGTCCAGGGTGATGCTGTTGGCTTCCACGATGTCGGTGTTGACCTCATCCGAGTAGCTGACGTAGGACATCACGTGAGCCAGCTTGCCGCTGACAAGATCCCACTCGTAGCGCGCATTCACATTGGCCTGGAACTCCGGTGCAAATGCCAGTTCGTCGCCTTCGTTGACGAAGTTGGTCACGAAGCTCTCGGTGATTTCTGTGTCCAGCCAGGAGAAACCGCCACTCACGGTCAGCCCGGGCAGGGCGCCGGGCAACCAGGTGATGTCGCCCTCTACACCGGTGACTTCCGCATCCACGGCGTTGTCAGAGAAGAAGAGGTTAGTGATGCTGGTGTCGAAGATGCCTATCTGCAGGTCTTCGATTTCGACGAAGAAAATGTCGCCGTTAAAGCGCAGGGAGGCGTCAAACAGGTCCAGTTTCCAGCCGAGCTCATAGTTGGTTACGTCATCGGTGTCCATGGCAAACGGTACGGTGTAGTTGCCGTCCTGGGATACCGAGCCGCCGGGGCGGTTCAGGAAGCCGGGGCGATAGCCCTCGGACCAGGTGACGTAGTAGAGCTGGTCTGCGTTGGGTGCCCAGGACAGGCTGACCTTGCCGATCACGCCATCGGTTTCCGCCTTGTCGTTTTCGCCGCTGAACAGTTCGTCCAGGTTATTGCCGGCGTTGTTGTCCTCGTCGGCGCCCAGGTTGCCAAAGGACCCGGCCGCGCTGCCCAGCAGGTCCACTTCTATGTCGTACCAGCGAGCGCCAACAGTGGCGATAAACTGATCCGAGATATCGAAATTCATTTCACCGAACACGCCCATTTGCTCGTCGGTGCGCAGCACGTCGTTGCGGAAGATGACACCCGGGTTCCATTGCCCACGGTCACCCACTGTTGCGCCCTCGGCAGAGAAGTTTGGCCCGAAGCCTATGCTTTCGCCGTCAGCGGCAACGACCTGGGTTGAACCGGGGTAGGTGAACTGGTTGTCCTCACGGATTTCCATGTCGCTGTAGAACGCACCGACGATGCCGCGAAGGCGTCGGCTCTGGTCGGTGGAGATGCGGAATTCATGGGTTTGCACTTCGGTTTCTACCGCGCTTTTTACAAACAGGTTGGGCGCCTGGCAGGTGCCGCTGGGTGCACCGGTGGGGTAAGAGACTGAATAGTCACAGATGTAATAAGGAATGTATTGGCCGACGAAGAGGTAGTCGGTGTAGTCGACCTGTGAGTCGGCTTCGCGCTCCGTGTAAGCACCGGTGTAGATCAGGTCCAGTGCGCCCATGCGTCCGCTGAGCGTCCAGTTGTAGTTCTCGTAGTCGTCGCTGAGCGTGTCTCGCTCGTAACGACTGATTTCCAGGTCATCCAGTTCCGGGTCCTGGAAGAAGACACCGTCGGTGTCCAGGCTTTGCTGGGCAACGCCCACCAACAGGCTCCAGTCCTCGGTTAATGTCCCAGAGACCGGCAAGGCGGACACCCGCGTAGGTTGCCTCGTTAAAGTCGTCTTCGGTTTTGGTTGAGTTGTCGGCTGGGCAAAAAGCGGACATTGCTCAGGTCGTCGCTGCCCTGGAATCCGCCAGGCTGGAAACGGGCACTTTCCTGGGTGGTCAGGCTGCCTGCCACGTTATCGATATAGCCGCCCTGCTTGTCCACGTAGACCACGCCGCGCAGTGCGAAACTGTCCGAGACAGGCATATTGACCATGCCTTCCATGTTGTAGCTGGGGTCGCCATCCTGGGTATAGGCGGTGCCCATCTTCAGTTTGGCAGCGAACGCCGTGGGGTCCGGCTTGTTGGTGATCAGGCGCACGGTGCCCGCCTGTGAGCTGGCGCCGAACAGTGTGCCCTGCGGGCCTTTCAAAACCTCGATACGGCTCAGGTCTGCCGCGTACACATCCAGGTTCCTGCCCGGCTGCATCAGCGGTTGCTCGTCGAGGTAGAAAGCGACATTGGGCGCAAGGCCGGCGACACCGGAGGTGGTTACGTTGGGCGTGGTAGAGGCAACGCCGCGGATGTAGATGGTGTTGGTACCCGGCCCGCCGCCTCCGGCAGTGACCCCGGGCAGTTGTATCAGGTAGTCAGAAAAGTCAGTGACACCCAGTTGCTCCAGGGAGTCCTCGCCCAGTGCGGTGATGGCAATAGGGACATCCTGGGTGCTGGATGCTTTCTTCGTTGCGGTGACAATCACCTCTTCGAGTTGCGCGTGCGCCAGGTTGACAGAAGAGGCCGCGATAATCGCGCCATACATAGCAGTTTTTTTGAACATGGAGATTCCGGATTGGTTGGGTAGTGAGAGCTGAGTGCCGATTAAGGTTCGAGGAGAAATGTCTACAATACGATTGAATAGGATAACGCTTCTGGCGGTTTAACCTCAAGTTTACGGACCAAAATGGTAATATTGGTGCGTTTATTGACCAGATTCCGGTTTTTTGGAGCAGTCTAAGCTGCTTCTTTGCTGTCTTCTGTCGGCATGATTGTTTGAGGGCTATGCAATTGGCGCCCATGTACCGACTATTTCAGTATAATGCTTGGCATTCTACGTATTTCAGGTAACGCATTGCGCGTTGTGGGGCAGATGGCAACAAGATACCAATCGGACCACACCATTGGAGAAAACAATATCCAGGTGATGGGCATGGACATCCACAACCCGGTGTTCTTTATCAGCGCCACGCTTCATCGTCGCTTTCGTCATGCTCACCATCCAGTTTCCCGTGGCCACCAACGAGATGCTCGGGGCCGCCCGCAGCTGGTGTTTGGCCACGTTTGACAGCTTCATGATGATCTCGGTGAGCGCGATATTGTTGTTCTGCCTGGCGCTTACTGTGCTGCCCGTTGCCAGGGTCAGGTTGGGCGGGGCAGACGCCAGGCCGGAGTTCAGTCGCCTGAGCTGGTTTTCGATGTTGTTTGCGGCGGGCATGGGAATCGGCTTGATGTTCTGGGGTGTGGCGGAGCCCATGACCTACTTTACCGGTACCAGCGGTACGCCGCTCTCGTCGAGCCAGGCACACCGCAGGCGGCGGATATGGCGATGGCGGCAACGCTTTACCACTGGGGGCTGCACGCCTGGGCCATTTATGCCGTCATCGCCCTGGCGCTGGCCTTCTTCAGTTTCAACTGCAAGCTTCCGCTTACCCTGCGCTCGGCGTTCTACCCGCTATTGGGAGAGCGCTGCTGGGGGTGGCCGGGACACGTGATCGACATCTTCGCCGTCCTCGCGACAATATTCGGCCTTGCTACCTCATTGGGCCTGGGTGCATCGCAGGTCAATGCCGGCTTGACCATGTTGTTCGGGGTCGAGGAAGGCTTGAACACCAAAATCGCTATCATCATTTTTGTCACCTTTATCGCCACGCTGTCGGTGGTGCGCGGCCTGGAAGGCGGAGTCAAGGTGCTGAGCAATTTCAACATGATGCTGGCGTTGGCCCTGCTGGTTTTTATTGTCCTGGCCAGCAGTGACGTCGGCCTGTTTGCCGCGGTCACGGATACGGCGGGTAACTACCTCGCTAATATCCTGCCATTGAGCAACTGGGCCGGTCGCGATGACGAGCAATGGATGCAGGACTGGACCGTGTTTTATTGGGCGTGGTGGGTGAGTTGGTCTCCGTTCGTGGGGCTGTTCATTGCCCGTGTGTCCAAAGGGCGCACGGTCCGTGAGTTCATTACGGCTGTGTTGCTGGTACCGACCCTGGTGACCCTGGTGTGGATGAGCGTATTTGGTATGAATGGGCTGTACCAGGCGCAAAACGAGATCGGTAGCCTGGCCGGCGGCATGACCTCGATGAGCCTGGCCACGTTCCAGATGCTGGAAAGCCTGCCCATCAGCGGACTTACCACGATTGTAGGTGTGGTGCTGGTGCTGGTTTTCTTCGTCACCTCTTCCGACTCCGGCTCACTGGTTATCGACGGTATTACTGCTGGCGGCAAGCACGATGCGCCCGTGCCGCAGCGAATTTTCTGGGCAACCATGCAGGGCCTGCTGGCCGCTGCGCTGCTCTATGGTGGCGGCAAACAGGCGCTTTCCGCCCTGCAGGCGGGTACCGTCATTGCCGGCATACCTTTTACCTTCATTCTGCTGTTGGTGTGCATTAGTCTGTACAAGGGCCTTCACGCCAATGTGCGAGAATTCAAGTGACCTGAACAACCTGAATGTCACCGACATCCTCGCCGCAGTACTCGAACGCTAGAGTTTTCCCTTCGGTAAACGGGAGGGTGTCTGCATCGCCAGCTGTTGCTCGTTCACCGACACCGTGGTTTGGCCGTCGGTGATCGACCAGGACCAGAACTGCTCTTTTCCTGTCTGCTCGGTCAGGGGTGAAATGCTCAGCGTGAGTTCGCGGGTGGGGTCAACCGTGAATGGCCCTGGCAGCGGAAATAGAATCTGGTCCCAGTGAGTGGGCAGGTCATTCGGGCCTGTACCGAACGCCACGTCCGGACTGAGCGACGTACTGAACCAGCCGCACAATGCATGGATTTCACTTTTTCTTTCCGGGCGCAGGGTGCCGGTAAATACCCGCGGCGCATCGGCTTTGCTTACCGTGTGCATATTCAGTGAGCCCAACTCAGCCGTGTTTTGCAGCAGACTGTCCGGGTCCAGGGTGACCAGGTCGGTCTGCTGGAACGGTGCGTCGGCGATGGGTGAAAAATCTATGCCGTAGGGCTTGTCCCGCAGGAAAGCCAGGTCCTCCAGCAGTTCCTCGTCGCAGACAAGGCCCGCATGCAGCGTGACTTCTGCAGGAATCATTGTCCCACCATCCGCCAGGTAGCGATCCCGCACGGCCAACAACGGCTCCAGCATGGCCTCATAAAAGAGGCAGTGGCCCATCCACTCGGAAACAATCACGTCCACTTTTTCATCCAGCTCCAGGGACTGATCGTCATCGTGATAAAAGTCGATGTTATCGAAGCCATTTGCCGCTGCGATTTCTTGTGCGGTTTTAATAAAAGGCGATCGGTCCACAGCAATGACATTTTTGGCACCGGCGCGGGCCGCAAACAACGCCAGGATTCCCGTGCCGCAGCCAAAGTCCAGCACCGCCTGCCCAGGCTGCACCACCTCGTTGATTGCTTGCTCATAGGCTTCCGTGCGCACTACATCCTGCAGCATAACCTTATGCATGGCGACGTCGCGGTAGGACATCCGATACGGCGTTAACTCGCTATCGGTTGTGTCCTCATGGCTCATGGTTTGCTCCGGGCCTTGAGATCACGACGCCCGCGCTTGGTCAGTGGAACGCCGTTTTCATCCACGGTGCTTATTGGTCGTTCGCCTTTTGCCGTCTTCGATGCGCGACTCCTGGTGATTAATTCCAGCGTCTCCGCATCGCGCAGTTTAATGGCATTTTTTTCCAGCGTGTCCAGCTCTTCAAAGCTGTAGATATCGTTTCTCAGTTTCTCTAGCCTGTCCATATTGCCTTTGCCCGGTTCGTGTATCGATAGAACCGGGATCATAGTGCATAAAGCGGCCCAGCGCTCCTCGCGATGATGTCTTCTGTGGGCTCTGTTTTTGTGGCTGATGAACCGTTTACGTCCGGTTGACGTTTACCGGAAGTGCAAGCAAGCTGCACGGATGACTAATAATGACGTTATGCGCCGCCTCCGCTACATCTTCGATTTCAACGATGCAAAGATGATCGATATTTTCGCCAACGCGGACCTGGCCGTGAAGCGTGGCCATATTATCGCCTGGACCCTGAAAGACGAGGACCCGGCATTTGCAGCCTGTAACGATCGAATGCTGGCGACCTTTCTCAACGGCCTGATTATTGAGAAGCGCGGCAAGCGGGACGGCCCGCAGCCTCAGCCCGAGCACAAACTCACCAATAACCTCATCCTCATGAAGCTGAAGATCGCATTGAACATGCAATCTGACGATATCATCGCCACCATGGCGCAGGCGGGTTTTTCCCTCTCTGCCGCTGAGTTGAGTTCCTTTCTGCGAAGGCCCGGTCACAGGAACTATCGCCCTTGCAAGGACCAGGTCCTGCGTAATTTCCTCAAAGGCCTGCAGGTGGAACACAGGGGAGGGGCTGCCGAACAGCCTGTTGCCAACTCGCCATGGAAAACGCCAGGCAAGTAAGCCCACTGCACCCGGAACAATCAGGCAATCAGCAAGAAAAGGGGTCAGAGGCTGTTAAACAAGCCCCTTTTATCCCGCAAGAGAAAAGCAAGAAAGGACTCTGCCCGCTTAAGCTTAAGCTCCCGAATTCCCTTACAATAGCGCCCTGCCCAGACCTTCAGGTAAGCCCCCGATGCTCAATATTGGCCGTTTCAATCAACTCACGGTACTGGAAACAGGTACCCACGGCGCTATTCTCGACGGGGGCGATGCCGGGCGCCTGCTGCTTTCCCTGCTGCAATGCCCTGATGGCCTGGCGCCGGGCGATGAGTTGGAGGTTTTCATCTTCCTCGATGCACAGGGCGAGCCGGTGCCGACAACGCGCCGCCCTGCAGCGGAGTTGGGTCAGGTCGCCTGGCTGGAGGTGGTGAACGTAAACGATCTCGGCGCTTTTGTAGACTGGGGGCTGAGCAAGGACCTGTTTATTCCCTTTGCCGAACAGCAGCACCCGTTGATCATGGGGCGTCACGCACTGGTCAAAGTCTACCTGGACAACCAGGGGCGACTCGCAGGCTCTACCCGCATTGATCACTGGATTAAAGATGAGTCTGTTGGCTTAAAGCAGGGCGAGAAGGTCAGCCTGATTATCGCCGACAAGACGGAGTTGGGTTTCAAGGCGATCATCAATCACCAGTTCTGGGGACTGCTTTACAGCAATGAGCTCTACCAGCGTATACGCAAAGGCCAGCGCCTGGACGGTTATATCAAGCGACTTCGCGAGGACGGCAAGGTTGACCTTACGCTGAGCCAGCCCGGTTTCAGCAAGGACAAGATCGGCGGCGTGGGTGGTGAGATACTCGCCGCACTGGAGGCCAGCGACGGTTTTCTGGCACTGACAGACAAGAGCCCGCCAAAGGAAATTTACGCGACGTTCCAGGTCAGTAAAAAAGTATTCAAGCAAGCCGTTGGCGCGCTCTACAAGCAGCGCCTCATCACGTTGGAGAGTACCGGTATTCGGCTGGCGGAAGATTAGTCCAGCGTGGAGTATTCTCCCGCCTCAAAAGCTTCCCTGAGCTTGAACTTCTGGATTTTTCCCGACCCCGTCAAGGGCCAATCGGTGACCTTTATCCAGTAAGCAGGAGACTTTTGCGGTGCAAGTCGCTCGCGAATGAACGACTTCAACTCGTCGGCCGAGAGTGAAGCATCGGAACCGCTGCGGATAAAGCAGGCGACTTGCTCGCCCCATTTCTCATCGGGCACGCCAACGACCGCCACTTCGTCGATTGCGCTGTGCTCGAGCATGGCATTTTCAATCTCGACGGGGAACAGGTTTTCGCCGCCACGAATAATCATTTCTTTCACTCGCCCGGTGATTTTCACATAGCCACGTTCGTCCATTCTTCCCAGGTCGCCGGTGTGCAGCCAGCCCTCGCTGTCTATCGCGTTGGCGGTCGCCTCCGGGTTGTCGTTGTAGCCCAGCATCACACTGTAGGCGCGGGCGCAAATCTCACCCTGCACACCAATGGGGACGGCGGTATTGGACTGCGGATCGCGGATGGATAATTCCGTGTGGGCGACGGGCTGGCCAATGGTTTGTGTCAGGTCTTCCAGCGTATCCTCATACCAGGCCTGTGTGAGCACGGGGGAGGTTTCGGTTTGACCATAGACGATCTGCACCGGGGCGCCAAAGACTTCTCTGGCGTCGCGGCACAGCTGTGGCGCGACCATGGCGCCACCGGACATGATGCGCTGGATTGAGGACACGTCGCGCCCGGAGCTGCGCACTTCGTCGATCAGGGCGACCAGCATGGTGGGCACGCCGAGTATGAAGCGGGTTTTTTCGCGCTCTATCACCTCGGCAATCATCACTGGATCAAACATCGGTGCGAGATACATGGTGCAGCCGGCGCCCAGTCCGCCCAGCACCAGGATTGCGCAGCCCGTGGTATGGAACAGCGGCATATTGTGGATAAACGTTCCTCCCTCCTGCATGCCGCCGCGGGTCATCGCGTCGATACCATTGCGCACCAGGCCATGGTGATGCAGCAATGCGCCCTTGGGGAAGCCAGTGGTGCCAGAGGTGTATTGAATCTGCACCGCATCATGCGGCTTCGGGTCGCGCAGCTCACCCGAGGCCTCGCCCGCGAAGAGCGCGTCATGGTCTGTTAGCAGGATTCGGTGCTTGATGGCCGCAATTTCATCACAGACGGTATCGGCGATGTCCTGCATGGGGTTGCCGCGAAAATCCGCGACATAGTAGATCGCTTCAGATCGCGATTGCTCCAGCACGTACTTCAGCTCGTTCTTCTGGTAGGCCGGATTAACCGTGACCAGGGTTACCCCGGCGAGGCCGCAGGCCAGTTCCAGCAGTACCCATTCCGGCACGTTATTGGCGTAAACAGCGACGCGTGCGCCTTCTTCATGGCGACTGGCCAGGGCGCGCGCGAGGCGCTCCGTGTCGGCGAGTAACTGCGCATATGTCCATGTGCGGGCGATTTCCCCTGTGTAGGTCAGCTCCTTGAGCGCGGCCTGATCTGGAAAACGGGCTGTAGACTGACGGAGCATGTCGCCGATGGTCATGGGGGCGGGTTCTGGCCCGCCCTGCGCGGGGAAATACGACTCGGTAAGCTCTACTTTATACATGGGTAATCTCCTGAACCATCTTCACGCCCGCAGGCGTGCATTGAGCGGCCTTTTGTTATTGTTCAAGTCCCTGGCTACGCACTCTGCTTCGCGCGCTGCGCAGAATCCGGGCTGGAAAACTGCAGGGTGCCATCGTCGAGGTCTTCCTGCAGGAACATCTTGCGGTCCTTGCGGTAGTTCTGCGGATTGATCCAGGGCTCCCGATCTCCTTGTCTTGGGAACAGGTGCATCACCCGCTCCATATAACCCGCGGGGAAATCGTCAATCCACTTGCGTGCTGGCATGGACTGCAGTGACTCAGGCAATACCGGCACCACGCAGCTTGTGCCGGTGGCCTTCATCCTGTTCAGTACCCGGCAGACCCATTCTGCGGTGAGGTCCGCGCGTAGCGTCCACGACGCATTGATGTAGCCGAAGGTGGACACCAGGTTGGGCACACCGCTCACCATCAGTCCCTTGTATGTCCACTCGCGGGAGAAATCCACGGCCGCTCCATCCACGCTGAAGCTTGCTCCGCCCATTACCACCAGTTCCAGGCCGGTCGCTGACACGATGATATCTGCTTCGAGGAAATCCCCGGATTTGAGCTGGATGCCTGTTTCGGTAAACGACTCGATATGGTCGGTCACCACCCGTGCCTTGCCCGACTTGATTGACTCGAAAAGGTCGCTGTTGGGTACCAGGCATAGGCGCTGGTCCCAGGGGTTGTAACGGGGTGTGAAGTGTTTTTCGACGTCGTAGTCCGGCCCCAGCGCCTTGCGCACATCCTTTAATAGCTTGCGCTTTACCTGCTCAGGCGCGACGCGAGTGCGATGGTAAACAAACTGCTGCATTGCCGTATTCTTGAAGCGCGTGATGCTGTATGCCCAACGTTCGGGCAAGATCTTGCGCAGGAAATTGGCAATCCAGTCCTTGTCAGGGCGCGAAACCACGTAGGTTGGCGAGCGCTGCAGCATCACCACTTCGCCGGCCTTTTCTGCCATGGAGGGTACCAGCGTCACCGCAGTGGCGCCTGATCCGATTATCACCACCTTCTTACCCGTATAGTCGAGGTCTTCGGGCCAGAACTGGGGATAGACGAACTCTCCCTGGAAGCGTTCTTTACCGGGAAAGTCAGGCTGGTGACCGTGGTCGTAGTTGTAGTAGCCGCTGCACAGCAGCAGGAATTGGCAGCGCATGGTAACGACTTCTTTAGCCTCGCCGCGCTCTACTTTCACAGTCCACAGCGAGTCTGCCGAAGACCAGTCGGCCGATAGCACGCGGTGCTTGAAGCGGATTTTTTTGTCGATCTGGTTCTCGGCTGCCGTCTCGCGCACGTAATCTGAGAATAGAGGGGCCATCGGCGATAGCCTTTTCTGCCTGCCAGGGTTTGAAATTATAACCCAGCGTATGCATATCGCTATCCGAGCGAATACCTGGATAGCGGAACAGGTCCCAGGTGCCGCCAATTGCATTGCGTGCTTCTAAAATCACAACGCTGCGATCCGGGCACTTGTCGCGCAAGTGGTAGGCGGCGCCAATGCCGGAGAGGCCGGCGCCGACGATCATCACATCAAAAACTTCCTGATCCATTTTGTTCTCTCGGTCTTATCGTTCGATTAGGGGTAGCGATGCCCGTTGGTCCTTATTCCTGCCTAGGCAAGCTCTCTCTCAAACAAGGCCAGCAGGCGGCTCCAGGCTCGCTCCGCCTGCACTCTCGTTATAGACAACGGAGTCCGGAGGACACCAACCGTGCAGCGCGCCGGCATAAACCTCGATTTCAGCGCGCACACCGGCGCGCTCGAACGACTCGCGCAACACGGTCTTGGCTTCCGGCTCTTTTTCATCGTCGTTTTCGGCAATGGCGATCAACACGCCCGCCTTGATCTGTGGCGCCAGCAAGTGCGGGCTGCTGTCCGCCTCGGTTACCAGGCCTCCGCCATGAAATGAGCCAGCGGCACCTATTCTTTCGGGCATGTCTGCAGCCAGTCGCAGCGTGTATGACCCGGTCATGCAATAACCTGTCGTACCAATTTTGCGACTGGTATCAACCGAGGGGTGCTTGTCCAGATAAGTGACGAAGGCGCGGCCATCGATGACGCAGGTTTCCGGCGACAGTGACCGGGCATAGGGCATCAGTCGCTCGCGCACTGCAGGCATACTGAAGGATTCGCCGTCCTCGATGACAGGGCCTTTGACAGAACGATAGTAAGGGTTGACGACCAGCACGGAATAACCGGATTCAGCAAGTCGCTTGCCCATCATTCGAAATGAGGTGCGAATGCCCATAATATCTGGCCAGACAATAACGGCGGCGTGCGCTCCCTCTGTTGGGTGAACGAAGTAACAGTCTGCCTGGCCATCGGGCGTCTCTACCAGGATGTCCTGCTCTGCAACGCTCATGGCGTTGGCAACGGCAGGCAGCATCATGGCCACAGTCGCGCCCATGCCCAGGCGGTTAAAATCGCGACGTGATAGCTGGCTTTCGCGAAGATAGTTCACATTGTCCTGTTCGGTGAGTTCATCGCACATGGCTGTCTCCAATGATCAGTGGATAGCGCCGGGGTTGAGAAACCCTAGGTTGGCTATCGTGGAATGTCTCATCTTAATGGCAGAGTGGACGGCGGTCTATCAGGGGTATCGGCCGGCTATTGTTGATGTGGCAGGGTGCCGGCTCATCGGCTACCTTGTAAGCGCGGCCTGGCCCGTTGCCCGGTTCAGGATTAATCCTGTCGGGTTGCTTCGTTCGCCCGGCAGCACAGCTCTCAAAACAACAAAAGGATATTAATATGACTTCTGCAATCCTGGCCCCTGCGGCCTGCCTGGTGTTGTGGTCCGTGGTGGTGCTTTACTGGGTGATGTTCACGCGCATGCCCGCGTTCAGGAAAGCCGGCGTGGACCTGGCGACGGCGCCCGCCGGCGGGCGCTACAGCGACCTGGAGGCGAGCATGCCGGAGCGGGTCAACTGGGTGTCGCACAACAACACCCATCTGGTGGAGCAGCCCACCCTGTTTTACGCGGTGGTGCTTGTTCTGGCCGTGGGCGGTGACACCTCTGGCTTCAACCTCGCACTGGCCTGGGGGTACGTTGGCCTGCGCGTATTGCACAGCCTCTGGCAGGGGCTGGTCAACACGATTCCGGTGCGCTTTGCCCTGTTTTTTCTCTCCAGCCTTTGTCTCACTGTGCTGGCCGTAAACGCAGTCAGGCTGACGGTCTTCTGAGGCCGGGCCCCTGGTTCCAGGTGCCGCTTTCCTAGGCTTTCTTCAGCACGCCTATCAGGGCCAGCAAAACCACGGCCCCTAACGTCGCTGAGATGATAGAGCCGATGATGCCGCTGGCGGAGAGCCCAAGAACACCCAGCAGGAACCCGCCGATGAATGCCCCGACAATGCCGACTATCATATTGCCCAGCAGTCCCATGCCGCCGCCTTTCAGGATCAGGCCGGCCAGCCAGCCGGCGATTGCACCTATAATCAGAAAAATCACCAATCCGGTAATGTCCATTGCATGTTCCTCAAGTGGTGTTCGTGGTAAAAATATAGCCTAAAAAAAGACTCTTCGCGCATTAGCGGGGAACAGCCAGAGAATGTTCCATCTTGAAATGCGGCCACTGTAATCGTGGTATACCCCCGGTAGATCGACCCCACTTTTGACGATCTTCCGGGGGTACACCACGATCACAGCCTCTCTCCCGCCTCACCAGCGGTGAAGCCACAGGATCGATCATATAGCCACCATTAGCGCGCTCTGGGAGGAGTCGATGAAGCGGCTGAACTGTCCGTTGCAAGTGCGCGCCGAGGGAGAGGCACGAGACAGCGAAGCGCTTTAAGGCTCGTGACCGAGCGAGGGAATCCCGCAGGGACGCGTGTACAAGACGGGCTGTTCAGGCACTTCAGCGACGGCTTTGGCGCGTCACGGAGAGTCCAGGTAATGGATAGTCGAGTCGAAATGAGGGGAGGACAGCACGAATGGGGTAAGCCTTCCCAGGGCGTGGGGGTTTGTTTCCAACCAGGGAAGGCTTACTCCATTCGTGCTGTCCGCTTGGCAACCTGGAGCATTCACTTGCTCCACCACGCTAATGCGCGAAGAACCTAAAAAAACACCAGGTCTAGGGCGCAGGCACCTTTTCTTTCCGCCACCTCAATGCTTGCTGTCGGGAAACTTTCTGTATTGCGCGATGGTTGGGCGATAGATGCCGCCAGCGCAGAAGCGCAGCAGATAGCGCTCAAGCCCGAACAGTCTATCGACGTCGCGACCACTTATCTGGATAAGCATGCCAGGTGAAAGTTGCCCCTCTTTTATGCGGTTACCCTGGAGGTATCCACAGGGAACCCTAACTCACGGGCGATGGTGTGGATTTCAGACAGTTCTTCGGGGCTTATGTGGCCGTCGGCGGACGCAACCGCGTAGAGCGAGTCAATGAAATGCTGCCCCTGGGCCTCGGTGAACAGCGTACGTTGATCAGCCCCCTCTTTTGGCTGGCAGCGAACCTGCGAGATGGCCAGTTCCATGACCAGGTCAACCTCTCCCGGAGACAGCTCGGAAGTCCCGTTGAGGACGGTTCGAATCATCTCACGCTCGGCGTCTTCGATACTGTTGTCGGCGATGGCCACTCGGGTCAGGGCCAGCGAAAAGGCCGAGAGATAGTGAGCCGATTGTGGATCGTGCTGATTCAGCAGCTTGAGCATGCGGCTGGAGTTGGTGGCCATGGCCTCGCTCACTGTTTGAATGACGCCATCCTCCAGGTGCAGTATGTTGTCAGCCACATCCAGTATGCGGTTGTCGTGTGTCACCAGCGCCACACTGGTGCCTTGCTCGCGGCACAGTTCCGTATCAGGTCGACCACATTGCGCCCGACTCTTTGTCCAGCGAAGCGGTTGGCTCGTCGGCCAGAATCAGGTTGGGATGGGTAACCAGGGCCCGGGCAATGCCGGCTCGCTGATTCTGCCCTCCGGACAGTGCCCGCGGGTACTTGTCTACATGCTCACCCAGCCCCACTCTTTCCAGCACCTCTACGACCCGGTGGCGCTGATCCTTGCGGGATAGCTTTTCGCTGCCCAGTTGCAGCGACATCAGCACGTTCTGGGCCACGGTAAGAGAGTCGAGCAGGTTGTGTTGCTGAAAAATAAAGCCGATCTGTTGTCGCACCCGGCAGCGGTCGCGTTCGCTGGCGTTCAACAACTCATGCCCCAGCACTTTCACGCTGCCGGACTGCACGGCACGCAGTGCGCCGATCAGGGTAATAAGGGTGGTCTTACCCGACCCCGAGGGCCCCGTCAGGATTACGATTTCACCGGGATCAATTTGCATGCTGACTTCGTGCAGTACCTGCCGGTCGCTGATATCGGTGTGGTAGATAAAGGAAACATTATCGACGGCGACCGGAGATGCGTTGTCGGCGTTCATCAGAAAACTTCTGCCGGGTCTGCCGAACGCAATTTTCGCAGGGCCAACAGGCCAGAACCCGCGCACATTGCCACGGTGAGGACCATCACCAGCACCGCGCGCTCCACGGTCATTTCCACGGGGAGGTTGGTCGCTTCGGTGGCCTGGGTATAAACCAGCAGGCTGAGCAGTATGCCCGGCACAAAACCGATAACCGCCAGCATGATGGCCTCGTTGAGGACAATTCGCGACAGGAAGAAGTTGCTGTAGCCCATCGCTTTGAGTGTCGCATATTCCCGCAGGTGATCCTGTACATCGGAAAACAGTATCTGGTAGACGACGATGACGCCCACGGCCAGGCCCATAGCCACGCCAAGGCCAAAGACATAGCCAATGGGCGTGCTGTTGCTCCAGTAATCCACCTCATGCTGAACGAACTCGTCACGAGTCAGTATGCGGACGTCCCCGGGTATGGTGGACCTTATCTGCGCCTGTACCGCCTGCAGGTCTGCCCCGGGCTCCACGTGAATCAGACCCAGTTCTATACGTGAGGCAGAGCGGTCCGGGAACAGACGGCGAAAATTCAGATCACTGGTGATGATACTGCCATCAATACCAAAGGAGGTCCCCAACTCAAACAGACCGACGACTTTGATGTCACGGTCATTAATCTCGGTATTGATCCGTTCACCCGCTTCGAATTGCGAGGCAATTGACCCGAATTCACTCCGCGATAGCCGGTCAAACAGCACACGGTCCGGCAATCGCAGCCGCTGCACTTGCTCGGGTGCGCCCGCCAGGCTGAAGCCCTTTGTCGTCGGGTCAAAGCCCATGACATAGATATTGCGAACTTGCATCGGGTCATCGGGGTTGCGCCAGTTGCCGATACCGATATAGACCGGTGTCACCGACGCCACGCCAGGAAAGCCCAATGTCTGGTAAAGGCGGTTGCGCGGAAAACCGGGAGGGTTGACGATATAGGTCGTTTTGGGGCTAATCAGTGCCAGGTCATAGCCCAGGGCGGTGTGCCAGCGGACAGAACTGTAGTAAAGAGCCTGCTGGAAGCCCAGCTGAACAAATACCAGGACCACTGCAAATGAAACTCCCGAGTACCGCAGCCAGCAAGCGAAGCTTCTGATGACTGATCTGTAACCAGGCAATATTTGAGCGGGCGGCAATCTCAAGGAGTTAATTTCTCACCTCGACCTGAAGATTCGTCAGGAGCTTTGACCCGCTACGATCTCGAGCAGGATATATCACCTCGATAACCCGTGCGTCTGCCTGTGCGACAGGGTCAATGCCCAGGATATCGAAGCCGGCCCCACCTTGAGGCCGATACTTTCTACGGTACCCGCTGACCGGCCTCGGCCAGCGCAGGGCTGGTGATGGTGGTCCCTTTTGGCCCGGGTGCTACGTGAATAATGTCGGTCTCGTAAACCTCTGCAACCGCGTACATTTTATCGGTAGGACCTAATTCGACAACGCCTTCAACCCCTACACGCTCACCCGGGAACGCATGCACATAAAGGATCTGTGCGTCATGTGGCGCCCTGACCAACGACAGCTCCATCATAGCCTCGGCAGCGCTGACTGCCGCAGCTGCGCCCTTTACCTGTAGTTCCATGGACTCGAGCTTTTGTGCAGAGGTCGCCATTGCCTTACCGAGCTTTTTCTCCCGTTGCAATTGGTTGCGCGCGCTCTGCAACTGGGCCTGCGCCTGGGTCAACTCTGCTTTGCGCACAGGGTAGCTGTCCAATACTGCAATAATATCGCCGCGCACCAGACCCTGTTATCACCCTGCACCTTGAGTTCCATGATCACTGAACCCAGGCCCGATGGCCCCGCCAGTTTTACCACACCACCGGCCGGCTCAATCCTCCCAAGGCTGCTGATCACACGTGAATCAGCGGACACAAGCGAAGAGAACGTAAGCGGGAACAGTAAAAGGAAGAAACAAGCGGACAGTAGCTGACGCCGCATTTTAGCAACCCCGGAATTTTATTGTGAATAAAGGATAGCAAAGAACAGGTGATATGAAAGAACACTTTTTACTTTTGGGAAAATGCACTAAGGCAGGGTGCAACGAAGGACGCAAACATTCGCAGTCTCCCCCTCGCTTGTCTCTTTATAGCCGCTGGCGAGCGAGAGCAGAAAGGCCTTGATTAACGTAAAGTTATGCACTTTACTATTTCGAGCATCTTGTGATTGGCTTGTGCCGATAAGCGCCTGACTAATATTAATATCAACAACTCGTATCGATCGGAGCCACCCTAATGGAACATAATCCTGATGAACACAACCTGAAGTGCCCCAAGTGCCATCATGGCATGGAAGTGGTCGTGCACGATGAAATCGAGATTGATCGCTGTACCAATTGCAAGGGACTTTGGTTCGACGATGATGAAGCCCACCGCATGAGGTCGATTGAAAGTAGTGAGCTGGTTGACCATGGCGACCCTACCGAGGGTTGGAAGTATGACAGCCGCGAGGACATAGACTGCCCACACTGCGGCAAGCGGATGCACAAGTCCTACGACGCCAAGCAGCAGCACATCTGGTATGAGGTGTGTCACGACCATGGCATGTTCATGGATGCGGGTGAATTTACCGACCTCAAGGACGAATCCATGCTGGATTGGTTCCGCAGTCTGATCAAGGGTAATCGGGATATCATTGCACCCTGAGGCACTTAACTTGAAGCCCGAGAGCAGGTAGGTCCATGGACTGGCGTGTCGCCTTCGGGCTCGTCACTACCCTGGTGTGGATAAGCGCAGGCTTTTTTTACCTGGTTTCTGTTGTCGGCCTGAACCGTTTTGTCGCACTCCCTACCGCGGATATTGGCAGCTTCCTCGAAGGTGCTTTTGCTCCACTCGCATTCCTCTGGCTGGTGATAGGGCATTTCATGCAGCAGAAAGAGATAACCGCCAATACGCGCGCGATCGGCATTCAGGAACAGAGCGCCCGGCGCCTGGAGGTGCATTCCCAGCGCGACAGCTACTTCAAGCTACTGGACCTGGTGCAAGATCAACTGGGTTCTATCGCCAGTTTTCACTATATGTCCGTATGCGGTCCAACGGGGACCGGGGAGATCAGTGGAGAAGATTTCCAGGAGCAGCGCAATCATGCCAGCAATGGCGACTCGTCCTGGTTCGTCCGCAAGATGATCAGCCTGGCAGTGGTCAACCGCGAAGAGTCGGAGGAACTGCATGAGATTTTCTTCGGCACGGACATTCGTACCCGTCATTCGAACAACTTCACCACCACTTTTGCCAAGCTGGAGAAGGCCGCCCAGGCGGTAGATACGGACGAGATGATCACCGATGCGCTGGTCTATGGCTCATCCTACGGGATCCTCTACCGAATTATTCGGAGTGTGCGTGGTGATGAAGGAATCGACTCCCTGCTAGGGTTCACCCGTCCGGCAAGCACCAAGTCCGACAGCTTTCCAGCGCCCGGCACCCCTTGCTGACCTCTGGCTAACGATGAGGTCGTTACAGGGCCTGGCCTGCACCTGACACGTTATTCCTGCATCCCGTGGTAAAGCAGCCTGATCAGCAGGCGCACCCCGTCGTTGTCTTTCAGTTCAGCGTAGCGTGGCCCGTCCCGTTTGCCGATATCGCGGATGTCCGCCATCAGTTCAGGGTGGAACTGGCTGGTGAATGAGCGCCGAATGGTGTGTGTTTCCCAGTCCTTGTAATAGATGCAGGTGGTGGAGACTTCTGTGTAATGGGTTTCGTCTACCTGGGTTTGTGACAGGATCTCCACGGCATAGGGTAGGCTCAGCAGCCAGGATAATGGCGACACGGCGACTTCGTAGCGCAGCGGTACCAGCGTGTCATGGAGTAGCTTGAAGGCCCAGTTCGCGAAGAGCGCCGCCTCCTCGTTTACCTCGTCGCCATGGAACATTTCGATACGCAGTTCGCGTTCCATGATAAGCATGGTGTCTATCACGCCTTCCAGTTCGTCGGCCACGAGGGCATGGGCATCGTGGAGTTCCCCTGGTATGTGTTCTGTCGGCCCACGCCTCTTGTAGGGAAGTAGCCTGCGCGTACCCACTTCGAAGGCTTCGTTTGGAGCCACAGCAAAGCGCGTGTCGTGCCAGCCTTCCGCGATCGGGCGACCGTTCTTGATGACCGACAGGTTATCGCCTGTATCAGCTATCCTGCTGCAAACACGACGCAAGGTGCCAAGCGCAATGCCGTCCGGGTCCAGGGGCAGGTGCTGCAAGTTGGCTACTTCACGACAGGCGCGTTTGAGCAGGCGCACCTGGGAAGCGGCGGCCAGTTGGTGTCCCAGGCAGATAAATATACTGGGGCCGCTATTACTGGAGCGGCGCAGCAGCAATTCATCGACAAGTGCCAGTATGTCCTCTACGCCGGCTTTGGCGCCATCGAAAGAGGCAGGATCATAAACAGACGGGTTGCCGCCCTGAATTACTGTGGCTATACCGGCGCTCAGGACATTGGCCAGGCGCTGGGGGTTAACGCTGCCGCTCTGCCACAGGGGGTAGAGTATGGAGTCTGCGTCAGCCACCTGTTGCAGTATGTACGCGGTATTTTTCGAGGCCCTGACCGCCTCTCCCTGCACATTGATGCCCACATTCTCCCAGGGTTCGACCACCGACACGCTATGGCGGTAAACATCGGGAATCCGCAGCAACAGATCCAGTTCATGTGGGCCGCCAATAACCTTCTCCAGCGGCGGTGCAACCCCCCACTCGAACAGGCTGCTGTCCAGCAGGATGTCGCGTCCCGGGAACGGAGATGGTGAGTCCCGGTCTTTGAGAAAGTAGCCGAGCAGGGCATGGACGGATTGCGGACTCGTTGCATGGTGACCGAGTATGCCCGGACGAGTCCGCCAGCCACAATTTTCCAGCGTCAGGTTCGACGGTTGGTTCACGTTTTTGTCTTTGTTAGCAGTAGTCACGGGAATGTACTCGTAGCGGGACGTTCGGAGCGTGCAATTTTCGGGCCGCTCGCTAACATGCCTTTGTTTCACAGGACGCGGAGGGCAAATGGTATTCTTTTGGTGCAAGCGCACCCATGTTGTGCGCTCAGGTGACTTTTCTCTATAGAAGCCCCAAAAGGCATGGTGTGTGCTATTTGCCCACGGCGCCTGCGCAGAGCAACCTGCTTGACCAGACGCAAATCGTTGGCGTTAATCATCGGTGCATACGCTTCCTGCCGGTATCCCGGCTCATACTGAGGCTACGCCTATGTAGCATGGTCTATACTTACACGGTTAAATAAGGCTGATTTTTTCGAGGACCTACTCTGTATGAAAAACAACTATATGGCAGCGATTGTCGCCGCATCAGTTATCGCTGCATGGGTCACTCCGGCGAGTGCCCAGATACCCCCGCCGGAAGATACGTCGGTACTGTCCAAGGAATACACCGGTACGGTTTACTCGCCTTACGCCGGCCGGGACTTCGCCACGGGCGTGTATTGGGGCGACACCCACCTGCATACCGACATTTCCATGGATGCCGGCGCCTTTGGTAATCGCCTGGGCCTGGATGAGGCCTATCGATTCGCCCGTGGTGAGGAGGTGGAGTCGACCAACGGCGGCCCCGTGCGCTTGTCACGGCCACTGGACTTTTTAGTGATTGCCGACCACTCCGACAATATGGGTTTTTTCCCCGACATGTTTGCCGGGGCTGAACACATATTGTCTGACCCCACCGGCAAGGACTGGTATGAACGTGTCAAGAGCGGCGACGGCGTAAGTGTGGCGCTGGAGCTGATCGGCCTGTTCTCCCAGGGCGAGTTTCCCGAGGCCCTGATTTACCGACCCGATTCCCAGCCGTATAAAGACGCCTGGGCCAGGACCGTGGACGCCGCCGAGCGCTTTAATGACCCGGGTAAGTTCACCGCCTTTATTGGCTATGAGTGGACGTCCCTGGTACGGGGCAACAACATGCACCGGGTGGTGGTTTACAAGGATGGCGGCGACAAGGGCGGCGCGATGGTCCCTTACACGACTATGGCCCCCGAGGGCAGCACCAACCCACGGGACCTGTGGACATGGATGGAAGGCTATGAAGAGACAAACCGGCGGCGATGTGCTGGCCATTGCCCATAACGGCAACCTGGCCAACGGCATTATGTTCCCGGTGGAATCGCAGAACGACGGCAAGGCGGTCGACATCAGTTATGTAGAGCGCCGCGCCAGGTGGGAGCCGCTGTATGAAGTCACCCAGATCAAAGGGGACGGCGAAACCCACCCACTGTTGTCGCCGGATGATGAGTTTGCCGATTACGAGACCTGGGATATCGGCAACCTCGATGTCTCCGAGGCCAAGACCGACGCCATGATTCCCGGGGAGTACGCCCGGGAAGCGCTCAAGCGCGGACTGCTGCTGGAAGAAGAGCTTGGGAACCAACCCCTACAAGTTCGGCATGATCGGCTCCACGGACAGCCACACCTCGTTAGCAGCTGTTCAGGAGGACAACTTCTTTGGCAAGCATTCAGGTGCGGAGCCAGGCCCGGAGCGTATGACGCATCCCTTCATGAGCAACGAGAACGGCACTATTATGGGCTGGCAGCAGGTGGCCTCGGGGCTGGCCGCCGTATGGGCCCGCGACAATACCCGTGAAGCGCTGTTCGAGGCGATGGAGCGGAAAGAGGTTTACGCGACCACCGGATCACGTCTGTCGGTGCGCTTCTTCGGCGGCTGGGAATTTACCGAAAAAGACCTGAACAACAGGCAGCCCGCGTTTGCCGGTTATGAAAAAGGCGTGCCCATGGGCGCAGACCTGCCACCGCGTGACGGCAGCAAAGCACCTAGTTTTATGGTGTATGCACTGCGCGACACTATCGGCGCCAATCTCGACCGCATCCAGATCGTCAAGGGCTGGCAAGAGGGCGACAAGACCATGGAAAAGGTCTACGACGTGGTCTGGTCTGGCGAGCGCAAGCCGGGTAAGGACGGCAAGCTGCCGCCGGTGGGTGATACGGTCGATGCCAAAACGGCCAGCTGGACCAATACCATTGGCGCCTCGGAGCTGGGTACGGTATGGACCGACCCGGACTTCGATCCCGGATCAGCGCGCTTTCTACTATGCTCGAGTGTTTGAAATCCCTACCCCGCGCTGGACCACTCACGATGCCTTCCGTTTCGGTATCGACATTCCCGAGGGTGCGCCGGTTTCAACCCAGGATCGGGCTTATACCTCGCCGATCTGGTACACCCCCTGAGCCGCAAGACTATTCCGCGACCTGTCCCCATAGCAGGTGGCGGGTGTTCGGCCGCTGACGGATAGTCATTCAAGTCTTGCCACGCCTTGATCGTCATCTCAGCACCCTGCTGGATATCAGCCGCCGCGAAGTGCGACCCCTACTGGCTCAAGGCCGTGTTGAGGTTGACGGCCGTACTGCCACCGATATCAGCGAAGTCATCACCCGCTTCAGTGAAGTGCGTGTTGATGGCAAGCGATTACAGGGAGACACGCCACGCTACGTGATGCTGAACAAGCCCGCTGGCATCGTCAGCGCCACTGTCGACGACAAGCATCGCACCGTTATCGATCTGCTGGACCAGCCCTGGAAGAATGAATTACACATTGTCGGGCGGCTGGATTTCAATTCCACCGGACTGATGCTGCTCACCAATGACGGGCAGTGGTCGCGGCGGCTGTCGCTGCCGGGGTCGAAACTGCTCAAGCGCTACCGGGTTGGCGTAGACGCCCCGTTAAACGAGTGCCACGTCCGGGCATTTCAGCGCGGCCTTTATTTCAGCTATGAGAACGTAACCACGCGCCCTGCCCAGCTAAAGATTATTAATCCCCATGAGGCCGAGGTAGGCCTGACCGAAGGGCGATATCACCAGATCAAGCGCATGTTTGGTCATTTTGATATCACGGTGCTGCACCTTCACCGTGTCGCTGTGGGTTCGCTGGAGCTTGATACCTCGCTTGCTGCTGGCCAGAGCCGAGAGCTTACGACGGCGGAGTTGCAGTCGCTGGCATAGGGTCCGTGCCTGATTTCTTAAAGCACCCGCTATTGATCAGTTAGCTTTTTGCAACCCTCGACTATTTTATTGGCTGGTCTGGCCGTCCCGGGTCAAGAATACATGGCGTTTTGTGCTGATTCATTCTAGGCTTTCGGTTAATAACATGCGTCAACACAGATAATAAGTGAGGTACACCTTGATTTCTTTTATCCGCCGTAAGGCCCCCGCGCATGTGGTGCTGGCATCCAGCCTGCTCATGTTCGGTTGCAGTGACTCATCAGACAGAACGCCCAGAGACGGCGACAATGGCGGTGGCGTGAACCCAGCCGTTTCAGCGCTGAAGTGGTGTGGACGGAATATGGCATCCCCCACGTCGTTGCCGAGGACTGGGGCAGCCTGGGCTATGGCGCGGGCTATGCCTTCGCAGAGCAAAACTTCTGCAGTTATATGCGTGATGTTGTGCGCGCCAACGGCCAGTCAGCGGAGTTGCTGGGTGACGATGGCGACCTTGAGTTCGACTTTGTGATGCGTCTCTACAATACCGACGACGCCCTGGCACGGATCAAGGAGCAAATGAGCGAGCGCGGTGTGGCCCTGTTCGAAGGGTATGCGGCCGGCATCTCGCGGTATCTTGACGAGACAGGCGTGGATAACCTGGCAGAGGGAGAGGAAGGCTGCCGGGGCGCTGCCTGGGTACGCCCGATTACCCTTGACGACACGCTGAAGTCCGGCCACAAGACAATTCTGCGCGCGTCAGCTGACCCCTTCTATCGCGAACTGGTGGCCGCTGTGCCGCCAACGGATACCGTGGCCGCCCTGGCGCCTGTATCAGGGGCGGAGCGTGAGGCACACCTGGCGCAGATTGCAACGGCTTCACCCGAGCAACTGCTCGAACGTTTCGGCTTTCCGTCCACAGAGGTGCTGGGCAGCAACGCCTACGGTATCGGCCGCGACGCATCCGGCTTCGATAGCGGTGTGCTCTACGGTAATCCGCACTTCCCCTGGCAGGGTGTGAACCGCTTTTTTATGGCGCACTACACTATACCCGGTGAATACGATGTGATGGGTGCGGGCCTGTTCGGCATACCCCTGGCGAACATCGGCTTCAACAAGGACACCGCCTGGAGCCATACCGTGTCCACCGCGAGGCGCTTTACCCTGCATGAACTGGAAATCAATCCGGAAAACCCGCTGCAATATTTCTTTGGCGATGAACTGGTGGACCTGGAGCCCGTCACTGTCAGCGCAGTTGATGGCGATGGGCAAACGGTAGAGCA
Organism: uncultured Gammaproteobacteria bacterium; assembly: GCA_963845135.1. Classification (GTDB taxonomy): domain Bacteria; phylum Pseudomonadota; class Gammaproteobacteria; order Pseudomonadales; family Halieaceae; genus Halioglobus. Next base: position 45,563 of record CAWJQW010000019.1, on the reverse strand, counting down.
CACCTTTTACCAGAGCCAGTTTGGCACCATTGCTGACCTGGGCAGCCAGCTGGAGGCGTTCGGTGGCTGGCCGACTTTTAATGGCACGGTCTTCGCCTTTAATGACGCCAACAAGGAAAACCTGCGCGGCCTGGAAAACTGGATTAACTTCGGACAGGCGCAAAGCCTGGACGATATTCTTGAGGCGACCAAAACTATTGGTGTTCCCTGGGTCAACACTATTGCCGCTGACCGCAACGGCGAGGGATTTTACGGTGATATTTCGGCTGTCCCCAATGCCTCGCAGCAGTTGATTGATTCTTGCGTACGGGGCCCGATTGCACCGCTCATTCTGGCGGTCGCAAGTATCGTGACACTGGACGGAACGGACCCTGATTGCCAGCTGGGCAATGACGAGGGCGCGCCAGCCGAATCTGCTGGGCTTTGACAACCTGCCCAAGTTCCGCACCACCGAGTACGGCGCCAATGCGAACGACAGCTACTGGCTGCCCAACCCGCGTAACCTGCTCACTGGTTTCACCCGGGCTATTGGCCCCGAAGAGTACCAGCAGACTATTCGCACCCGCCTGACATTCGTGCAGGCCGAGCAGCGCCTTGCCGGCGAAGACGATTTGGAAGGTGATGGCTTCACCAATCAACAGGTGCGCGACATCCTGACGTCAGCGCGTAACCACGCGGCGGAGCTGGTCAATGACGATGTGGTGGCAATATGTGAGGGCGTGAGTGACTGGTCTGCCTATGGTGCCTGCGGACGCCAGCATGGCGCAGGCCTGCGAGATCCTTGGCGCATGGGACACCCGCCATACGATTGACAGCGTCGGAGGCCATATTTTTTATGAGCTCTGGCGACGTATAGGCAGCCTTGGCAACCTCTGGGCGGTGCCTTTTGATGCCACTGATCCGGTAAACACCCCCAACACCCTCAACACCGGTGATGCCGAGCTGGTGGAATCGGTGCGCCAGGGTCTGGCTGATGCCGTCGCCGTGTTCGAGGAAAATGGTATCCCACTGGATGCGCCCTGGGGCGAGGTGCAATTCATAGAGAGGAACGGCGAGCGCATACCCATACCGGGCGGCTCTGGCTCCATGCTGTTCAGCGTGATAAGCGCCGACTTCGTCGAAGGGGAGGGCTATTCGGATATACGCGCCGGGAACAGCTACATACATGCAGTCAGCTGGGATGAAACCGACTGCCCGGACGCGAACGCGATCCTCACGTATTCACAGTCCACGGATCCGGCCTCACCGCATTACGATGACGCGACCCGCCTGTACTCCGAGAGCGGCTGGATCGATATGCCGTTCTGTGAAGCCGATCGGGATGCGCAGGAGATACGTCGGCTGACGATCTCCGAATAAGCGATCCATTATTGACGATACGCCTCGCCGATGGTTGTCTAAACGTCGCGAGGCAAGCTCAAGGCCTGTTAGCCAGGGCCCGTTTGTAGCACGTAGGTTTTGTTGCCGCTACACGGGTTTTTTCACTGGCTGAACCACCTGACTATATTGCTCAAGGACTTCTGTACCGGGTTCATGGGGCGAACCACCAACGTGCCTAGCGAAATCTCCCGGGGGGCCTGTTCCTGCAGTGCACTGTGCAAACGGTGCAAGGTAGCCACATCCATCGGCAGCGGAGCCTCCTCCGGCTGATAGCTTGTACCAATCGGGTAGCCCTCCCCGGGCCGTTTGGTCATTTCGATGTGCCCGCCCAGTAGGGCACTTATTGCGTTTTCTTTCGAGAAGGCCACTAGTCGATCAATGCTGTCCCGGTATGCGTCCCAGTTTTTTACGTAAATATATCCCGGGTATACCGTGTCGCCAGTCAACAACCACTCAGTCTGGGGGTCATAAACCGCAATCGATTCCTCCTGGTGCCCGGGGGCCGGAATGACTGTAAGCAGCCTGTCCCCCAGGTCGATTTGGGCAGACTGATTGGGCCAATCGACGAAACTGAAGTAGGCCATGACCGCTTTACGGTCTGTGCTGACCACGCTAACCCCCGGCTTGTCATGAAACTGGGCATCACCGTTACGGTGGTCCCCATGACCATGAGAGTGGGCCAGGATCAGTTCTCGTTCACCGATCAGGCCCGCAACGGTTGCATAGAGCGGAAAATCGGCGGCTTCCTCGGTGGCGCCGCTGTCCAGCAGCAGAGCCCGCTCATCGCCTAGCAACAGGTACATGAAAGGCGCCTCATAGCTGAGACACTTGCTCTGCCTGAGAATGAAGGTGGATTCGGAGTAGCGATAAACCTCAATAGCCGGTTCAGTCGCGGTGGTGCAGTCCTGTGCGCCGTGATTCCATTGTTTTTCTGCGAGTTCAGCGGATGCCGCAGATTGGCTTGCCGTCAGCGCGCCGACCAGGCATGCAGACAGCAGGAAAGCGCCAAGAAAATTTCGATACAGCTTTGTCAGAATCATAAAGATCCAGACTCCGGTAAGGACTAGAGAGTAGAGTATGACAGGAATCAGGTGTTATACGTGGCACACGCGTCGGGGTGAGTGGTTTATGCGATAAACAAACTGCATAGGTAGTGGCTGCGCTTTGGTGACGCCGGCTGCCCATGTTGAAACGCGCGCTCTTATCTTAAAAGTGTGATGAATGTCTCAGGAACGCAGATCAAGTCAGTCATGCTGAAATGCATTCGGCACACCGGCGCCGCCCAGATGCTAGGATTATTTTACGTAACAGCGGCGTATTGATGTCACGCAGCGGAGTTAAAGGAAGAGAAGCTTGTATGAAGTGGGGCAGCATTAAAGAAACCTTTGAACATGGTCTGTTAACCCACAAGCTAGTACAAAGACTTGGCAAAATTGGGCTAAACATCGATGTTTTTTATCTGGTAAGTGAGGGCGACTACGATTGCTCTCCTGAATGGCTTGCCACCTTCAAAGGCTACGAAGTTAAAGCTCTTTCCAGCCAGGATATGGAAGCCTTGGTCATGAAGCGACCCTGGATAAATCTCGGCGAGCTCAAGGAGCGCCTCGAGCGCGGGGATATCTGTATCGGTATCCAATATGAGGGTGAAATAGTGGCGTCAACCTGGGTGGACTTAAAGCAGTGCAATCACGCTCCAATTCTGTTTGATGTCGCAGACAACGAAGCCTACCTTTACGACGCCGGGACCCTTAGCGAATTTCGAGGTAAGGGATTGGCGCCGTTTATGCGCTATCGATGCTATGAATACTTGAGACGCCTGGGGCGCGATCACTATTACAGTTATTCGGATTACTTTAATAAGTCATCGATAAATTTCAAAAAGAAACTTAACGCCCGCTTTGAAAAACTCTATATCAGTTTTTCTATAGGCTCGGGTAAATCGCATACTTTCCTGTTGCGAGACTTTTGATTTGATTTCACCACATAATATCTCGGGGTAGGCTTGCAGCTATGAAGATCGCAATTGTTGGAACAGGCGCCATGGGCGTGCTGCTTGGCGTAAAGCTAAGCTTTGCGGGACACAGTATCTCTTTTTATGATCGAGAACCGGTAGTGGCGGCTATCCGGGAAAGTGGACTCAAACTGACGCTTGCTGATGGCAGTGAGCAAGCTATCGCGACGCCGGAGGTTGCCAGTAACATCGGCGAATTCGGCACACAGGATCTCGTAATTCTGGCGTTAAAGGCCCATCATATCTCCTGTGTGGCGAGCGATCTTTCTCCACTGTTAGGTGATGGCACTGCTGTTATGACAATACAGAATGGCCTTCCCTGGTGGTACTTCCAGAATCACGGCGGCAAATATGATGGTGTTCGGCTGAATAGCCTTGACCCCGATGGCACAATCGGCGCCTGCATAGAGCCTTCCCGGTTGATCGGTTGTACTGCCTACCCCGCCGCTGAGGTTATCGCACCCGGTGTAGTCCGCCACGTTGAGGGCAATCGCTTTACCCTTGGCGAGCTCGATGGCAGCGAAAGCGATCGTTGTCGCAGGATCGCTGATACCCTGATTGAGGCGGGTTTTAAGTCATATGTCACCAATGACATTCGCGCCGAACTCTGGTTGAAAGCCTGGGGAGCACTTTCTTTCAATCCGATCAGTGCGCTTACTCACTCGACGATGGAGGACATATGCCGATCTGCGGATACTCGTTGGCTGGTCACTGAGATGATGCGCGAGTCCCAGGAAGTCGCCAATCGACTGGGCATTCAGTTTCGACATACGATCGAAAAGCGGGTCGAAGGTGCAGAAAAGGTTGGCGCGCACAAAACATCAATGCTGCAGGATGTAGAACAGGGCCGCTCCCTTGAGGTTGAAGCACTGGTAGGCTCGGTGCTCGAGCTCGCGGAGCTGACCAGCACGCCGACTCCCGTCATCAGAAGTATCTATGCCTGCTGTAAATTACTGGACACGAACTTGCCCCTGCCTGCGATGGGTTCTGGCTGAAATGCGGGTAATTTAAATCGTCGAATTCACCGCCCCCTCATGATCTCGCGAAACCTGTCTTGGCCTATTGTGCGATAAACTTCGGTTACGCTGATCAGCGGAATTAGTATCAGCAACATGAGTAGTTCTGGTGCCACTTGTTGTATCCAGGATAGCTCGAGGTATTCGTTCAACACCTGCGCTACAGTTTGATCATGAAACCAGCCAATGATGATCTCCTCGAGCACCTTGAAAACAATGAGCAGCAACAACATTGTCACCGTCTTCCAGGCAATTCTGTGTAGCATCGGGTGAGCGTCAGCGCGACTGCCTACAGAAAGCGCGTCACCAATCAGAATAAACTTGCCCATTACCAGGGCTTTTACAAGAGCCAGGCTCCAGGCCAGGGGGGATCCTCCCTGCGCCTCGAGAATTGAATCCCTATAAAGAAGTACCACGCCAAAGCAGACGAAAAGATAGGCACTGATGATGGCGTACTTGCGTAACTCCTCCCTCAGTCGCTCTGCTGGGGACATTGATGTCTCGCTCATAGATTGTTACTCCTTCTGGCCGCATCCCCGACATAGGGAAAAGCACTTTGCCGGTGTTCTTTTCTCTCAGCTAGCAGCCTAACAGGGAATCGACAGAAGGGCATCGGCTCTCTCGTGCTTCGAGCGTGCCGGGTGATTCAGTCTATGAATGAAGCATACACCTTCACGGCGTAACGACAGCAAAAACCTCGTCTGCCGGATCCAGCAGTGCAAAGAAGCGTATGAGGTCGACGCTGGAGCCCTCGAGTGAGACATCGTCTGACAGCAACGTATCTTTAATTCCGGCGCGTCCAATCAGCATGTTGACGAACAACTCGTGCGTAATGCTTACGGTCGCGTTGGCGTCAGTGGCGGGATCATCCGCGCGGTGATGTAGCACCGCGTTCTCCAGTTCAAGGGTATGGGTTTCATCGATATCGGTGAAAATAAAGTTGAATGCAAACGTCTTCCCATCGGCCTTGGGCCCATTCAGCATCACGGCGATCACCTGCATGAACTCTGCGATGGGCGTTTCGCGCAACAGGTCGCCGGCATTGGCAATGCCCATACCTTCGTTCGGTTTCCCCTGTCGCAGCTCCAGCGCACCGCTCAGGTAAACATCCCGCCAGGGCCCCGATTCGGCCTGGTATCCCAGTTGATCGTAAGTCTTCGCCAGTAAATCCCGGGCGTCTTCATTCGCGGGATCTGCGAATACCAGGTGATTGAGCACTTCCGCGACCCAACGATATTTTCCCGCATCAAAGTCGGCCTGTGCGCGAGTCATGACGGCGTCAGCACCGCCCATTGCATCCACATATAGGCGCTGCAGCCTCAGACGGCGGCAACGGATCAAGGTTGGCGGGGTTACCGTCATACCAACCAAAATAGCGTTGGTAGACGGCTCTCGCATTGTGCTTGACGGTGCCGTAGTAACCGCGGTTGGGGAAGCTCTCACGCAGCGATTTTGGCATTTCCAATGCATCGGCGATCTCTCCTGGCGTATAGCCTTGCGACGCCAGGCGCAGCGTCTGGTCGTGAATGTAGCGATAACCATCTCGCTGTTTCTTGATGAAATCGATGATGTCGGCATTGCCCCACATTGGCCAGTGGTGACTGGCGAAGTAGACCTCCGTGTCGGGGAACAGCGTCAGGGCTTCGTTGATATAGTGGCTCCACTTGCGCGCATCGCGCACCCTGGCGCCTCGCAGGGTGTACAGGTTGTGCATATTGCGTGACAGGACTTCCGCGCCACAGAAGGCCTTTTTCTCCGGCAGGTAGAAGGTGAGCTCGGCGGGTGCCTCGGAGCCAGCCGCGTTCTGGAAGACAAACTCAATACCGTCAATGGTGACCTGTTCACCCGTGGTGTCGATTATCCGCGTGGGCCGAACGATCCCCGGGCTGCCCATGGCCGGGGCTTTGCCAAGCCCGGTATCCACATGCCCTCGGGGTGAGCGCTCCAGCTGACTGCCGTACATGAACATGGCTCGCCGGCTCATGGTCGTCCCCGCAATAACGTTTTCGCTGGTCGCTTCTTCCATGAAGCCCACCGGGGCGAACACCTCAGTGCTGCCATCGGCCTCAAGCACAGAGAGAACGCCGCCGAAGTGATCAATGTGGGAGTGCGTCATGATAACTGCGGTTATGGGCCTGGTGCCCAGATGCTCCTGCGCAAACGCCAGTGCCGCGGCGGCCGTTTCCCTGGTGGTAAGGGGATCGACGATGATCCAGCCACGGTCCCCCGCAATAATGCTCATGTTGGACAGGTCGAAACCACGCAGCTGGTAAACACCTTCGGTGACTTCGAACAGACCGTGGATGTTGTTTAGCTTTGCCTGGCGCCACAGGCTGGGGTTTACAGTGGCAGGTGCTTCGCCATCCACAAAGTCATACGCTGAGGTATCCCAGATGACGGAGCCGTCGTTCATTTTAATAACCAGCGGATCTGCCGCTGCGATGAGCCCACGCCTGGCGTCATCAAAGTCACGCTGGCTGTCGATATCAAGCGTCTCAGCAACGGCCGCGTTCGCGGATGCCGTGGTCTCAGTAGCGGGAGAGTTGCCCTGGCTGCCTGGGCTGGTGTCGCGTGGCAGGGGTTCTTGCTGGCAGGCAGCTAGTGTGCATAACGATGACGCTAGCAAAATTCGAGGTAAAAGGTTTCTGTGCGTGATCATGGATAGTCTCTCACTGCTTGTTATTCTGGCAGTGTGGTGCAGTAATGCAGAGAGCATCATATCTTTGCGAGGAGACCTACTCCAGTTCTCACGAGGAGCACCAGGCCGAGTAGTCCAGCCTGGCGACAAGCTTGTACCTTGACCTGTTAATAAGTTACGAGGCTTTTTCGCTGGCCGGATCAGCGACGCCTGCAGGCCTTGATTTGTAATGGTCAGCTGGCTCTTCACTGCTATACTGATTTTTTCCAAAATTATCCTGATGTTGAAGAGTAAGCATGAAATTGATTTCGAGCCCTGATCCTGACAGCCGGCCTGTTGTCTCTATGGTCAAAGTATCAGTAAGTCAGGCGATAACAAACCACGGTACATATCCCCCTGCGCGTAATCTCCGGAAATTCAGCCTGCACACGGTTGAATACCGGAGATTGCTGCATTGTGAAAAATGAGAAGAGAGGACCACAGAAGCAATGAGCCCGCAGTTTGATGTAACAGAATTCGGCATTCAGTTGGAAGATGAGTTTCCTCACCCGTTCAGCGCTGACCACCCTGATTGGAACGAGTCCTACTTCTTTGATTGGTACGATGCCTCTGGCAGTGTTGCCGGGCACTGTCGTATTGGCTGGCACCCGGTGCAACAGCGCGTGTTGTTCTGGCTGTACCTGTATAACGGGTCGGAATGGCTGGTGATCGAAGAGGTTCGGCTGCCATTTGCAGACTTGCAGCTTGGTTCCGAGAAGGACTCAGGCGCGACAAAACATGCCTTCGCGTATGAGGGCTGGGGGCTGGAGTTCAAATACCAGCCGCAAGACCCCTTGCGCAGCGGCAAACTCAGTGTGAGCGGGTTTGCACGGGTGCTCTGTGGTCCTCGGCAGGGCATGATCAAAGCGGTGCAACTGGAACTCAATGTCACTGCGATAGGTCCCCCGTACTCGCGGGGTGGCGGTAGCGTTGACAGCCATAGTGCAGAAGATTTCAGCACAGACCGATATGAACAACCGACCCGCTCAGAGGGCAAGATGGTTATCGACGGTGAGGTGACCGAGTTGAACGTGCGGGGAGAGCGCGACCACTCCTGGGGACCGCGGCCCTGGGACATGGGCTGGCAGTTCCTTGTGGTCAACAACGAGCACTTCAGCCTGCTCGCAACGCAAGTAGAAATCCCCGGTTGGCCGCTCATAAGCATGGGCTACTATCACGGCCATGGTGAAGCCATGGAGCACTTGTCCGAGACCGAGCTTGCGCTTACCTACAATCCCGCTGACCCGACAAACGCGGTGAGCGGCACCTTTAGCCTGCTGTGCGAAAGTGGTCGCAAGGTTCAGGGATCCATTGCAACCATATCGGGCACCGAGATTGATATTACCCATACGTTTTCAACTCCGCACCGGACTGAGTATCGGCGCTCCTTGATCCGCTGCAGCTTTGATGACGGCACCGAAAGTGTCGGCTGGCTGGAGTGCAATCGCGATACGGCATAGCGTCTTTTACCGAAGGTTCCACTGAGCCTGGTTACTCAGGGGGCTGGCCTGGCGCAGGTCAGAGGCGTATGGTCAAAAGAATGGACGAGCGATCTGCGCTTCGTCGATTTCCTGAATTGCAGGCATGAGGATAAGCGACCATGGAAACCGGAAAGACTCTGCGCGGAAGCGCGAACCTGGTATTCGACGCCGTGGACGGTGTGACGCACATTGTCGAGGGCATGTACCGCAATATCGCTGCTTCTCCGCTGCCTTTGGGCAAGGCACCCCAGGGCCGGGCACCGGGCATTGCCGGCCTGGTCCACGCGTCCATCAGGGGGGTCAATGGTGTAACGCGTTATTCCTCTGACTGGGTCCTTGGCCGCGTTGCGCCAGCGCTGGACCGCACCTTGCCGGCCGGGCCCCATCGCGAGGCAGCGATAGCCGCGCTGAACGGGGTTTGCGGCGATCATCTGGCACGGAGCGAAAATCCGCTGGCAATCGATATGCGGCTTCGTGTTTTACTGCCGCCTTCGGCCGCCCCTGATGCGCTGGGTGACTCGGAAAATGTCAGTGACGTTGGCCTCCTTGGCGGACTTTTTGAGGTTGCAAAGCGGCCTGTAGAGCTTTATCCCCAGCCGCAGGCGCTACAGGAAGAAAACTTCTCTCCGGGTGGACGCCTGCTTGTCGTGGTGCACGGCCTGAGCATGAACGACCGGGAATGGACCTCCAACCAACACAACCATGCCGAGGCGCTGGCCGAGGACAGCGGCTATACGCCGGTTTATGTTCTTTATAACTCGGGTCGCAATGTCTCTATCAATGGACGCCAGCTCAGCGACCAGCTTGGCGCTCTGCTGGAAGCATGGCCTGTGCCTGTTGAATCGATTACGTTCATCGGATTCAGCATGGGTGGGCTAGTCACGCGCAGCGCCATGCACATCGCTGAAGAGGAAGGTCATGACTGGCTATCCCGTGTCGACAAGGCCGTTTACGTCGGCACGCCCCACCATGGCGCAACCCTCGAGCGCGGTGGATACTGGCTACAGAAAAGCCTGACCTGGAGTCCCTATACTGCGCCGTTGGCTGCGTTGGGTCGAATCCGCAGTGCGGGAATCACAGACCTGCGCCATGGCAACGTGCGGGACGAGGACTGGCAGCAGCACGACGAACATGAAGACAATGTCGACGCCAGGCGACCCACACCCCTGGTCGATGGGATCCAGCATTACGCGATTGCGGCGACGCTGTCCAAGCGGTCAGGGCAACGCAAGGGCAGGTTAGTGGGCGATGGCCTGGTCCACCCATCCAGTGCCACGGGCAGGCACAGCGACCCTGAGTTGCACCTGAACTTTGCCGAGGAGAATACCAAGATATTCTACGGCCTGGGGCACCTCGGAATGCTCAGTGATCAGCGGGTGATGCAACAGCTGATGGACTGGCTGGGCCACAAGGCGGTTTGATTGGTTCACTCACCGCGGGGTACATCAGCAGCCCCTACCGGGCCTGCCTCTCCTGCAGTAACGCTACCGAAGCCCGGGGATTCATCAGTTTGATGGTGCGGGTTTCCAGCTGTTTTTCATCGGCCCCTTCCATTATCAGGGTGAGTAACTCCTGCACGGACAGCTCCGGGTCCAGCGCCAACAGTTTCGATGCCAGGTTCAATACCTGGGGAGAAGACATGGAGGTGCCACTGAACCGGAGGCGATCACCCCCCGGAACGTAGCTTTCCACCTCGTGTCCGCTGGCATAAATATCCACCTTGCCCAGGCTGGTGAAGCTGGTTTCATCGCCGGCAATGTCCACCGCGCCCACCGAGATCAAATTAGGGTACTCGTAGCTGCTGGGGTAAAACTCGTCGAACTTGACGTCGTTGTCAGAATTGCCGGCGCTGGTGATGAACAGAATATCCGGCGACCCCTCGATGACTTCCCGTAGCGCAGCATCGCCAATGGCATAGATTTTTCGCGCCAGGGCCTTGCGCTCCTCGGCGTCACCGCCCGCATTATGGGCCTCCAGGGCGCTCTCGATGCCGCGCAGGCTTCCGCCCCAGCTCATGTTCACGGCCCTGACCTGCTGCTCGCGAAAGTACCTGGCGGCAGCACGGAACATCTCGCGCGTTTTTGTGTGCGTTTTCGATAGTTGGCTTGATCGGCATTTGCTTGTGGTTATAGGTCATGCGCGCAACCAGCAGGCGGGCAAAGGGGTTGCCCTCCAGTGCTATGCCAGACACGTGCGTACCGTGAGCGTAACCGGAATAGAGGCTGATGGACTCCAGAAAGCCCTCTACCTCCTCTTGCGGCAGTGCCGCGATCAGCTTGCGCAGTTCGGTAGCTTCCGGGCTGTCGATGTTGGCGTAGATATCGTCCATGCCCTTGGCGTGAACCTGCAGCGTTTTCGGGGTCGGCGCCGTATTTGCGTTCAATAGGCTGTAACAGTTCGGGCACGACATCAGAGTCAAGGTCGTAGGCAAAACCGTGGAGGTCATCAACGAAGTCATTATTGTCATCATCGATACCGTTGGCGGGGATCTCCCCGCTGTTGGTCCACATCTGGCCGGTCGCCTCGAAGATGTCGATGTCGACGCCGCTGTCCCATACCGCCACGACCACCTCCTGCGCCGGTGCGTCGTCGGCCAGGTCGTATTTACGTGCTTCCCAGATGTCTTTCTTTTCTACTTCATTGGCCGCGATATAGCTGCTGTAAACTTCAAGGGCAATAGGTGCTGCGGGTATGTAGTGATCGAAGGTAAAGGCCGAGCCGACCAATGCGGAGGCAATGTCGTGGCTGATTTTACCCCCGGTGTTTTCGATGGCCGTCTGGTAACGGGATTCCAGGCTCCCCAGCACCAGCGCGGGCGTGAGAATCTCCGCGCTGCCCTTGGCGCCCTTGATATTGTCCTGCACAGTCTTGTAGGGCAGGGCCTGTACGCTTCGTGTCAGTTCGGCCTGCAGGGCCGACGCTTCATCCTCTGGCCTGGCTAGCTTGACCCTGGCCACGGCCTCACCGATCAGGCCCATGGTCAGGCGGTTGGCTTCCTTGCTTTCCAGTTCGCGGCGCAGCGCCAGAAACTCCAGGTAGTCCTGCCAGCGTTCCTCCAGCATCGCCACGCTACCAAGAATGCTGTAGTAGTCCTGTACCGTGTTGTTGTCGCGAATTTCGTATTTCTCCAGGTCGCCGGCTGTATCGTTTGCCAGTGCGCGGCCCAGTGCCAGCAGGGTCTCCCTGTGCTGTGGTGCATAGAGCGACACGACCGGTACGTCTAGCTGGTAGGAGTGCCTTGGAAGATCGTCCTTCTTTTCTATCACCGGTCTGTCGCCGGCCCCCGTCTGGGGTGCAGCAGCGTGTGCCAACGGGAACTGGAGTGACAATGCAACCAGCAGGCAGCCGAGTAATGGAATCAGTTTCACGCGAGCGTCTCCGGGAGGTGAAGCACGGATTATAGTGATTACTCTCAGGGGGTCCAGTGTTCACCCTACGGTTCTCAGGTGGGGGTGGAACGTGGCGGCGCATGGCTCACTGCTGTTGATTTCCGCTATCATAGGGGCAGGTTCGGGCTTACCGTTTGGCAGGCCCGTAAATGCTACCAAAGTAGTCCAGGATACGATTAATGGGTTCACGATGATTCAAGCATTGAAGTCCCTGTTCGAGATGCCTCAACAGGAGAGCGAGACGGAACGCGAGCATCGCTTGCATGTGGCAGTCGCAGCCATGCTGGTCGAAACCAGCAGGGCGGATTTTACCCAGGATGCCGAGGAAGAGGCAGCGATGGCAAAGCTGCTGCGCAGCAGCCTGGGCCTGTCGGAGGGCGAGGTCCAGTCCCTGATGTTTGACGCCTCCGAGCGCGTCGACGTGGCCACGTCACTGTATGAGTTCACCCGCACTATCAATGACTATTACAGCCCTGAACAGAAAGTGCAGATGATCAGCGCTATGTGGAAGGTAGCTTACGCCGACGGCGACCTCGACAAGTATGAAGAGGCGCTGATTCGCAAGGTGGCAGAATTGACCTATGTCCCCCACCAGGACTATATCCGCTGTAAAGCAGCTGCCCAGGGTAAAACCGGGTTCGACACTTAGGTCTTATATATCAACGATATCGGTCTCTATTGTCCTAGTGGCCCCAGGGCTGCTCGGGCATGATATGCCGCTCGATAGTAAAGCCGCGCCGATAATATGCGCCGCTGGCCGCGCTAAAAGCTGATTCAGGAGAGCGAGTATGGAATGGCTGATGTCCGCCGAGGTCTATCACTATGTGTTGATAGGCAGTTTTGTGTATGCCGCCGCCATCCTTGTGGGCGCATTCGTCGCCAAGGCGCCGTATGGAAAACTCGGCTCTGAGCGGCGGGGAATAAACCTGTCACCCCGTCTCGGCTGGTTTCTCATGGAGTTGCCCGCCACGCTGAGCTTCGTCTGGTTTTACCTGCACGGAAAGAACGCCGATCAGCTCGTGCCGATGATATTCCTGGGTGTTTGGCTACTGCACTACGGTAACCGTGGTTTTATTTTCCCGCTGCTAATGCGCGTACCGCGCGGCGCGAAAGGCACTTTCTCTATTATCGTCGTCGTTTCCGGGATATTTGTGACCACCCTGCACGGCTACCTGAACGCCGTCTTTATTTCCCACCTCAGCACGCATATGACGCCGGACTGGCTGTCGGACCCGCGCTTTATACTTGGCATGGGCATCTACATTGTCGGCTTTGTGTTGAACATTCAGTCCGACTCGATTATCCGTAATCTGCGCAGCAAGGAAGAAGTAGAGCGTGGAGAAAAGGTCTACCGAATTCCCAGCGGTGGACTGTTTCGCTATGTCACCAATCCCAGCTACTTCACTGAGCTGCTGTCGTTTACCGGCTTTGCCATCGCCACCTGGTCGCCGGGTGCGGTATTCGTGTTGCTGGTAAGTGCCGCCAATCTCATACCCAGGGCGTTCCAGGTACACGACTGGTATCGCAAGAAGTTTGACGATTACCCTGGAGAACGCAAGGTGTTGATTCCCTTCCTGCTGTGATCGTTGTTTGAACCAGACACCTCAATCACTGAAAAAACGCTGCAACTGCTGACGTAAACAGCGGTTCTCATACTGCAGCGACTCCTGCTGTTTCAGCAGGTCGATAATTGTCGCCACCGCGATCCAGTCTATATCCAGGTCGTGGTGCAGGCGGAGGGCTTTACGTATCCAGCTTACATCGGTGGTACGGAAATGCCAGCTGACCAGGTCCTCCCCCGCGACGGGCGTGGCGATGTTGTACTCCACCACCAGCAGAACCATACTCTCGTCAATCTCGTCGTACTCACAAAGTTCCCGGTAAGTTAACTCAAGTTCCATGGTGTTCACCTCTCCCACTCTGCACGGGGGTCAAAACGGGCCTCTCGGGAAAGCTGCTCCCACAACTGGTCCGTTTTGTCGTTATGATAGTCGGGCATCACTACCTTCAATAATGCATAGATATCACCCCTGCCGGACTTGCTTCGCAGCCCCTTCTGCTTCACCCGCAAGCGCTGGCCCGACTGGCTGTGGGGCTTGATGGTGAGGTTGATTTTGCCCTCCAGGGTCGGCACCGTCACCTTGGCGCCCAGCGCCGCCTCCCAGGGGGCAATTGGCACGGTGATCACCAGGTTATGCCCCTCAACATCAAAGTGCGGGTGGGGGACCAGCCGCACATGCAGGTAGAGGTCCCCAGCGGAAGCATTGCCATGGCCAGGAGTGCCCTGGCCCTTCAGGCGGATCCGCTCCCCCTCGGAAATACCAGCGGGAATCTTCACATTCAGGGTTTTGGTTTCATAATGTGACTGGCCGTCGGCAGTTACCGGAATCCGGTAAGTGACCGGCTTGGACGTCTCGTTCAGGGTCTCTTCCAGAAAGACCGGCATCTCGATCTCGATATCCTGGCCTCGAATCCCGAAATCGCCGGACTGAGTCTGCCGCGACTCCCGGAAGCCGCCGCCGAATACCGATGAGAAGAAATCGGAGAAGTCTTCCTCGGAGAAGCGGCCACTGTGCGCGCCGTAGGCGTTGGACTCCCATCCGGGAGGTGGCTCGAAACCGCCATCCGGAGCCGCTCCTCCATAGCGGCGAAGCTCATCATATTCCGCACGGCGGTCGGCGTCTTTGAGTACCTCATAGGCCTCGGCGACCTCCTTGAACTTGTCCTCGGCCTCCGGCTCAGGATTTACATCTGGATGGTATTTTCGTGCCATTTTGCGGTAGGCGGTCTTGATCGCCTTGGCATCCGCCTCGGGATCAACACCCAGCACTTTGTAGTAATCCTTGAACTCCATGAGGTAGAGACCTCCCTCGATAAGTTTGCGACAACAACCTGGTTGGAGGCCTATCGTGATAACTCAACAGAGAGGGCGCCAATGCCCCGCCTCATCAGGTCGCTTGTAATTTTTGCTGCGGGGAGCCTATCTTAAAAGGTAGCTCCCGCCGATTCTACTCCCACGCTTCCCTTCAGCATAACGTTGAAGCTGATGCTGATACGCTCCTCGTTGCTGCGGTTTTCCTGTACCTGGTGTTGAAGCCAGGAGGGGAACATCAGTAGCTGCCCTTCCTGGGCCGCCACCGGGTGTTTCCATGCATTGTGGGGCGTTGGTTGCTTGACCCGCGGCTGCAGAACAAGGGCCTGTGGCCTGGGATCGAGGAACTCGATGTCGCCGGAGCCCTCTGGCGCCCTGACATAGTAGACGCCACTCAAATAGTTGTTTGGGTGTGTATGAGCCTTGTGGCTGTGCCCGCTGGGATTGATATTTGCCCAGGAATCGGTAATTACAAAGTCCGCATACTCCACTTTCATGAATTCGAGTACACGTTCCGATGCGGCATTCATGCAGGCGGTGAGGGGCTGGAACGCCTCTAACTGGTACAGGTTAGCCCGGCTCTGCCACGCATTGTTATCGGGATTGGTATAGCCAGTCGATTTTCGCAGCTCGACCAGTTCCTCGACCATGTTCGCATTCATGTCTTGATAGTCCTGCAATTCATGAATCCAGACGCAGGAGGGGAAAAACGTTTTAAACTCACCTTTTGCAAACATGGTGCATCCTGTGCATGAAAGTGCTGCTGCAGTCTTTAATCAATTGGAGTTTAAACCATGTAGCAAAGCCTGCACAAACCGCGCTAAAAATCGCTACCGTCGCTAAAGACTATAATCGCTGGCGGTACACTTTAGAGTCGCAGGGGGTGAGATCGGTGCGGTCCTGGTCTGTCTTATCTCGACGTTTTACTTGAAGCCTGGCGTGTGCCATTCAGGCGCCAGTCGTATTTCTGGTAGCTAACCTTGAACGCTTCCTGTTGCAGAAGATCTGCGGCTTTCTCTTCTTTGACGTACGGCGCAAGGTAGGCCTGTAGGGAGCCGGCTGCTTCTACAAAGTCCTCTTCGAACCATTTGAAAATACTGGAAATGGCCGCCTCGCGCCTGGCAATATCAAACTGGTTGCGTTGCGGGTCGTTGATGAATTGCACTGCAGCCGCTTCCAGTTGTTCGTCCAGCTTTGACAGAGTATAAGCCTCGCTTTGCAAAACCGGGCAGGAATGGCTGGCGCAGACAATCGCAAAATGAATGCGGGGTTCTTTCAGTGGTCGAATCAGCTCATGCTCCAGTGCATACAAGGTGATCTCTTCGCCGGCTACAAGATACTTGTCGCGTTTAAAGTACACGAAACGTCCCAGCAGACTTGCCGGGGAGCTGCCGTCCAGAATGCCTTTTGCCGCCAGAATGTTATAAGCGTTGATATAGAAAACCAGCTTCTCCTGCCGGTTCATAGCCGCGGTATTGGTGGCGCCAACCTGGTTTACCAGGGTGTCAAAGTCGGCATTTTCGTGCCACCGGGCGTAGTCCACCTTGCCGTCGGTGACCGCTTCGGCAAGTAGCGCATCCCAGGTTTTGATGTCGAGATCAGCGGCGACAGGAAGGGAGACCAGTAATAGGGTCAGTAGCGCTGTTGGCAGCACGGTGAACCGAAGTGGGAGATTGCGCATATTTGTTGCTCGTAAATTCCACTGTACAGGGGAAAGGGTTAGAGTATCGCTATGAAAATACGACTTCCTGGTATCGCTTTGATCGCATCTGCGCTGATTGGTTGCACTGCCGCGCCAGAAAAGCCCGGGACTGATGCAGTTCTGCCTCCCTGTGGGCCGCTTCCCAACTGTGTCAACAGCCAGAGCGGTCATGGCGGAAGCGCCATTGCACCCCTGCAAGCCTCTGCTACACAGTGGCAGGCACTGAAGCGGTGGTTGGCGACGCAGGAAGACTGGCACATTGAACTGGAAACGGCAGCCTTTGTGCAGGCTGTGGTAAAGACGCCGCTGATGCGGTTCCGGGATGACGTGCAACTTCTGTACGATGCGCAAAGTGGCTTGGTTCACGTTCGTTCCTCTTCGCGGCTGGGCATAGGGGATATGGGCGCCAATCGCAGTCGTGTAGAGGGGCTGCGAAACCAGCTTGCCAGCGAGCCCGACGCGTAAACACCATGATCTGTTCTGTGCGCCTGGCCATGCACGGTCTATGAACATCTCTAGAATTCGCGAAACGATCCTTGATGAGGCCAGCCCGGCGGCTGCCCTGCGCGAGGCGCTGGAAGCCTTTTGCCGATTGTGTGCTGAAGTCACTGACATTTGGCCTGATCGCAGTTTTGATGCGTGGGCAGGGGACGCTCTGCTGGAGAGTGGCGTTGCGATTAATCCCCAGGCGGCGGCCCACTGCGTGACCGATTACCAGCGCAGCGTGGTCTTCATTCGTGGTGTCCATGCCGCCGTTGACGCACTCAGCCTGCGTTTCCCCGATACACCCCTGAGGGTACTGTACGCCGGGTGCGGTCCCTACGCGACCCTGCTGTTACCGTTGCTTGGTAACTACAGTCCTGGTTCGCTAACCGTGCAGTTGTTGGACTATCACCAGCGCTCCCTGGACAGTGTGAGGTTGCTGCTGGATTATTTTGGCTTGTCTGGGCATGAAATCCAGACCGTCAGGGCTGATGCTTGCCTCTACAAGCATCCGGATCCACTGCACCTGGTGATTGCCGAAGTGATGCAAAAGTCACTGGAGCAGGAACCGCAATTTGCCGTAACCGCCAACCTGGCCCCGCAACTCTGTTCCGGTGGTGTGTTCATTCCACAGCGCATTGACGTATCCCTCTGCCTGGCTGACCTGCAGCAAGAAGAGATGTTGTTGCGTCAGGCAACCCGCCAGGGCGGCACGGGGCTGGCAGAAAACCCGGGGCGTCATATCGTGGACAAGGTCCTTAGCCTCTCCCCAGAATGCGCTAACGAACAGCTACAGCAGGCGCAGGTCAGAGCGGGTGGCAGCAAACCGGAGTTGGAGCCCGTCACGGTAGCGATGCCACACTTACCTGACGACGCTCAACTTGACGCCGCCTTGTTCACGCAGATATGCGTATTTGAAGGGTATGAGCTCCAGCCATACGATTCCCAGATCACGCTGCCATTGAAGTGCCATGAGTTGTCGCCCGTTGTTAGCGGGGCTTTATACCGCGTGAGTTACCAACTGGGTAGCTACCCGACGTTCAGCTTTGAATATCAGGGCAAAGCTTCATGAATTGAGCTGCAGGAACTTCGCGGTTTCAGGTACGGAAACTGCCAGGACCATCTATACTGTTATAAGGAATCAAAATAAGGGTAGAGACGATCATGGCAAATCCTAGTCGGTTCATACTGGCCACCGGTGCGCTGCTGCAATCGCTTTATGGCATCACTGCTTTAGCCAGCAACGATGAACCGCTGGTCCAAAAATGGGCTCCCAGTGAGTGGGGAGTGCAGGACAAGGCGGGCTCAGTGAATCGCACCAACGCCGACATGGTCCTGAATGCGGTGAAGCTGGTAAAGCAGGGCAAGGTCGCCACGCTGGGGAAGGTCTACCAGGATGATATGCCGTTTTTCGGTAGCCGAACCTGGCGACTCTCTATTCCCGGATTGCCTCCCGCCGCAACCATTGGTCCGCAACAAGCGGTGGGTATAGACGAGACCGTCACCGGCGAGATCGGCCAGGTGGGTACGCAATTCGACGGCCCGGGCCACATTGGCGTGAAAACCTCAAAAGGGCATTTTTTTTACAACGGCCGCTACCTGGAAGACGATGACGTGACCAGCGATGGCCTTGGTCCTTTGGGTGTGGAACATGTCGCCCAGGTTGGCTTTGTTTGCAGGGGCGTGCTGCTGGATGCCGTGGCTTACCGTGGTGGCCAGCTGCCGATTCCGGTCAAGCGGGGCATGGGAGATCCGGGTATCGTAACGGACAAGGATAT
This sequence comes from uncultured Gammaproteobacteria bacterium, assembly GCA_963845135.1. Lineage (GTDB taxonomy): Bacteria > Pseudomonadota > Gammaproteobacteria > Pseudomonadales > Halieaceae > Halioglobus. The sequence goes on along the minus strand of CAWJQW010000019.1, from coordinate 26,774 downwards.
AGAGGCGATGGTCAAGCGGCAGGGCATCGCGCCGATCAGTGAGGGGGATTGCGTATTCCTGTACACCGGTCATGGTGACATATGGCACCCCTCCTTGTGGGACAGCTTTGATGCGGTGGAAAAGCAAGCGCGTATTGCGGCATTTAATGCAGGTACACCCGGGTTCGGCCTGTCGGGTTGCGAGTACCTGGCTTCCCGCCAGATCATTCTGTGGGGGTCCGACACTCACGCCAGTGAGGCGGTAGCGGCAGACTTTGGTGGCGAAAACGACCAGCCCTATGAGTGCCACATCAAGATGATGACACGCAGCGGCATCTGGAATATTGAGAACCTTGACCTGAGTCAGCTCGTTGCCGACAAGGCCTACGAGTTCCTGTTTACCTGGTCACCTCTGAAAATGAAAGGTGCAACGGGCTCGCCGGGAAATCCAATCGCGATTTACTGATGGGCATGTTGGCCGCCCCCAGGTGACAGCACAGCGGCACAGAGTCTGGAGGGCTGGATGAACCTGAACTAGCCACAGCACTTCTTGTATTTCTTGCCGCTGCCGCAGCTGCATGGGTCGTTGCGTGCCGGGACCGTGTCGAGCTTGACGGTGTCTCCCTTGTTGAGCAGCGCGGTCAGTTCGGCTATTGACTCCTGGGCCTGTTCGCCCTGGTCGATGGTAATTCGCGCATGCAGTTGTGCATCATCCACCATTGCCTGAACTTCCTGCTGACGTGCCTCACTGGTAACAGTCAACTCCATGGGGTACTTCTTGCTGCCCCTGATCCTGCTCGCCCTGGTCTGGTAGGCACCACCATTGTGGTCCTGGCGTGCATCCTGGCGGCCCTTGTAGAAAAACTTGTCTGACATGTTGTGGTCCTTAAATGGAATCAGGTGCTGCGGCTAATCACAGGGATTTGCAATGGGGGTAAAGCCGCGCCGGACTGTAGCAGGTTTCTCGTCTGGCTGCCGGAACTCCAATAAAGCGTGCGCCTGTACACCGCTGCATTCTTGCTGGTGGAGATTAGCTCGTTGTTGTCGACAATAGACCCGCTTTGCAGGTCAATGTTTGCCAGTGTCAGGTCGCTGTAGAGATAAAGGCTGCGATCCTGGTAAATATGTTCTTCTATCGAAGCGATAAACCTGTATTTATTTCGTTGTTCCAGGATGGCGTCCTAGGAAGACCGCAGGAAGTTTCGGCGTTCCCAGCGCGCATGGATCATTGTGTTAATACGGTAGTAAACTGGCGCCTGACCTGATGCCCAATAGAAGAGCCGCAGCAACATGCCAGGTAAAAAGCGAATTGTCACGATAACGGGTGCAACCGGTTTTGTTGGACGAGCTACAGTTGCTCGCCTGCTGGAGGAAAAAGGCATTCAGGTGCGCTGCATGCTGCGCCCTGGTAGCGACCGCAGCGCGCTGGCTGGTCTCTCTGGCTCGCTGACTTACTGTGACGGTGATATCACCCGTCCCGGGAACACTGGAGCCAGCTTTCGAGGGTAGTTGGGGTGTGATCAACCTGGCTGGCTATCGCGAGTTCTGGGCGCGTGACAGGGCACACTTTTACAACGTCAACCAAAAAGGTGCGCAGAACGTGTTCCAGGCCTGCCTGTCGAGCGGGCGTCGACAAGGTAGTCCAGGTCAGCACGCCGTTGGCGTATGGCGTGCCAAAGACGCTTCCGTTCAAGGAAAACAGCGCGCCTGGGCCGCATCCCAGTGATTATGGGCGCTCAAAGCACCTTGGCGATAAAGCGGGTTGGCGCCTTTACAAGCAAGCGGGGCTGCCGCTGACTCTGGTTTACCTGGCGGCGGTGATCGGAGCGGGTGATGACAAGGCCACCATGGAAGTGCGCCGCGCCGTGGAACGGCAACTGCCTGCACTCGTCGGTGCAGATACCACCTATACCTATCTTTACGTGAAAGATGCTGCCGAGGCCATCACCCGTGCCCTGCTCTCGCCTGACAGTGTGGGCCAGCGCTACCTGATAGGTGACCAGCGCGCAACGACGCGCGAATACTTCAATATTATTGGCGACCTGGCTGATGTGCCCATCCCTAACATGAATATCCCGGAGCGCTGGCTGCTGCCGACAGCCCGGGCCATGGAATGGTTGGCGCGACGCACCGGTAAGCGACCCGTGATACCGCTTGATGTGATCAAGACCACCGCTGCTGGTTCGCTGCTTTTCAGTGCCGATAAAAGCAAGCGCGAACTCAAGCTGAGCTACACACCACTGCGTGACGCACTCGCCGAAGCGGTGGCAGAGATTGAGGATCAGCGGGGCTGCTGACAAAGGCCGGCAACGATTGCAACAAAAGGCTGTTTAAGACGAGGTCTCTTGTATGCCATTATAGATAAGGCCGCTCAATATTTTCTGCTTAATTTAAGTCTTTACTATCAGTGATTCAAATCAGGACCAGAAAATGACAACGATCGGAACACCTTTTTCATCTTCCGCAGTGCGGGTAATGCTGCTTGGTGCAGGCGAACTCGGCAAGGAAGTGGTGATAGAACTGCAGCGCTATGGTGTTGAAGTCATCGCCGTTGACCGGTACGCCAATGCCCCCGCGATGCAGGTGGCCGATCGTAGCTTTACGCTCGACATGCTGGACGGGGGCGCCCTGCGCGAGCTGGTAGAGCGTGAACAACCGAATCTTATCGTGCCGGAGATCGAAGCGATTGCGACCGGGGAACTGGTCAAGTTGGAGCAGGAGGGTTTTACCGTTATTCCCACGGCACGCGCGGCGCAGCTGACTATGGACCGCGAGGGTATTCGTCGCCTGGCGGCGGAAGAGCTGGGGCTGGCCACTTCACCTTACAAGTTTGCTGATACCCGGGAGGAGTTTCTGGCCGCGGTAGAGCAGGTGGGCATGCCCTGTGTCGTCAAACCCGTTATGAGTTCATCGGGCAAGGGCCAGAGCACGATCCATGCGAGCGAAGATATAGAGCATGCGTGGGACTATTCCCAGCAGGGCGGCCGCACGGGAGAGGGGCGTGTGATTGTAGAGGGGTTTGTCGATTTCGATTATGAAATTACCTTACTCACCGTGCGCCACCGCGATGGAACGAGCTATTGCCAGCCGATAGGGCATATTCAGGTTGACGGTGACTATCGCGAGTCATGGCAGCCCCAGCCGATGAGCGACCTTGCGCTGGAGCGAGCGCAGGACGTCGCCTTGCGCATTACCGACGCGTTGGGAGGCAGGGGTATTTTTGGCGTTGAGCTGTTTATCAAGGGCGACGATGTGTTATTCAGCGAAGTGTCGCCACGCCCCCATGACACGGGCATGGTGACGATGATCTCGCAAGACCTGCCGCAGTTCTCGTTGCATGCCCGTGCCATTCTTGGCCTGCCTATTCCGGATATAAAGCAGCTACGGACCCTCGGCATCAGCCGTCATCCTGGTGGAAGGTGAATCCGAGGCCGTCAGCTTTGGCCAACTCGATACAGCCTTGACCGAACCGGAAACGCAGTTGCGCCTGTTTGGTAAGCCAGGGGTTGCCGGGCGCAGGAGAATGGGCGTGGCCCTGGCCCGGGGAAAGGACGTTGACGAGGCTCGCGCGAAAGCGCGTCGGGTTGCGTCAGCGGTCGTTATCGAACTCTAGTTGCGGATGACAGCTTTAACCGTTTCCACTAGGCTGAGTGGTCCATGAGGAGAATGTCATGCCCATCACTGCCGGATCGCTGTCATCCATTACGCGCTACCCCATAAAGTCTTTCCAGGGTGAGTCCATCCACTCCACCGTGCTGCAGCAACAGGGCATGTTTGCCGACCGTCCCCTGGCACTGCTGGACAAGGCCAGCGGGAAGGTGCTCAGCGGTAAGCACGCCAAGCTGGGCGAACGGATTCTGACGTTCTCCGCCGTTTACGCTAGCGAGCCTGTAGTCGGTTCGGTGTTGCCTGAGATCATCGCGACCATAGATGGCGAGCAATACAGCAGCAAGGATATTCCGGCGCTTAACCAACGCTGCTCTGAAGTACTCGACGCCGAAGTCGAGATTATTCACGCGGGTGGCGCCCCCGTGGAATACGAAAGTTACTGGCCGGAGGTAGAAAACCTGCCCATTGCCGGCTCCACCCTGGACTTTCCACTACCGCTGGCGGAATCTGGCTCGTTTGCCGACCTGGAGCCCCTGCATATTCTGACCACCGGCAGCATGGCTCACCTGGCAGAGCTGGCGTCGGGCAGCACTATTCGCGCGCCAAGGTTTCGCGCTGGCCTGCTGATAGATAGCGGGGCTTTGGAGGGCTTTGTGGAAAACAGTTGGGTCGGTTGCACCGCGACCCTGGGGGAGGCAGAGCTGGAGTTCAGTGACCTGGCCCCCCGCTGCATAATGACCACGCGGGTGCAGGGTGATTTACCCAAGGACCCCTCTATCCTGAAAACCCTGGTCCAGAACAACCAACACGACTACATGGGGTTTTCCATGCCTTGTCTTGGTATCTATGCAAAGGTCAACAAACCCGGGGCCGTATCCGTGGGTGATAGTCTGCAACTACATGGGGAATGAGCTTTTCGCGGCATCGCCAGGTTTGCCGGCTGCAATCTGTAAATTCGACCAGTGTTTTCAAGGTTTCAGTGCATTTAGGGGGTCAGAGTTGTTAATGCACGTAAGTGCACTCTGAAGTCACGGGTCTGTAAGCTGCATTGGGTCTGTGCTCGATGTGTGATCACGATAAACAGCCTGCACTGACTCGCTTTGTCGGAGCTTCTTCAGCGCAGAGGCTTCCAACTGTCGCACCCATTCCTTGCTCACGGACAGCTTGTCCGCGATCTCGGCTCTGCTCAGTGGCATGGCCGTGTCGAGCCCCCAGCGCAGCATAACCACGTCTTTCTCGGCCTTGCTTAAATGGCTGAGTTCATTCACCAACTTCTGGTGCAGTGATGCTTGCTCTGCATTGGCCGCGGGGCGGGCAAAGGGGCCGCCCGGCAGGCTGTCCAGCAGCGTTGCGCCCTCATCTTCCTCGAAACGGGGCGCGTCAAGTGATGCGCCTATGTTACGCAGTTGCAGTAGCTCTCGCGTCTTCTCCACGCTGAGTTCCAGGGATTCGGCGAGCTCGGTATCCCCTGGCGCGCGGCCTAGCAGCGCATGCATGCGGGCGCGTTCACCGTGGACCTTGCCAAGCTGCGTCTGCACATGGACAGGATAGCGTATAGTGCCCGCGGCATTGACCAGGCTGCGTTTTACTCTCTGGGTGATCCAGTTAAAAGCATAGGTGCTAAAGCGATAGCCCCGGGTAAACTGAAATTTTTCTGCGGCCCTGAGCAACCCGAGGTTGCCTTCTTGAATCAGGTCAAGAAAGGGCACGCCCTTGTCGCGGTTGCGGCCCACGATCGTGTAGACGAGCCGCATGTTGTGTTTGATGAGTAAGTCGCGGGCACTGAGGTAGCTCTTGATTTGCTCTTCGAGCGCCTGCCCGGTGGCCGGCGCAGGGGCGGAGACATCGGCATACTGGCGAGGCCAGTAACGCTCCCAGGCCTGCAGCGCGGCCGTGATGTCGCTGTCTTTTTTGCTGCATCCGACGTGCATTACGGTTTCTGCAATACCTACAATGAGGCTGGTCGGCAGCGCCATCTCCACGAGGCATCCGAGCAGCGCCTCTTCGCAATAGGGTTGGGAAAATTGCTGCGTAAGATCCGCGGTTTTTCCCGACCATTTGCCGTCCGGAAGGTAGTCTGCAAGCTCCCTGCGCAACAGTGTACGATGCCTGCGGTTTTGGAATTGATCCATCTCAGGCAGTGGCCTGCAACATGCATCTGCCCAGCGCATCAGATAATGGCGTGAAAAAGGATCTTTTATCAGCAGCGCCAGAATGGTGGTCACTGCCTGCCACTTTCGCTCGTCAATGTCCTGCTCCTGATCACGACTCAACAGATCATAGCGCCTCGCCTGGGCGTACAAGCGCTCCATTTCTGTTTCATCCCTGGCAGGTATCTTTGCAATCATCGGAACCTCCGCCTGAATGTGTCGCTATTGTTACGAAGCGGATTCAATTTTGGATACGTCAAAATCACCTTTTTTTATGGCGGTTTTTTTACAGGAAGTTAAGCGCGAAATTATGGACAGGGCGGCCAGGGTTTCAACGGCTTTGACAGCGGGGAAGTTTTTGTGACTCGCAATCTTTTTGCGAAGGTTATGCGTATCAATGGAGAATAGTGACGTAATTAAAAAGTGGAGAATAGCAATGAGCATACGGATGCTGGCGTTGATCACACTAGTGGTAACGGCTTTCAGCACGCGTGCACAGGAGGGTTTGCCCTTCGAGGTGGAGCCGATCGCCGACTTTGATGAACCCTGGGCGATCACCTTCCTGCCCGATGGACGCATGCTGGTCACCGAGAAGAAGGGCGTGTTGAATATCGTCACGCAGGACGGTGAAAAGACGCGCGTCGCCGGTGTGCCAGACGTCGATTACGGCGGCCAGGGTGGCCTCGGTGATGTTGTGTTGCATCCGGATTTTAATGACAACGGCAGTGTCTACCTCAGCTATGTGGAGGCCGGCATTGGCGATACCCGCGGCGCGGCCGTTGTTCGCGGCAGCCTGGATCTGTCCGGCGACAGTCCGATGCTCAGCGACGTGAGGCTGCTGTGGCGGCAGTACCCCAAGATGATTGGGTATGGTCACTACGGGCATCGCTTGCTGGTCGACGAGGACGGCTACCTGTGGATCAGTTCCGGGGACCGGCAGAAGTTCACGCCCTCCCAGGATATGCAGTCCAACGCCGGCAAGGTGCTGCGGATCAGGGATGATGGATCAATCCCTGGCGACAACCCCTTTGCAGACTATTTTTCGCAGAACCCGCTGGTGGATGATATCGGTGTCTACCCGGAGATCTGGTCACTGGGTCACCGCAACCCCCTGGGCATGGACCTCGACCTGGATGGGCAGCTCTGGGTTCTCGAAATGGGTCCGTTACATGGCGACGAATTGAACCTGATTCGTCGCGGTGGCAACTACGGGTATCCGGAAGTGTCCGATGGCGATCACTATGACCGCAGGGAAATCCCGGACCACAGCACGCGGCCGGAATTCCTGGCCCCGGCCATCAGCTGGACTCCGGCCATTTCGCCGGGTGATCTGACGTTCCTGAAAGGCAAGCTGTTCCGCGACTGGCGCGGCAATGCCCTGGTGGCCGCGCTGGGTGAGCAGGCCATCGTGCGCATCGAGGTCGATGGAGAGTCCGCCCGTGAAGTTGGGCGCTATCCCATGGGTGCACGCATACGCGCGATTGCCGAGAGCCCCGATGGTGTGATCTGGGCACTGGAAGATGAGCGTGGCGATAGTCAGGGCAGGCTGCTGAAGCTTACGCCCAAGCCTTGAAACTCGTGGTCTCTGGTCTGCCGTCCGCCGCATGTTCATCAGGGGCGTCTGCCATCGAATTGTCTCGGAAGCCATCGTGGATAAAGGGTCAGTCTGAACGTTGGATTCTTTCAACGACCTCAGAACCAGGGACAAGCAGCCCGTAAAAGCCAACTTGCCCAAGGATATAGAGTAGCTCCGAACCTGCAGGTACGTTGCGCGTCAGTACCTGTAGAACAACTCCTGGATCTCGCCGGCGTCACTGGTCTTGAGCAGGGCCAGCTTCAACAGTACTCGTGCCTTCGCCGGGTTAAGTTCGCCAGAGGCGACAGTACCCAGTTCATCGTCATTGGCCTCGACGTTACGGCCGGTCGCGCCACTGTAGACCCGCGATGAGCGCACCACTGCGACGCCACTTTGCACTGCGCGTTTCACCGCCTCCTGGGCGCCGCCGGTCATATTACCGTTGCCGACACCGGCGATCACCAGCCCTTTGGCACCGTTGGCCACCGCGCTGTCGATCAGGTCCGGCGAGAAACTGGCGTGCATGTACATAACGTCCACCCGCGGCAACGCCTTCACCCCCTTGAGGGAGAACTCGCTATCCTCGGTATGCTCACGATAGGGGGTGCGGAAAAACGTATTCACTCCGTACAGGCTGGTGCCGATCAGGCCGTGCTCGGGAGACTGGAAGGTCTGTACATCGGTGGGATTGGTTTTGGTAATGGCCCGGGCACCGTGGATATCATCATTGACCACCACCAGCACACCTCGCTCGCCGGCTTCTTTGTCGGCGGCGACCGCGACCGCATTGAATATATTAAGCGGGCCGTCGGCGGACAATGCCGTGGAGGGACGCATGGCGGCCGTCAATACCACCGGCTTGTCACTGTCGACAACAAGGTGGAGAAAATACGCTGTCTCTTCGATGGTGTCGGTGCCGTGGGTAATCACGATGCCGTCAACCTTGCGCGAATCAGCCAGCTCATTGACCCGTGCAGCCAACTTCAGCCATATCTCGTCGCTCATATCCTGGCTGCCAACGTTGGCTACCTGTTCGCCGGTGACGTTTGCCAGGTCTTTGAGCTGGGGCACGGCGGCCAGCAGGGCCTCCACCCCGACCTGGCCTGAGGTGTAGCCCACCTGGGTCTGTGTCTCAGCCGACCCGGCGATGGTGCCGCCGGTGGCAAGGATGGAGATGTTTTGCGCGGCCCTGACCGGGCCCGCCAGTGTTACTGCGCTCAACGCAGCGGCTATCAGCAGTCCTTTGACGTTCATTGCTCTACTCCTTTTGCTGTTACTGGTACCTGGTTTTATCGAGACCGGTGAGGTTGGCCGGGTCGAGTATCTCATCAATCTGCTCATCGCTCAGCACGCGCTGCTCGCGGATGACTTCCAGGATACCCTTGTCGGAAGCGTAGGCTTCCTTGGCCAGCTCAGTGGCGGCCTCGTAACCGATAACCGGGTTCAGAGCGGTGACGATGCCTACCGTACGCTCGATATTGGCTGCCAGTGTCGCCTCGTTGACGGTGATGCCATCGATACACTTTTCTCGCAGTGTCCGCATGGTGTTCGTCATCAGGCGCTGGGAATCCAGTATCGCCATGGCTTCAAGGGGCTCGTAGGCATTGAGTTGCAACTGGCCGGCCTTGGCTGACAGCATGACTGAGGTGTCATTGCCAATGACCCTGAAAGCCACCACGTTGACCAACTCGGCCATCACCGGGTTCACCTTTCCTGGCATGATGGAGGAGCCAGGCTGTACCGGTGGCAGGTTGATCTCACCCAAACCGGCCCGCGGACCGGAGGATAGCAGGATCAGGTCGCTGGCAATCTTTGACAGTTTCACCGCCAGCGAGCGATTGGCACTGGAGGCAGACAGGAAGGCCTGCTGGTCCCAGGTCGCAGCGATCAGGTCCTGGGCAACCACAAAGTCCTTGTCGGTCAATTTCGAGAGGTGCCTGGCCACCTTGCCGGCGTAGCCTTTGGGCGCATTCAGCCCGGTGCCGATGGCGGTACCACCCATGTTCAGTTGCAGCAGCGGCTGCTCATAGCTGCGGATAATAGCGATCTCGCTCTCAAGCGCTGCGGCAAAGGCATGGAACTCCTGTCCCACGGTCATCGGCACCGCGTCCTGCATCTCCGTGCGACCCATTTTCAGGATATCGATAAACGCATTGCCCTTGGTGCGGAAAGCGGCGACCAGCGCCTCCAGTTCCTTGACCATGGCGTCATTGTTCATCAGGATGGCCACCTTCAGCGCAGTCGGGTAGCTGTCGTTGGTGGACTGGGACATGTTGAGATCGTCGTGCGGTTCCACCACCTGGTAATCGCCGATGCTGTGCCCTGTCTCCAGCAGTGCGGCATTGGCCATGACCTCATTGGCGTTCATATTGGTGGAGGTGCCTGCACCCCCCTGAAAGGGATCGATGGGAAACTGGTCGCGATACTTGCCGGCCAGTATCGCCTTGCCACCGGCCTCTATCGCCTTGCGCACATCCTTGTCCATTTTGCCGACGTCGGTATTGGCCTGGGCGGCTGCGATCTTGGTGTAGACGAAACCGTCCACCAGTTCCGGGTAGTCTGCGAGCTGGCGACCGGATATCTGGAAGTTTTCCAGGGCCCGCGCCGTCTGCACGCCGTACAGCGCCGTGGCGGGAATGGCCTTTTCCCCCAGCAGGTCGTGTTCGATTCTCACATCACCCGGTGCCGGGGCTTCCGCCCAACTGACTGAGGTGGCCAGGATTAATATCAACCCCAATGGTGTGCGCATAATAATACTCCCGTTCCATGTTTTCGGTTCAGCCGAGGACCAGCTGGCTCAATGTCATTGCAGTCAGTGTAGCAGTGCTGGTCGCCACCAGCCCCGGGCGCATAAAACTGTGATTGAGTACATACTTGCCAATGCGGGTGGTGCCGGTCTGGTCAAAAGACACCGCCGCGAGCACGGTGCCGTAGGTAGGCAGGAAAAAGTTGCCGTTTACCGCCGGGTAAAGCCCCAGCAGCATGTGCGCCGGCAGACCCAGGGCCACGCCCACCGGGGCGAGAATCACAATGGTCGCCGCCTGGCTGAACAGCAGAATACTGAGCACAAAAAGTCCCAGGGCAAAGAGATAGGGTGCGGATTCGATGACGTCGGCGATAGCGCTGACGATCTGCTCTTCGTTACTGGCAAAAAATGATGAGCCCAGCCAGGACACACCCAGTATCGAGATTACCGCTACCACCCCGCTGCGCATTAACGCACCTGCCACCGCCGTGGCGGGGCTGGCCCGGAACAGCAGCGCCATCAGTCCCGCTGCGGCCAGCATCACAATCATGATGGCCGAGGCCATGGTGATGCGCAGCGGCGCGCCGTCGGCGGTAGTTTCATAGACTGGGCGCAGCTCCGGGAAAATGCCCATGGCGACAATCAGGGCCACGGCCACCAGGAATACGGCGCAGGATCCCCAGCCGCCCGGCCCTGCCGGCGCTTGGGTGGTCGCTGCTGCCGCCTCACTTTCCTCACGAATGTCGCCTGCATCCGCCAGGCGCGCCTGGTATTCGGCGTCATCAGCCAGGTTGGGCCCGCGCCAGGCTACCGAGAGCGTACCCAGCAGTAGGCCGACCAGTGATGCGGGAATGGTCACCAACAGTATCTGCGCCAGGCTCACGTCCAGCCCGGCCAGGACACTGACCAGGGCTACGGTCACCGCGGAAATCGGCGAGGCAATCAGACCCTGCTGCGCAGCGATCACGCTGATAGACAGTGGCCGTTCAGGCCTGACTCCTGCCTTGCGTGATACCTCCGCTATCACCGGCAGGAGAGAATAGATCACATGCTGGGTGCCTGCGGCAAAAATCAGCAGGTAGGTTATAACAGGGGCGACAAACGTGATGCGCTGGGGGTGTTTGCGCAGCAATTTCTCCGCGACCGCGACCAGGAATTCCAGGCCGCCAGCTGCTTCCATCAGGGCCAGCGCGGTGATAACGGCAATAATCATGCCCAACACCACCGCGGGGGGCTGCCCCGGCGGCATGCCCAGCACAAACACGTAGAACACCAGCCCCAGGCCGGACACGATGCCCAGGCCAATGCCGCCAATGCGAGCACCCACCAGGATACAGGCCAGTAAAATCCCCAGTTCGAACAGTAAGATTGCCTTGCCTCCTCACCACTGAATACTGCCTGCTCAGCTTAAACCAAGAGCAGCAAGTTGGCGACCAGCCGCGGGAGAAGAAAGGGGCAGTAACTCATGGGCATTTACTCACCCGGACGCCTACGTAGCAAAGGTGAATCCACCCGTGAAGTGGAGCGTTACCCCATTGGCGCGCGCATTCGCGCGATAGCGGAGGGGCCAGAGGGCGCCATTTGGGTATTGGAAGACGAGCGTCGCAACAGTCAGGGCAGGCTGCTGAAACTCACGCCGAAGAAATGAGAACGGAACACTAGTCCTGGATCACAACCTCAACGCGCCGGTTCTGCTGACGGCCCTCGACGGTGGTGTTGGGAGCAGCCGGCTGGCTGGATCCGAGACCCGTGGCGATAATGCGGTTTCCCGCAATGCCCTGGGCGACCAGGGCATTGCGCACCGCATCGGCGCGATCCTGTGATAATTGTAGATTGGTCGTATCGGAACCCGTGCTGTCGGTATGACCTTCTATGAGAACCGTCTTTTCCACGTTCCTGGCAAGATAACTGGCCAGTCGGTCTACGGAGCGCTCTGCGCCCGACAGTAACTCAGACCTGCCAGTGGCGAACAGCACATTGCCGAGGGTTACCACCGCTCCACGCTCGGTTTGCCTGGCCTGAAGATCAGCCAGTTCCTGGCGAGCGGACATCAGTTCGGCCTCCCGATTCTCCAATTGCACGCTGTTCTTGACCAGAGCCAGTTCTTCGATTCTGGCTTCTGCGACTCTCTGCCGGGCGATGGCTTCGGCAGTCAGCACCTGTGCGTTGGCAACGTACGCGCGCGAATTCATGTCAGCGAGGTCCTCTGCCGCGTCGGCGCGCTGCAGGCTCGTCTCCGCTTCCTTGAGCTGATTAGCGGCATAGCGGAGCACATCCGGATTTTCCTTCGCACGCTGGTAGGCCTGCCGGGCCTCGAGCACTGCGGGGGAGGGATCGGGAGTGGAGGCACACCCGGTAGCCAGCACTATCAGGCACAGAACCGCAGCTCTAAACTCATTGCTAGTCATCACTTTTCTCCTGGGTAACGCCTGCTAGCGTTTGTTCTGGGCACGTTCGATTTCGCCACGCAGTACCGAAATACTGCGCTCCAGTTCATCGGCAGCGCGTTCTGACTTGATCATATCGGTTTTTGCTGCAGCGAGTTCGGCGTCAGCCAGCGACTCCTCGGCCAGGCGGGTCGCAGCTGCAAATTCCTTGTCACCAACAGCCGATTCGGCTCGCTGCAGTTTTGTGGTTGCCCGGTCCAGTTCGACAGGTGCCAGATTTTTCACATCGGGCCCGTCGATTGCACGGATTGCCGTCTTCGCGCTGGCGATCTCCGCCACTGGTTCAGGCACACTGGCACAGCCGGTGGTCAGCAGGATAGCGCCGGTTGCGGCAAGGAAAACGGTATATCTGAATCGGGAGAGGTCCATGAGTGTTTCTCCAAAGATGTACTCTGATTAAAATAATGTAGCACCCCGTGGGCCAAACATATAGTCGGCAAAGCAGGTTTTAGTCCTCGCAATACGCGCCTGGCTGTAGCCCTGGAGCTTCGAGCAGGGGAGGGATGGGGCGGTTCAAATCGACGGGCTGGGCCCAGAGATTCGTAACCGCACACGCCTCTGCTCCGGGAGAAGTGCAGCACTGAGGATTAGCGTGTTCGTTCTCTAATCAGCGGGCCTATTTAGTGCGACTAACCGGGTATAAGTTGATTGCAACGAGCAATGATCACCCGCCATCCCTCCCTGTCACATTTATTGGCTAACTAACCGCTAACGAAACATCTGGCAGCTGATCTACAATACGTGAGAGGCGCCGGAACTGGTGCCTCCAGCGCGTTGAGTGTGAAGTCCCACGCGAGGAGCCTGAAAAGCATGCGAAGGCTGATGTTAACAGCGACCCTGGGGGTGCTCCTGATACCCGAAGCGGTTGCCCGGCCCGCTTTTTTCTGGTCTGTCACCAATGGCAGCTATGCGTCTGTGGACTACATCTCTTTTGGTGAGTCAGACTTCAATCGTGATCAGGGTGCGGTCGATGGCAGCCGTTCCCTTGTCAGAGGGCAATATGACTTTTCTCATGCCAGAGGGTGGGTGCTGGGCTTCGGTCACGAATACAACGCGTTCGATATCTCTGCCGAATCTCCTGCTCCACCGCAGACCAATGGCGACCTCCACACCCTGCACCTGGCCACACAGTGGCGCGCCGAATTGGGTAACGGACATCTGCGTGCGGCGTTCGCGCCGGCCCTCTCGGTCTCCTCCAATGGCCTCAAGAATCCTGATGAGCTCAATAGCGATGCGGTGCAGCTCTGGGGCGCGCTACTTTACCGCTGGCCAGCGAACGGCATGGATTGGTTGGCTGGTATGGCCCACGATTACCGGCACGGCAACGACAGGATCTACCCGGTTGCCGGCATTGAGTGGAGTAATGACGCCGTGTTTCTGCGCGCAACTTTTCCGGATCTGGAACTGAGGTTTGACCTTGGGTCGCGCTGGATCATGGCGGCCAGCGTTGAGCCGGACGGCAACGAATGGTGGGCTTATGATCGGGGGCTCTCCGACGCCAACGAGTTCCGGCGACAGGCTTGGAAGGCGGACGCCAGGCTCAGCTATCAGTTTGCAAACGGTGTTCTCGCTGGTGCCTCAGTGGGCTACCACTGGGACCAGGAGTGGCGGTTTCGTCGGCAGGATAATAGCCTCGCAAGACTGCACAGCGATAATAGCTACTTCGTCGGCCTGCATATCAGCTGGCACGCCCGGAGCGAAAAATAGACCATTCGTTTCAGCATGTACTTGGTCAAAAACCTGGATCGACCAAGAGGCATTCGCGTTCTCAAGGTTCGAGCGTGTGCTCAAGGAATTTGACCTACGCATCAAGGTGACCGGTGCAATTGGTCGTGGCGAATCCGGGATAGTGGATTTCCACAACTGGCGCAGAGGCATAGCCGTGTTAGACTTTTGGTGAGATGAATTCCAAAAAGCGGCAACGCAAAATTTACATCGTCCTGATCAGCATCCACGGTTTGATCCGTGGTCATGATCTGGATCTCGGGCGTGATGCCGATACCGGCGGGCAGACCAAGTACGTGGTCGACCTTGCCCGGGCTCTCGGTGAGTGCGACGAAGTGGAACAGGTCGACCTGGTCACGCGTCGTATCATGATCCTTCTGTCGATGCCGATTATGCGCGGCCGATGGAAGAGTTGACCGATTCAGCGCGGATCGTGCGGATCGACGCAGGCCCTGATGAATACCTCCCCAAAGAACAGTTATGGGACCATCTCGACAGTTTTCTCGATAACCTGATGCTCTGGTTGCACAAACAGCCGCGAATGCCGAATGTGGTGCACAGTCATTATGCGGATGCTGGTTATGTCGGCGTGCGACTCGCAAGTTCTTGGCTATTCCATTGGTTCATACCGGGCACTCGCTCGGGCGTGACAAGCGTAAGCGTTTGCTGGCCTCGGGGCTGTCGGCAAATAAGATTGAGACGACGTATAACATTGCCCGGCGAATTGCCGCAGAAGAAGAAGTGCTGGCCAATGCGGAACTGGTGATTACCAGCACGCACAACGAAATTGAAGAGCAGTACGGGCTTTACAACTATTACGATCCCGGAGCGGATGGTGGTGATTCCTCCCGGTACCGACCTGAACCAGTTCCGGCCTGCTCGAGAGGGTGAGTCTTTCCCATTCTACGAAAAACTGGCCCCCTTTATTGGCGACCCTGACAAGCCACTGATTCTAGCCTTGTCGCGGCCCGATGAGAGAAAGAACATCAGCACCCTGGTCGAAGCCTACGGCGAGTCGCCAGAACTGCAGCGGGCCGCCAACCTGCTGATCGTCGCCGGCAACCGGGATGATATCCGCGACCTGAACAGCGGTGCCAGGCGCGTGCTAACCGACCTTCTGCTGCTGGTGGATGCTTACGATCTGTATGGCAAAGTGGCTATTCCCAAACATCACAAGCCCGAGGATGTGCCTGATGTGTATCGAATGGCTGCCGCCAGCAAAGGCGTGTTTATCAACCCGGCGCTGATCGAGCCGTTCGGGCTCACTCTCCTGGAGGCCGCAGCCTGCGGCCTACCCATTGTGGCCACGGAGAATGGCGGGCCTGTCGATATTATCGCCAACTGCGAGAATGGCAGCCTGGTGGACCCGCTGGACAAGGAAGCGATCACCGAGGCGTTACTGGATGTGCTAAGGGACCCCGCCAGCCTGGTCAGAGGCGTCAGCGAACGGATTAAAGGGGGTCAAGGCACACTACACCTGGCAGTCACATGCCGCGCATTACCTGCAAACACTGGAGTCGCTGCTGAGCGAGCAACAGTCCCTGAAGATTCGCCGGTTTCTGCCCAGCGCCACGCGCTACCGTGAACGCGCGATTTTTACCGACCTGGATCAGAGCCTGCTGGGTGATGAAGAAAGTCTGCGGCTGTTCAGTGAACTGATCAGAAAGCACCGTAAAACCATCATTTTTGGGATTGCGACCGGCAGGCGCCTGGATTCGGCGCTTGCCCAGATCCGCAAGCACGGTCTCCCAAGCCCTGATGTTCTGATTAGCAGTCTTGGCACACGCATCCATTATGGACGGTTTTTGTCAGAAGACGATCACTGGGCGAACCATATTGACTATCACTGGAATCGAGACCGGATTGTGAAGATTCTTCACGACCAGCCCGGTATTGAATTGCAGGACAAGGCCAGTCAAAGCCAGTTCAAAGTTTCCTATAATTACGATCCCGCTATTGCGCGGCCAACACGCGAGATTATCGCGCTGTTGCACCAACATGAGGCTACGTTCAATATCTTTTTTTCATTCGGCCAGTATATCGACGTAGTACCCACGCGCGCTTCGAAGGGTCAGGCGCTCCGCTACGTTGCCATGCGGCTGGATATTCCGCTGGATCACATCCTGGTGGCGGGCGGTTCTGGCGCTGACGAGGACATGATTCGTGGTAATACGCTGGGCAGTGATCGTTGCCAATCGTCACCATGAAGAGCTGTCGAAGCTCGAGGAAATCGACCAGATTTACTTTTCTGAAAAAACCCATGCAGGGGGCATTCTCGATGCCATTGAGCACTATGATTTTCTGTCCCTACAAGATACCGAAACAGACTGATGACGGACAAAATTCTGGTCTGCACGGACCTAGACCGCACCCTTATCGCCAACGGCCCACAACCTGAGTCGGCCGGCGCGAGAGCGCATTTTGATGCGCTGGTCGCCAGGCCAGAGGTTACGCTCGCCTATGTCAGCGGCCGTCACCGCAAACTGGTAGGCCTGGCCATGAGTACCTATTGCCTGCCTTTGCCAGATTTCGTGGTCGCTAATGTGGGCACCACGATTTACCGGGTCGATTCGCGTGATCGCTGGCATCGCCTGGAAGACTGGGAAGCTCAAATTTGCGTCGAATGGTGCGGTAAAAGCCGTAAAGACCTGATGGCGGCGCTCAATGGGCTGTCGCAATTGCAGCCCCAGGAACCCAGCAAGCAGAATCGTCTGAAGCTGAGTTATTACCTGCCGTTGGAATTCGATCGCGATAGCCTGGCCAGGCAAATTCAAGGGCGTCTGCAGTCTATCGGTGTGAATGCCCGGCTAATCTGGAGTATTGACGAGCCAGCCGGCGTCGGCCTGCTGGACATATTGCCGGCGCAGGCTTCCAAGCTTCATGCACTGGAATACCTGATGCAGGCTACTGACTTCGACCTGTGCAATACTATCTTTTGCGGCGACAGCGGCAACGACCTGGAAGTGCTGATCAGCCCGATCCCCTCCGTTCTGGTTGCCAATGCCAGCCCTGAAATCAAGGCCCAGGCTCGCGATCTGGCAGCATTGGGCGGTCATGAATCCAACCTCTATATCGCGACCGGCGGTCTTTTTGGAATGAATGGAAATTACAGCGCCGGTATGCTCGAAGGCATCGCCCATTATCATCCCAATACGCGGAGGTGGATGGCGCTGCAGGATAATTCCCGTGACGTTGCCACCGACGAGAAGACACGATGAAGGATACCGGCCTGATCATATTCGGTGAAGTGTTGTTTGACCACTTTCCCGATGGCACCCGGGTCCTGGGCGGCGCTCCATTCAACGTGGCATGGCACCTGCAGGCCTTTGGGCAGGCGCCTGTTTTTGTCAGCCGTGTTGGTGACGATGACGAAGGCTTAGCCGTGAGGGCGGCGATGCAAGACTGGGGTATGGCAACAGAGGGTTGCAGACGGATTCCGAGCTGCCTACAGGCCGGGTAGATGTACAAATTGTTGAAGGTGAGCCGCACTACGAGATCCTGCATCCCGGCTGCTTTCGATGCCATTGTCGCACCAGGCGCCAGGGTTGATCGTTCCTCCGGAATATTCGTCTCCTCTATCACGGCAGCCTGGCATTGCGAAGTGCAGCGTCGGCGAGATGCATTGGGCGGGATCAGGGCGCTGGCAACCCGATACCGTTTTTGTTGACGTGAACCTGAGGTCCCCCTGGTGGAATCGCCAGCAGTATTGAAGCTGGCCGAAGCTGCTGACTGGGTCAAGTTGAACCATCATGAACTCGATTGGCTCTACCCATCCCTTGTTGGCGAGCCCGGGCAAGTTGCGCGTTTCATGACGGACCATCAGCTGGATGGTTTGCTGCTCACTCACGGGGAAATGGGGGCGGAACTGTTCACGCGCGGCGGGTTGTTGACCGCATCGAACCGGATCAGGCTCGATCAAGCCGGTGGACACCGTTGGTGCCGGTGATGCCTTCACCTCGGTCTTCATCCTGGGCCTGGTACGGGTTGGCCTCGATACCTGACCCTGTCTCGCGCACAGGTATTTGCTTCAAAAGTGTGTTCCTATCGTGGTGCGACGACTCAGGATTCAGAGTTCTATCGTTCTTTTTTGCGCGACTGGCAAATGGAAGAATAAATTCTAAGATGTACGAACAAGTCTCTCATTCACTGCTCAATCAGCGTTCTCGAAGAACTTCCGTCGGAAATTCGCGAGCATGACCTGCAGCATTTTCACACGCGGCTGGGTGCGAATTTCTACGCGATTTATTCACTGTTCCATTGCTGTATGGAAAACGTGACGACTTTGAAGACCAACTGTCGCACCTGATCAAAATCCTGGCCCAGAACTACATTCAGCGCGACCAGGAGCTGAAACAACTCGACCAGGAGCGCGAAAGGGATCACAACTGGTTTCTCGACCAGCAGTGGGTTGGCATGGCTTTGTATGCCAACGCTTTTGCCGATGATTTATCCGGACTCGGCCAGCGTTTGAGTTACCTGCAGGAACTCGGCGTCAACCTGGTCCACGTGATGCCTGTGCTGAAATGTCCACCAGGGGCAAGCGATGGCGGCTATGCCGTCAGCGATTTCCGCAGTGTTGACGAGCGAGTCGGAAACCTGGCGGATATCAAGGCCCTGGCCGGCAAAATGCGGTAACGGGATATGTTGCTGACCCTGGACGTGGTGATGAACCACACCTCCGATCAGCACGAATGGGTAGAAAAGGCACGCTCCGGAGAGCAGGACTACCAGGACTATTACTACGTTTTTGACGATCGTGAAGTGCCGGACATGTACGAGGAATCCATGCCGGAAGTCTTTCCCGAGACCGCTCCGGGAAACTTCACCTGGGACGAGGCCATGGGCAAGTGGGTGATGACTGTGTTCAACACCTACCAGTGGGATCTGAACTACCGCAATCCGGCCGTTTTCATCGAGATGCTTGATGTGTTGCTGTTCTGGGCAAACCAGGGTGCAGATATTCTTCGCCTGGATGCGGTCGCTTTTCTGTGGAAAAAAATCGGCACCACCTGCCAGAATGAACAGGAAGCCCATCTGATTTTGCAACTCATGAAAGACTGCTGCCAGGTTGTCAGCCCGGGCGTGTTGTTTATCGCCGAAGCCATTGTTGCCCCGGTCGAAATTACCAAGTATTTCGGCGAGGATGCGGTTATCGCCAAGGAATGCGAAATCGCCTATAACGCAACGTTCATGTCGCTCTGTGTGGGATGCCGTGGCGACGAAAAATGCAAAATTGCTCAACCAGGGTATCCAGCACCTGCCGGATAAACTGGACCGGGCCACCTGGCTGAACTATATACGTTGTCATGATGATATCGGACTCGGATTTGATGACGCTGATGTCATTCGAACCGGTTATGAACCGCGCGCGCATCGTAAATTCCTGATTGATTACTACACCGGTGAATATGAAGATTCACCGGCCAGGGGCAAGCCATTTGGGCAAAATGAAAAGATTGGCGATGCACGTATTGCCGGCTCTTTGGCTTCACTGGCGGGTTTGGAAACGTCCATCGAAAGCAAGGATGAAGACGCCATCAATCTCAGCATCGATCTGATCCTGTTGTTGCATGGTCTGATTATGTCATTCGGCGGTATTCCGCTGCTTTATTCCGGAGATGAACTGGGCATGATGAACGACTACGACTTCATGAATGACGAGAGTAAAGCGGGTGATTCAAGATGGATTCACCGGCCCGCGGATGGACTGGGAAAAAGCGAGAAGCGGCAGGTACCCGGCACACCCGAAGAACAGATATTCATGGGCCTGCAGCACATGATTGCGTTACGCAAGTGCATCCCGGCCTTTGCAGACTTCAACAATCGCGAATTGATTGAAACCAGCAATGAACACCTGTTCGTGTTCATGCGAAACAACCCATTTGAGCTCGACGACCGGATTTTGGTGGTCGGAAATTTCGACCAGGAAGCACAGTCGCTCGCGTTGAGCGACCTGGGGAACCGTGGACAGTTCAAGTACAGCCAGGTGCGTGATCTGCTGTCAGGCGAATTATTGCAACTGGATAACGATCACCTGGCCATCCCGCCCTGTCACATCTATTGGCTGACCGACCGATAACGCAACAATTCAGTGTGACGATGACCTGAAAGAACAAGTCCATGACACGATAAGGGCGAGAGAGCGGCAGGTGCGAAGGCTTGAGGCAGTGGGCCGGGCCCAGAGATTCGTAAGGGCCCATGCTGCTATCGCCAATTTGTTCAACCTGGGAAGGCCTCTGGTGTCGGCTGTACACTATCGTGCTCTCAGGGTATGGGCGTTCGCGCAATGGAGTATGGCAATGGCCCGATGATCAGGAGCCGGATTTTTCCTGTCCAGAGGCGTTAATGTGCCAAAAACCCCTTCGATTGCTAATGGCCACATAGCAATGATTCCATGCAGCGCGCGGCGTATAGTAGGGTCTTATGAAACGGCATGTCTTTCTTATCCCGGGCTTTTTCGGTTTCGCCAACCTCGGCGATTTCGCTTACTGGGGTCCTGTAGAGCACAAGTTACGGGCAATTTTCAACGAGTCCGGTATGCCCGCGAGCATCCACGCGGTGAAATCCCTGCCAACTGCCAGCCTGCGCACTCGTACACGGTGCTTGCTGGAAGCCATAGCCCTGGCCAGACCGCCTGATGATGCAATCATTCATTTGGTTGGCCACTCCACAGGGGGACTGGATGCCCGGTTGTTGCTGACACCCGCGGTCGATCTGCAAAGCAGGATTGATATCGAAGGTATTACCCGGCGTGTGTATTCCAGTACCAGCGTGGCGACACCGCACCTGGGTGCCCCAATCGCTTCATTCTTTACCAGTCTGCTGGGGCGCAAGCTGTTACAACTGCTGTCCGTTCTGACCATGCTGGCGCTGCGCGGTGGACAGTTCCCGCTGGCACTCTGGGCAAAGGTAGCGGGAATCTTTGCGCTACCCACGTCAGTAGGCGGCAGCCTGGCGGAGCAGCTGTACCTGCAGTTGCTGACGGACTTTAACCCTCAGCGACGCGAACAGGTACAGGCGCTGCTGGAAGAGGTCGAACGTGACCAATCGCTGCTGACGCAACTTACCGTGGAGTCCCTGGACCTGTTCAATGCTGCAGCCGGCGATCGCGACGGCGTGCGCTATGGCTCCGTGGTCACCAGCGCGAGTGAGCCGGGTCTTGCCACCTCGTTGGAAATCGGAATGGACCCGATAGACCAGGCACAACATGCTTTCCATTACAGCCTCAGCCGCCTGGCTGGTGGCTATGATTTTCCTACCCCGAATAGCGATTACCGGCGAAAACTGAAGAGAGCCCTGGGGCAGACGCCTGATTCCGCCGCCAACGACGGTATTGTGCCAACACTTTCCCAGCCTTGGGGAAAATGTATAGCCGCAGCCCGGGCGGATCACCTGGACATCATTGGCCATTACCGGGATGAGGATGATAAACAGCACAACTACGATTGGCTCACTACGCATAGCAACTTTCGCAGCACTGACTTCGATGCTGTCTGGCGGGGCGTGGTCGATTTTATGGCAGACGCCGAAACAAGATAGTCTTTATTGCTCGCCTATCAACCTTTTTCCCCTTGCTCTTGGCCATGACGGTCCTTGAGCTTTTCCACATGCCCGATCAGCGCGTCCACCGTTTCTTTGAGCAATTCGATTTCGTCCAGGGTAAGGTCATCCAGCTGCTCCAGGTTGTATTCGATAGTGTCAATGATCATACGATGTGGCCGCTGCATGGGGCGCATGAAGTAAGTCGTAACCGTCGCCACAATACTGCCAAAAAAAAGCATCGAACCGAGAACGATCCACAGACCTCCCAACCAGACGCGCAGTGTCTGTGACCGGTGTGTCGGCGATGCCGGCGGTGGAAAAAGCGGCCACTCCCCAGTAGAGCGCAGCCCCAAAAGAGGTAATGTGAGTGCCAGCGGCTTCGTGCTCGGCCAGCCATATCAATGATGAAAAAAATAACCAACCGAATACCAGCAGTAATGTCATACGCCATAGCGGTGTGTGCGTTGATACCTCGCGAATAAAAGCGGCGAAGCGTTGATACGGCCGTAATTTCACAATCTTGATGTGATGGGCGTGGCGCGGTTTGCGTGTCATGGTAGCTATTTATACCTTTCGCGTATGCTGGTCTGGTGAGTTGCATATTAGACCGCCCCACGTATTTGCGATACTTGTCACTCGGTCTTTGCCACTGGATCTTGAATGGACAACCGGGCTTGTCATCAACTGCGGGTATCGGCATTCATTGAACTGCTACCTTGTCGATCTCCCATCCGAGGTCAAGGTCCTACAGACTGAACCTGGTCTGGAAAACCCCGCCGGGCTAGCGACGTGGATGGGAGTGGTTCATTAAGCGAGCAGGCTGACGTCGGAAAAGAGTGCGCCCGGATAGCATTCCAGGCGTTCTGACACCAGTCTGGGAAAATCGGCCTGATCTGGTCGCCGTTTCATGTCGTAGCAATTTAGAACCCTAACGAGGAAGAGACAATGGAATTAGCATTGGAAACCTACAGAAAAGCGCCGACTGATAACACTTCGGAAGAGATTGGAAGGTCCAGGCTGACGATAGGACAAGGCGAATACAGGGAACTGGAACGCCTCGAAGCAAAACTTAAAGACTCCGGTAAAGCTGAAATACTGGTGGATCTGCGAGAGCGCGAAATGGAAATCGAAACGCCCGACGCTCACGGTGATCTCAAGGACACCAAAGTAAGGATGTTTCTGGATGGAGAGGCCCAGGCCGGCCTGTTTCATATCGTCGCGAAATCTGCCGTAGATGACAGCCTTATATACACAGAGCCCACACTGGTGCGTTTGGTCGCGTTATAGAAGCTCTGCGTAACTTTACCCCTCTTAGTCACTTCAATTCAGGAGAAAATTATGAAAGAACGTCTATTTTTTTTCGCCACAGACTTGGACGATGCCAACTCGATCATTCGTGACTTGACCGACTTCGGGATTACGGAGGAGGACTTACACGTAATCGCCAACAAGGATGTTCCCCTGGAGCCCATAGCGGAGCCAGATTTGCTGCACCGTAGTGATGTTGTAGACGCCGCGAAAAGAGGTGCGGCGGCCGGTGGCGCTATGGGTTTACTGGGAAGTATCGTAGCGGTCTCGAACCCTGCCTTTGGTCTTACCCTTGGCGGCGGCGCACTGCTTGCCGGTACAGCACTGGGCACCGCTATCGGCACCTGGTTCAGTACAATGGTCGGGGTGAGCGTTCGCAACCAGGACGTCAATGATTATGAGGATCGGATCAAGCGCGGCGAGTTGATGATTATTGTCGACTGTAGTCCTCAAGCACAGCCTGCTCTCAAAGCCATGCTGGCATCAAGGCACCCTGAACGTGTTGTCCTGCAAGGCAACCTGGACGCTGCCTGACTATCCGGCTCGCAGTGCCGCGCCAGAGAGATCGAATCAGGCCCCCCCATCCAACTCTATCGGGGGCGCGTATACAGTAGGGCGCCGTACACTCTCGGCGTAAGCAGAAAAGAAGTCACAAAACCGAAAGAGAGGTAAGCATGCAGTACCAGGCACCCATCGATGACCTGAAGTTTGTGCTCTTCGATGTACTCGGGGCAGACAAGCTCCACGAGCTCGAACGCTACGCGGAAGCATCCCCCGATCTCATCGAAGCTATTCTTGAGAATATGGGTAAGTTCGCTGCTGAGCTGATTCAGCCGACCAATGACATCGGCGACAAGGAAGGCTGCGTCTACTACCCTGAAAGTCATGACGTGACCACACCGACCGGTTTCAAGGCGCTATACCAGCAGTTCGCCGAGGCCGGGTGGACCTCTCTCGATGCCCCGGTCGATTTTGGCGGCCAGGGACTGCCCCACGTGCTCAAGTTCGTGGTCGACGAAATGGTGTGCTCAACCAACCTGTCATTCGGCATGTACCCGGGTTTATCCCACGGGGCGATCAGCGCCATTCACGCCCACGGCTCCCAGGCGCTGCGCGAGACCTACCTGGAAAAGCTGATCAGCGGTGAGTGGACAGGCACCATGTGCCTGACCGAACCCCACTGCGGTACCGACCTGGGCATGATCCGCACCCGAGCGACCCCCCGGGATGATGGCAGCTACTCGATCGAAGGCACCAAGATCTGGATTACCGGCGGCGAACACGATCTCACTGAGAACATTGTCCACCTGGTGCTGGCCAAGCTGCCCGGCGCGGAGGACACGACCAAGGGGATCTCGCTGTTTGTCGTGCCCAAGTTCCTGCCGGATTCCGGTGAGCGCAACGAGGTCGCCTGTGGCGGACTTGAACACAAGATGGGCATCAAGGGCTCTGCAACCTGTGTAATGAACTTCGAGGGCGCCACAGGGTGGTTGGTGGGTGAACCCAACGACGGCATGCGCGCCATGTTTACCATGATGAATGAAGCGCGCCTGATGGTAGGGATGCAGGGCATGGGTATCGCCGAAATGGCCTACCAGGAAAGCCTTGCCTTTGCCCGCGAGCGGCTGCAGGGGCGCGCCCTGGGTGGCGCGAGCAACCCCGATGGACCAGCCGACCCGATCATCGTGCACCCGGATGTGCGGCGTATGTTGATGCGGCAGAAAGCTGTAAACGAGGGCATGCGCGCCATGGCGCTGTTCACCGGCCACCAGCTGGATCTCTCCGTTGCGCACCCGGAGGCTGCCGAGCGCGAGGCTGCCGATGACCTGGTGCAACTGCTGACCCCGGTGGTGAAGGCTTTCCTCACCGACGAGGGGTTCAACAACGCGAACGTTGGTCTCCAGGTGCTTGGCGGCTCGGGCTTCACCACCGACTGGCCACTGGAGCAGCTGGTCAGGGATGCGCGCATTACCCGCATTTATGAGGGCACCAATGGTATCCAGGCGATGGACCTGGTCGGACGCAAGCTCGGCATGGGAGGGGACGCCTGATCGCCCGTCTGTTTGCCATGTTTGATGATTGGCTGGAATCCAACCCCGAAGCTCCTCATGCGCAGGGCCTGGCGCAAGCAGTGAGCGCGCTGAAGGAGGCAACCAACTGGGTGGCCGCCAATGGCCTGGAGGACCCGGAGCAGGCAGCGGCGGCAGCCACTCCCTACCTGCGTTTAACCGCCCTGACCATGATAGGCTACCTGTGGTCGCGCATGGCGGTCGTGGCCGCAACACAGAAAGAAAACGGCCAGGGTAACGAGGTCGTGATTGAGGGCAAGATACAGTCAGCAAGATTCTATTTCGACAAAGTGCTGCCCGAGACCGGCGCACTGCTGGCCGACATCACCTCCGGTAAAGAGGGCATCATGTCCCTGTCCGCAGCCAGCATGTAATTCATGCCGGCGAGAGAGATGGTGGGGATAGTTAATTACATCAGAATCGCCGGAGAAGAAAAGGGCAGTGACTCATGGGCATCTGCTCACCCAGACGCCCACGTCCAGCTGCGATGCGGCGTTGCCCACGAACGTGCCGGCAACCGGCGGCACGGACTCAGCCATTCGTGCGACAGCTACCGGTATATGGTCTGCGCCCACTATCGCGCCAATGGTGGGTCGAAACCTATCCACCCTGCGCCTGGCAGGTAGATTTCTGCCCAGGCATGAGTCGCTCCGGCATCAGTGGACAGAGGAGCATGCAGGTATCCCGTTACAAAGCGGGCGGCTAACCCTAGCTGCCTCGCGGCTGCCATAAGCAGCATGGCGAAGTCGCGACAGGAACCGGTGCGGGAGGCGAGAGTTTTGTTCGCGGCTTGCACCCCTGGCTCTTCCCGAACCTGGTAAGTCATGCCCTCATTAATAGCCTTCGTGAGGCGTAGCAATAAACCGTAGGTCTCTATCGCTTCTCCCTGCCGCCAGAGGTCGTTAATCCAGCTATTGAGTTGCTCACCCGTGTTGCCCTCTGAACCTGAGATATAGGGCGACAGTAGAACCAGGTCGTCCTGCTGATAACTGAATGGGTAGCCGACAGCGTAATCCGCTACCAGAAAGTTCAACGGGTTTTCCAGGTACTGCTGGATGATCACTTCGCTCTCTATGGCCAACTGCTGGGTGGGCTGGTCGAACGATGCGACAGCAATTGAATTACTCTCCACGTCTCTGTGCCACAGCACAACGGCCTCGGGCGAGATCTTGATGTCGAAAGCTTCGATCAACATCTCATGATCTTCACGCGGACGCAGCCGCAGTGTGTGCTGCCCCAGGGTCACCGGGGCCGAAAAGTTGTAATAGGTACGGTGAATGATTTTATAGCGTTGCATAGGCGAATTCATTCCCAACGGTACGATAAGACACATGGCGACGGTATCGCCAACATCCGGGCGGGCCGTGGAATACGGCCGGTTCTTAATTTGTCTGACCAATGGTACGCATGAAGACGCTACTTTGCATGGGTGGACCGGTTCCAAACTGTTACGTGCACCGCCGCCTGTGCATGTTGAGACGGAAAATTCGGTATTTATACTGAAAGCTGATGGTTTGCATCGACCGGGTTCAGGAGCGCTGCTAGTCTGCCCTGGGTTACAGGGGAGAGCGTACAGTGAGCAGACATTGCATCATGATACTCGGGGCCGGTGGTCGCGTGGGT
>CAWJQW010000018.1:0-48458 GCA_963845135.1 uncultured Gammaproteobacteria bacterium | reverse complement strand
ACCATTATTTCCTTAAAAAGTTGCATAGAAGCCTCGCGATGCGGGGCTTTTTTGTGTCGGCGAATGACAACGATGGTGGAGCCAGGAATCACCCCCGGAGCCTAGGACGCCTGCGCCCAGGCGGGGTCGGCGCGCCGCGTCCGGCTTCCGGCGAGCAGTACGGCGAGCCCGGTGACAATACCCGGGAGACCCTCGTAAATATAGTATTCCCAGCCTAGCCAGCGCCACCCCAGGGCCACAGCCAGACCCAGGGCCAACGCCATAAGGCTGAGCTTCTCTCCCGGTTCGCGGCCCAGGCACAGCGCTATCAGCAAGGGTGCGAAAGCACTCGCCAGAGCCGACCAGGCCATGATCACCAGGCTGAATACGCTCTGGTGATTCATCAGCGCCAACCCCAGGGCCGCCGCAGTCGTCGCAACAGTCGTCAGTTTGATCAACAGGGTATTTTCTATTCGGTGTGGCAGTAGGTCATGGGTGATGGCCGCTGAGCAGCTGAGGATAAGGGAGTCCGCTGTAGACAGGGTGGCGGCGAATATTCCCGCCAGCATTAGCCCCACCAGTACCGGTGGAAGCAGTTCCACAGCCATGATGGGGAGCGCCAGTTCGGCGTCAAAATTGGCGGTGTCAGGCAAGTATACGCGCGACAGCAGGCCGACGCCGGTGGCGAGGCAGTAAAACGCCATGAACCACAGATAATACCATAGCCTGGCCCGCTGCATGTGAGACGGATTGTTCAGCGTCATGAATCGCACCATGACATGGGGTTGACCGATAACGGAGAGCCCCGCAAACATCCAGCCCAACACAAACAGCAAAGCCCCGGGCAGGCCGGGGACCGGCAGGTCCGCCGGGAACCAGGCGGTGAAGCCCGGTATCTCGCCCATTGCCGCCAATGCGGCACCGGTTCCACCCAGCGACTCCAGTGCCACCCAGAACAATAAGCCCATGGCGCAGATCATTACCACCGATTGCGCGGCATCGGTCCAGATCGAGGCACGGATGCCGCCGGCGAAGCAATACATTACCACCAGGACTGCGCCGATGACGGCACCTGCGGTAGGCGGCCAGCCAAACAGGACATGCAGTGCCTTGGAGCCGGCGACAAGTTGTGCGCTGGCATAGGCCAACAAGAACAGCAGCGAAACGGTGCCGATAACGCGCTGAAGCTGGTTGTTGTCAGCGCCATACCAGCGGCTGAGCACCCCGGCATAGCTCACCTCCTCGGATCGCCCGGTTGCATCGCGCAGCCGACGGTGCACAAACAGTGAGCCGAGAAAGTCACCGACTATCCAGCCCGCCATCAACCAGAAGGCAGGGAAACCAGTGCTGTAGGTGTAGCCGATGACGCCGATGAACATGTATCCGCTGTTGTTCGTGGCAACGGCGGAAAGCCCCACCAGCCAGGGCTGCACACTGTTGTTGGCGAGATAGTAGTCGTGGCGCGTGGCGCGACTCAGGTGCACGGAAGACACGCCGATCACCACAAACAGCAGCAGGAAGCCGACGAACGACGTAATCAATTCAAGCTACCATCAGTGGCTTGGGGACGCGCGCACCCGCTAGGCAAGGCAAATCGCCCGACCGTGATCGTGCACCTCCACCAGTGAATGGTGCAGCGCCTTGATGGCGGGCTCGTAGTCCTCCTCACGCACAATGAACTGCATATCCACCTGACGCATTGACTGGTGCATCGCCTGCACGCCCACTCCCTTGCCCGCCAGCGCGGTAACAGCCCTGGCAAGTAAGCCAGTAATCTGCAGATCGCTGCCGATGGCCGACACGATCGCGATGCGGGTCTGGTCGATATCCGCCTCGGGAAAAGCCTCCTCAAGCACATGGCGAATGCGCTTGATGGTCTTCAGGTTGCAGGCCAGGTAGTGGGTCACGGTGTTGGCGTTGATATCCTTGGCGATAATCTGCGCGCCGAAGCGGCGGATCATGGCGAGAATTTCCCGATCATAATGATCAATCTGGCCCGCCATATCCTGGTCAAATAGTTCCAGTGAAAAGATTCCACGGCTTCCGGTAATGATCTCCACGCAGGGCGTGGCGCTGACATAGTCAGAGGTGATCAGGGTGCCGTTGTGCTCCGGTTCAAACGTGTTCTTGACCCGCAATGGGATGTTGTTCTGCCGCAGGCCCTTGGCTGCCTTGGGGTGAATCGCCTCCATACCAAGATTGGCCAACTGGTCTGCCACATCGTAGTTGGTGCGACCAATCGGCACGGCATGATGCTCGCCAACCAGCGCGGGGTCGGCGCTGCTCAGGTGGAATTCCTTGTGGATAATCGCCTCACTGGCATTGGTCAACACGGCGATGCGACTGAAGGTCATTTCTGTGTAACCGCGATCAAAACTCGACATCAGGCCTTCGTGCGTATGCGCGTAACCGGTGACGATCGGCAAGGTGTTGGAGAAATCACAGGCGCCCAGCGACTTGCGGATACGGTCATCAAGCGGCATGTGCTCCTCGTCCTGCCAAGCCGTCAGGTCTACGAAGTGTGCGTTCACGCCATCACGGCGCAGCAATTGTGCAGTATTCCATGCACTTTGCGCCTCGCCAATGCTAGTCAGCATTTCGCGCACGGTAGACAAGTGCGCTTCGAGTGAGAAATGCCCATGCTGGCATAGGCGCTGCAGGTCATCGAGGCAGGACTCAGCCGAGTCGAGTCGCTGCTCTATGAAGCGATTGGCGCGTTCGATATCAAGGGGCTCGATAAAAAGCTGCGCATTGAGCGCGCGCATCTCTTCTCGCAACGTCTTTACTTCCTGGCGCCAGCTGCGGTCTTCCCGGCTGGCGGAAAACAGCGCAAAGATACCGGGCCGGCCCGACTTCTTATGCTCCAGCAGCCGGTTGGTGATGCCTGCGTACGCGGAGACGACAATAATCCGGTTGTAAGGCTCGCGGTCCGCTTCACCGCCAAGGATAATGTTGTCGCGCACCGCCTCGTAGTCCAGCATTGAGGTGCCGCCGATTTTCTCTACGGTATGCTGATTCATGCGCCTTCCTCCCTGTCGCTGGCACAGCCGACGCATACGCGAGTAGTAGGCAATGCCAGCAAACGCGCACTGGCGATCTCCTCGCCACAGACATCACAAAATCCGCCCTCTTCGCTGTCCAGCCACGCCAGGTTCTCTTTCAGCGCTCGCAGGTCACGTGCTGCCCATGTCGCCACCGCTGAATCGACCTCGGCGCTGGCCAGCTGATCCAGCTTTGCAGCCTCATCGTCGGCGACATGTGATGCGCCCGTGGCCCGTGAAACCCGCATCAATTCCTCGATACGCTCATTCACCATCGTTTTCAAACGCTCCTTGTCTGCGTTATTCACTGCACAGCCCTACCGTCACGGGAATGAGCGGCTGCACCGCATCGCGTGTACACAGATAATTCGGGCGCGGGTCGTTTCCACAGAAGGGCGGCCCGACCCGGTTGCACATCGCGTTGTAGACGAAAAACGCGTTCGAGCGCGGTGTTGGGGTGATATTTCTGTTGGAACCGTGCATGGTATTGCAATCAAACAGGATGACGCTCCCGGAGCTGCCTCCGCGGTCGCAATGCCGCGCTGCTCAACCAGTTGCATCAGCAGATCGTCCTCGGGTACACCGTATTTCTGTTTGCGCAGGGACTGCCGAAAATGCCGTTCAGGCGTCCTGCCGGCACAGGTGATGAAGCGATGGTGGGATCCAGGGATCAGCATCAGCGGTCCGTTGTTGGGCGTGTTTTCTGTGAGCATGACTGACATGCTGAGGGCACGCATTCTGGGCATGCCGTCCTCCACGTGCCAGGTCTCGAAGTCGGAGTGCCAGTAGAACTCCTTGCCGCGAAAACCGGGTTTGTAGTTCAGGCGCGACTGGTGAATGTACACCTCGTCACCCAACAGGTAGCGCGCGACATCCACCAGGCGACTGTCTCGCGCCAGCCTGGAAAACAACGAGTCCGACTGGTGTATGGCGAAGAGGGAACGCAGGGCGCGTGCGCCCGGTTCCGCAATGAGCCGCTCACTGCCAGCACTTGCCGCGCCGTGGAGGCGGGCCAGTTCCTCCTGCAGGAGGCGGACTTCCACCGCGTCAAACAGTCCGTCGAGTATCAGGAAGCCATCACGCCGATAGCCTTCCACCTGCTCGCCAGACAACGGCCGGGAAGCATCCGCCGGCGCATAAACCACCGGGTCTTGCCGCTCGAGTATTGCCGGGGCGTCGCCGGTTCGCGATGGATACAGGTCGCCTGTCGCCGGCGCATGGTTATCCGGTTGGTAGATTGCTTCCGCGCTCATGCCGGGACCGCCTCTCCCTCCAGTTCGTAGGCGCCTTCTGCGTTGTGCACTTCCTTGCCACTGAGCGGCGGATTGAACACACAGGCCATTTTCATTTCGGTGCGCGCCCGCAGTACGTGCTCATCGTGCTTGTCTAGCATGTAGATGGTTCCGGCTTCGATTTGGTATACGCGGTTATCAGCCAGGGTTTCCACCTCGCCAGACCGGAAATGCAGTACACCGATTCCAGATGGTTCTGGTAGTGCATACGAAAATCCGCACCTGCATAGATGGTGGTGATATGGAAAGAGAAGCCCATCTTGTCGTCTTTAAGCAGTAGTCGCGTGCTCTCCCAGTTGCCGTCGGGCGAGACGATTCGTGCGCGGAGATTTCCCGCTCTCCTGCAAGGTTCTTACTATCATGATGATGTCTCCAGTCAGTTTACGATTCGGTGGCAGTATCAAGCGATCATGCGTACGTCTTCGAAGTAGTCAGTCGACTCCGGGATATCCGCATCGCCGGCGCAGGTTTCAAGGATGGCCTGTTCGACAATATCGATACCTCTCTTCAGACTTTCCTCGGCAATAACCAGAGGACACAGGAATTTCACCACGTGGTCATCTGCGCCGCTGGTTTCAATAATCAGGCCATGCTTGAAGGCGCGACTGGTAATCTCTCCGGCAAGTTCACCGCTGACACAGTTGATGCCCTGGAACATGCCACGACCGCGAGTCGTGAAATTGCCCTCGCCATAACGACTGACGATGGACTCAAGGCGCTCGGATACATACTGCCCTTTACGTTGCACGGATTTGGCAAAGCGTCGGTCTGACCAGTAGTGATCGATCGCCGCCTTGGCCGTGACAAAGGCGAAGTTGTTGCCGCGGAAAGTACCGTTGTGCTCACCCGGCTTCCAGCTGGTCAGTATCCGGCTTGATCAGGACCACGGCAAACGGCAACCCGTACCCGCCAAGTGATTTCGACAGTGTGACGATGTCGGGCTTGATGCCGATCTCTTCAAAGCTGAAGTAGGTACCGGTGCGGCCGCAGCCGGCCTGGATGTCGTCCACGATCAGCAGCATGTCATGCTTTCGGCATACCTTTTCCAGATTACGCAGCCAATCGAAAGAGGCCGCATTGATGCCGCCTTCGCCCTGCACGGTCTCAACGATCACCGCGGCGGGCATATCAACACCACTGCTGGAGTCGGACAGCACTTTGTCCAGGTAGGCAGTGGTATCGATGTCTTCCCCCAGGTAGCCGTCGTAGGGCATGCGAGTTGTGCCGCCGAGCGAAACCCCGGATGCACCGCGGTGGTGGGAGTTGCCCGTCGCGGCCAGGGCACCCAGGCTTACGCCATGAAAGCCGTTGGTAAACGAAATCACGTTCTCCCTGCCGGTCAGGTTGCGGGCCAGTTTCAGCGCGGCTTCAACGGCGTTGGTGCCTGTGGGCCCGGTGAACTGCACCACATAGTTGAGGCCGCGAGGCTTGAGAATCTTTTCGTTGAAGGTTTCGAGAAACTCCCCTTTGGCGCGGGTATGCAGATCCAGACCATGAGTGATGCCATCACTCTCGATGTACTCCAGCAGTGCGCGCTTGAACAGCGGATTGTTGTGGCCGTAGTTCAAGGTGCCGGCGCCGGCGAGAAAGTCCAGGTACTCTTTGCCGTCTTCATCGTACAGGAACTCACCCTTGGCACGATTGAACACGCGCGGGAAGGCGCGCGCATAGCTCTGTACCTCTGACTCCACTTCCTCAAATACTTTCATGCTCTGTTCTCCTGTTTAAATTCCGTGATGTGGGACGGGCCAGACCCGTTGAGCGAAACTGAAAAGGGACCTATGCGAGCCAGGGTTTCAGTCTCGTGCGCGCCGTCAAAGTGGGTAGCACGCTCGAACATCGGGCTACGCTGCAGTTGCGTGCCGAGCCGGCGCGCCAGACCCTCGAATAGCGCCCAGGAACCCTCGTTGGAGTCTGTGATGGTGGTTTCCAGGTATTCAACAGACTGACAGGCAGGGCGAGCCAGAAGGTTGTCCAGCATCTGCCCGGCTATTCCTTGCCCCCGGGCATGCTCGCTGACCGCCACTTGCCAGATAAAGAGCGTATCGTCACGCCCCGGCACCAGATATCCCGTCACCGCGGACACCAGTTGACCGTCAGCCTCACCCAGTACCGAGGTGGCTGCGAAATGCGTGGCCTGCAGCAGGTTGCAGTAAACCGAGTTCTCATCAAGCGGCGGGCAGGCCTTAACCAGGTGGTTCAGCGCGCTGCCATCTTCCGGCTGTGGGAGGCGCAGCCGTATCTGGCTAACGCCCGATAGTGTTTCCATGTCAAATATATCGTATACAATTCATATGGCGACGGGATTATAAGAATCTGCAGCGATATAACAAGTAAAAGCCTCATTTTTTGGTAATAAGTACTGCCTTATATGCTTCTAATACTAAATAAAAATCGCCAGCTACCCAGGTCAGCCGGTCAATAACTCAGCAAGGGGGAGATAAGCGAGCGACCCGACACGGCCTCAACGGCGAGCGAGATGACTGCTATGACGCCTACTGGAGCTGGCGCTCATCGCCGTGTTCTGGGGCTAAAAAAATGCGCCAGGAAAACGGTAAAAAAAGGGTTCTTCGCGCATTAGCGGGGAACAGCCAGAATGTTTCCCGCTAATGCGCGAGGAGCCAAAAAAAGACCCTCGAACGAGGGCCTCTAGCGTGGAATAAGAGCTGGGCGTCAGCCCTGGTCCATCGCGTCCTTGGCTTCGTCAGCAGTATCAGACGCTGCTATGGCGTTCTTTCCCCTAATCACCGATGGCGCGGACTGGTAACGCCAGCCAAACGCGGCAAAGGCGTCAAGCCTATTTCCAATGCGGAAGTCCGCTCAGTCGCTGAGCGACATGGGGCAATGACGTGGGCACAACGGCCCGCGGGCTGTTGCAATCCATCCAGCACGACACACCTCAATAGTTAACTGGCATCTTTCATGTTGAGTGAATCGGGGGAATGCTCGACGTTAAACTCACCAACGAAAATGATGCAGAGCCGCCAGTTAATGGCAGAGTGGACCTTCAAGCTCATAGGGCACGAGTATCTATAGTTTCGATTTAACTGCTAATTGGCGTTTCAAAGTAATTTTTGTTCGCAGAATCTATTTTTATTCGCTTATACTTAAGTTTCCTGCTGCAAATCCTCAATGTTTTTGAGTCCGGGACTAGATCGATATCCCTTGTATTTGAGGTCGACGGGATATACCGAAAAATCATAAGCCCAACTTTAATCGCCCACGGACTTAACCATGGAAAAACTGCGTGTTGCCATCGTTGCAAATGCCCTCGACGGACTGCAGAACTGGGAAGGTCGTTTATTCGACAAGATATGTTGTGATGAGCGTTTCGTTCTTGTCGGGGTCATCTTGCCTGCAAACTCGACCCAGCGTCCGAAGAAGACCAGTTTGCGGCCGCTATATTTTCGGGCGTGACCGCCCTCGAGGCACGAATTTATACGGATATGCCAGAAACCGGTAGCAACGTTGACCACGCGGCTTTGCCTGACGTCCCGGTTATTGCTGTATCCCTCATGAGTCCAGGTGGAACTGAAATTGATGACGCAAGCTCGTCAGCCGTTGCAGCACTTCAACCGGACCTCATCCTGCAACACGGCCCTTCTTCACTGGCTCGTGCGATGGCCAACAAAGCGTCTTTTGGCGTGTGGGCATTGGGGCATGCAACGGACGCAAGTGATGATGCCCATATGGTCGGCTTCTGGGAAGCTTATCAGCGTCGGCCAACGACCCCAGCCCGTCTTTTTCAGGTCGCCTCTGATCCAGAGCAGGATATTCTTATTGCCGAGGCTCACTTTAATACCGATCCGATTCCAAGTCGGAATCGCGCATACCTCGGTGACAGGTCCGTATCACTTGTCTTGAGGGAAATGGTCCGACTCGCCGAAACCAGGCGAGCCCCTCACCCGATACGTGATGTGGCCAATGAGAATAAGCCTGAGTCATTGGCTCTGCGTCACGCAATCGGCTTTACGACTGTGTTTGTATCGTCGCTATACGCAACAATTGTTGCACGCCTCTTACGCAAGATGGGGCGCAAGAAGTACAAATGGACATTGTTTTTTGGTGCGACGCCGTTTAACGAGGCGACCCTTAAACTCGCCACAGAGTGCAGACCACCTCCGGGTGAATTCTGGGCTGATCCATTTCTGCTTGAACGGAACGGTGAGACATACGTCTTTTATGAGAATTACGTATATTCCCTTGGGCTAGGGAGGATTTCTGTTGGGCGCTATCGTGATTCGAAGTTTGAGGTGCTCGGTGACGCGCTGGTTCTTCCTTACCACTTATCGTTTCCTTATCTAGTTGAATGCCAGGATGAATTGTTCATGATCCCGGAGTCTTGTGCTGCAAGGCGTGTGGAAGTCTGGCGCTGCACAAAGTTCCCGTTGGAGTGGGAACTGTATTCGGTCGGCCTGGAAGGCGAATCTGTAGCAGACACCGTGCTCTTCGAGGACGAAGGACAGTGGTGGATGTTCGCTAATATTTCTTCTGGTATGCATGAAGATCAGTGCAACGAACTACATGTGTTCTCAATCGACGGCCCTGCTTTGAAGACAGTTGTGCCCCATCCGCTTAATCCTGTAGTGATAGACAGCCGCGTCGCGCGCAATGCCGGGCGCATTCGGCGGAAAGATGGGCAACTGATAAGGCCATCGCAGAATAGCTCCCATGGTGTTTACGGCTGGGGCCTTAATCTTATGGAGATCACACGTCTGGACATGGAGGGTTATGAAGAGCGTTGTCTGGTTCAGTTCGGCCCGGATCAATTGGGTGTTGCTGCCTTTCATCATGTGGACTCCCTGGGCGACACTTTTGTGGTCGATGGCTGCCGCAAGTGGAGTTGATCCGCCCTTGTAGCTTAGGTAAAAGTGTTAGCTGATGCTTTGGACTCATCTCGGGCTACGCTTTTTTGTCTTTCTCTGCTGCGTATCCGGGTGCTTTGTTGATACATCTTTCTCCATGTTGCTCAATCAGGAGCCTTATGGAGTATGAAAAACAAGCTATATTAGCTTGGGTGGTGTGCGCAAAACCTGGGACAGCCCAGCTCTCTTTTGTGCTAATGCAGCTTAATTGATCTTATTACTCCTGGCCCCGAGGTCTACATAAGCTGCAAATATGAAAAAGCGGCTAATCATTATTCTGAAAATACTAACATCGAGCGTTCAAGAACGTCGGTATGTCGCTTCGGAGAGACTGGCCCAATTGGGTGTGAAATGGATAAATAGAACTGACATCCCGGCGGGCTGTGGTTCTGCTTACCATAGGTAATATATACTGAGTAAAGGCAAGAACGCCGACAGTTGGGCTGGCTGTAACCCGTCCGTAACACATTCAATGACAGGGGCTCGCGTTTCACGGTGGTAGCGAATCATTCGAAAGTAGCCCAAGGCGAAGCGCCTGACCGGGTCATCTGCATCTTGGGTATACATCGCTCTGGCACCAGTTGCCTGACCGGTTCGATGCAGGAGGCAGGCCTTCAACTGGGCGACTGTCATACCTGGAACCTTTTCAACCTCAAGGGTAATTGCGAGAACTGGGCTTTTGTCGACCTCAATAGCGCGGTGCTGAAAGCCAACGGCGGCGCCTGGGGGAAGCCGCCTACCAGCGTGACCTGGAGCGAGCAGCACCCGGAACTGGAGTTCCAGCAACAGCTCGGTGGGGTGATTGCTGGCCTGGGCCTGGTCCGGCCCGAGGCGGAACAGCTGTTTTACGATAGCGGCCTGAAAAACTTCGATCGCCAGTCGAGACCCCGCCTGCCGCTGCAGGTCTGGCATCTGTACCGGCGCCTGCGCGCGATCAGCGTCGGCTGATATCCCGTTATGGTCGAGCTGCGAGCCACCACTCACGACAGTCCCGAACCACCGCTGGTGGTGGATCTTGACGGTACCCTGCTGCTGACCGACGTGCTGCATGAGTCTTGCGTGCGCCTGTTGCGCGATCGCCCCCTGCAGGTGCTCGCCCTGCCGTTCAAGCTTCGCCAGGGTAAGGCTCCCCTGAAGCAGTTCATCGCCGACCGGGTGGATCTGCAGGTGGCTCTCCTGCCGTATAACCAGGCCCTGCTGGCCTGGCTGCGCGAACAGCAGCAGGCGGGGCGCAGACTGGTTCTGTGCACAGCGTCCAATGAAAAGTACGCCCGCCAGGTCGCTGCCCAACTCGACATTTTCGACGAGGTAATGGCCAGCGATGCCCGCGACAACCTCGGCGGGCAGCAGAAGGCCAGGGCACTGGTAGAACGCTTTGGCCACGGTGGCTTCGACTATGCCGGGAATGCCCAGGCGGACCTGCCTATTTGGGCCAGCGCCAGGCACGCTATCGTGGTCAGTAATGACAGCAGCCTGCTGGGTGCGGTGCGGTCAGTGGGGGAGGTGAGCCAGCGATTCGCCCCCGCTGCGCCGCGGGCCGACGAGTGGCGCGCCAGCCTGCGGCTGCAGCAGTGGCTCAAGAACCTGCTGCTGTTCGCACCCGCCCTGGCGGCCCACCAGGTAGGGGACGCCGCTACCCTGGCCGTGCTGTTGCTGGCCTTCCTGTCTTTCGGGCTGTGCGCTTCGGGCACTTACCTCTTCAACGACCTGCTCGACCTGGAGAGCGACCGCCTGCACCCGCGCAAGCGGCTGCGTCCACTCGCCAGCGGGCGCATTGCCATCGCCGATGGCATCGCCGCAGCGCTGGCCTTGCTGGCTGCCGGCCTTGGCCTGGCGGTACTCATCAGCCCTGGCTTCCTGCTGTGCCTGCTGTGCTACCTGCTGCTCACCGGCAGCTACTCCTGGTGGCTCAAGCGGGTGGTTGTGCTGGACTGCATCATCCTCTCCATGCTCTATACGCTGCGCATCGTGGCGGGAGCCGCGGCACTGCAGATGGGGCTTTCCTTCTGGCTGCTGGCTTTCTCGGTATTCCTGTTCCTGTCCCTGGCTTTCGTCAAGCGCTACGCGGAAATCGGAGTGCAGGTGCTGGAGGGCAGGGAGGTGTTGCACGGTCGCGGCTACCAGACGTCTGACGGACCGTTGGTGCAGACCCTGGGTATTGCTGCCGGCTTTGCGGCTGCCATGGTCTTCTCCCTGTATCTCAATAGTGAGCAGATCCTGCTGTTGTATGCCACGCCGGAGATCGTCTGGGGTGCGGTAGTGGTGCTGGTTTACTGGATCAGCTGGATGTGGCTACAGGCGCATCGCGGGCAGATGCACGACGACCCACTGGTATTCGCCATCAAGGACCGGGCCAGTCTGGCGGCGGGCACCGTTTTTCTGCTGGTGCTCTTTCTTGGAACGGAGAACTGGTCTTGGTAAACGTCGAGTCCTGGGGCCGCCTGCAGGCGCCCCCCCACGAATTGCAGGCCCTGCACGACAGGAGTGCCGTGGCTGCCGCCATTGCCAAAAGCAGCGGACTGCCCCGCGGCATGGGGCGCAGTTACGGTGATGTGTGTCTGAATCCCGGGGGCGTGTTGTGGGACGGCTGTGGCCTCGATCGCTTCATCGAATTCGATACCGAGAGCGGCCTGTTGCGCTGTGAGGCAGGAGTGCTGCTCCGGGATATCCAGCAGTTGGCGGTGCCCCGGGGTTGGATGCTGCCGGTGACCCCCGGTACCGCTTATGTCACCGTTGGGGGCGCTATCGCCAACGATGTGCACGGCAAGAATCACCATCGCCAGGGCAGCTTCGGTGATCACGTGCAATCACTGGTATTGCAGCGTACCGATGGCGAGCAGTTGCAATGCTCGCGGCAGGACAACGCGGATTGGCTGGTGGCAACGCTGGGTGGACTGGGCCTCACCGGGTTTGTTACCGAGGCCTGCCTGCAACTCCGGCCAGTCGCGGGACCACTGCTGGAGGTGGAAACACGGCCATTCGATAGTCTCACGCAATTTTATCGCATGGTGCAGGAGTCTGAGGAGTTCTGGGAATATACCGTTGCCTGGATAGATTGCGTGCGCCCCGATTCCCGCCGGGGCATCTTCATGCGGGCCAACCACAGTACGCAGTTGGCGCGGGAAACCGAGACCCGCGGTGCGCACCCGGGACTGCCTTTCACGCCGCCGCTGTCGTTGGTTAACCGGCTGACCCTGCGCCCCTTCAATGCCGCCTACTACCATTGGCACCGCTGGATTGCCGGGACCTCGGTCCAGCACTACCGGCCGTTCTTTTATCCGCTGGACAGTGTCCGGCATTGGAACCGTATGTATGGGCCGCGAGGCTTTTACCAGTACCAATGCCTGTTCCCCGGCGAAGACACGGAGGCCCCCGTGGAGGAATTACTGGCAGCCACCAGTCGCGCCAACAGTGGTTCGTTACTCGCGGTGCTGAAGACTTTTGGTGAGCGCGAGGGCCCGGGCATGCTGAGCTTCACGGCACCGGGGACGACCCTGGCCCTGGATTTCCCCAACCGCGGTCGCGACACGCTGGCGTTGTTCGAGCGCCTGGACCGCATTGTCGAGTCAGCGGGCGGCAGGCTCTATGCAGCCAAGGACGCCCGTATGCCGAGTCGCCTGTTCGAGTCAGGATACCCGCGGCTGGCCGAGTTCCTGCCCTACCGCGACGCCGGTATCAGTTCCGGGCTTTCTCGACGCCTGCTCGGCAGCTAGAATCGGGCCGATGAACCTGCGAAAAATCATTGTCGTCGGCGCAACTTCTGCCATTGCCCAGCAATGCCTGCGGCGCTGGCTGGTGCAGCCGGCGCAGGTTGTGCTGGTGGGGCGCCACGAGGAACGCCTCGCCGCCGTGGCCCGGGACCTCGCGGTGCGCAGCCCGGCTTCGCGGGTTGAGACCGCCACCCTGGACTTCAGTGACCCGCGCCAGATTCAGGAGTGGGTTGCCGCCCAGCCCGGTCCCATCGACCTGGCGCTTGTCGCCCATGGCTCACTGCCCGCGCAGCAGGATTGCCAGCAGGACCTGGCGGTGGCGGCCGCAGCGCTGGGCCTCAACGGCGTGTCACCGGCGCTGTTCGCCGAGGCACTGGCAACTGCCATGCAAAGCGGCCGCCGCGGCACGCTGGTTCTGTTGGGCTCGGTGGCGGGGGACCGCGGGCGCAAGTCCAACTACACCTACGGTGCAGCCAAGGGGCTGTTGGAGCGCTACGCCGAGGGCCTGCAACATCGGCTGGCCGGCAGTGGTGTGCAGGTTTGCCTGGTCAAGCCCGGGCCCACCCGCACGCCCATGACGGCCCATCTGCTGGACAGCGGCCTGCCCCTGGCGGAGGTGTCCGAGGTGGCTGATGTTATCGTGCGTGGCGTGGACAAGGGCAGGTCGGTGATTTACGCACCCGGTAAGTGGGCGCTGATCATGCTGGTGATTAGACACCTGCCGCGGCTGGTCTTCAACAGGCTGGACATATGATGGACGGCGACACGGGGCTACCCGGCCAGGCCGGACTGCAGCGCGTGGTGCTTCCCGGTGGTGCCGGCCTGGTAGGCCAGAACCTCGTGGTACGTCTCAAGGCGCGCGGCTATCGCGATATCACTGTACTGGACAAGCACGCGTCCAACCTGCAGACACTGCGGGAACTGCACCCTGATGTGAACGTCGAACTGGTGGACCTGTCCCGACCCGGCCCGTGGCAGGACCGGCTCCGCGAGGCGGATGTGCTGGTGTTGTTACAGGCCCAGATCGGTGGCCTTTACCGCGAGGAATTTGAGCGGAACAATGTGGTTGCCACCCGCCTCATGCTGGAAGCGATTGATCCGCAGCGGCCGCCGTATATGGTGCATATCAGTTCATCGGTGGTGGAGTCCGTGGCCGATGACTATTACTCCGGCACCAAGCGTGAGCAGGAGTCGCTGGTGCTGGCTAGCGGTCTCGACTGCCCGGTGCTGCGCCCGACCTTGATGTACGGCTGGTTCGACCGCAAACACCTCGGGTGGTTATCGCGCTTCATGGCCCGTGTGCCCGTGTTCCCGATACCCGGGGGCGGCCGCTTCATGCGCCAGCCGCTGTATGTGGGCGATTTCTGCGATATTATCCTCAGCTGTATCGAGCAGCGCAGGGTAGGGGGGGTGTACAACATATCCGGCCAGGAGCGCATCGACTACATCGACATGATCCGCGAACTGCGTCGCGCCACGGGTTCCCGCTCCCTGATCCTGCACATTCCCTACAGCCTGTTTCACCTGCTGTTGCGCATCTGGGGCTGTTTCGACCGCAACCCGCCGTTTACCACTCAGCAACTGGAGGCGCTGGTGGCGGATGACGATTTCGAGGTGATCGACTGGCCGAAAATTTTTGGGGTAAAGGCGACGCCCTTCGCCAGTGCGGTAGAGGAGACGTTCTGCCATCCCACCTACAGTAAAGTCGAATTGGAGTTTTAGTCGTGCAACGAATCGCTGTACTGGGCGCCGGCCCCATGGGGCTGGCAGTGGCCTACGAGCTGGTCCGCCAGGGCCACAGGCCGGTGGTGTTCGAGGCCGACGACCGGGTAGGGGGCATGACCGCGAGTTTTGACTTTTCCGGCCTCAAGATCGAGCGTTACTACCATTTTCACTGTACTTCCGATACGGATTTCCTGCAGTTGCTCGAGGAATTGGGTATCGCTGACCGGATGTGCTGGCGGGAGACCAGGATGGCTTACTGGTACGATGGACGGCTGCAGTCATGGGGTAACCCGCTGGCATTGCTGCGGTTTCGTGGCCTGGGCCTTATCGCCAAGATACGCTACGGTCTGTTCGCATTTTTGTGTACCCGGCGCGATGATTGGCGCCCACTGGATGGTGTAAACGCTCGTGACTGGGTGCGTAGATGGGTGGGGGCGCAGGCCTACGAGATACTGTGGCGCCGGCTGTTTGATTACAAATTCCACCACTTTACAGACAATCTGTCAGCGGCGTGGATCTGGAGCCGCATTCGACGGTTGGGCCGCTCGCGCTACAACCTGATGCGGGAGCAGCTGGGATACCTGGAGGGGGGGTCCAATACGCTGTTGCAGTCTCTCAGTGCGTTCATCCAGGATGGGGGAGGAGAGCTCCGACTCGGTTGTCCGGTACAGCGCGTCGTCATCGATGGCGACCAGCTGCGCGGTGTGGAGGTGGCCGGTGGGGTGGAGGCATTCGACAAGGTCATCAGTACCATTCCATTGCCTCTCGTGCCGCGCCTCATGCCGGACCTGCCGCCCGGGATTCTCGATGCCTATCGCTCGGTGAACAATATCGCCGTGGTCTGTGTCATAGTAAAACTGGCACGGCCACTGTCGGAGAATTTCTGGGTCAATATCAATGACCCCCAGATGGATATACCGGGGCTTGTGGAATACAGCAACCTGCGGGCACTGGACCGACATATTGTCTATGTACCCTATTACCTGCCGGGTGATCATCCGAGCTACGCCGAACCTGATGAGTGGTTTATTGAGCGCGTCAGTCGCTACCTGTGTACGATTAACCCCGAGTTGCAGCAGGAGGATATCCTGGATATTCGCGCCAGCCGCTATCGCTTTGCCCAGCCCATCTGCGAACCGGAATTCGCCAGTCGCCTGCCCCCGATCGACCTGCCGGTGCCGGGACTGTGGGTGGCCGATACGTCCTACTATTACCCGGAGGACAGGGGTATTTCCGAAAGTATCGGGCTGGGGCGGGATATGGCACGTCGGGCGGTCGCGTGCTGAGGCATTTCCTCTCGCGCCAATTTGCCGGGTTCCTGGCTGTGGGTGGACTCGCAGCCCTGCTGCACTGGTTGTCTCGCGTGTTGTTGAGTGCGCTGATGCCCTACAGCGCGGCAGTGGCTCTGGCTTATGTGGTGGGTATGAGTGTCGCTTTTGTACTCAATAGTTACTATGTTTTCCCGACATCGGACAAACCTGTCGCGAGGCAGGCACGGGACTTCGTGGCCATCAACCTGGCTTTTTTTCCTGTGGTCTGGGTTATCGCGATGGGCCTGAATCAATTCCTGCCCCGAATAGGAATCGTGCAATATGCGGAGGAGGTGGCCCACGCACTCGCTATCAGCCTGCCGGTGCTTGCAACCTTCCTGCTCTACAAGTTCTATGCTTTCAGGGAAAAGTACTATGGATGAAGCTCGACTGGCGGCATTGTACAAGGCCCGGTTTCCGGAACAGGAGTTACCGCGCAAGAACGCGATCTGGCAAGTGCTATGCCGCGATTATTTTCAACGCTATGTGGGCCCTGCAGATACGGTGGTAGACCTGGCGTGTGGCTATGGAGAATTCATCAACAATATCCGCGGCGGTGAAAAGGTAGCCGTCGATCTCAACCCGGACTCGGCACAGTTCCTGGCCCCCGGTATTCGCTTTGAGCAGGTTGATGCGTCCGATATTGGCGGACTTCTCCAGGGAAGTGCGGATGTCGTGTTCACCTCAAACTTCCTTGAACACCTGCCGGACAAAGCAGCGCTTGAAGTATTACTGACCCAGGTTCTCGATGCGCTAAAGCCCGGGGGACGCCTGCTGGTCATGGGCCCCAACCTGCGTTACCTGCCGGGACAGTACTGGGACTTCTACGACCACCACCTCGGGCTTACCCATCTCTCGCTGTGTGAGGCACTGAATAACTTCGGTTTTGATCTGGAACTCTGTATTGATCGTTTCCTGCCCTATACCACACAGGGAGCGCTACCCACCCATCCGCTGCTGGTACGTAGCTACCTGAAGCTACCGCCGCTGTGGAAGCTCCTTGGCAAGCAGTTCTTCATTGTTGCCCGCAAGCCGGTCTGATGGCTGCGTGACGTGCGCGGCGCATGCTTCCCGGGTGGCTGTGCCCTGGAAAATCGATAGGCGACCATGCTGAACCGTCCCAACATGCTCTTTCTTGCCGCGATTGTGTTTTTGCTGGTGGCGTGTGCGGCCGTGGGTTTTCATGCACTGTTTTCCAGCTTTATGCCCTACGACGATGAGGGGCTGTTTCTACTTGGCAGCCGGCTGTACCTGGAGGGACATACGTTCTACAAGGACATTCCCTGGACTTATGGGCCGATCTACCTGGCCATGGTGGAGCTCTTGCACGACTACCTGGCTATTCCGCTAACCCATAGCGCCGCCAGGTTTGTTGCGCTGTTTAGTTGGCTGTCGCTGGCCCTGGTCTGCGCCTGGCTTGTGCTCAGGCTGTCTGGGTCGCGCCTGTGGGCGCTGGTGAGCCTTGTACTGTCCTTCTTGTTTGTCGGCTCCATCGTGAACGAGCCGGGACATCCGCAAGCGGTGGTTGCCATCGGGATGATCACCGTTCCACTTTTAGCTTCTTTTGGCGGAGGGGCAGGGAATAGGTATTGGTGGATGCTGATCGGTCTTGCTGTGGGCGCGATTTCACATATCAAACTGAATGCCGGCGCTTTCAGCCTGGCGGCGCTGATGATGGTGCTGACCTGTACTCTCAGGACGGGCTTCTGGCGCTCTATGTTGCAAGGGGCCGCGGTGCTCGCCTCAATGCTATTGCCCTTCGTATTAATGTTTCCGCTGTTAGCTGAACCGAACAGTGTGGCCTTTGCCGCAATCGTCGCGTTATCAGCAGTAGCGGTGGCCCTGGCATTACTGCCACCGCTTGAACCGTCGATCGATGCGCGCGGGATGATTCTGCCTGCAGTAGCAGGTTTCTCTCTTATCACGCTGATGGCCCTGGTCTATGCTGGCCTGAATGGCGCATCGCCCCTGGACATCTTTGGCAGTCTGTTGTCCTACAGCGCGAGCCAAATCGAGTTCTATCACTTTTTCAGAAGCTATACGGCGTTGCAATTGGCACTTGCCATGCTGTCCGTCATGCTGGCGCTGATGGCAAGTAGAGGCGCAGGGCCCGCAACGCAATCCTGGCAGGTACTCCTGGCCAGGTGCTGGCTGGTGTGTGCCGCGATTTATGCACTGCTGATCGACAACCCGGCGAATTCACAGGCCATGCTGGGTTATGTGGGCCCCTGGTGTTGGGCGGTAATGATGCCTCCCGT
The DNA here is from genome assembly GCA_963845135.1 of uncultured Gammaproteobacteria bacterium. Taxonomy (GTDB): domain Bacteria; phylum Pseudomonadota; class Gammaproteobacteria; order Pseudomonadales; family Halieaceae; genus Halioglobus. Next base: position 30,278 of record CAWJQW010000018.1, on the reverse strand, counting down.
TGGCGCAGGGCGTACCCCGGCGCGAATGTTACTGGCGGCGACTGCGGTGTGGTCTCCATTACTGGCCTACCCCATTCCCGGCAGCCAGATGTATTTTGGCAGCCTGCCCATACTGCTTTGCGCGATCATCTGTGCAGCGGACCTGGTGCAGTGGTGGCTGCGCCGCGGCAGCCCGGCTCCGGCTGTAACCCGGATTATCTCTCCTGCTTTGCTCGCCCTGGCCTGTGCCCTCGGAGCACTGTATATCGAGTACCTGGGCGCGCGTTCTGCATACCTGGGTTTTCGCCCATTGGGCCTGCCGGGAACAGAACTAATGCGCATAGAGGCCCGGCGCGGCAAGTATTATCGGGAGTTGGTCAGCGCCATGAATCAGGCAGACGTAACCCTGCTTACCTTTCGCTTTCACAGCTTGTATCTCTGGAGTACCACGTCAGCGCCTGTCGAGAAGTATCTCCCTTACTATGCCCTGACCTATGCCAGCCCCGCCGAGCAGCAACGGTTTGCTCTCGGCCTGGTGCGTGCAGAGAAGCCCCTGGTCGTGACGCGAGCGCTACCTGGAAGTGCGCGGCTGGAAGCGGACGAACTGGGTTGGATTGATGTCGACTATAAGCCTTATAGAACGATTGGCCCTTATACATTGATGGGGAGAGAAACCGCGCGAGCGGGAGCTTCTGTAGACCAGTGATCTGTAACCGGGCCTTTCGAGACACAGCGGGGCCTTCACTGGCTGGAGTTTTGTTTTTGCCAGACTGTCAGTACGGACTTGCCCAGCCGGTAGCGCAATAACGGATCGATAACGCGCGATAAGGGAACAACGTAGCTGTCCCATAAACGGATGTTTTCTTTACTGGGGTTTTCTTTTTTCAAAACGAATTTGTTGGCAAGAGAGAGGCAGACACCGCAAGCGTCCAGGTAGCGGTTCATAGTGATGTTCAGGCCCTGTCCTGCCGGGGTAAGTGCCTGCAGCGAAGCTCTGGAGTACCTGCGGTAGTGGCCCACCGCCTGGTCAAAAGGGCTGAACAGGAACTGGTGAGCCGGTGCCAGTACCACCAGGTGTCCACCCGGCTTCAAACGTCTGGCGGCGTTTTCCAGCTCGGCAAGGTCCTGTTCAATGTGCTCCAATACATCGATGTACAAAATTGTGTCGTAACGTTGCGAATGGGGGAGGACCGCCAGTGTGCCGACTCTGACCTCACAAAAAGCCGGTAGTTTCTTCCCGTCGATGAGGCTTTCGATGTCGCTGCAAAAATTCCCGTCGGGTTCCAGGCATGTCCAGGAGGCGTGCGCGTAATCTTGGCACAGCGCGGCTGTGGTCCCGCCAATACCAGCCCCTACCTCCAGCACATCCATGCCCAGAAAGGGCTGCAGAATCGAGCCATAGTAGGCCTTCCAGTTATCCGCATGACGAAACAGCTCAAGCTCTGAGCCGATATAGCTAAATTCCGGTTTGGTCATTGCCTTGAATGTCGTGACTGGTAGATATATAGCCCGGTATGACCTGGCGGGGGGAACTGGCGGGGTTGGAGCGTGCGTGCAGCAGCAGGAACATACTGGTGAAAAAGAAGAACACGATCTGGGTGAAAATAATCGCCAGGCTGCCGATCACATCGCTGGCCCAGCCTGGTATAGCCAGGTCGGTAAATACGCGGATGCATGCGACAGTTACTCCACCGGTGGCCGTTACCAGTGCCAGTACGAAGCACAGTAGCATGACACGCGCAAACACGATTTCGCTATTGACCGAGATAGCGCTGAGTCCATGGATAACCAGGCTGGAGAAGTTCATTTTGCTATCGCCGAAAAATCGTTTACCGCGATTGGTTTCAATTTTTCGCAGTGGCAGCCGCGACCGCAACAGGGCGCTGGGAAAGTTATTCCACAGCTCCGGCATGTGCAGAAGCCTGCTGGCGGCATTGGCCGATATGGCGGAAAAGTTGCCAAAGCTGATTTCACTTCCCGTCAGGGTGCGATACAGGGTTTTATAAATGCTATAGAAGGCTTTGAACGCGGTGCCCTCTGACCGATGGGCGCGCTCGGCAGCAACAATCGAATCCGGGTGGCTCCGTTGCTCGGCCAGTAGCCTGGCGACATCCTGCGGGAGGTCCTCCCCGTCGCAGTCCATGATAATGATGGTCTCATAGAGCTTTCGCTCAACCGCGGTATAAAGCCCGGCCGCAATTGCTCTTTGATGTCCCAGGTTACAGCCCAGCTTGGTGACGCTAATACGGTTGAGGTGTTGTAGCGGTGTTGCCTGCACCATTTCTGATGACCAGTGCAGGCGAGACCCATCGTCCACGATGATGATGTCGACAATAGTACCCTCCAGCTGGCCCGCTACGCTATTGAGCTCCGTGAGCAAGCGGGTACAGGACGGCCAGTCGTTGAAGACGGGTGTGATAATGACAACTCTGGCGGGATCACTCACAAATCAACGGCCTGCAAACCCTGGTGAAATACTTACGCGCATTGTAACCCAGCTACTGCTTGCAGGCGACGCAATGGGCGCTGCTGTTCTGCTGCGTCGCGGTACGGTTATTCAGTTGCACCAGATCATAGTGGAATTCCTGCCAGTGGTTGCCTGGATCTATAGTGTTGCGCAGGTGGGTGAGAAACAGATGCTTAGGGCTGATAAACAGAGTGACATTAATGGATTGTTAGTGGCAGTCGTTCAGGATGGAGGCAAATATTTCCAGGTTCCCCCTGTAGGCGATCGACTCACCCGAAGCAAGACGGCGCATGTTCTTGCCAACGGAAATATAGCCACCCTTGCCTCGCCAGGAAGAATGTTCGCGAGGAATGGAACAGCCGCGGGAGCTGCCTGTCACTGCCATGGTCGGCCTGGCCTGGAAAATCTGCCAGGGTTTTGACAGGCGCATGCCCAGCCCCTGGTCAACTCGACTCATACGTTGCTCATCGGCGGATTTGAAGCGATAGATATTCCAGGGAGCAACCCAGAAGTTAAACCCGGCAGTGGCAGCTAACAGCGCCAGAGAGGCGAGCAGGCCCAGCCTTATGTAGTTGCTCATTGTCGCGCCTGTTCAGCCGAAAATAGTGATAATGCTGCTAAGTTTCGGCTGCTATTAGGAGCTTTACCGGGCGCCAGCCATCCGCCGGCGACGAGATTGGGATGGCTGGAAGGTCCGCAGCTCGTGTCTTATCGGTTGCATTGCCAGGTTCATTTATTGTGACATTGCACGCGATATCCTGGAACAAACAGTAACGCTGTAGTTTTGACCAGAATGGAACATTGCTGTGAATGACACTTTGCTCGAGCGTATTCGAAACCTGACACCGCAGATGCTGCGCGGTGGTGGCGGGATCGAAGATGAACTGTTGCAGCTCAGGTTGGCAGCGGGTCAGGAGCTAATGGCGTCTTGTCGTGAGAGCGTTGTCAGCTTACCGCCTGTTCCTGATCTATTTTCCGATGTTGTCGGTTTACCTGAGATCACCGGCGAGGAGTTACACGCGGATACCCTGGCGGCGGGCGTAAGGCACCGCGGGGCATTGCTGGTACGAGGCCTTTTACAGCCAGCGACAGCTGGAGCGGCTGGAGCAGCTTGCCGAGACCCAGGAAATGGCCAACCAGGGAGATACGGGCGTGCTGGGGTGCAGCACATCCACATTGTTTGAATTGCTGGATATCTATCGTGAGTGTGGGTTGTTGCGGGTGGTCAGCGACTATCTTGACGGGGAGCCGCTGATGTTCGGTGAACGCGCCAAGCTGCGGCATCACAGGGCGGAGCGGGACAAGTATGCTGCCATTCCCTGGCACCAGGACGTCAATTTCTTTGGCAAGCAGTCCGGCGCAGTAAATTGCTGGGCCGCTGTTACACCCTGCGGCAGGGATAACCCGGGATTGGATATCATTCCCTGGCATCCCGAGGAGCGTTTGGGTTGGGATGAGGCGGATGGGCTGGCCCCGCTGGATTACGGGCGGGGGATGCCCGAGGGTTTGCTGGAGGAAATTACTGCGCGGTATCCACCGGTAAAAGTGGAGTTGGAACCCGGTGATGCCGTTTTATTTGATGAGATGACGGTTCACCAGACAGCATTGCAACGTTGGGAGAGGCGGGAACAACTGGTCACCATTAGTTGGTTTTTCCGCGCTGCGGGATTCCCCGACTGGGGAACTCCGCTGCTGGTTTGATACCCGTTGCGTGAGGCCGGATGATCGCTAGAATTTGCCTGCTCCGGGCACTATACTGTGGCCGTGTTCTCTGTACCCCACACTGCCCTTTGGCAGCGGGCCGCAGCCGCTGGCCACTATGAGGAATAATGAAGTCTTTCCTGGATTCATCGCACCTGCTCTACGACGTGGACGCCCTGCAGCAGCGCTTTCACCGCGACGGTTATGTCTACCTTCCCCGCTTGCTTGATGCCCATCTTCTGCTGGAGTTGAGGCGGCAGATTGTAGAAATCTGTGATGACTGTGGTTGGCTGAAACCAGGCGCAGATCCCATGACTGCTACCGCCTGGACTGTTCCCAAAGTGGAGGGTGAGGAAGAGTACTTCCAGGTTTACGATCGTATACAGCGTTTACAGGACTTCCATGCACTGGCCCATACACCGGCGGTTATGACGCTGATGAAGGCTCTGCTGGGGGAGAGCGCTTTCCCCCACCCCTTATCTATCGCTCGCCTGGTATTTCCCGAGAACCGTGACTGGAGTACGCCCCCACATCAGGACTTCGTCAATAACCAGGGTACCAAGGACCTTTACGCCTGCTGGATTCCCTTGTCGGACTGCCCCATGTCCATGGGTTCCCTGGCTATGCTCGAGGGGTCGCACAAAATGGGCTTGTTGCCCGTGGAATACGCACTGGGGGCGGGGCACCGCCAGAGCAGCCTGCCCGAAGAAGTGGCGTCCATGCAGTGGCTGGCTAACGATTTCGCGCTGGGCGATGTCATTGTATTCCACAGCCTGACTATTCACCGCGCTCTGCCCAACGACAGCGACCGCATGCGTATCTCGGTAGACTTTCGCTACCAGGCAGAAGGCCAGAACATCACCGAACGGTGCCTGCGACCGCATTTCGAGCGTCTGGACTGGTCGGAAATCTACCGCGACTGGGACCGGGAAGATCTTAAGTACTACTGGCGCGATAAAAATCTGCCAACAGTGCCTTTCGATACCAGTCTCGGAGACCTGCCGGATGATCACATAGCCACCGCAGTCAGACTGCAGCGGGGGTATGACAAGGCCCGGAAAGCGCTCGCACAAAAATATTCAGGGGTTGACCATAATGATAGTGTTTGAACCGGTAGCCGCTGCGTGGCTGCTTCAACACCACCTCCGGGGCGCCGCTGCATGAGCATGCTGGCGGACAAGTATCCCGAACAGCACCTGCTGGACTGCGACCACCTCCGGCGGCGGTTTATCGAGGGGCATGATGCCTATGTGGGTGCCGATCCTTTTCCTCATGCCGTTTTCGACGATTTTGTCGCGCCTGAGGTAACTGATGCGGTACTGGAGGGTTTTCCCCCTCCTTCTGCGGATATCAATTGGCGCCAGCTGGTTGCCACCGGTAAGGATGGCGCCAAGGTGCAGTTCAATAAGCAGGGCATGCCACACCTTTTCAAGATTCCCGCTGTGGCGCGACAGCTTATCTGGGAGTTGAACTCAAGTACGTTTATACGCTGCCTGGAAAAGCTCACCGGCATCCAGAACCTGATCCCCGACCCGTCCTTGCGCGGGGGCGGCTTGCACCAGATTCTGCCCGGGGGGGTGCTGGGTGTGCACGCTGATTTTACCCATCACGTGGATTACGACCTGGAACGGCGTGTGAACCTGCTTCTATACCTCAATAAAGATTGGCAGGATGAATATGAGGGACACCTGGAACTGTGGAACCGCGACGCAAGTCTATGCGTAAAGCGCTTGCGTCCACTGGTGGGGCGCTGCGTCATCTTCAATACTGATGCAGACTCCTATCACGGACACCCACGGCCACTGCAGTGTCCTGAGGGTATGTCGCGTAAATCCATTGCGATTTACTACTACACGCTAGGCCGCAACGATAAAGATGTGGAACCCACCCAGCGCACAGACTGGCAGGTGCTGCCGGAAGTGGAATTGCCGCCTCTTCAATAGGGCAGGTTCGCTACAGGAACATAAAGCGATGGCTGATACACAAGTAATCGATTACGACAGGCTTACGCGCGAAGCGGATGCCATGGCAAGTAGCTTCAGTGAAGCGCAGCCCTTTCCTCATATCATGATTGACAATTTCATCTCACCCGAATTCGTGGCGCGCCTCAATTTTGAGTTCCCTGACCTGGCGGCGAAGAAAAAGGCAGGTTCCACCCATATTCCTGTTTACACCGAGGATGGTAGCGAGGCCCAACTGGGTAAGGAGTGGTTGTCTCGCGAGCGGCTGGTGCCCCATGTATACCGCCGATTGTACTGGGAGTTGAACAGCAATCCGTTCGTGGGCTTGCTGGAGAAGATCACGGGTATATCGGGGTTGATAGCTGACCCGCACCTGGCCGGTGGTGGTGTGCATAATACCAGCGCCGGGGGTTACCTGAAGGTGCATGCTGATTTTAACAAGCATCCTCAGTATGGCCTGGACCGTCGCCTTAATCTGCTGATTTACCTCAATCAGGACTGGCCACCCGAGTACGGTGGAGACCTGGAATTGTGGACGGCGGACATGGGTGAACTGGTAAGGAAAATAGCGCCTATTTCCGGGCGCTGTGTGATATTCAAGACGACCACGACCTCATTCCACGGGCATCCGCACCCGCTGACCTGCCCACCGGATCGAGGGCGTCGTTCCATTGCCCTGTATTATTACTCTAACGGTCGTCCCGATGAAGAGGGCAGCGAGGAGCACGGCACCTTGTGGCAGGCCACACCTGCAGTGGACTGATCCCGGGGGCCTGAGTTTAAGCTGGAGCAGTTAACATGCCTGGGCGGGGCTATTGGCCTTCCTTTTTTGCATCTTTGCCATCACCACCCTGATTGGCTTTCCACTTCAGGCGCTTGGCCTGGTTGCGGGCTTCCAGGTACTCGCTGTTATAAATGTACAGCTGCCGCAGCTTGTGCTGTTCTTCCTCGGTGCCGTTAAACAGGAGGTCCAGCAGCGGATGCTCTTCCCCGGCACGGTCGCCCCCTGCCTTGCGCAGGACACCCAGGCCGAAACCGTGATGAAAGGCGAAGGTTTCATACTGTGCTTCCAGTTCCGCCCAGTACTTCCACACGCCAAAATCTGACTGGCGGGCGTCGATATCGTGGAACAGGATGATGCCACCGGGGCGCACCCTCGGATACCAGTTGTTGAAATCTTCCTGAACCGCATCGTAGGTGTGCAGGCCGTCAATGTGCAGCAGGTCTATGGACTCGTCCTCGAAGTGGTGCGCCGCATCGTTAAACAGCATGCGCATGAGATAGCTTATACCGCGGTAGTTCTGCCTGGCATGGTGGCGCACGTCCTCAAAGATAGTTTCGTCGTAGTCTCCGGTGTGGTCATCTCCAGACCAGGTGTCAACGGCATAGCAGAGGCCGTCTACATTGTTCTCTATCATCGACTGGCAAAATACAAAGTAGCTCATGCCATTGTAGGTGCCCAGCTCTACCAGTTTTTTGGGCCGTACCGCTTCCACCAGGTCATAGCCGAATGAAATGTGGTCCACCCATGTGCTGAAAGATCGGCGTAGGGGCTGAAATCCGCGCATTGAAGGCGGTAAGTAGATGCGAGCGATGGTCGTTCTCCCTGAGTTGGCGGGTTGGGCAGTAGTCTACCCTGTCTGTATTGTGGACTCCATGGTGAGGCCCGCGGGCCGAAGCATTATTCCTGCAGCGCCTGTATGGATTGGGTAGTGCCGTGATGCATAAATTTCATGGCGCTATCGGGCAGGCTGCCCAGGTAGATTGGGCGCTTGGTGGGCGACTTGTAAGGCCCTCCGCGCAGTGCCGCATACTGGTTGAAATGGTCATCCATGGACTTTATCCGCTCCTTGCCCTGAGTGCCGGTGGTGATGCCACCGTGGAACTGGTGGAAGCTGCCTTCTCCGATGAGGATAACCAGCTCGGTGTCAGGAAATTCTACCGCTCTTTTGTAAAAGTCCAGGTTGACCTGGCCACCGCCAGTCTCGGTGAAGGCGGGGTCGAAGCCCCCCAGTTCCTGCCACAGTTCGGTTGGCACACACAGGCAGTTGCTCTCGCCGATGGGTTTGAAGTAACCGGCGCGGCTGGTGCCGCTGAGGCACGAGATGTCGAACAGGCGGTAGCCGTCAGTGGGCCAGTCGATGGAGGCCAGTAGTGCCGCTTCCTCTTCCTCGCAGTAACCTTCCAGTACCGCCCGCTGCTGCAGTTTATGCCCTATGTGGAAGCCCGGTACGGCAATCACCGTGCGGCGGGCCATGCGGGTGGCTGCCAGGGTGTAGCTCACCACGGCCGGGCTCAGCATACGGGCGCCGTCTACCATGATGCTGATATGCGTGCCGCGGGCTTCCCCCGCTCCAAAATTCACCGCCGGGACGGGGGAGGGCAGGGTCTCCTCGCGATAGAAATAGCGCACGTTGTCGCCGTACTGGCAGGCGCGTTCCTCTCCCAGTACGGCACTGGAGGAATTCTCCACCACGATAACCTCGTAATCCTCCTCGGTAACCCCGCGCTGGTAGCGGGTGCTGAGGGAATAAAGGGTTTTCTCCGCCTGGTCCGGCATCTTGTAGACGATCACCACGAAGCTGATCAGCGGCCGCTCACTAGCGGGGGTGGATGGCACCGCCACGGCGGGATCGAAACGCTCCACCGGAATGGGGGAGTTCTTCAGCGGCGGTGTCAGGGGTGCCTCCTTCGCTGGCTGCGGCGCAGCCTGCGCGTGGTCGCCCCCGGTACCAGGCGTCATCGGCGGTTGTTCTGGCGCACTGCCGTCGGAGGCGGCATACTTGGCAGGTTTTTTTCCTGCTATCCGATCCAGCAGTTTGCGCATACGGGGGGAACTCCGTCTCATGGGTGGGTTTGTGCGGCAGGCGGTATTATATCTGACCGGGTGAAAATGGGTATGCGACCGGCATTGAATATGCAGCGGTGCCGGTGAATACTACCCCGAAATGGCGTTGCCGGCGCCAGCTGTGGAGAGCGTAATGGTAGGTATCAAGGCGGTAGCCAGTTATTTCCCCGGCGGGCGGATCAGCAACATAGATCGCGCCGAGACGGCGGGCAAGGACGTCGATTTCATCGTCGACAAGGTGGGCTTCACCTCCCTGCTGCGCAAGGGGGAAGACGAGGATACTTCTGACCTGTGTGTCGGCGCTTTTGAGGCGCTGCTGGCGCAGCAGCCACAGCTCCAGCGGGAGCAGATCGATTGCCTGATCGTGGTTACCCAGAATCCCGACGGATTCGGCCTGCCCCATACGTCCGCCATTGTGCAGCACAAGCTCGGGCTGACCGAAAACGTCGCCGCCTTCGATGTCTCCCTGGGCTGCTCCGGCTTTGTGTACGCGCTGGACGTGATCCAGGCGTTCATGGATGCCCAGGAGCTAAAGCACGGCCTGCTGTTCACTGCCGACCCCTACTCCAAGGTGATAGATCCCGAGGACTACAATACAGAACTGCTGTTTGGTGATGCGGCGGCGGTGACCTACATTGGCGAGAATCCGGTATTCCGCTCTCGCAAGTCCACTTTTTGCACCAATGCCAGGCTCTCGCATTCGATCAAGGTGGACGAGGAAACGCGCATCCTGTCGATGCTGGGCAACAACGTCTTCAAGTTCGCCGTCAGCAAGGTGCCGCCACAGGTAGAGAAATGCCTGGAATTGAACGGCCTGGACAAGGACGAGGTCGACCTGTACCTGATGCACCAGGGCAGCAAATACATCGTCGACAACCTGGTGCCGCTGCTGGAGGTGCCACCGGAGAAGGTGCCCTTCCTGGCGGCGGAAACCGGCAATACCGTGTCATCCTCCATTCCGTTGATGCTGGAGCAGTACATGGGCAGTGATGAGAAAACCATACTGATTTCCGGCTTCGGTGTCGGCCTGTCATGGGCCACGTCGATCCTGGAACGGGTGTAGATAAGGATTACTAGAGGGACAACATGTTTACACTGGACGAGTTTCGCGAAGCGGTAAAAGCCGGCATCAAGAAGGTCCTCAAGAAGAAGGACGAGGTGGTCATCGACGACGATGAGGACTTCGGCGACTACGGACTGGATTCATTGGCGGGCATCAGCCTGGTGCTGGAAGTCGAGAAGTACCTCGATATAGACCTGGGTGAGTTCGATATTGACGAGGCCAATACCATCAACCTGTTCTATGCCAAGGCCAAACGCGTACTGGAAGAGTTCGGCGACTGGTAGTCGCCGCTAGGTGCCGGGGGTGGCTGCGCGGCGCCAGTCCGAGGTTTGCCTGGCCCGTTGCAGGACTTCCTCGATATCGCCTGGGAAGCGCTCTGCATAGTGTTCTCGCTGGACGCGGCTGCTCTGTATGTATGCCTCGAGGGTTGTGCTGTCCACCTGCCGACCAAAGTCCTCGACCCGGTGTCCGCCCGTTTCCAGCATCACCGTCTGCACCAGGTCTCCTGCGGCGCGACTCACGTGGGAAGGATCCAGGTGCCAGCGCATACGGGTGCTCGTGTCCTGCTTTGAGGGCACCGGCTCGGTATTGACGCTGTTGTATCCGGTAAAGTCCCAGAGCGGGAATGCGGGTTGGCCGGCAGCCCGGGCCTCTGCTTCCACCAGCGCCACAATGTCCCGTTTCCACTGTTCGAAGTCGTCCCAGATATCCACTGCGCGCATAGCCTCTGCCAGCCGGGCGTGAAATGGCATAAAGCCCAGGCGCAGGTCGATGCCCTCGCGATGGGCGTCGGCGATGATACGTTGCAGGTAGACCAGGTTATCCGAGCCATCATCCCGTCTCATCGCGAACTTTTTCTCCGGGCGTGGAAACCAGGTGATGGTCATGTACTGCTTTTCGATCTGGCGGAACACCCGGCGCTGGCTCCTGTGGGGTGCAGGGTCGTTGATCCAGAAGCCGCTGGGTGTGAGGGTTGCCTTGTACAGGTCGCCGGCGGCAATCTGCCCCTGCGCGAGCACGGTATTCCAGCTCTCGTACAGCATTTCGAAGGAGATCAGCGAGGTCAGGGTGTCCTTGAAAAGGCGCACCGGGTAGCCGTGGTTGCGGGTGAATTCGGGCGTCGCCGACAGGCGCTCCTCGTAAACCTGTACATGGCCCACCCTGGGGCGCTGCTCCTTGTAGGTATTGAACATGTAAAAGTCCAGCATCAGGACCACCTTTCTCAAGTCGCCACTGGCCCTTGCGTGCTGATAGTTGCGCCAGATCAGGTAGGCGGTGCTACCCGCCATCGCGTAGTTGTAGACGTGGGTGCCTGCCCAGCCCGGATGGTCGGTGGCCAGGGAGGAGCCGGCACGGGAGACACCGAGAATCACTGCCTCAGGAGCCTGCTTGCGCAGGGCGTAGGGTTTGGCGACGTACTGGCCGAAAAAGAACTTGTGGCGGTACTCGTTGATCCCCGGGCGGTCGGTGGTATCGAAGAAACGATATGGGTCGACCACGTAATTGAAGCTTGCGGCAGCTGCAAATCCCAGCAGGGTCAGTACCAGGAGCAGTATGAGATAGGTTCTTGCTTGCATTGCCGACGGGGAACTGGGGCGCGGTGAGGAAATAAAAATTATACAGTAAACGCCCGCCATGTATATGATGGCAGTCCAGCGCGGCAGTCCGGTGAATATGGCGATTGCCAATTCAGCTTATAAGAATGGATAATTGCCCGGCGTGCCGCGCGCCCCTGATTCGATAACAGCATGCTTTTCAACTCCTACATCTTCATCTTTGCTTTTATGCCGTTTGTGCTGTTCGGCTATTTCGCACTGAATCACCTGGGCTACCTGCGTGCCGGCAAGCTATTTCTGCTGGGGGGATCCTGGCTGTTCTATGGCTGGTGGAATCCCATCTACCTGCCTCTGCTGCTCGGCTCCATCGTTGTGAATTACACCATTGCCGGCAAAATCCAGTCCTACGGACGTTCGCGCGAGGTCATCCCGCCGAAGAAGCGCCTGATGCTCCTCGGAGTGTGCCTGAATGTGAGCCTGCTGGCTTACTACAAGTACATGGATTTCTTCATATTCAACGTTAATTTGTTGCCGGGCGTCGAATTCGAGTACCTGCGGCTGGCGCTGCCGCTGGGCATCAGCTTTTTCACCTTGCAGCAGATCGCCTTTATCGTGGACTGCTATCGCTCGCCGTTGAAAGAGCGCAGCCCGCTGGATTACGCCCTGTTCGTGTCATTTTTCCCGCAACTGATCGCCGGGCCCATCGTGCACCACCGCGAGATCATGCCCCAGTTCCAGACCACGGATAACCGGCGCTTTCATGTCGACAATTTTGTTCTGGGCAGCTTCGTGTTCAGTATCGGCCTGTTCAAAAAGGTGGTGATCGCCGATTCCTTCGAAATTCTGGTGAACTACGGCTTTGACTACGCCGACACCCTGAACCTGCTCGAGGCGTGGTTGGTGCAGTACAGTTACACCTTCCAGCTGTACTTCGATTTCTCAGCCTATTCCGATATGGCCATCGGCCTTGCCCTGATGTTCAACATCGAACTGCCGATCAACTTTCGTAGCCCTTACAAGGGCACCAACATAATCAACCTGTGGCAGCGCTGGCATATCACGCTGACTCGCTTCATCAACGCCTACGTGTACAAACCTATCCTGCGTTCCTTCCCGGAAATCACCTTCAAGGCGGGCATGGTGGCCAGTTTCCTGGCCATGGTCGTCAGCGGCATCTGGCACGGGTCGGCGTGGACCTTTGTGGTATTCGGCGCTCTCAACGGAGGCGCCATTGTGATCAACCACTTGTGGCGCAAGACCGGTATCGCCATGCCCCACTGGTTGGGTTGGTTTATAACCTTCCACTTCTTCAGCATTACGCTGGTGATCTTCCGCGCCACCAACTGGGGGGATGTGGCGAAAATCTACAGGGGCATGCTGGGGTTGGGCGAAAACACCCTGCAGGTATCCGCCGCCAGGTTGATGGGGCCGGATGCCCCCTGGTTCTTCGGCCTGGCCGAGGGCGCTGCACAGAAGGATCAGTGGGCGACCTGGGTGCTCAGTGCCATGGTGGTATTTTTCATCGGCATCGTCGCACTGGCTCCCAACAGCATGGACCTCAAGGACCGTTTCAAGCCGGGCCGGGCGGTGCTGGTGCTGCAGGCCATTATCTTCGTGTTCTCGGTGATGATGATCTCCAAGGCCAGCGAGTTCCTCTACTTCCAGTTCTAGGCCCCAATGTGAACCGCCTACCAGTTTGGGGAGGGGTAACCGGCGCGCTCATAGAGGCGGTTCATCTGCTTGCGGTTACTGGCGACGAAATCCTGCCGCAAGCTATCGATCTGCCCCAGGTATGTCTCCAGGTTATCCTGCTGCAGGCGCATGCCGTATTGCGGCTCCGCCTGGTGAATGCTGCTGACGATCTCCCGGGCCAGTTTGCGCCGTGGATGGATGCCGTCGGCAAACCAGGCCTTGTGCACATCGCGTGTTCGGTAGATGGGTTCGGCCACGAATTCAGCCTCGTGGCCGAAACCCCAGACCTCGAACGCCTCCACCTGGTAGTCGGCGGCCAGTTCGCGGTTGATTTGCAGCAGGCGCCTGTGGGTTTGCCGCCACATGTCACGCCCTGAGAGGTGCTGCCACATATCAACCATGGATAGATGGGCGGGGGTGAGTACGATGCGGGTGCGAATGCCGTTGGCGTAGCAGAACGCCAGCATTTCCTGTAGGGCCGTCAGGTTCTGTTGCGGGTCAATGGGATACTGCGCTCCCGACTTGAGGCGATTGCCCAGCGCAAATATATAGCCGCCCTGTCCGCTGAGTTCATCACTGGTTGACTCCCACCAGCCGTTCACATGGTAGCGGCGCAGTTGCGGGCCCGAATCGGTGGCGGCCACCAGGCTGTCGCGCAGGAACTGGGTGGAGAACAGGGCGGTGTAATAGTCCAGGAAGCGCTGCTTGCGAACTGCCAGGGAGCGCAGCTCGCCTGCGCTGTGGGGAGTGCGTTCCCGCACAAATCCCGGGCGTGAACGCGGCAGGGGGCTGACAATACGCTCGTAGTCTATGCCCAGCAGCAACTCCCTCACTGGACGCAGGGCGTGGGCATAGCGCAGGAAGTGATACATCTCCTGAATCGTCATGCCCGGAAGTGACGCGTTATAGGCATCGACTCCCCGCCAGTCAGTGTCCTGCGGGGCAAATCCGCCGGTACGCGAGGACCCGAGAATCAGGGCATCCGGCCGCAACCGTGCCATATGCAGCGGCTTGTACAGCCGCATGTTGGGAAATTGCTCTACCCTGCTCAGCGTCGCGGCGTCTGCGTCGGGAAGTTGGAACAGCTGCAGCGGATCCACCCGATAGTTCACCACCGCGGTGATCAGCAGTCCCGATGCGAGAGTCAGCCCCATCCAGCGAATGTATCGTCCCATGGCCATCAGAACTGGAAGTAAATGAAGCGGGAGACACTGGCAATATTGAGTAGCGCCAGCAGCAGGGTGAGGCCGCTTACTGCGGCACAGGTTAAAGTGGGACGCCAGGCAATGCGCGTTGCCGGCAGTGGGGCCATGTCCGGGGTCAATACCGGCTGGTAGTTGCCGAGGTATGACTGGCTGCTGGGCAATGCCCAGCACACCAGGGCGGCGACCATGAGCAGCGCAGCAGTGGCCCCATAACCGGTGAACGGCATACCGCCCAGTTGCGCGAGCTGCGCGGCCAGGCCGTCACTGAAAACCGTTCCCAGCAGCAGTGGCGCTGCAGCGGAAAAGTCGGCGAAACCGCTCACCAGGATACTGATCCCGGCGTCGAAGTGCGCAGCGCGGAATATGACCATGGGCAACACTCCAGGCTATAAAAGTGAGGGCGATAAACAGGGGCTGCCAGGCCGGCAGCGCGAAAAAATCTGCCAGGTTGAGGCGACCTGTCAGGTAGCGCCAGGCGTGGTTACAGCACAGGTAAAGACCGTGCAGGCCACCCCACGCCACATAGGTCCAGGCAGCGCCGTGCCACAGCCCGCCCAGCAGCATGGTCAGGAACAGGTTGCGGTAACGCAGCGCGGTACCGCGCCGGTTGCCACCCAGGGCGATGTACAGGTAATCCCTTAGGAAGCGCGACAAGGTCATGTGCCAGCGGCGCCAGATGTCGATGATGCTTGCGGCGCGGTAGGGGGAACGGAAGTTCTCCGGCAGGGTGATGCCAAACAATCGGGCGCTGCCGATAGCGATATCGCTGTAGCCGGAAAAGTCGAAGTAGATCTGGAAACTGAAGGCGAAAGTGGCGATCAGCGCATCCAGGCTGTGCAGCGGTTGCCCGTCTTCGGCGGCTGCGAACACGGGGTCTGCCACCAGCGCCAGGTTGTCCGCCAGCACCACCTTCTTGAACAGGCCGATAGCAATCAGCGTGAGGCCAACCGCGAGATCTGTGGGTAGTTGTGCCCGCGAACGCAGCCGGTTGAACTGGGGCATCATCTCGCTGTGGTGGACGATGGGGCCGGCAATCAATTGCGGGAAGAACAGGACGAACAGCGCGTAGTGGTGAAACTGGTACTCCTTGCAGTCACCTCGGGCAACGTCTACCAGGTAGGCGATCTGCTGGAACGTGAAGAACGAGATCGCCAGGGGCAGGGTGATTTCGGGGATGGGCAGTAGCCACAGGCCGAATTCGTTCAGACCCTCGAGAAAGAAACCGGTGTACTTGAAATAGCCCAGCAACGCGAGATTTAAGCACACTCCCAGGACCAGCCAGTCGCGACGGGTCGCCGCCTGGCAGCGGGCCAACTTGCGCCCCAGTGCAAAATTGACCACCACGGAGGCAAGGATCAACAACAGGTAGATTGGCTTCCAACTGGCATAGAAAAACATGGAGGCGAGTGCCAGCCACAGGATTTGCCGCTCTGTGCTGGGTGCACGCGACAGCAGGTGGAATACGAGGAAAACGGCGGGCAGGAAGAAAAACAGGTACTCGATCGAGTTGAACAGCATCCGGGTCAGCCGTCCGTACGCCTGGCGATACAGGCCAGGGAAGACCCCGGCAGGCGGCCCGGGAGAATACGATTCTCCAGCCGGGTGACTGCGCCCAACAGGCGATGCAGCAGCGCGCTGGCGCTGCCGGCGCGGATGGGTTTGAAGTCGTTACCCCTGGGTACGCGCAACAGTTTCAAGGTCAGGGAGGCCAGGTACAGCCATTGGAAAAAGTAGGCCGTGCGCAGGGGCCTGAACCCTGCGGTCGCAAGTTCCGCGGCCAACTGCTGCCGGTCGTAACGCAGGTGATGTCCCCAGTGCTCGTCAAAGGTCGACCACAGTTCCATCCTTGCCGGCACTGTTACCAGCAGGGTGTGACAGTTGGGGAACTCACTGGCAATACGGCGCAGGAACTGGTGGCGGTCGGCCATGTGCTCTATCACGTCGAGCAGCAGGATGGCCCGCACTGCTGACCTGCTCGCGTCGTCCAGATCGAACAGGTCGCGATTGGTCTCGACATGACCCGCCGCTCCGGGCGTGACCGGGGCTTCGCCCAACTCGACACCGCGGGTATTCACGCCCCTGGCGCGCAGCTCGGAGACTACCAGGCCGATACCACAGCCCACATCCAGTACCACGTCGCCCTGCTGCACTTCCCTGCGCAACCAGTTGTACACCAGGTCGTTGCGCGCCCGGTGCCAGAAGTGCTTTTCGATGCCCTGCGGGTATCCTGCGGAATAGCCATCGCGATCGTAGACTTCAGCCATCGGCGGGTTTCCGCTCGGGTTTGCGGGCGCTGAACTTGATACAGCCGGACTTCCGGGCGAGCACGCAAACGACATTGATGGGGATGAACAGTAACAGCAGAGGTACGTAAAATCTGCCGCGCCCGTGATCTATCGACGGATTGTTGCGCAGGTCGTGCACCTTGCGCTGCATAAAGTTCTGTACCGACAGGGCCCAGTGACTGGTGTTCAACTGGTGACTGATACGCACCTCGCGGTACCCCGCTTCTTCCAGCAATGTCTGCAGCCGCTGTGGTGTGAACTGATAGGTGTGCCTGGGGACGTGATTGCCGCCCCAGTAGCGGCCAAACAGTTGCTGCTCCCAGGAGCCATAACCTGGTACTTCACCTACCAGGTGGCAGCCGGGTGCAAGCAATTCCAGCCCCCTGTTCAGTTCCGCGACCGGGTCCAGTGTGTGCTCCAGGTAGTTATTCATGGCAATCAGTTGGTAACTGCCCGCTTCACCCTGGAAGTCGCCGAACGTGCCGCAAAAACCATCGATACCCTGCTCGCGCAGTCGCTGGATCATGTCCTCGCTGAAGTCTATGCCCTGCAAGTGAGCAACGCTCAGTGCTCGCATGCTGTGCAGGAAGTCACCGGCGCCACAACCCACGTCCAGGACCCTTGACCGCTCATCCACCAGGTGGCGCATCTGGTTGCGGAACAGGCGCTCCTTGGCACCGTACAGCAGTGAGAATAGCAGGCCCCGTTTACCGCCCTCGGCGTAGCCGTGGTAGTCGATATCGTAGGCGTGCTTCAGGTCGGAAAGGGCGGGGAAAGGGTGCAGCTGTACGCCCTGGCAGTCACGGCAGCGGTAGTAGTCATAACTGCCGTCGACGCCGTATTCCCAGTCGCGTATGCCAGCGCAGGCGACCTCGTGCCGTGTGCCGTGGCAGTAATTGCATTGGTAGTGGGCGCTGCTCATTTAGGCTGGCAGGCTCCGGTACCACTGGCGCAGGAGTTGGAAGTAGCCGCGGTCGAAGTGCTCGTAGTGCACCGCGCCATAGCTTTCTCCCGTGTACAGGCCGGCGGCCGCGAGCTCGTGTGCCTGCTTCAGTTGGTTGTAGGGAACGCCCACGTACTCGTGGTGTTCGGCATGGTAGTGAAAACAGAACACCCCGAAAATCTTTTCACCCGGCAGCGAACCGGTAATGGTCCTGATGGTGGGCCTGTTATCCGGGCTGCCATGCTCACAGAAGGCTCTGGTAGACGAGAAGAACTTGCCGAAGGTCACCAGGGGTATCAGCCACAGCCACAGGTAGTAGAACCAACCCACTGTCACGGAAAACAGCAGGAGTATAGCCAGCTGTGCCAGCGCTATCGTAACGATATTGCGACCCGGGCCCTTTGCCTCAGGCGTCGTATTGCCCTGACGCATGCCCAGGAACTGTAGCAGCGCATTCCAGCCGCAAAGGTTGAGGCCCAACCGCAGCAGCATTTCTCGCCTGGTGGTGGGAAAGTGGCCGTAATTGGGGAAGTCGGGATCGCGTTGCGCATCGCCGAAATACTTGTGGTGATCCAGGTGGACCTGGCGATAGCTCTCGTCGAACCCTAAAGGGTAGGCTGTCAAGGCGTACCCCAAGCGGTCCCTGTTGGGATCACCAAAGCGCCGGTGCAGCCCCTCGTGCAGGGCGTTGAACAGGGCGAACTGGCACCAGCCGATCACTGTCCATGCAGCCAGCGAAGCCAGCAAGAAGGCTGGCTCCAGCCCCGCCGTGATAGTGCTAACGAAAAGGATAGAGGCGGCAATCAGGCCATAGATAGCCGCCACCTGCGCGAAGATGGCGTTGCTGGGTTGCCTGAGTTGCTCGATTCGGGGTTGCATAAGCTGCTGGCCGGCGTTATCGACGGGTGTCGATGTAATGCGCCATCTTAATCGCCCCCTGCCGGGATTTCCAGCAACGCCGATTGGCGCCCCAAGGGGGTCTTTGTTAATGTGGCGCGCAGAACCCCGCGGGGACTGGCCCGGCGCTGGTGCCGCCGCGGTTGCGCTTCAGGGGGTATGGAACCAACTCGGCATGACCAGAACCTGGCAGTTCATCTTTACGGGAGTTTTCCTGCTGTTGCTTGGCCTGCTGCTGCGGCATCACGGCCAGATCATCACTGCGGTGGTCCCATTGGACCTGTACGAGGGTACCGCCGTCTTGGTAACGGGCATTATCGCCGAGGGCGGTAATCCCTACACCCGGGAATTCCAGCCACAGGCCACCTATGTCTACCCGCCGCTCTACAATATCCTGGCGGCCCCCCTCAGCCAGCTGTTTGGCAATGACTTCCAGCTGCATCGCTCGCTGTCCGCAGGGTTCATTGCGCTGGCCTGCATCACTCTCGGGTTGCTCACGTGGCGACAAAGCGGTAGCCGGTTGTATGCGCTGGCAGCGGCGGTGCTGTGGTACGCAGCGCTGCTGTTCTACGCAACGCCCATATCAAGTACCAATGCGCCCGGGGTCGCGCTGTTTGTCGCCTGCCTGGCGGTGCCCTGGTGGCGTCGGTTCAGCAATGGCAGCCTGTTGTTCGCCCTGGTTTGTGGCCTGCTGTCTTTTTACACCAAGCAGTATTTCATTCTCTGTATGGCCATCCTGTGCCTGTACCTGTTCCTCTACGTATCGATGGCCCGTGCGCTGTTGCTGGGGATCTGCTTCGCCACGACCTTGCTGATGAGCCTGGCCCTGATGCACGCCGGCAGCCCCTATTACCTCGACAATACGCTGTTCGCGCCGGCGGCGGCGATCGAGGGCCTGCACATGTGGCAGATTCTGTTTATACAGCTGGGCTTCTTCCTCCGCACTTACCTGGGCCTGCTGCTGGCACTGGTGGTAGTTGCGATACTGGCGTTGCGCGCCGGCGGTGGCGCGGCCGGCTCCGCGGACGGCTCGCGCTGGCGGGGCAGGGCTGGAACGGTCCCCTGCTGCGCCAATCCATGGATTACTTCTGGTTTGCGTTCTTCTGGGCGAGTATGGCGATTGTGCTCTGGCTGGGACGCAACCCGGGCAACTACATGACCTACCTGTTTCAGCTCATGTCACCCTTTCTGCTGGTCCCGGGGCTGTCGGCGATTGCGCGCTCGGGGTTGCGGCCCTGGCTGGTGGTGCCGCTGTTGGCGCTTACCGGCTACCAGTCGTGGGCCATCCTGCACAAGGATTTTTCCGTCAATATGAACAACTGGCAGCGGGTCGAGGCCCTGATCGAGGCCAGTGACGAGGTGCTGGCAACCCAGATGCTGGTGATGGCGCAACTGGAGCGAGGCAAACCGGTATTCCAGGACGGCCACACGTTTTACTTCCCCCTGGCGAAACACAAGCCGGACTGGATGCGCAAGGACAACACGGCCGAGCGGGTGGAGGTTGTGTGGGAGGACTACCTGACGCGGCTCTATCGCAAGGTGCAGCGGCGGGAGTTCGATTATGTGCTGGTCTCGCCCTGGGAAATGCGTGGCATCTTTCAGCAGAATCCCCCACCGTTCGAGGACGTTCCGGGGCGCCAGTTCCTGCAGCGCTACTATTGCAAGGCCGACGTGATTCCACTGTCCATGACCGAGCGGCACGGGGCGGGCACCTGGAAGGTGCAGGTGTGGCAGCCCAAGCCCTGTAAGCGTAAGCCTTAATGTGCACTTGAGAGTCCGCTGCCAGGGCGCCGGGGGCGGATCAGGCAGGGAGCCCTACTCTGGTTTCCCGATGACCACGTTGGCCGGCGGCAGCGGCCTGGCAGGCGGGGAATAGATGCCCTGCTCTATGGCCCGGGCGACGATGGCGTTGCTCTGTTTGGCGGGGTAGGGCCAGGCCTTGTAGCGGCCGCGGTTGAAGTCCTGCACCCGCTGCGCCATGTAGGGCTGCAGGGCTTGCGAATAGATATGGAAAGACTGTCCCCAGAACAGCAGGGCCAACAGGATGACGGGCCCGAGCACGCCCCAGTGACGCAGCTGCAAGCGGTTTGCCAGCAGTATCCAGGTGGTCGCCAACAACAACACCGAGGGAAAACTGTAGCGGGACGAGAGGCCGTAATCGACGGTGGCGAAGCCCCGTCCCAGCACCATGGTCATGACCGATAGCACAATCAGCCAGCCGCACAGCTCCAGCCGCAGGTCCGGTTCACGCCAGCGCCGAAGAGTGCAGGCGCACAGCGCCAGCAGCAGGGCGGCACCACCGCCGGCCGCGACCGCAACACTGGTCTCACTGAAGACACTGCCGAGCAGGGTCAGCGTATAGAGCACGTAGTGGCCCGGGCTGGCCAAGGCTAGCTGCAGCAATTGGCCGAGACCAATGCGGTCGCCCGGCCCCAGCCGCCACAACAGGAGCACCGCGACCGCTGCCAGCAGCCACCATAGCAGGTAGTGGCGCGGCAAGGACTTCTGCAGCAGGGCCTGCTGCGCCAGGCTGACCAGCCCCACCAGCCAGACCATCTGGCCCGACGCCAGGGTGAAGCTCGCGAGGGCGGCGGCCAGCATCGCCGCCAGCAGGCGGGCGGGGCCCGCGCCCTGCAGTAACAAAATCGCCAGGAAACCGTAGACGAACACGTAAAAGTAGGCGAAGGAGGCCATTGCCCAGAAGGTGATGCCGTAGGCGCGCAGCTGCAGCAATGCCAGTGCCGCCGGCAGTAGCCACAGCAGGCGCCTCGGCGATGGCGCGGACATCAGATACAGTCCGAGCAATAACAGCGGCAGGGCGAGATTGGCCACTATATTCAAACTGCGAAAGTTGATCTCGCCGGTCACCAGCAGCATGCCGCCATAGACCAGGCGGGAGGCAACGGTGCGATGATCCGTGTGTTTTTCGTACAGCGCCGCGGCGGCGCTGGCGAAGTCCCCCGCATCCCGCGCTTGCGACAGGGGCAGCAGCACATCGTGGATATCATCGGCGAGGGGGACATTGATGGCGTGCTGCAGCAGGTAGCCGAAATAGCAGGCAACGATCAGCAACAGCGGGAGCAGGGCAAGCAGCAGTTTCCGCTGACTGGCCCCGGCGGCTGGTGTCGGGTTATTGCTCGCCATGGGCTTCCCGGCGCAGGCGCCTGGCTGCGGCCAGCAATTCATACTCGGGCTGCAGGCGCTCGCGCAGGGCGTCCAGGGCAGATGCGGTCAGTGAGTCCTCCCGCAGGGGCTCGCGGCTGGCGAACTGTCGCTTCTGCGGTACCGGCTGGTCGATGGCCAGGTCGGCCAGGATACGTTGGAAGTCCCGGTCAAAACTGTCGGTGAAGCCGAGGAGGTCGAACTCCGCCAGGTGCGCAGTGGCCATAGCCAGTAGCTCCTGCGCCGGCAGCCGCGCCAGCACTCGGCGATCCTCGCGCCAGTACATTGATGCCAACTGCCACACCTGCTGGTTGTCCACTGCCTCGCAGACTTCCGGCAGGTTCGAGGTGACGAAGCCCTCCAGCCCCAGGTCCCGCGCCGCGCGGGCCACCGGGAAGCGCTGCTGCATGTCCGTGTGCTGGCAGAAATTGTAGAATGACAGCACCCTCTCCACCGGGTCCCGCAGGAAGGTGAAACTGTAGCAGTCGTCCACCAGGTCGGCGACATCGCGAAAGCCGAAGTGCCCGGAAATGAACTGGTGCCGGAGTAACTGCTCGCGAAACTGGATACGGCCGGCCGGATACTGCAGGAAGTCACCGTGGGAACACACCGCGCCGTCCGGCAGGCGCTGGCGGAAAAAGTGCACGATGGATGTGCCCGCGGTCTTGGCGATATGCAGGAAAAGTACCGGCCTTTCCAGGGAGAGCGGGTCCGGCTTCGATCGCGCGTTCGGCATGCAGTCTACTGTCCTGCGGCGTGCAACTCGGCGCACGGGGGATTAGGATGGGGCGATATTCTAAGGTTGGCGCTGGCGCGAGTCTAGCGACCCTCCGGCGACAGGGGTAAATGACACACAATAACGACAATAATCGCGCGCAGCGACTGCTGCAGGGCCTGGCGCTGGCGGCACTGCTCAGCGCCCTGTGGTGGTTGGTTTGGACGCTGTTACTGTGGTGGCGCTGGCACCCGCAACTGCCCTGGCGCGACCTGTTTGTTATCCTGGACGACCTGCGCCCCCTGCTGCAGGGCGGCAGCGCCGGCGAATGGCTGGCCTTCCTGGTCGAGCCCCATTACGCGGCTCATCGCCTGGCGCTGCCACGTCTGCTGGTGGCGCTGGACCTCCAGTATTTCGGCGCCCACAACCTGTTGCTTTACAGTGCCGGCTGGGGCGGCTTGCTGCTGCTGTGGCTGTTGCCCCTGCATCTTGCCGCGCAGGCCCTTGGCGGCAGGCCGGCCAGCTGGTGGTATCTTGCCGGTATGCTGGGCCTGTTCCTGTTTGCACCGGCCAACCTGTGGAACCTGGTCAACGGCATCAACACCGCCTGGCACCTGTCACTGGCGCTGGCGGTTGCCGCGCTGGCATTGCTGTCCACCGCCCGGGGTGCCCCTTCCCCGTGGCGCTGGTTGCTGGCTTACCTGTTGGCTACCCTGTCGGCCTTCACTACCTTCAGCGGTGTCATCCTGTGGCTGCTGTTGCCGCTGTTCGCCCTGGGTGGCGACCGCCGTACCCTGGCTGCTACTGTCGCTGCCAGTGCGCTGCTCACCGTCGCCTACCTGCAGGGGATTGCCTCGGATGCCAGCGTCGCTACCCGCTGGCAGGCAGAGGACCCCGAGCTGGCCCGGCAGGCGCGGGAGCTGGGCGCGGCCGCGCTGGCTGACAACACTCCCTGGCGCATCCTGCAAAAGGCGTTGATCGTGCTGGGGTGGCCGCTGGCGGCGAGCCGGCCTGTCTCCGCCGGGTTTATCGCCGCCCTGTCATTGCTAGTCCCCCTGGTGGCAGCGTGTAAGGCGGGCCGTGAACTGCTGCAGGGTAACGGCCTGCCGGTCCCCTGGCTTCGTTTCTGCCTGACCTTGTCGGCGCTCTGCGCCGGCACCGCGTTGGCCATCCAATTGGGCCGTGTAATGGAGCAACCCAACTATGCCCATGGGCCCAGCTATGAGCGCTACAGTACGGTGGTGACGCTGTACTGGTGCAGCGTCACCGGCGTGTTGCTGGCCTGGTGGCGCCGGTGGGCTGTTGCCCTGCAGGCCGCCGGTATGGCCGTGCTATTAGCGCTGGCCTGGCTGTTACTGGCGCCCGGGGGTACCTACCTGCAGCAGGAAATGGAAAGCCTGCAGGCGGCCGCGCGCCTTTATGCCGCAGGCGAGAACCCGGCACTGCGGAGGGGCAAGGCGCGGGTGCCATCGCGCTTCAAGCCGGCCTATGTCTACAGTTTCGACGGCCTGTTTCGTCCCAGGCAGGCGGCTTACACCCGACCGGTCCGCCTCTCGGCCAGCCCGGGGGAATTGCCGGCCTGCCCCGATATCGGTGTGACTTTCCGGGTGCAATCCGCCGGCCAGCGCGGTTTGTTGCGACTGGAGGCCCGGGTCACCGGGCCGGTACACTACCTGGTGCGGGATATCCTGCTGGCGGACGGCGAGCGCAATCTGGCGCGCCTGGTACCTGTCTACACGGGTACGGCGCATGCCCTCAACCTGGCCGGTCGGGGGGATACCCTGTGGCGCGGCAGGATGAGACCGGTAAGCGTCCCCGGGCGGGACTTGCGGCTGGTGTTGGCATTGCCGCTGGGGGCAGGCAAACAGTGCGCGCTGGCCGGTGAGCGCCTGGTCCCGGCAACGGAGTAGATCTTTAATGTATGAGTACGATGAACAATTTTACCGTTATATCAGTGAGGGTGCGTCTCGTTCGGCCCGGAAACTGCTGCCGGTGCTGCTTGATGCCCTGCCGCTGGAGGTAGACTCTGTGCTGGATGTGGGCTGTGGTGCCGGTGCCTGGCTCCGGGTGTGGAAGGACCTGGGTGCCGAGGTGCTCGGCCTGGACGGGGATTACGTGCAGCCCGGGCAACTGCTGGTCCAGCGAGACGAATTCCTGGCGCAGGACCTGGCCTGCGAGTTCGACCTGGGCAGGCGGTTCGCCCTGGCGCAAAGCCTTGAAGTCGCTGAGCACCTGCCCGACACCAGTTCCGCAGGTTTTGTCACGAGCCTCTGTCGTCACGCTGACCTGGTCCTGTTTTCCGCTGCTCCGCCGGGGCAGGGCGGTGAGAATCATATCAATGAACAGCCCTATGACTACTGGCGCGACTTGTTCCGGGCCCGTGGCTACCAACTGTATGACGTGCTGCGGCCAGCCCTGGTGCGGGACGCATCGATCATGCCGTGGTATCGGTATAACACCTTTCTCTATGCCAGCGAGCATTGCTCACCTGCGGTGCTGGAGGCACTGGCCCCTTACGCCCTGACCGGGTCCGCGCCTGTCCCCGACCTGTCTCCGGCTGCCTATCGCCTGCGCAAGCGTCTCATTAGCCTGCTGCCGCGCAGCGCGAGCACTTCCCTGGCGCGCATCAAGAAGGGTGTGCATATCGCCAGGGCGCGGGTCCGTGGGTAAGCCGGGGTATGACGTGTTAACCTTGGCGGCGCCAGGCCGGCGAGTGACGTGATGAGTGGCCCAATGCAGATAGTGGAAAAACCGGTACTGGGGCTGGTGTTGCCCTGCTACAACGAGGAAGAGGTGTTGCCCCTGACCGCCGAGCGGCTGGGTGCAGAACTCGCCGGGCTGGTGGCGGACGGGGTGGTAAACGCCGACTCGCACATCTGTTTTGTCGATGACGGCAGCAGCGATCGCAGCTGGCAGATCATTGAGCAGCTCGCCGCCGCCGACTCCCGTTTTCGCGGCCTGAAACTCAGCCGGAATTACGGCCATCAGTACGCATTGTATGCCGGCCTCATGGAAATGGACGCCGATGCCGTGGTCAGCCTGGACGCCGATCTCCAGGACGATGTCTGTGCACTACGTCGGATGGTGGAGTTGTACCGCGAGGGTAACGAGATCGTGTATGGCGTGCGCGAGAACCGCGACAGCGATTCTGCTTTCAAACGCGGCACGGCCCGCGCCCACTACTGGCTCCTGTCCCTGCTTGGAATCGATACCGTGCCTGATCACGCCGACTTCCGCCTGATGAGCCGTCGCGCCCTGGCGTTTCTGGGCGAATACCGCGAGACGAATCTCTACCTGCGCGGCATTGTGCCACTGCTGGGGCTCCCCTCGGCACGCGTCAGCTACAGCCGTGGTGAGCGCCCGGCAGGTGAGACCAAATACCCGCTGCGCAAAATGCTGGGATTGTCACTGCAGGGGCTGACATCCTTCTCGATTCTCCCGCTGCGCGTCATTGCCGCCCTCGGCATTGTGGTCTTCCTGGTGGCGGTGGGGCTCGGGTGCTGGGCCCTGGCGGCGGCGCTGTGGGGCGAGGGAACAGCGCCCGGCTGGGCTTCCACGGTCATCCCCATCTACCTGCTGGGCGGCCTGCAGCTGTTGGCCATCGGGGTGGCCGGTGAGTACATCGGCAAGACATTCATGGAAGCCAAGGGACGTCCCCTGTACCAGGTGGAAAAACGCCTGGGTATGGGCCGCGACTGACGTGCCGATTCCTGCTACTTTGCCGCCCCTTTACTGAACACGTTGTAGAGAGATCACCGCCTTGCCCGCCACACCAAAAGTTTCTGTCATCCTCATTGGCTACAAGATGGCCCGGCAGCTGGAAAATACCCTGCTGTCCCTCGCCGCCGACTACCAGCGCGGTGTCAGCGAGGAGGACTACGAGGTTATCGTGATGGAAAACAGCTCCAGCGAGAACCTGCCGCCGGAGGTGGTTGCGGGATTGCCCGACAATTTCCACTACACGCTGCGCGAGGAGACCGCGGTCACCCCGGTGTACGCCGTGAACGAGGCCTTCGAGCAGAGCCGTGCCCCGGTCATCTGCCTGATGATCGACGGCGCGCGCATGGCCAGCCCGGGCATCATCCGCACCGCGCTGGACGCCTTTGCCATCACGGAAAACGCGGTGGTGGCAGTGCCCGGCTACCACCTCGGCACTGACGAGCAGCATATGGTGGAAGGGGTGGAGGACCAGCTGCACTACGAGCGCGAATTGCTGGCCTCGGTGGACTGGCGCAGTAACGGTTACGAACTGTTCGGTATTTCCACCTTCAGCGGCGCCAATCGACGCGGGTACCTGCAGCCGATCATGGAGTGCAACTGCGTGTTCGCCTCCGCCGAAAACTACGCCGCCATCGGTCACGCCAACACGGATTTCCAGTTGCCAGGTGGTGGCAGTATCAACCTGCATATGTATCGCAGTCTCGGTATGTTGCCGGGTACGCGTCTGTTCGTTACGCCGGGGGAGGGCTCATTTCACCAGTTTCACGGAGGGGTGACCACGTCTTCCTATCAGGAACGCGAAGCAGAGATTGAGAAACACCGGGTGCAGTTGCACAGCTACTGGCCTGGAGGTTTCCATAGCTTGCGCCGGGAGCCCAGCCTGATCGGCACAGTGCCTCCCCAGGCTCAACCGTTTCTGCAGAAGTCACTGGAGCGTGCAGCGGTGCGCGCCAGGCGCCTGGTACAGCAGGACAAGCCACTGTGGCCGGATGACCCGGCCTGAGCGTGTTACGAGCATCGGTGTTTTCGAGGTCGACACGCTTGTTGGGCCAAAATACCACGTCCTCTGCCACCCGGCGGCGATGTTGACAGCGACTTGCGCCGGTCCCAAATGTCAATAAATGTGGTGGCCAATGTCATGTCTGTAATTATTCACGTAGCGCATACTTGTGGCACTTTCAGGGTTGGATAAACTGTGATCCCTCGCACAGGCCCGGAACAAGAGTTTCTATAATCATTAAAATGCAGGAGCGTCTTCCTATGCACAAGCGCAAGTACAAGTCTTCTCTCATCACCATGGCGGTGGTTTCCGCCCTCGGTATCAGCCACCAGGCCAGCGCCCAGTTGGAAGAAGTGATAGTTACCGCACAGAAGAAAGAGGAAACTCTAGTTGAGGCGCCCGTAGCGGTGTCTGTGGTCAGTGGCCAGGATATCAATGACCTCTCCATTTTCCAGGCAGATGAGCTGAGCAAGCTGGTTACCGGTATGGAAGTGCGCTACGAGGGGGACAGCAACGTCGGTGTAGGCCTGCGCGGCCTAGGTACCTTTGCCCAGCAGTCCGCCCCCGCCCGTGTCGGTGTGTACATGGACGACTTTTACATGGCCTCACAGTCGGCCGTGGCACTGGCTTCCATGTTTGACATGGCCAATGTGCAGGTCCTGAAGGGCCCCCAGGGTACTCTGTACGGCCAGCCTTCGCCTGTTGGCGCCTTGATCATGGCCAGCCAGGATCCCAACTTCGATGGTGTCAATGGCTATGTCCAGGGCAGCGTTGTGGACCCGTCCGGCTATAATGTGCAGGGTGCCATCAACCTGCCGATTACCGACACCCTCGCCGTGCGTGTCGCCGGCCTGCTCGATGAGCGCGAGACCGGCACCGAAGTAGAGCGCGACGCCAGCGTGAACTTCATTGAAAAGTCGCTCGACGAGGAGCGCAACCGTTGGGGTACGCGCGTCAAGTTGCTGTGGGAGCCCAGCGAAACATTCCAGGCCAAGCTTGGCTATCTGTACATGGAAAGTGACGAATCAGAGACCTACCGGATTGCGGAAGCCGTGCCCGGTGGCAATCCCAATCTCGTGAACTACCCTAATCTGAAGGACAGTGACCGCACCGCTATCGCCGACAACGCAGACGAGACCAGCAAGGAAGACACCATGGTCACCCTGCATCTGAACTGGCTGATAGGCGATATAGAGGTCAAATGGTTCAGTGGCATGCTGGAGTCCATCCAGGACGTGATCAGTGACCAGGACAACTACGACCTGCCTAGCGCCATTCTCGAGCAGACAACGGACTTTGGTAAGGGTGGTCGCACCAACCAGCATGAGCTGCGCGTCTCGGGTACCGCTTTCAACAATTGGGACTGGACTGTGGGTGGTTTTTACTCAGAGGCCATGTCCCAGACTGACGTGGTGGTGAACCAGCACATCTACAACGATCCGACGGATCCCAGCCTGGGCAGCACCGGTGTGTTCCCCTTCACACTCAGTATTCCGATTCCCTCGCGCGTGAAGGCGCTGTTCACCCACAACGCTATCGCACTGACGGAGAACACTGATCTGACCGTGGGTTTGCGCTACAACGTGTTCACGCAGCGTGCCGGCAATATCCAGAGCGGTGACTTCCTGTTCGGTTCCAGCATCCTGCCCGGTGGTGAGATCACCGACCCGGCCTTTATCCTTGAAAACGCGTTCCCCTGTTTCGATGGCCAGACCCCGCCCTGTGAGCTCGGCGAATCCTATGACGAGAGTGAGTGGACCGGTACCATCAAGCTGTCTCATTACTTCGGCGACGCGCTCAACGTATACGGTACCCTTGATCGTGGCTACCGCCCCGGCGCGGCCAACTTCGATACCACCGGTGTGTTTACGCCTGACCTGAACGCCTACGGCGGTGAGGAAGTGGACAGCATTGAATTCGGCGCCAAGGGCGACTTGTGGGATGGCAGCGCCCGTTATACCGCGGCTATTTACTTCAGCCAGTACACCGACTTCCAGTCACGTGCCAACTTTGAAGCCTACAACACCATTACCGAGGAAGTGGAGGTCATCACCAACGCGCCCTGGGTCAATGTGGACGAAGCGGAGCAGTGGGGCATCGAGGCGGATCTGCGCTGGTATCCGAGTGACAACTGGATGTTGTACGGCGGTTTCACCTACGCCGAGATCGAGTTTACTGGCGGTGCTATTCCCTGTACCGACCCCAGCCAGTCTCCGGTTGGGTCCGACAATCGGTATAACACCTGTGATGCTGACGGTCTGAACGCCTCTGAAGCGCCCGACCTGACCGTGACGCTGCAGACCGAGTACACCTTCCCCCAGCTGTTGTTCAATAGCGATGCCTACGTCGGCGCCCTGTACGCCTATCGTGGCGAGGTGGATGAGATACCCGGCGATGCAACGGGTCGCCTGGACCTCGATGACTTCGGCACCCTGGATCTGTTCACCGGCCTGCGCGCCGAGAACTGGACTTTGCAGGTATTCGCCAAGAACGTCACAGATGAAGATGGCGTGCTGACACGTCGCCCGGTGGGTAACGAGTACAACGAACTGACCATGATCGGTCCGCGTACCGTGGGTGTCACTGCAAGTTACAATTTCTAAGCAAACAGACCCAAGTCCGTACCTGATGAGCCCGGGCCGATGCCCGGGCTTTTTTAGTTCTTCAAACATTATCCGGGATTCGGGTGGCTTCATATCCGGTGGGCTTTCAGAGGAGTTATCGAAGCGCAGAACCACTACAGCGAGAACCGAGAAAGTATGATCGGATTCCGCGTCAGAAAGAATAAAAACTATCTACTCAGCCGCTCCCGGCGCCAACTGCCCGAGCCCCGCCAGGTATCTTGCCTATATTCGCGGAGAGGGGATAGCAGTAGTAGAACCTGCTTTTTCATAGATCAAGAAGCAGGAACGCCACTGAAGAACAGATTGCTTCGGGTGCCTGAGGGCTGCCGCCTGGAAACGACCAGAAAAGATCTGAAAGTGGGCCAATGAAACCAATATTTCGGTACACCGAGCTCCCACCGGCCCTAGTGAAGGGTTGTCGGAGGGTACTGGTCCAGTGACAGAGAGACCTCCATCACAT
>CAWJQW010000017.1:0-177932 GCA_963845135.1 uncultured Gammaproteobacteria bacterium | reverse complement strand
CGGGGCTTCAACACCAGCGGCAGGTTGTCCACCGGTTTGGGGAAGGGGAAGTGTTGTATTTGCGTGGGGAAGTTGTAGCCCTCAGGTAATTCAAGCCTGTACTTACGCAGTAGCGCGCTCATCACGCACTTGAACAACATGTCGGCGAAATGCAGGCCGATACACTTGTGTGCGCCGCCGCCAAAGGGTGCCCACATGAAGGCATGTTGTTTGTGTTCATTGCGCGCAAACCGGTCGGGGTCGAAGCTATTGGGCTCGCTCCACCAGTCGGGCATGCGATGCACATAGGTCACGGGAACCTGTATAGGTGTGTGCGGCGCAATTGCAAAACCGCCGATCTCGGTCTCGGCGACGGTCCTTCTGCTAAATGCCGGTACCGACGGATGCAGGCGCTCGATTTCCTTGAAAGTATGGTCAAGTGTAGGCACGTCCGAGAGCTGGTCGTAGCTGATGGGGCCGCTCAGCCCTTCGCTGTCGTCGCGCAGTCGCTGCTGCCAAATGGGGTCATTGGCCAGGTAGTAGCAGGCCATGGTCAGGGCGGCAGTGGTGGTGTCGTGGGCTGCGAGCAGCAGAAAGATAAGATGCTTGGACACCACGTCGTCGGGGAAGTACTCCCCATCTTCGGTTTTCTCGTTGGCAAAATAGGTGGCCATATCACGGCCGCTTTGCCCGCGGCGCCGGGGCACCAGGTCGAGGAAGAACTTGTCCAGGTAGCGACGCCCGTTCATCCCCTTGCGATAGCTAAGCCCAAGGCCCGGCCAATCCTTGCGCAACATCGCCAGGGTGCCGTCACCCATGGCCAGGAAGGCTTCATTGAGCTTGCGAGTTTCATTGCCGGCGAGGTCCAGGCCGAGGAAAACCTTGGCCCCGATTTCCAGCAGCAGTTCCTTGATATTGGGATAGAAGTGAAAGTCGTCCTGCTTGCTCCACTGCTCAATACGCGCATCAACCAGGGGATTGATGTCGTCCACGTAGCCGCGCAGTGCATCGGTCTTGAAGGCGCTCTGCATGATACGCCGGTGAAACTTGTGCTCAGCGAAGTCGCGCATGAGCAGGCCACCTTCAAAAAAGTGCTTCAGTGGTGCGTGATAACCCATGCGTGCCGAGAACACCTTATCGCTGTCCAGCATCAGCTGCTTCAGGTAGTCGGGGCCAACCGCCATCACGTATTTCTGGAAAGTGAGGCCGATGCGGAACACGTCGCCATATCGGGCGCGATAGTCGGCAACCAGTGCTGAGGGGTCCTGCAGGTAGGGCAGGGTGCGGCCCAGCAAGGGCCAGCCGTAGTCGCCGGGAATATGCTGCAAGGCCGTGTTATCCGGCAGGCTGACGTATTCAGGTTCTTTCTCGTAAAAACCGGTGCTGCTCATGACTGCCTCTCGTGCCGTATCCCTTGGAGTGTTACGACTGTATCAGGACAGCATCATCCAGCACAGTACGCCGGCAATCGCCGCGCCGGCGCTGGCTTTGCCCAATGCCGACGGTGACAGCTTGGCCAGTTCCAGCATCGGCTGCCCGCTCTTGCGCGTGCGCATGAGTACAGGCCATTCAATAAGCGCACCCAGTACGAATCCGGCAAAGCCGCCCGCCAGCAGTGCCATGCGCCCGGCGTTGTCTGCCGAAATGGCCATGAACAGGCCGATTACCCCCAGTGCCCCGCCCACGTTGCCGGCAATGCTCATGATGTAAAACTGCTTGAGGGAGTTTTTGTCGAACTGCCAGTCGAAGACGAACAGGCCCGGTTTTGCGGCGATCGTATACTGCCCGGAGGCCAGTTTGGCACCGAGATAGTGAAACCATTCGTGCACCAGGTTGACGGTGACGAAACCGGCAACGATGCCGGCCAGAATATTGATAAATGTGGCCAGCGGCAGACCCGTGAGTACGGCCCAGCTGTCGGTGGCCGCAAACATGCTGAAACTCAGCAGCCAGACAGCGAGGTGTATGGCGGCCTGCTTGCCCAGCATGAAGCCGGGCTGCCTGGCCAGGGCGGCAAATTCTTCCTGCGGATTACTCATGAACATTGCTCCCTAATTGAGCGGCACCGGTAATGCGCGGCAGGTCCAGCACCGTCACCACGCCGGGCGCCGCCGCGCAAACTGCAGGTATTGCGTTGACCAGCCACGCCGCCGCAGAAGAGTTACCCCCTCCGGCAAGGCCTGGCTCCACCGGGTCGTGGCCATGAACGGTGACTTCCAGCCTGGGGCTGCCCGAGATAATGACCTGGTGACAGCCCGCACCTTCAGGCGGGTAGGGCCAGTCGGGTGCGCAATCGTTGTCTATGCGGGTGATGTGCTCCAGCACGTATAGCGGCTGGTCCGCGTGGTAACCCCGCAGTTCGAAACGGAAGGCACCCTGTGTACCCTCCTCGAAGGTTCCCATGCCGGGTACTTCGACGGTCTTCTCCAGCGGGCGCCGCTCCACGCTGATCTCGCAGCGCTCAACCGGCTTGCCCAGTGCGCGCCCAACCAGTTTGACCATGGGCGACCACACCATATCGATGGCGAAATCGTGGAGCATCATCGGCAGCTCGTCCATGGATTTGCCAAAGCCGATGACCTCGCGGACCACATGAGGCTGGTCATACAGCGCGTAATTGAATATCTCTCGCGTGCGAATTTCGGAAATGTTGGCACTGGCGCCGCTGAGCACTGCCGGTAGCATGTCCATGACCCAGCCCGGGTCGATGCCGGATACGAAGAGGGAGGCACCGGAGCGTTCGCAGGCCGCCTTGACCGGGGCCAGGGCTTCCTCCGGGGATGACTGTGGGTCCAGGTAGAGATAAAAGCCCGGGGCGACAACATTGATGCCTGCGTCAAGGCAGGCGATCAGTTCGCCGATTGCCTCCTCCATGCGGGTGTCTGCGGTTGCGCTGTAAACCAGCGCGTCGGCACCTGACTGCAATGCCGAGCGCCAGTCGGACACTGCGACAACGCCGCAATCGGCTGTGCCAGCCAGTTGACCTGCATCCTGTCCCACCTTGTCGGGGTTGGAGACAATGACCGCGGCCAGGCTCAGCTGCTCGTGGCTGAGTACCGCGCGTATAGCCGGGCGCCCCACATTACCGGTACCCCAGACGATCACCTTTTTTTGCATGGCGTTTTCTCACTGTTATTTTGTTTATTGTGGTCTTACTGTCCCGCTACCTGCCCTTGAGCAGGGCAAAGGCCCAACCTCGTGCGGTCAGTGCATTCAGGCAGCCGGCCAGCGGTTTTAGCAGCGTGGGCAGCTGTGTCGAGTCTACCGGCATATCGCCGGTGATGACCATTGCCTCCGCCGGATAAGCTCGACCACCCATAAAATATTCTATCTCAGGGTTGCGCTGCAAATTCCTGACCCAGAAAGAGCGTTTGCCGCGTCCTGTACTGATCAAAACGTGAGACCCAAACTGTTGGCAGAACAGCGGCGTTCGGCGCGCCTGCCCGCTGATGTAGCCAGTGCTCTCCAGGACAATCATTGTTGTCGGGAACAGGCGCGATGAAAAAATGCCGCGGCGCACGGCCGGCTCCACCACGCTGTTGAGTGCGCGAAAGAAGCGTTGTTCCAGTTTGACCGGTAAAGAAGCCATGTCTATTGCTCGATTCAGAGAACCAGCTTGCCGTTCAGTTCAGCGCTGGTCGGGGGTTGCGCGGTTTCCAACGATTCCAGCTCAAAGCAATGGAAATGTCGGGGTTTGTCACTGTCGTAGTCATGTACCACGGCGACGCGAGTGTCCGTGCAGGCGTCGACGAAGCGTGATTGTGCGTTGTCTTTGCCACTTATGTAGCCGATAGCGGTTCCCGCCATCAGCGCCAGTGAGGTCATGAGTATATAGATTTTCATGGGCCAATCCGGTAAACCAGTTCATGTTGTTATACGCAGCCCCGCTGGCTTCCGTTCACTGTCACTTTGTAGCGTCACGCTGGCTTCGTGACCCTGGCCTGCTTGAGTTGGCATATCGTCTATACTGAAGCGCTTGACCAACAACACAGTGGAATAGTGACCATGCCGGTGCAGCGACTTGCCGAAGAAGACATCGATCAGCGTCTCGCATCGCTGCCTGACTGGGGCCTGCGGGATGGCAAGTTGTGCCGAACCTGTCGTTTTACGGATTTCAGCGCAGCTTTCGCCTTCATGACACGCGTGGCGATGGCCGCGGAGCAGATGAATCATCACCCGGAGTGGAGCAACGTCTGGAACCGTGTCGATATTGCCCTGACCACGCATGATGCCGGCGGCATTAGCGCATTGGATTTTGATCTTGCCATGCGCATCGATGCCCTGTTGTCTTGAGCCCTGCGCAAGCGGGCTAGCCGTTAAAAAGGTCCATGGTCTGGCCTTCCACCACGAGGCTGTCGCCGATGCTGAGACTGCCGCCCTGTAGAATTTTGCAACACAAGCCGCCGTGGCCGAGCATGGCGGCGACGCCGCCTTTCCCCAAAGCCTGTTCCATGCGAGAGCACGGATGGCACAGTGCGCTGGCCTCAAACAGGGCCTCGCCGATGCGGAAGCGTTGATAGCGCAGCGCGTTGAGGTTGACCCCGGATACCACCAGGTTGCGACGCAGGATGGCCGGGTCGATGTCAGTGGTGCCGGTGAAATGCGCGATCTGGGCGATGAACTCGCGGGAAATCAGCGTGACCTGTCGCCCTGAGCCGGGAGTCTTTTCAGTGCGATGGTCACCGGCGAGCCCCGCCTCGGCAATGGCTTCAACAGACGCCAGTGCGCGCATGGGGCTGCGCCGTGCGGGTCTCACGCCTATCCATTCCAGGGTGCCGGGAGCAAGGTCCCTGGCGAAACGATCAAGTGGGTTAGTACGTTTGCGCATCAGCGGATACTAGCGCATTTGCCCCGGCAGCGGGTGTTTCCCCGTCAGCTGACCGCGGCTCAGGGTGCGTTGACTGGCGTTGCCCTGCGAAAAGTCATCAGGTGCTGTTTGGGCAGCACATCGGAAATCGCCGCGAGCTCCAGGCCTACAGCGGCCATTTCCTTTTCTGCCTGCTCCTGGGTCATGGTGTGCAGGGGTTTGATGCCGATGGAGGGGTCTTCGCCCCGATACTCGACCAGCACTACCCGGCCGCGCTCCGAAAGCGATCCACAACGGCCTGCATGACTTCCCTGGGGCAGGAAAACTCATGGTAGGCATCAACCAGTAACACCACGTCGACATTACGCCCTTCCAGCGCGGGGTCGCATTCCGCACCCAATAACGGCTCCACGTTGCCGATGCTGTCGGCGGTGATGCGCCGCTCGATGATGGCCAGCATTTGCGGCTGGATGTCGACGGCCAGCACGCGACCCCGAGGTACCATGGCGGCCATGGGAAAGCTGAAGTAGCCGGTGCCTGCACCCAGGTCTACCACGGTGTCATCGGGCTGCAGGGCAAGCGCTTCCAGCAACAGGTCAGTGCGCTCTTCCTGGACACGTTGTGGCCGCTCCAGCCAGTTCGCGCCCAGGTGGCCCATGACGTGGGATATTTCCCGCCCCATGTAGACTTTGCCGATGCCGTCCCGGCTGGCAGGCTTTAGTTCGTAGTAGCCCTGCTGCGGCGTGCCTGACCAGGCGCGCGCTACCGTGTCCATTACGGGCAGGGCCAGCAGCGCTGCGAGCAACAGTACCACGGTGCGAAGGCCCGCTGTCTGCTTCCAGAAGCTCACGCTGCTTGTGCCGTGCCAAAGGGCTTGGGGAGGGCGCTGGGTGTTGGCCTGTACTTAGCGCGCATTCTGGTCTGGGTACGATTGATAGATGTCATGCTCAGCATACGTTGGCAGTGGCCCAGTGGATCGCCGGGCAGCTTGCCCCGGCAGCAGTCTTCGGCTTGCTGCTGTGTTATCGCCATCTTAAACTGTGGGCCCCGTCTCAGTAGGTATAGCATGATGATCGATGTCCGAAATTGCCCGCTTGCTGCGTCAGCGGCAACGCAGCAGAACGTCGGTTGGCGCCCTGCGGTGGGTGCGGTGGCGGGGCACTCGTGACGCAGTTATCGCTTTATCCAGAGGGCTCAGCGGAAGTGCTCTGCCTGCCCGGTGCTGACCTCACCCTGTTGCGTCGTCCCGACCTGGGTGTTTCGCCTGAGGAACTGCTGGAGGAGCTGCTGGCGGCCACGCCCTGGCGCCAGGAAACGATTACGCTGTTCGGCAAAACCCACCTGCAGCCGCGCCTGCTGGCCTGGTATGGAGACCCGGGTGCCCGCTATCGTTACTCCGGCAAGACTTACCAGCCGCTGCCCTTTACCGCTCGCCTGGAGTTCCTGCGCGAGCGCATGCAGTCGCTGGGCGACGCGCCGTTTAACAGTGTGCTGCTCAATTACTATCGCGACCACCGCGACTCGATGGGGCTGCATGCCGACGACGAACCTGAACTTGGTCCGCAGCCGGTAATCGCCTCGCTCAGCCTGGGCGAGGAGCGGGTGCTGTACTTCCGGCCCAAACGTGACCGGGAGCTGGGTGCGCTGGATATCAATCTGCCCAGTGGCAGTGTGCTGTTGATGCGCGGTGACACCCAGGACAACTGGAAGCACGGTGTGCGCAAGCTGAGTCGCTCCTGCGGGCCGCGTTTGAACCTGACGTTTCGCTATATCCAGGGCGCGCGCTAGGACGCCTGGCAGCGCGGGCAGAAATACAGGCCCCTGCTATTGGCTTCGCTGCGCCGGATCTCCTCACCACAGTGATAGCAGGGTTGGTCCGCACGGCCATAGGCATAGAAGCGACGTTGCTCACGTTGCAAGGAAGTTTTGGCCAGCTGCTTCGCCAGCCTGGGGTTGAGGGTTATGCCGCCGGTGTCGTAACTGCGGCGGCTGATAGACAGGGTGCTGCGGGCGAGCCTCCCCAGCTCTCCCCGTGTCAGCTGCTCCGGTTTGCTGCGTGGGTCAATGCGGGCGTCATGCAGCACTTCGGAGCGCAGGTAATTCCCGTTGCCGGCCAGGAATGACTGGTCCAGGTAGAGCGCGGCCAGTTCCCGGCGACGGAACGCTGGCGCCTGCAGGCGCTCGAGTATCTCTCTCCAGGTCAGCGCCCTGTTCATGATGTCGGGGCCGATCTTCGCCAGAAACGGATGCTCAGCCAGTTCCTGGGTAGGCATCACGCTAATGTCGGAGGCGCTGTAGAGAATGGCGCTGTCGTTGGCGGTTTGTAGCAACACGCGCAGGGAGCGTTTTGTTTGCGGCAGTTTGTGGCCATTGACCACACGCCAGACGCCGTAGAGTTGGTTGTGCGAGTAGAGACTGTAGCCGTGGTCGAAGTGCGTCAGCATGGCCTTACCCCTGGTTTCTACGTCAATCACCTTCTGACCGCGCAGCAGCCTGGCGTAGCGGCGCAGGCGGGGCAGGCCGAAACGCACCCGGGTGAGTTCCTCGTCGACCAGCACCTCGGCTATGGTGTCAGCGGCGCGCCGTATTTCCGGACCTTCGGGCATGGATTGGCTTCCTGTAATGAATCGGTTTTGATACGCGTGCCGTGGGTAATTCGCTCACTGTACTTTGCCGCGCACCAGGATTGACAGTGCGCACTGTGCATGGACTACACTGGCGCATTGTTGGCAGGAGTAACAAAACGGTGCGGATAGAAGACTGGCAGGCCCGGGGTGATCAGGTCACGCTGTGTGGGCACGATATTTTTTTCATCGATGAACCCGCAAGGGGCGAGTGCTGGGGCACGATCCTGCTGATTCACGGTTTCCCCTCCGCCAGTTGGGATTGGTGGAAGATCTGGCCCAATCTCAATCGGCACTACCGCCTCGTGGCCATGGATATGCTGGGTTTTGGCTTCAGCGCCAAGCCCAGTCCGCACGATTACCGCATTATGGAGCAGGCAGATATTTGCGAGGCGCTGGTGACGCACCTTGGCCTCGACGCATTCCACGTGCTGGCCCATGACTATGGCGATACGGTGGCGCAGGAAATGCTGGCGCGACAGAACGCGGGTACCGGCGCTGGCCGCTGGCTATCCTGCCTGTTTCTCAACGGGGGGCTGTTTCCAGAAACGCACAAGGCATTACTGGTTCAGCGTTTGCTGCTGGGCCCCTTCGGCTTTCTGGTCCGCCATGCGTTCAGCCCCGCGAGTATGCGCAAGTCATTCGACCGTGTCTTTGGCCCGGACACGCCCGCCAGCGACGAGGAAATGGATGCCCTGTGGCGGCTATTCACGCGAAACAATGGGCAACGCAACCTACACCGCCTGATCCACTATATGAGCGATCGGCGCCAGCACCGGCAGCGGTGGCTGGATGCGCTATGTGAAGCTTGCTGTCCCATCGGCCTGATCAACGGGAGCGTCGATCCGGTATCGGGCGAGCATATGGTAGCAGCGGTTTGAGCAATTGGTGGGGCAGCAGCACTTCATCAGCCGCCTGCCCAATATCGGCCACTATCCGCAGCTGGAAGCACCCGACGCGGTGCTGTCAGCATACCGGTCTTTCCTGGTGAGCAATGGAGAACCCGCTGAGCAGGCCTGAGCCGAGTTCAGCCCGGAGAGCGCTTTACTGCACGCGCGTCCAGTTCTGGCCACTGCAGAAAAAGGCGATGCAGCCATCTACCCTGAGCTGGTCGCCCTCGGCCTGCATTTTT
Organism: uncultured Gammaproteobacteria bacterium; assembly: GCA_963845135.1. Classification (GTDB taxonomy): domain Bacteria; phylum Pseudomonadota; class Gammaproteobacteria; order Pseudomonadales; family Halieaceae; genus Halioglobus. The sequence goes on along the minus strand of CAWJQW010000017.1, from coordinate 169,390 downwards.
GACTTGTAGGTTTTGTCTGCTTCCGGGTCCCAGATGGTGCCGCCGGTAAATGCATTGTCGCCATCAGGCTCCATGTCCTTCACCATCAGTTTGCCCAGGTGCTCGTAGTCGGTATTGGGACCCTCGCCATTGTGGGCACTGGAAATGACACCGCAGGTTTTACTGGCGTCGGCTGCACAGGGTCCCATGGTGACCTCCAGGTAGCCGCCATCCTCGCTGGATTCCGTTTTCCAGACACCTTCAGCGCCGCTGCCGGCCAGTGCGGACGCAGATAACACGCTGATCAATACACCGTAAATCAATCCATGCATCACCAGTTTTCTCCTATTGGGTTCAGGTTCATTCTTCATTAGATTCGGAACGCCCTGTTGGTCCGCCGTATCACTATAGTCGTTTTTCCTCCGCGCTGGCGTAAATCTGTCGAATTTTGCCTTTGCCGGGGCGACCAGCTGCGTAAGCCTGCTTTTCCAGCATATGCCATTTTGGAAAAATGTTATAAAAACCCAGTTTTTGCTGTACCTGCACCCCTGCTGATCCCCTATTTTTCAGTCAAACAGCTATAAATGTTAGTTTTAACGAGGAATTGGACATGCTCGAATCAGTGAGTGCCGCAGGTGTGAGCGGTGAACAGCCAAACGGCGAAGTGTCGCGGGTTGGCCTGCTGGTAGAAGTAACCGCAGAAAGCTTCACCGCGAGGCTGGACCCGCGCAAGGATGCTGCCAACAAGGAGGGCGCAGAGGACGATCAGCACATGCCTCCCGGGCAGGTGGGCTCCTACCTGAAGATTGCCAATGGCGACAACTTTGTCCTGGTCATGGTGGAGCGCAGCTATCACGCCGCCGACAAGCAGGGCCGCGCGGTCAACATGGTCCATCTCACGCCGCTGGGTGAAATTAACGCGAGGGTGACTTCCAGCGGGGCGTGTCCAGCTACCCGATGTCCGGTGCGCGCATATACCCGGTGAACCAGGCCAGCCTGGAGCGAATTTTTTCGAGCTACGGCGATACCGATTTCCGGGTTGGCAGACTGGCCTCGTTTGATTCCATCGGCGTGCACCTGGACGCCTCCTCATTCTTTGGCCGCCATGCTGCCATTCTTGGTCAGTCCGGCGCCGGTAAGTCGTGGACTGTCACCAGCCTGATCCAGTCGACGCTGAGGGCCATGCCGGAGGCACATGTCATCCTCCTGGATATGCACGGTGAATACAGCGATAAGGAAGTGGACGGTATTGTCTCCCGGTCGCCTTTTCATGCCGCGGGCAAGGTGCGCAGTTTCAGGGCCGAGGAACTGGAGTTTCCCTACTGGCTGCTGTCGTTTTCCGAACTCTGCGACCTGCTGATTAACGCCGAAGATGAGCATGCGTCCATTCAGATCTCGGCCATGCGCACGGCGCTGATCAAGCTGCGCAAGGAAGTCAACGAACATCTCAACCTGGGGCACATCACTGTGGACTCGCCCCTGTATTATTCGCTTGAAGACCTGAACCATGCGCTCAAGGAAGCTAACCGTGCCACCACGGACTTCGGTAAGGAAAAGCTTGCCACCTTTGGCAAATTCGACCAGGTACTGGTGCGCCTGAGCAGCTTGCTTAACGACAACCGCTACGATTTTCTGATGCGGCCCAAGCAGCGTACATCTTCCGAGTCCCTGACCGGCTTGATGAAAGACCTGGTCGGCCTGGGCACACCCCGTGCCAGCGTTACCATCATCGACCTGAGCGCGGTGCCCTACGATGTCGTACCGTTGGTGGCGGCGCAGATTGGCCGCCTCACCTATGAGTTCAATTTCTGGAATCCACGCTGCCGTGATTTCCCGCTTTTCCTGGTGTGTGAAGAAGCCCACGAGTATATCCCTCGAGAGGACATACCCCGCTTTCGCGAGGCGCGCCGGACCATGGAGCGAATATCCAAGAACGGGCGTAAATACGGTGTCGGTCTCTGCGTTGTCAGCCAGCGACCTCACGATGTATCAGAAACCGTGCTCGCCCAGTGCAGTTCCTATATCTGCCTGCGTATATCCAACCCGGATGACCAGGAGTACGTGCGCTCCATGGTACCCGATGCCGCCCGGGGCACGTTCTCGGCACTGACCTCCCTGTCCAAGGGGGAAGCGGTTGCGCTGGGGGAGGCTGTGCCCATGCCGGTTAGATTCCGCGTGGATCTGCCGGATCCGCCGCCCAACTCCATTGATATCGATTACTCCGGGAAGTGGCGTACCGAGGGTGAAGATATCGATGTGGAGAAACTGGTCAGGAACTGGCACACCCAGGAGCGCTAGCCGCCCCTTCTTCTGGTGCTTGCTTCGGGAGCGCCAGGCGCCCTGTCCCCTAATCTCGCGCCAGCGACGTTTTCCCTGCGCGCATGACCAGGATCAAGCCTTACCGTCTTTGCGCTTTGTCGGGTTGCCCTCGCTACTCTATGATGAACTGTGTATCTCATAGAGAGTTCCGATGGTTAACGTCAAACGCCTTGTCCTGGATGTACTCAAGCCCCATCAGCCCGGTGCCCTGGACTTTTGCCAGCACATTGCCAGCCTGGCCGATGACTACCAGGTTTGCCTGACTGTCGATGAGGTAGATGAAAATACGCAGACGCTGCGGCTGGAGATACGCGGCAGGTCCATTCTCCTGGAACCCATTGAGAAAGCTATTGCCGAGTTAGGCGCCTCCCTGCACAGTATCGACCTGGTGGAAGTGCATAACGAAGGCGAGAACGCCTGACCGCGATGAGTCTTGTCGGGCGCACTCATCGTCTGCTTAACGTATCCAGATCCCATGGCATTCTGCGTCGCTACCTTGTCGTTAACGGCTTCGACGGCGCGCTGGCTATGCTCGGGCTGATTATCGGTTTTCTGGTGAGTCAGCCCGCGGCATTGGAGGTGGTGACCAACGCGTGCCTGGCAACCGCCATTGCCCTTGGCATGAGCGGTATCAGTAGCGCGTATATCAGTGAAGTGGCGGAACGGAAGCACGAGCTGGACAAACTGCAAGAGTCGATGATCTCCGACCTGGGAGATTCCGCCCACGGCCGGGCCGCGCGCTGGGTACCGGTGTTGGTCGCCCTGGTGAACGGTGGTACACCGCTGGTCATTTCGCTGCTGATACTGCTGCCCCTGTGGGCCGCTCAGGTCGGGGTTTCCATGCCATTTAATCCACTGTACCTGGCGGGCGCGGTCGCCGGGATGATGATCTTTATACTCGGTATGCTGCTGGGCCGCATCGCTGATGTGTCCTGGATTCTCAGCGGCCTGCAGACGCTGCTGGTCGCCGCGGTGACGGTGACCCTGATCTACGTCTTCACGGTGTAGGCAAATGACCGGGTATGTCTGGTACCAGAGCGACCCTGAGGAGGCACTACAGCAGCTGCAGACGACTGCGTCAGGGCTGAGCAGAGCCGATGCCAATCAACGGCTGGCGCAGTATGGGCCGAATTCCCTGCCGGAAAAGCCCCGTCGCGGCTGGCTGGTACTGGTGCTGTCGCAGTTCCGGGATTTCATGATTATGGTGCTGCTGGCTGCCGCGATTATTTCCGGCCTGGTGGGCGACCCCGAAGATACCATCGCGATTCTTGTCATTGTCATACTCAATGCGTTAGTGGGGTCGGTGCAGGAGCGCCGCGCCGAAAACGCCATTGCGGCTTTGCGGCAGATGGCCGCGCCAGAGGCGCGCGTGCTGCGCGACGGCAAGGTCACCAGCGTGGAAGCCACCGAACTGGTCCCTGGTGACGTGGTATTGCTGGAGGCCGGCGCGATTGTGCCGGCGGATCTGCGCCTGCTTGAGGTAGAGGAACTGCTGGCTGACGAGTCGGCACTGACGGGCGAGTCGGTGTCAACACGCAAACAGGTTGAGGCCCTGCCGGGTGAGGGGCTGTCGCCGGCGGATCAGGTCAATATGGCTTTCAGGGGGTGCCTGGTGACCGGGGGCAGCGCCCGCGGCCTGGTGGTGGCGACCGGCCAGCAGACCGAAATGGGTCGTATCGCCGAGTTACTCAGCAGCGAGCCGAAGGTAAAGACACCGCTGCAACAGCGATTAGCCCGCTTCGGCCGCTACCTGGCCCTGGCCGTGTTGGCCATTTGCGCCATCGTATTTACCGCTGGCCTGTTGCAGGGCCAGCCCACGCTGCTGATGTTTCTTACCGCAGTCAGCCTGGCGGTGGCGGCGATTCCCGAGGCCATGCCGGCGGTCATCACCGTCTCGTTGGCGCTGGGTGCGCGCAAGTTGACCCGCCACCATGCCCTGATCCGTAACCTGCCTGCCGTAGAGACCCTCGGTTCAGTCACCTGTATCTGCGCTGACAAGACCGGCACGCTTACCTGTAACCAGATGACGGTCGAGGCGTTCTATTATGCTGGCCAGCGCCAGGCCGGGCTCGAGCCGGGTGCGGTTGCGACGGAACTCGGACAGGCCATGGCGCTGAATAATGACGTGGTGGCCGACGCCGGTGAGCCCGCGGGAGAGCCGACGGAACTTGCCCTGTTTATTGCCGCGCGGCAGGCGGGCTTCGACAAGGAGGCCCTTGCCGCGCAGTATCCGCGGCAGAGTGCGATTCCCTTCGACAGTGAGCGCAAGCGCATGTCCACACTGCACCGTATGGGGAGCGCCGCGGTGGCCTACGTCAAGGGCGCACCAGAGCAAGTGATCCCATTATGCGTAAAGCAGTACCGGGAGGGAGGGGGTGAGAATGGAAACGACGACCTGCAGCATGATGCCTTGCTGCAGGAGGCGGAATCACTGGCTGCAGAGGGTTATCGCGTGCTTGCTTTCGCCCGGCGGGAACTGGACTTGCTGCCGCCTGACTCATCGCCTGAGGAGGTGGAACAGCAACTGGAGTTTCTCGGTATGGTCGCCCTCATCGATCCACCACGGGAGGAGGTGCCCCAGGCGGTAGCTGACTGCCTTGCTGCGGGTATCAAGCCGATGATGATCACCGGCGACCATCCGGGCACCGCCCTGGCCATTGCCCGGCGACTGGGCATCGTCGAAGAGGGGGCAGGGGCATTGAGCGGCGAACAGCTGGCGGCGCTTGACGATGAGGCTTTGCAGCATGCGGTGGACACCGTCCGTGTTTTTGCGCGGGTGACGCCAGAGCAAAAACTGAGAATCGTCAAGGCACTGCAGCAGCGCGGTGAGTTTGTGGCCATGACCGGGGACGGAGTCAACGACGCGCCCGCCCTGAAGCGCGCCAATATCGGCATCGCCATGGGCCAAAAGGGGACAGACGTGGCGCGAGAAGCGGCTGACATGGTGCTGCTCGATGACAACTTTGCCACCATTGTGAGCGCGGTACGCGAGGGTCGTTCGATTTTTGACAACATTCGCAAGTTCATCAAGGACACCATGAGCTCCAATTCAGGGGAGATATGGACGCTGCTCCTGGCGCCTTTTCTGGGCCTGCCCATTCCCCTGCTGCCGATTCACATATTGTGGATCAACCTGGTGACCGATGGCCTGCCCGGACTGGCGTTCAGTGCCGAGCCCGCCGAGCCGGGTATTATGCGGCGTGCTCCGCGGCCTCCGCAGGAAAGCATTTTCGCGCATGGCATGTGGCAACACATTATCTGGGTCGGCCTGTATATCGCGGGTATATCCCTCGCGGCGATGGCCTGGGCGATTGATCGGGAAGTGACACACTGGCAAACGGTGGTGTTCACGGTGCTCACCGTTTCACAGCTGTTTCATTCCGTGGCGGTGCGTTCCGAACGCGCTGCGCTGCTGAGTATTGGCATATTCAGCAACCTGCCTATGGTGCTGGCGGTGAGTATTACCCTGCTGTTGCAACTGGCAGTGATCTACCTGCCTGTGCTCAACGGTATTTTCCACACCCAGCCCCTGCCAGCCTTTGATCTGCTGGTTTGCCTGGCACTGTCATCCACGGTGCTGATAGTGGTCGAGACAGAGAAGTGGATGGTGCGCCGGGGGATGATCTATCAGGAGAGCGGATGAATATTGCCGGAAATCTGCCGGGTGAAAGCTTGCGCCCGGCGCAGGAGGACATCGCCAGCTTGTCCTATACTGTAGATATGATGAAGAAATTGGTAAGCGCGTTCCTGGTAACGTCCTGTGCGATCGCGATATTCCTGGGTTCGGCTGCCAGCTATGCCGACGCGTGGTTGGTGGAGGTTGATGGTGCAGTAGGCCCGGCGACCGCAGACCACATGGTGCGTGGCCTCGCGCAGGCACAGGAAGCCGGCGCTGAGCTGGTGGTGCTGCGTATCGATACCCCCGGAGGCCTCGACAGCGCCATGCGGGACATGATCAAGGCGGTCCTCGCCTCGCCGATACCGGTGCTTGGCTACGTTGCGCCCAGCGGTGCCCATGCAGCAAGCGCAGGCACCTATCTGCTCTACGCGACGCACATAGCGGCCATGGCGCCGGGAACCAACCTGGGTGCGGCCACCCCGGTGCAGATTGGTGGTCCCGACCTGGGGAGTTTACCTTCCTCCGGCGAGGATGACCCGGCCGCCGCGGCGACGCCTTCGGCGATGGAGAAGAAGATTGTCAATGATGCGGTGGCCTATATTCAGAGCCTGGCACAACTGCGTGGGCGTAATGCCGAGTGGGCGGAGCTCGCCGTGCGCGAAGGCGCCAGTCTGTCGGCGGAAGATGCCCTGGAAGCGGGCGTCATAGACCTGCTGGTCGAGTCTGTTGACGAATTGCTGCAGCGCGCAGATGGGCGAGAGGTGGTTGTCGATGGTCAGGCGCAATTGATAAACAGCGCCGATCTAACGCTGTATCACCACCCCGTGGACTGGCGCAGTGAGTTTCTTGCGGTCATAACCGACCCCAACGTGGCCTATATTCTTATGTTGGTGGGCATCTACGGCCTGATTATTGAATTTTATAATCCGGGTATTGGCCTGCCCGGTGTGCTCGGTGCCATGTGCCTGTTACTGGCACTCTATGCGTTCCAGGTACTGCCGGTGAGCTATGCCGGGTTGGCGTTGATACTGCTCGGTATAGGTCTGATGACGGCAGAAGCCTTTGCGCCCAGCTTTGGCATACTCGGGCTGGGAGGGTTGGCGGCATTCGTGCTCGGCTCGGTAATGCTGATGGACACCCAGCTGCCCGCCTACCGTATTGCGCTTCCCCTTATTGCTGCCTTTGCCGTGTTCAGTGCAGCACTGTGCTCCATTGCCCTGGGCCTGATCCTGAAAGCCCGACGCCAGGCCACCGTGACTGGCGTGGAGCATTTGCTGGGTCAGGCTGCGGTGGTGGAAAGAATTACCCCCGAGGGAACCTGGGTGCGCCTCGACGGTGAGTTATGGCATGCCGAGAGCGAGCAGTCGCTGGCTGAGCACGAGGAGGTCACCGTGGACGCGTTGGACGGACTGGTGCTGAGGGTAAGCCCGAGTAAAAAGGAGAACAGCTGATGTTTGAGATGGAGTTTTTTGGCGTTGTACTGTTGGTGCTGGCAGTTGCCCTGCTGGCGTCCATGTTCCGGGTGCTGCGGGAGTACGAACGCGGTGTGATCTTTATGCTGGGACGGTTCTACAAGGTCAAAGGCCCCGGCCTGATCATCATCGTGCCGGTTCTGCAGCAGATGGTGAGAGTGGATTTACGTACCATTGTCATGGACGTTCCCACCCAGGACGTTATCTCTCGTGACAATGTTTCGGTGCAGGTCAATGCGGTCATCTATTTCCGTGTGCTGGACCCCGAGAAGGCCATCATCCAGGTGGAAAATTACCTGGAGGCAACCAGCCAGCTATCGCAAACCACGCTGCGCTCGGTGCTGGGGCAGCACGAGCTGGACGACATGCTGGCCGAGCGGGAGCAGCTGAACGCGCATATACAGAATATTCTCGACAAGCAGACAGCCGCCTGGGGCATCAAGGTCGCCAACGTGGAACTCAAGCATGTAGACCTGAACGAGACCATGGTGCGCGCCATCGCCAAACAGGCGGAGGCGGAGCGGGAGCGGCGCGCCAAGGTTATTCACGCCGTGGGTGAGGCTGAAGCCGCAGAAAAACTGGCGGAGGCGGCCCAGGTGCTTGCACAGCAGGACCAGGCTATTGCGTTGCGCTATCTGCAAACCCTGGTTGAGATAGCCGGGGACAAGAGCAATACCATCGTCTTCCCATTACCGGTGGATCTCGCGGCCAGGTTAAGCAATAAAGAAGACTAGTTACTCTGCAGGGTTCTCTCTGCCCTGTGAATCACCGCGGGCCTTGCTGTTGTCGCGTTGCTTGAGGTGAGCGCGCAGGTCAAAGCCGGTCTTCAAAACAATCACTGCCATGATGACTGGCGCCGTTTCCCCCAGCATCATGCTCACTGCACCGCCAAAGATAATCACCATATGCATGAAAATGATGCGACTGTAGGGTTCTGACATCTGTTCGCGCATGGTGCGCTGCCGGTATTCCTGGCGGCCCACAAAGTTACTGAAGAAGGAAAATCCGTGGCTGATAAACAGGGCGAGTAGCGCTGGCCATATACCCAGAAAGAGCTCAGCCACCTGTTTGACGCTGGCATCAACCGACCCCGAGCCCCCGGTGTCCTGTAAAAACAGGGCGTTGAGAAACAGGAAGTGTATGGCCATGAAGCCACCGAAGTGGCCGAGGAAGAATATCGCTGCCCCCGGCGCCATCCACTTGCCTATCACCGCGATCTTGCAGACGTTGAAGAAGCCGATGACGGCACTCTCCGCCCAGTACAACAGCATGAGTAAACCCAGGTCCCAGTTCCAGAAGACGGCGCCCAGCAGTGGGACAACGTTCGCGGCAATCAGCACCAGGCTGGAGGGAGAACTCAGGCCCGGGGAGGCGGTTGACGACACTGCCGCCAGTGGCAGCGATGCATCTGCAGGCCTGGAAGAGGCTGTTAGTTCATCCTCGGAGGCCTCGCCCTTGCGCAGGGTGATGCCAGTATACGTTTCAATGCGCTCCTGTATGGCGGCCAGGCTTTCCGCGGGCAGATTAATGCCAAATGCGCCCTGGTTAGCGCCATAGTCGAATACCGCGTGGCTGCCGCGCCATGATCGGCCGCTTCGCTCTGCGGGGATCTCGATACGCAGGTTGCGTATGCTCTGTGCACGATAGCGCAAGCGCAGGCCAACGACCGGCAGGCCAAGGTCTATGGCCAGTTCTCCCGGTTTGGCACCCAGCGACTCCCTGCCAAAAAGCAGCATTAGCAGTATTGCAGTCAGCAGCAGCGGTGCCAGTGACCAGCCCATCAGCCAGAAGGTCAGGAACAGGGCGATGACAAGATTGAACAGGCTGTCTGCCTGTTGCCAGAGGTCGCTGGCTTCGCGAAAGGTGAGGAGCGCGGGAACCAGGAAGATCAGGTCGAGCAACGCCACCACAAAGATCGCGCCCCGGTGCCGCGGTAGAGTGAATGTCTCCCGGTAGGGGTAGTCCTCACCGCGGCCGCGCCAATGCAGTGCGATGCCAGGGCGTATTCCGGTACGCTTGCCCCTGCCGAGCATTGGCGTGGCGCGGCTGCTTGCCCGCGCTACCAGTTCAGCTCAATTTCCAGGCTGGTTTCGTCGCTCTCTATCTCCAGTTCGACTTCCAGCTCTACTTCGTCCGGAACCTTTACGTGCAGTGCTTTGCCCTCGCGAGTGAACTGCAACTCATTGTGTCGCGCGAGCGAGTCGGCAATGCGGCGCAGCACCTGGGCTGCCTCTTCCCGTGAGAGGGTGCGTTTTTCTTTTATCTCCAGTATATCCATGGTTCTGTCCCTTCTTTGTCTTTGCTTTGTTTTAGTCGCGGGGCATTATCATCCTCGCAAAGGGAATCGCTTGGCAAGGGGTTATGGTTTTGGGTGCCCCAGGCGCAGAGCTGATCTTCAATCTTCCGTGACTCGGTCCACGGCCAAAACCCAGCCTGCTTCCCCAGCTGTAAGGCGATACTCCACCTGGCGTGTGCCACCGCTGGCTTTTGCGTTGGTATCACTGTCACGGTATATCGGATAACGCCGGATCAGGCGACTTTCCGTCACGTGGAAAACATCGTGGCCCTGGTAGCCGGCATGTTCGCGGGCACCTGCATCCAGGGGTGGCAGATAGATGGGGGTGGCGGATTTGCCATTGTTTACCGCATAGGCAACCAGCGACCCATAACTGCCGCTGCCGGCTGAACTGACGTACACGTAGACTTCTGGCCAGCCATTGCCGTCCAGGTCCGCCAACTGCGCACCATAGGCGCTGCCGTCGAGTTCAATTGAATAGGGGCCAGCGTCATGCTCCAGACCACGGGTTGCGAGGGTAAGCGTGTTCAGCGAGCCGGCGTCAGTGGCAAGGAGTTGAAAGCTGACCGGGCCACTGGACAGACTGCACTGCCCTGTTGTCGTCAGCTGCGTGCTATCGCATGCGAGCCCACTGGCAATCATGTTGTCACTGTCTTCGTTGCCGATTGCCGTGCTCGCAAAACAGGCTGCGCAGACGAAAACGCACAACCGTGGGGTGAAGATACTGTATGCGCCTGTCATGGTTTTGCCTCCGCTTGTGGGTCATTCGCTATTTGCGCTGCTGGTATGTCACGGCGCTGAAGCCGGTTTTCGCCGTTGCCGATTGTCGTCGGTAAGCTCGTTACGTCCAGTGTTTTCTGGTAGTCGGGTGCGAGGTAGGAAGCGACTGTCATCTCGCCGCTGGAACTCAACTCGATCATGGCGAAGCTGAAACCGGTGCGCTGTGTGGTGCCTGTCAGCGGGCGCTGATTGCCGCCAAGATTACCGATACTGAGCATATCTATGCCCTGACGATGGCCCGGATAGTAAACGTGGTGGTGTCCGCTCAAGTAGGCGCTGACCGAGGCCTCACGCAGTAACTGCTCAAGCGCCGGGTCCCTGATGACGTCGCGCTCGCGTCCACTGCCCACCGGTTGCAGCGGCAGGTGGCCGAATACCAGGGTATGGGTCGTTGTCTTCTTATCAAGTTCCGCTGCCAGCCATTGGCGTTGCCCGGGTTTCAGCGGGCCAGTGCGCGTGGCATCCAGGGAAATCAGTTTCAACGCCCCAACAGTGGTGCTGAAATAGAAGGGAAAGTTGCCGCCGTCTGCTATTGGCAGCAGCGATGGGTTGGTGCGGTGGTAGTCGGCGTACATGGCCCGCTCGTCTTCGAAACCCGGATAGGCGGATGCATCGTGATTGCCTGGTGTCATCACCAGTGGAATGTTCGCTTTTTGCAGTGGTTGCTGCACCGTGTGGTGAAAATTACGCCACATTGCTTCCAACTCAACCCGCGAGAGGGGAGGGGAGGTCTGTTGCCCGGCCACCATGTCGCCGGTGCTGATGACCACGTCCGGTGCCATCGCCACTAGGTGCTCGATCGCCGAGGCGACTCTCGGGGCGTAAGCGGTGGAGCCGTAGCGGCCATTGATGTCGGAGATCACCGCGATGCGCAGGTTTTCTCCTGCGCTGGCCGTTAAAGGGCAGAGCAAGCCAAGCAGCAGGGTTACCAATATTCTCATGTGCTTATTTGAATGCATTTTCTGCTTCGGGTCTATGGCTTCGGGTCTATGACCTGCTTAAGCGTGGCAGTGTCGGGTGATTGGGCTAGTATTGCGCTCTGGGCACTGAGTGCAAAACGCCATTATGATAGATCGGTAACCCGACAGGAGTGACATATGGGAATCAAAGCGTGGGCGATGACGCTGCCGTTGGTAATATTGCTGGCAGCGCCGGCGATTGCACAGGAGTCTGCACAGTGTGCACCATTGCCGCCGCTGGCTGCGACGACTGCAGAGAATGATAGCGCCCATGAACAGGCGTTTTGCGCCATCGACTTCAGCGGCGGTTCTGTTGCGCTGTGCCCCAAGACCTGGAGTACCAGCCCTGCAGCGCTGGTTTACGACCTTGGCGGGTACATCCTGGGAAGGCCGCGCAGCGGCTTTTGAAAAAGACGTTTGCGCACGTGGCGGTTCCGCCCGGGATGAAGCCAGCCGTGAGCTGGCTTTCTTCAAGAATACATTGAATGGCCGTAAGACCAGTGGCACTTTTGCCCCCGCGAGTTTGCTCTACTACCACTTCAGCCGGCTGCTGGAGACCCGTTTACAGGTGCCCGTGGCCGTGCCCGTGAGTTTTCCCGCAGCTGATTATCGTCGTCGAGTAGTGGCTCCCGGCCTTGAGTACAGCGATCATAAAAGCACCCGCATGCTCCATGAAGGCTGGCTGGAGATGGACCGCGCTATGGCCGCCCCCGGGCAGTATAGCCATCAGCGTGAGCTGTTTGTTGACGGCGGTAACAGGCTTTGGGGCGTATTGTTACTGGCAGAAGGCAGGCGTTATGGTCCGGAGGTCAATGGCACACGGGCCTCAGGTTGGGGCGAGGGGCAGAACCGGGATTTTCAGCGTACCGCACCGTTTATCGCCCTGCGTACGGATGCTCCGCTGGCAGACGCAGTGGCGCAAGGCATCAAGGCCTCGCGCCAGGATGACGGAATTGCAAAGGCCATGCCCGCCGACATCAGTCACAGCCAGGTTGCCTGGTGGATGCATGAAATCACCGAACTGGTGCTGCTCGATTACATTCTGGGCCAGCAGGACCGGATTGGTAATGTTGACTATCTGTGGCGCTGGGTCTGGCAGGAACAGGGGGAATTGCGCAGTAGCGATGCAGCACCGCCCGCGGGCGGCGCGCAGAAACTGCGGGTGACAGTCCTCAACGATAACGATGCAGGCGTGCGCTCGGGTTATGCCAACTATGCACGCAGTACCGGCATGTTGGAGGGCTGGCGGCATATGGATGCAGGTCTTTACCAGCGCCTGCAGCGGCTCGCTGCGGACTTTCGCCAGTCAGGTCCTGTGGCCAGTGCTGTGCGCGCTAACTATCGACTGTCATCACGCGAGGCCCAGCATATAGTGGAGCGTGGTTTGGAAGCAGCAGCGTATTTGCGCAAGCGCTGTGAGGCTGGCCTGCTGCGCTTTGACCTCGGCGTGAGTGACGTGCTCAATCCGGGCACTGCGCATAGTGCAAAGACCAGCTGTGAACCTGAGCAGTCAGTCGTCGGGCAGCCTGCTGCCAGAGAGCGGGTGAGCGTGGTTTTAGCTTTAACAAAAAGCTGGTATACCAATCATTCACCCAGTCGGAGCACGCATTCATGGACAAGAAACCTGACCTGACACGGCGTCGTATCGTACAGGGTATGACTGCAGCGGGCCTGTTGCCGCTACTTGGCGCTAATCTGATCGGCTGCTCCGACAGCTCCGACAGACGAAGGGAGCCCTCGGTACCTGCCCGATTCCTGCATGGTGTCGCTTCAGGTGACCCGCTGCAGGATCGGGTCATCCTGTGGACCCGTCTGACCCCGGAGCGCGAGGGCACAGTGCAGGTGGATTGGGAAATTGCCAGTGATGAGGAATTCAGCGATGTGCTGGGCCGGGGCAGCGGCATCACCACCTCGGACGTTGATTACACGGTAAAAGTTGACGCCTCCGGCCTGGCACCGGCCTCGCGTTACTATTATCGTTTTACCAGTGGCGACAACGTTTCCCCGGTTGGACGGGCGACCACGGCGCCCTCCGGTTCAGTCGCCGCGGCGAGTTTTGCGGTGGTGTCCTGTTCCAATTTTCCAGCGGGTTATTTCCACGCCTACCGTGAAATTGCCAACCGGGATTACGACGCCGTGCTGCACCTTGGCGACTACATCTACGAGTACCCGGCGGACGGCTATGCCAGTGACGATGCCGAGGCGCTGGGGCGCGTGTCTGAACCTGCGAACGAGTTGCTTGTCCTTGCGGATTACCGGCGGCGTTACGCGCAGTATCGCTCAGACACGGACCTGCAGGCCTGTCATGCGGCGCATGCCTTCATCGTGGTCTGGGATGATCACGAAGTGGCTAACAATACCTGGAAAGAGGGCGCCGAAAATCATGACCCGGAAACTGAAGGTGATTTTTTCGAGCGCCGTGCGCAGGCGATCCAGGCCTGGTATGAGTGGTTGCCGGTGCGCCCCCCTGCCTCCGAACGGGAAATCACCTATCGCCGATTCGCCTATGGTGATTTGCTGGATCTGATGATGCTCGATACCCGGGTGATCGGGCGGGACAGGCAGCTCGAGTATGCGGATTTTGCCAATGGCGGTTTGATTGACGTGGATGCAGTGCGCGCTGCCGCAGCCGACCCTGGTCGCTCTATTCTGGGTGAGACACAGCGCGATTGGCTAAAACAGGCGCTAACAGACAGCACTGCGCGTTGGCAGGTGTTGGGCCAGCAGGTGCTGATGGCCCGGCTGGTAATGCCGGAACCGTTGGTGCGGCCACTTATCGGCATTGGCGACGGGGGTCTTGCGGAGGCCACTGCTGCTTTGCTCGCCGCATTGGCGGCCAAGGCCAAGCCTCCCGAAGAGCGTACGCCCGCAGAGCAGGCCCTGCTGGACTCTGCGATCCCGTTGAACCTGGATGCCTGGGATGGCTATGACTTTGAGCGTGAGGATTTACTGGTGCAGGCCAGCCAGCTCAACGCGGGCCTGGTGGTCCTGGCCGGTGACAGCCATAACAGCTGGGCTTCACAGTTGACCCTGGCCGATGGCACGCCGGTGGGGGTTGAGTTTGCCGGTACCAGTGTGACGTCGCCCGGCGCCGAGGATCAGTTAGGGGTGGATAATGCGCAGCTGTTCGCGCCGCTTGCAGCCCAGCTGGTGGATGACCTGAAGTACGCCAACCTCTCGGACAGGGGGTTTCTTGAAGTCAGGTTTGGGTCAGACACCGTGAATGCCCAATGGCTCTACGTGTCAGATATCAAGCAAGAAGGATATGGGCTGTTGTCGGAAAAGTCGCAAGAAGTGATGGTGAGCAGGGCCGACATGGTGTTGCCGTAGGCCCTGCAACCGGTTTGGCCTGGCACCCGTAGACCGGGTGCCATATAGCGAGTCTTACAGGTTCGGCAGCAGCACGCTGTCGATAACCCATACGATGCCGTTGGATGCCCTTACGCCCTGGCAGGTAACTGCAGCGTTGTTGACGCGTGCTTCACCATTGTGGCGGGAGAAGTAGACTGACTGACCCTGCAATGTGTCGCGACGTGTGGCGACCGAACCCGGGAATTTGCGCGGGTCCTGTGAACCGGTGGACACGTGGTAAGTCAGAATGCCGGTAAGCAGGTCTACATCGGCCAGGGCAGCGTCCAGCAAGGGTGCGGGCAGCGCGGCGAATGCGTCGTTGGTGGGCGCGTAGACGGTGATGTCGTCAGTGGTTGCCAGCGCATCACCCAGACCAGCAGCGGTTACCGCGTCTACGAGGGTGCTCAGCTCCGGGGTTGCTACGGCAGCGTCGACGATGGTGCCATCGAAGTTGGCGAGGCTGGTTGCTGCGCAGTCGCCAAAGGCGGAGGCTTGTGCGCCGGCAGACAGACCCATAGCAAGTGCGGCAGAGGCGATAGCAGTAGACAATTTGTTGTTCATAGTAAGCTCCAATAATTAACCTGAATAAGTGATCAAATACTCCTGTGAGTAACCTGCTGTCTGGCTGCGCCCCTCCCGCGCTGTGTCGTCGCCAGCAGCAATTACCTAAACATTGTTACGGCCCTGTGTTTGCTCTGGATTTATTTCGGCAAACTTTTTTTATTGTCCCTGCCTCGTCATCGCCCGAATTGCGCCTGGCTTTCGACCTTAGTATTAGTTGACTCTAATATAAAGAATATCTAATATAGTGATTCGAATTTGATGTGCAGGCAGATGCTGTGGATTTATCCGCGATGCAAAATAACGCCGACGCTGCTGCGGGGCTGCTGAAGTCACTGGCCAATTCCAGTCGCCTGATGGTGCTCTGCGCCCTCGTCAGTCGCGAGCATACGGTAGGTGAGCTGGAACAGTTGACCGGACTCAGCCAGTCCGCGATATCCCAACACATGGCGCGCCTGCGTGAGGCAGGCATCGTCAGCACCCGACGTGACGCGCAGCGCATCTTCTATTCCTTGGATAACGCAGAGGTACGTGCGGTGCTTGAGACATTGCACAGCGTTTACTGCGCAGAATCATAAGTAAAACTGAACCCGCAAGGGTAGGGAGGCCGCATGGCAAAGGTAGTGGTAATGGGAGCGGGCATCGGCGGTGTTTCGCTGGCTTACGAGTTGAAAGCAGAACTGGGCCCCAGCCACGAGGTAATGGTGGTTTCCGACTCACCGGAGTTCCAGTTTGTGCCTTCCAATCCATGGGTCGCTGTGGATTGGCGTAAACGCAAGGAGGTAGTCGTAGAACTCGCGCCGTATTTTGAGCGCAAGGGTATCGTTTTCTCACCTTTAGGTGTGAAACGCGTGCATCCGTCCGAGAATCGTATCGAGCTCAATGACGGCAGTCAGCGTGGATTACGACTACCTGGCTATTGCCACGGGCCCCAGGCTCGCATTTGAAGAAATACCGGGCCTGGGCCCGGATGGCTTCACCAAATCCGTATGCCATGTCGACCATGCGATCACGGCGCAGGATGACTGGAAGCAATTTGTGCAGAACCCGGGGCCGATGATTGTCGGAGCAGCCCAGGGTGCGTCCTGCTTCGGGCCAGCCTATGAGTATGCGTTTATTGCTGATGCGGCGCTGCGCAAGCTCAAGGTTCGCGACAAGGTGCCAATGACCTATGTCACCTCTGAGCCGTATATCGGGCACATGGGACTGGACGGTGTGGGTGACTCCAAGGGTTTGTTGGAGAATGAGTTCCGCCAGCGTCACATCGACTGGATATGCAATGCCAAAATCGTCGAAGTACGTGAAGACGTGATGATCGTGTCCGAGTGTGACGAGAACGGAGACGAGAAGAAGCGTCACGAACTGCCCCATAGCTACTCCATGGTGTTACCCGCGTTTACCGGGATTGATGCAGTCCGCGGCATAGAAGGTCTGGACAATCCGCGCGGTTTCATTCTCATCGATGATTTCAATCGCAACCCGGCATTCCAGAACGTTTATGCGGTGGGCGTGTGTGTGGCAATCGCGCCCAATAAACCGACGCCGGTGCCCACTGGTGTGCCCAAGACTGGCTACATGATTGAGTCCATGGTTGCTGCCACGGTAAAGAACATTCACCAGGCTATAGAGGGCAAGGAACCCTCCCATGAGGCTACCTGGGCTGCCATCTGCCTTGCCGACATGGGCGACAGCGGTGCCGCCTTCGTTGCCATACCGCAGATACCGCCGCGCAACGTGACCTGGGCCAGGAAAGGCAAGTGGGTACACCTGGCGAAAGTCGCATTTGAGAAGTACCACATGCGTAAGGTGCGCACGGGCAGTACGGATCCTGTGCATGAGAAATTCATTTTGAAAATGATGGGCATAGAAAAGCTGAAGTCCTGAGGAGATCGCTATGAATGTTGACAGACTGGTACTGGCTATCGCCGGCTTCTTTGTACTGGCCAGCCTCGCGCTGGGTTACCTCCATTCTCAATACTGGTTGTGGTTCACCGCTTTTGTCGGTGCAAACCTGCTGCAGGCTGCCTTTACCGGATTTTGCCCGCTGGCGATTGTCCTCAAAAAGATGGGACGGCAACCGGGTTGCGCGTTTCAGTAACGCGGTATCCGGGAAACCTTGCAAACCATGAGCCATCCTGTTGATCGTCTGATCCACTACGCCCTGCGTGGCGGCCTGCCCAAACTTATTTTTGTCGCAGGCTTGCTCGCCGGCCTGTTGGCGCTGCTCTATACACCTCGCGAAGAGGAGCCGCAGATAGTCGTCCCCATGGTGGATGTGCTGGTAGAGGCGCCTGGCCTGGAAGCGGCGCAGGTAGAGCGGCAGGTGACCATTCCCCTGGAGAAACTGTTAGCGCAGATTCCCGGGGTGGAGCATGTTTACTCGTCCACGGGAACCGGACAAGCCGCGGTTACCCTGAGTTTTTATGTCGGTGAGGATAGAGAAGATTCCATCCTCAATACCTACAACAAACTGTATTCAAACCAGGATGAACTGCCACCCGTGGTCAGTCGCTGGATGATGCGACCGGTGGAAGTCGATGATGTGCCCATCGTCATGCTGGGGCTTTGGAGTGATGATCCGGAGCGCTACAGCGACTTTGAATTGCGGCGTATGGCAGACGAGGTTTCGACCTTCTTGCAGGGGATACCCAGTACCAGCGAGGTCAACGTGGTGGGTGGGCGGCCGCGTACAGTGCGTATCCTGATAGATCCTGAAAGGTTGGGCGCTCGCAGCACCACGGCCCAGGACATCGTCAATGCGCTGGCCGTGTCCAATGTTCTGGTCAGTGCCGGCGACTGGACCTTTGGCAATCAGTCCATTGAATTGCAGGCGGGTGATGTGTTGCGCGATGCTGCGGAGCTCGAGAACTTCGTCATCAACGTAATCGACAGCGTGCCTGTCTACCTGCGCGATGTCGCGCAAATTATCGACGGCCCGGCCGAGCCCGAGAGCTATACCTGGATTGGCTTCTCTGAACACCATGCAGTGGGTGATATCGGCACGCAGCCCATGGTTGCTATCTCGGTGGCCAAGCAGCCGGGGTCCAATGCTGTGGGTGTAGCCCGCGAAGTACATGCCGTGATGGCCGAACTGAAAGCGGAGGTCCTGCCGCAGGAAGTGCGAGTAGAAGTATTGCGCGACTACGGTCAAACGGCGAACGAAAAGGTAAACAACCTGGCCAGTAGCCTGGGCTTTGCGATTTTTACCGTGGTGATATTTATCGGTGTTTTCCTGGGCTGGCGACCTGCCCTGGTAGTGGGTCTCGCGGTGCCTATCTGCTATGGATTGACATTGGCCATGGATATGGCGCTGGGGTACACCATTAATCGCGTCACCCTTTTCGCCCTGATCCTCTCACTGGGTCTGCTGGTGGACGACCCGATTACCGGCGTCGACAACATCAGTCGGTTCATGGGACGCAAGGACCTTTCCCCGGGCGAGCGAGTGGTCGCCGCCATGAGTGAGATCCGGGTGCCGCTGATCATGTCCACGGTAACGATTATCTTCGCCTTCCTGCCACTGGCTGCCATCACCGGGATGATGGGTCCTTATATGGCGCCCATGGCATTCAATGTGCCGGCCAGTGTGGTCACCAGTACGCTGGTTGCGTTCCTGGTGACACCCTGGCTGGCAAGTCGATTGTTGCAGGACACGCCAGCGACCGATAGCAACGTAACGGCAGACGGCGGTGCGTACGGACGATTTATGGCGCCACTGCTGGACAATCGCAGCCGCGCAAAAATGAGCCTTTGGCTGGTGCTTGGATTGTTCGTGATTACCGCAAGCCTGCCCCTGTTCCGCCTGGTGCCTTTGAAATTGTTGCCCTTTGACAACAAGAATGAGGTTCAGGTGCTGATCGACATGCCAGAAAGTGCCAGTCTGGAGCAGACCGCGGCGATGGCCAGGAAGCTCGCCACCGAGGTGACCAGGCTGCCGGAGGTTCGGGCGGTCGCGGCCTTTGTTGGGGAGCCCTCGCCGATAGATTTTAACGGCATGGTACGTCGTTATTACCAGCGGGTGGCGCCAAACCTTGGAGACTTGCGCATCACGCTTGCCGACAAGGCAGACCGCGCGCAACAGTCCCATGGTCTGGTGTTGCGCCTGCGAGAACACCTTCGTCCTTTCAGCGTGGACGGTATAAAAATCAAAGTGGTGGAAGTACCCCCTGGACCGCCGGTGTTGAGCACACTGGTTGCCGAAATCTATGGCGACCCAGCGACACCCTATGCGGTGCAGAAAGAGGGTGCTCGCGCGCTGATGGCGCGCCTGGCGCGTGAGCCACATGTGGTGGAAATCGACTCTACCATTGAGGCGGACAGGACCCGTTTGCGCTTCATTACCGACAAGCAGAAAGCCGCGATCTCGGGAATTGCTACCGAGGACATCGCGCAGACACTGGCGATGGCCAACCAGGGTTATGTGGCTGGATATGTGCAACTGCCGGATGAAGCCAGTCCGCTGCCTATCGAACTGCGCCTCCACCCGCAACAGCGTGTAGCAGACAATGATTTTCAGCGTTTGCTGGTAAAAGGGCGCCAGGGCGTTGCCCAGACCACTACTGCACAGGGGCTGGAAGTGGCACCGCAACCGCTGGCGGCCCTGGGTGAACTGGGGGTATTTGAAGAGGGCCTGGCTGACCAGATGATTCACCGCAAGGACCTGCGTCCGGTGGTGTATGTGATGAGCGAGCTCAATGGGCGCACGCCGGCGGAAATTATCGCTGACGTCCACGCGGACATGAATGAGCCGCCTGGTAGTGCCAATGACTGGCAGTCTCGCACGTTTCTCAGCAGCGGTGCCGGCGACGGCTGGAGTTTACCGGAGGGCACGGACGTGCAGTGGACAGGCGAGGGCGAATGGCGAATTACCAAGGATGTCTTTCGCGATATGGGGCTGGGCTACGCTTTTGCGCTGGCGGCGATCTTCTTTGTCCTGCGTGTGCAGACCAGTTCTACCTCGCTGGCATTGATCATCATGCTCTCCATACCGCTGACCGTAATTGGCATCATGCCCGGCTTCTGGGCGATGAACCAATTCGGTGAGCGTTGGGTAGCGGGCGCGCCCGATCCGGTTTTATTCACGGCTACCGCCATGATCGGCATGATCGCGCTAGCGGGGATTGTGGTGCGCAACTCGCTGATTCTGGTCGAATTCATCGCCCAGGCCAGGGACCGCGGCGCGAGTATTCGCGATGCGCTGTTGCAGGCGGGTTCCGTGCGCATGCGCCCGGTGTTGCTGACCGCGGGAACCACCATGCTGGGTAACCTGATCATTACCCTGGACCCGGTGTTCTCCGGTCTGGCGCTGGCGATTATTTTTGGCATTGTTGCCTCCACCGCGTTCTCCCTGATAGTGGTGCCCCTGGTGTACATGCTGGTGTTTGACAAGCCGGGTGAGGCGCCACAGGGCGTGGTCTCATCGGCCGAGGAGCTGTGATGATGAAAAAACTGCTGCTTCCGCTGGTTGCCGTTGTACTGTTGTTATTGATGGTGGCGTGGATGGCCGGATATTTCCACGACAAAATCGAGCCGGGCATGGCGCCGTCCGCCAGCGTAGACACTGCCGACGCGGTTGCCGTTGTCGCTGAGGTCGCCGCCGTCACCGAACCGGTTCCGGCATCGGTAGAAGCGAAGGAGGCGACGATTATCTCCTCGCGATTACTCGCTCGGATCACTGCGATCAATGTGCGCGCGGGAGACTATGTTGAGGAGGGCCAGCTGTTGCTGGAACTGGAGCAGGCGGACCTGCTCGCCCGCGCCCAGCAAGCCCGTGATCGGGTGCAGTCGGTTGAGGCAAGGATGCGCGAAGCGCAACAAAACCTGACTCGTTCCGAGACCCTGCACAAACGCGGCTTGATTGCCGTGGCAGCTCGCGACGCAGCACGCGCCGACGCCGCGGCCCTGGAGGCGGACCTCTCCTCCGCCCGCCAGTCGTTGGAGGAAGCAGAGGCCGCTGTGGGCTTCAGTGAGATTCGCTCACCGATAGCCGGTCGGGTCGTGGATCGCTTTGCCGAACCCGGTGATACCGCTTCCCCGGGAGGCAAATTACTTTCTCTCTACAATCCGTTCTCGCTCTGGGTAGAGGCGCACGTGCGTGAAGAGCTGGCCCTGTCCCTGGCAATGGGTCAGGAGCTGACGGTGGAGGTGCCTTCCATTGAAAAGACCTTTAACGCCAGGTTGGAAGAGATTGTGCCGGCGGCGGACACGGGTTCGCGCAGCTTTCTGGTGAAAGCAGTGTTGCCCAGTGAGAAGAACCTGTTGCCGGGCATGTACGCTCGACTGCTGGTGCCCGCCGGCGAGCGCAGCCGATTGTTGGTGCCCGCCCAGCGCGTGGCCCAGGTGGGTCAGCTGGATGTCGTATGGGTGGCAGAGGAAGGGGCGATAGTGCGCCGCTTTGTTCGCCTTGGTCGCCCCGTGGGTCAGGGAATGATCGAAGTGGTTGGGGGACTTGCTGAGGGCGAGCTGGTGATGCCGCGTCCCTGATCACCGTTGGTAACGGTGATCAGGGCAGCAGATGCGGTGCTGGTTGCTTATTCGTCGAGGAAGCTGCGCAGGTAATCCGAACGGGTCGGATGGCGCAGCTTACGCAGGGCTTTCGCCTCTATCTGGCGAATACGTTCACGAGTCACATCGAACTGTTTACCAACTTCCTCGAGCGTATGGTCGGTGTTCATGTCGATACCGAAACGCATGCGCAACACCTTGGCTTCCCGGGCAGTAAGTCCTGCCAGGACTTCTTTGGTGGCTTCCTGCAGTCCTTGCCCGGTCGCGGAATCAACCGGTGAGGAAATGGTGTTGTCCTCGATAAAGTCACCCAGGTGCGAATCCTCGTCGTCGCCGATGGGCGTCTCCATGGAGATCGGCTCCTTGGCGATCTTGAGTACCTTGCGTACCTTGTCTTCCGGCATGTCCATGCGTTCGCCCAGTTCTTCCGGCGTGGGTTCGCGACCCATTTCCTGCAGCATCTGCCTGGAAATACGATTGAGTTTGTTAATAGTCTCAATCATGTGCACGGGAATGCGGATGGTGCGCGCCTGGTCGGCAATGGAGCGAGTGATGGCCTGGCGAATCCACCAGGTTGCATAGGTGGAGAACTTGTAGCCACGGCGGTATTCAAATTTGTCCACGGCCTTCATCAGGCCGATGTTGCCTTCCTGGATGAGGTCGAGGAACTGCAGGCCGCGGTTGGTGTACTTCTTGGCAATGGAGATCACCAGCCGCAGGTTGGCCTCCACCATTTCTTTCTTGGCACGGCGTGCACGGGCTTCGCCCATCGACATGCGGCGGTTAATTTCCTTGATCTCGCTGACGGTCAGGCCACTTTGCTCTTCTACCTGCTTGATTCTGCGTTGCAGTCGCTGGATGGTATCTTTTTCCGCAGTGAGCTTGCTGCCATAGTCCTTCTTGCGCGCATGCCGGGATACCCACTTGAGATCTGTTTCCGAGCCCTGGAAGGAGCTGATGAAGTCCTTACGGGGCATGCCGCATACCTTGATAGCAAGGCGCATGATTTCCCGCTCCTGGTCGCGCACCGCGGTGAGGATATTGCGGGGGGTGTCACTGATGGGATCAAAGACACGGGGGGTGAGCTTGAAGAACTTGAACAGTTCGCCCAGCTTTTCCATTTCCTTGACGCTGGCAGGGTCCTGGCGACCCTTGGCAGCAATAGTCTTTTCGGTTTTGTTGTACTGGCGTTTGAGGGCCGTGAAGCGTTTCTTGGCCTCAACCGGATCCGGCCCGGTGTCGACTTCTTCGTCGTCGTCATCGTCAGTATTGGAGTTTGCCGCAGCTTCCGCCATCTCGGCAGCGGAGGGAACGTGTTCAGCCGGGTCGAGATAGCCGACCATGATGTCAGCGAGGCGTCGCTCTTCCTTGGTCACCAGTTCGTATTCGTTCAGAATCTGCTTTACCGCACCAGGGTAAAGCGCGAGAGCCGCCAGCAGTTCTCGAATACCTTCCTCGATGCGCTTGGCAATGACGATCTCGCCCTCACGCGTGAGTAGCTCAACCGTGCCCATTTCGCGCATGTACATACGCACCGGGTCTGTAGTTCTGCCCGCTTCGGTTTCCACGGCGGCCAATGCGGCGGCGGCTTCAGCTGCGGCAATATCATCTGCCGAGGAGTCCCCCTCGGTCATCAGCAGTTCGTCGGCATCCGGAGCCTGCTCGAAGACCTGAATACCCATGTCGTTGATCATCTGGATGATGTCTTCAACCTGGTCGGGATCAGAGATGTCCTCGGGGAGGTGATCGTTCACCTCGGCGTAGGTCAGGTAGCCCTGCTCCTTGCCTTTGGCGATCAGGGCTTTGAGGCGGGATTGTTGCTGTACCACATCGGTCATTAAGCTGGCACCTTTAAATAAGCAAAAAAAATTCAGCCGGCAATTATAGACATGAACCGGTGCTATAACCACCTAAAAGCCGGGATATTTAGTTAAATACGGTCCGATTATGCCCTGATAATCGGTTTTTCTTATATGAGGGCTTATCAGCCGATTACAACGGCGCGTGGCGAAAGAAAAACACGCGTTAAGCAGGGATAGTCACATCAGTGGTCGCGGCGATTACGCTCTTCATCGCGCTGCCATTTTTCCTGCAACAGTTCCCTTAATCGCTGCTTCTCCAATTCGCTCACTTCAGCGTAGTTGGTGAGTTTGAGTTTGTCGACCTGCTCTGTCAGTTTTGATTGATGTGGCAGACGATGCGCAAGGTTGTGCATGGTGTCGGCGAACTGGCGCTCTATGCCCTCGGTGGGAATCAGTCGCTCCTGGCCGGCCAGGCGATTGAGCAACGCGCCCTCGGGGGTGCCGTACCAATGGCCCAGCAACATACCCGTGTTGGACTCCGGGCGGCGTTGCACAAGCTCTATCAAGGCCTTGAGCAGCATGACGTCTTCACCACTGCGATCCTCCAGGCTCGCGGTCTGCACGCCGCGGGCAATCTCGGGTTTGTGCAAGATCAGGGCGATGGCACTCTGTGCGAGGTTGGAATAACCCCTTACCGGTGTGCTGGGGACGGGGTCTGTTGCTGGCGAGTGCTGCGCGTTATCTTCAGCGCTGAAATGCGCATAATCGTCCAATTCCGGTGGTGGCACATCCTGGAAGTCCTGCGGCATTGCCGGCAGGGCTTCGGGCGTTGCCGAGGGTGCCGATTGCTCGCGTGTCGGGGCCGGGGTGGGTGCCAGGACTTCGAGCCGCATCAGGCTCTCCAGTTCCAGCCCGGTACGCTCGGCGAGTGCCTGGAACATCAATTGCCGGTACACGCCCTCGGGCAACTGGCGGATATAAGGCAGCGCCAGTTTGCTCAGGCGCGCCCGGCCATCGAGGGTGCTGGTATCGATGCCCTCGGCAACTGCGGTGAAAAGGAAGTCTTCAAGGGGCTGCGCGGCTGCCAGTAAAGCTTCGAACTGGGCGGCTCCGCCACTGCGCACGACGGTGTCCGGGTCTTCGCCTTCTGGCAGGAACAGAAAGCGCGCCTGTCGGCCGTCTTCCATGCAGGGCAGGGCAGACTCCAGTGCCCTGAACGCGGCTTTGCGCCCGGCGTCGTCACCGTCAAAGCAGAAGATCACTTCCGGACAGCGCCGGTAAACCCGTTCCAGGTGAGTCTTGCTGGTCGCTGTGCCCAATGTCGCGGTGGCATAGTTGATGCCATATTGGGCGAGGGCGATGACATCCATATAGCCTTCCACGACCAGCAGCCGCTCCAGCCTGCGGTTTGCCTGCAGGGCCTCGTAAAAGCCGTACAGTTCCCGGCCCTTGTGGAAGACCTCGGTCTCGGGGGAGTTGAGGTACTTGGGCTTGTCGTCACCCAGCACACGTCCGCCGAAGGCGATAACGCGGCCGCGTTGATCGCGGATCGGAAACACCACGCGATCGCGAAAGCGGTCGTAGATGCGGCCCTTATCGTTCTCTACCAGCATGCCCGCTTTCATCAGCAGCTGCTTTTTCTCGTCGCTGTCACCCAATGCGTTGATCAGGTTGTCCCACCCCGGAGGCGCGAAGCCCATGCCGAACTGTACGGCGATCTGGCCAGTGAGACCGCGCTGCTTCAGGTACTCCACGGCTTTGCCGCGCTGCGGGTGCTGGCGCAACTGGAGTTTGTAGTAATTGGCGACCTGTTCCAGCAGCTTGTACAGGGACTTGTTGCTTTCCTCACGCTGCTCCTGGGCCTGGCCTCCGCGTGAGGGT
Source organism: uncultured Gammaproteobacteria bacterium (assembly GCA_963845135.1). Classification (GTDB taxonomy): domain Bacteria; phylum Pseudomonadota; class Gammaproteobacteria; order Pseudomonadales; family Halieaceae; genus Halioglobus. Next base: position 143,867 of record CAWJQW010000017.1, on the reverse strand, counting down.
TCCCGCTGTACTTCCATGCCGACGCTGCTGGCCAGGGTTTCGATGGCCTTCGGGAACTCCAGGTTCTCGTAGTCCATGATAAAGCCCAGGGCGTTGCCGCCGGCGCCACAGCCGAAGCAGTAATAGAACTGCTTGTCGGGGCTGACGGAAAACGAGGGTGTTTTTTCTTCGTGAAAGGGGCAGCGGGCGCTGTAGTTCTTGCCGGTTTTCTTCAGCTTTACCCGCCGGTCGATCACCTCGACAATGTCGACGCGGTCCAGCAGGTCATCAATGAAGGTTTGTGGGATTCGTCCGGCCATATGCGGGTAGTGTAACGCCAATCAGGTTGTTGAAATACGGTATTGCTGCGCTGCGCTGGCTGGAGTCGAGGTCTCTTTTCAAGCCGTGCGAATCGGCCCGCCCGGGTCGCTGCCTGCGCACCCATAACGCAGCATGATTCCGATTGACCTGCACGGTCCGGAGTCGTCAGGCCCCCTCATGAAAACCGCCAAAAGCAGCATCCATGCTGGGCTTGGGCTCGCGCCATCCATGGCTCCGCACATTTTCGTGAGGGGGCCTGACGACTCCGGCCTCGAATGGGTCTGGACTAAGAGTCCTGCACTGAGGTCTGGTGTGTGACAGCTCTGGTTCCGGGACGTGCGGAGCCATGGATGGCGGAGCCCGAGCCTGTCAAGGATGACGCTTTTTGGCGATCCCGGGACCGAAGCTGCCACGCGCCAGGCCGACCAGCTAACGGAGCAAAAGGCGCCTTATCGGCAATCATCTATAGAGTAGCCGCCCATATGCTATTTGCAACGGTGCGGTGTTAGCCCAGCAGTCGTCCCTTGACCAGCCCACTCACCGCGCCCATATCAGCACGACCCGCAAGTTTGGGCTTGAGTTGACCCATTACCGGGCCCATAGCCGCCATCCCGGACGCGCCGGATGCCGCAATGGCCTCATCAATAAGGGTAATGATTTCTTCTTCGGAGAGTTGTTGCGGGAGGAATTCCTGGAGAACCGCAATTTCCGCGTTCTCCTTGTCGGCCAGCTCTGTGCGGCCAGCGTCCTGGTACTGCTGGGCAGAATCGCGGCGTTGCTTGACCATCTTGTCGAGCACGGCAAGGGCGCGTGCGTCGTCAACGTCGATACGCTCGTCTACTTCGATTCGCTTGAATTCGGCCTGGATCAGCCTGATGGTACCCAGTCTCTCTTTATCCCTGGCCTTCATAGCCGCCTTCATGGCGGCCCGGATGGTGTCGGTGAGCGACTGGTCAGTCATGTGGGGAGTCAGCGCCTAGTAAAGACGTACGCGCTTGCGGTTTTCCCGGGAGACTTTCTTCAGGTGACGCTTGACGGCTGCCGCGGAGGCGCGCTTGCGCACGGTGGTGGGCTTCTCGTAGTGCTCGCGCTTGCGCACTTCAGCCAGAACACCGGCTTTTTCACAGGAACGCTTGAAGCGACGCAGGGCTACGTCGAAAGGCTCGTTTTCCTTGATCTTGATTTGGGGCATTAACTCTACACCTGTCTCTATTGTTTGTTACGGGCACCGGTTAATGGGCCGGTGAACGCCTGAAAGGGCGCGCATTCTATACCTATCCAAGGGGGTTTGCAAAGGTCTGCAGGCCCCTGAATCCGGTAATATTCTGCCGTACATGGGCAGATGTGGCCAAATCTGCGCCAAGGTGCAGGAAATCACGCTGGTTTGCACCTTTTGCAGCCAGTATCATGCGCCCGTTAGCCAACTGAGACACGCTTAATGTTGATCCTGGGCCTGGAAACCTCCTGTGACGAGACCGGTGTCGCGCTTTTCGATACGCAGCGCGGCCTGCTGGCGCACGCCCTGTTCAGCCAGGTCGACATTCATGTTGAGTACGGGGGGGTGGTGCCGGAGCTTGCCTCTCGTGACCACGTGCGCAAAACATTGCCGCTTATCGAGGAAGTCATTAACGAGGCGGGTGTTGCCGCTACGGACATAGAAGGCGTGGCCTATACCGCGGGTCCGGGTCTGGTGGGGGCCCTGATGGTGGGTGCCACGCTCGCGCGTTCCCTGGCATGGGGCTGGGGCGTCCCCGCGCTGGGGGTGCACCACATGGAGGGTCATTTGTTGGCGCCCATGCTGGAAGAGGAGCGGCCAGACTTCCCCTTCGTCGCCCTGCTGGTTTCGGGCGGGCACACCCAGTTGGTCAGGGTCGACGGTATCGGCCGTTACCAGTTGCTGGGGGAGTCGCTGGATGATGCCGCCGGTGAGGCGTTTGACAAGACCGCAAAAATGCTGGGGCTGCCCTATCCCGGTGGGCCGCATATTGCCCGCCTGGCGCAAAATGGCACCCCAGGCCGCTTTGATTTCCCCCGGCCGATGGTGAACCGACCCGGGCTGGATTTCAGTTTCAGTGGCCTCAAGACCTACACCTTGAATACCGTTGAGGCCTGTCGACAGGACGGCGGGCTAAGTGAGCAGGACAAGTCCGATATCGCCCTCGCCTTTGAGGACGCCGTCGTCGCTACGTTGGTGATCAAATGCCGCCGGGCGCTGCAGCAGGAGAACCTGCACACACTGGTGATGGCGGGTGGAGTCAGCGCGAACGCGAACCTGCGGGCGGAGCTGAAACGGGCCCTGGCGAAAGAGCAGGCCCAGGTCTTCTACCCGGCGCCCATGTTTTGTACCGACAATGGTGCCATGATTGCGTATGCAGGGGCGCAGCGCCTGTTGGCGGGCCAGGTTGATGGCGAGGAGGCGCGGGTAAGGCCGCGTTGGCCTATGGACGAATTGCTACCCATAGAAGGTGTGGCATGACGGATATTGTGTACATTCGCGGGCTGCAGGCGGAGGCCGTGATCGGTGTCTATGACTGGGAGCGCACCATCCGCCAGACCCTGGTGCTGGACCTGGAACTGGCCTGTGACAATCGCGCCGCGGCAGCCACCGACGCCATTGAGGACGCGGTGGACTATGACGCCATTTCTGGTCGCATCCTCGCTTATGTGGGCGACAGCGAATTCCAGCTGATAGAAACCCTCGCCGAGCGGCTGGCAGAATTGCTGCAGCGTGAGTTCGCTGTTACCTGGCTGCGCCTGCAACTGGCGAAGCCGGGTGCCGTGGAAGCCGCCCAGAGTGTCGGCGTGATCATCGAGCGGGGTGAGCGCTCCTGATGGCACGCGTCTACCTGGGGCTGGGCAGCAACATTGAGCGGGAGCGCTATATTACTGCCGGCCTGGATGCTCTCGCCGGTTTATTTGGCAAACTTGACCTGTCACCGGTCTACGATTGCCCCGCCATGGGTTTCGATGGCCGGCCGTTCCTGAACCTGGTCGCAGGCGTTGATACCCACTTCAGTCTGGCGGAACTCGCCCGCACCTTGCGCCGTATCGAGACAGAGCATGGGCGCCCTGAAAATGCCCAACGCAACTCTCCCCGGCAGCTCGACATCGACATTCTCACTTATGATGACCTCACCGGCCTGATCGATGGCGTGGAGCTGCCCCGGTCGGAGATTCTGTATCACGCGTTTGTATTGCGCCCGCTGGCCGACCTGGTGCCGGATGCGCGACACCCGGTGCTGGGCGAGACCTACAGTGCGTTGTGGGACGCCTTCGACCAGGGCTCGCAGCAGATCAACCCTGTTGTTTTTCACTGGCGGGGTCGGCCGCTGCCAGAGCCTTAGCCAGGCCTGCGCAACGACTCCAGCCTGCTTGCACGCTCAGCGTTGATCGCATCTCCCATGGCCCTGCCTTCCAGACCCTTGTCGGCAAAGTCTGCAGCGGTGACCTGCACCGCGATCTGCTGCGCATGGCGCATGTAGTCTGCCTGGGGGTAGGGCGCGTCTTCGTTTCCCCGGCGGCCACGGGCGTCTGCCTCGCAGGCCAGCAGGAAGGCATCGAAGCGTTCCGGGCGGCGCAGAGCATCGGTCGCCGTGAGTAATTTAAGTAGCGTGGTGCCGCGCAACTCCCTGGCCCGATGGCACAGCAGGTGGTACTCGCACACTTTGAGGGCAAGATCGCGGTAGAGGTTGGGAGCCTTTAGTCGCCGGCAGGCAGCAGCGACGAGCTTGACGCCGCGATGCTCGTGAGCGATGTGTCGTGGCAGTTCTTCAGCGGGTGTAATGCCCTTGCCCAGGTCATGCAGCAAGACGGCAAAGCGCACGTCGTTGCCCCCGTTCAGCCGGACCGCCTGCTGCAGCGCCAACAGGGTATGCACGCCGGAATCAATTTCCGGGTGGTGCGCCTCGGGCTGGGGTACGCCGAATAGCGCGTTGAGTTCAGGCAGTAGTTCGGCCAGCGCCTTGCATTCACGCAGTACCTCGATGAAGACTTCGGGATTGCGCTCGCCCAGGGCGCGGTCCATTTCGATCCACACGCGCTCGGCCGGCAGGTGGGCCAGCTCGCCCTGGCTGACGATCTCTGTCATCAGCGCCATGGTTTCCCCGGCCACGCGAAAACCCAGGTGAGCGTAGCGAGCGGCAAAACGCGCAGTGCGCAGAACCCGCAGCGGATCCTCAACAAAGGCAGCGGATACGTGGCGCAGCAGGCGCTGTTGCAGGTCGCGCTGACCGCCGTAAGGGTCAATCAGCTTGTCTTCACCATCCAGCGCCATGGCATTGATGGTCAGGTCGCGCCGCAGCAGGTCCTCTTCCAGGGTGACATCGGTGGCGCAGTGCACGGCGAAGCCGGTGTAGCCGTGCCCCTGTTTGCGCTCGGTGCGTGCCAGCGCGTATTCATCACGGGTCTGTGGATGCAGGAATACCGGGAAATCCTTGCCTACCTGTTGAAAACCCCTGGCCAGCATCTCATCGGGGGACGCGCCCACAACGACCCAGTCCCGTTCTTGCACAGGGTAGTTGAGTAGTTGGTCGCGGACAGCGCCGCCGACGAGATAGGTTTCCATGGGGGGAGTCTACAGAAAGCGAAGGCCGCTGGGGACCTCGCCGGGTTAATCAGGCGCTGTCTGCGTGCCACCTTCACAGCGGCAGCGGGTCCAGGCGCCGGTCTCCAGGCAGTATAGCGACAGCGAACCGCCCCAGACACAACCTGTGTCCAGGCCAATCGCGTTGGGGGTGTCGGTCTTTCCTGCCAGTGATGCCCAGTGACCGAAGAGAATACGGTCGCTGGCCGTTTTGCGCCCCGGGTGGCTGAACCAGGCCGAAACCTTTTTACCGTTACAGGGTGCTTCAGGGCCCTTGTGCACCAGGTCCAGCCAACCCTCGTCTGTGCAGTAGCGCATGCGCGTAAGGTAGTTGGTGATGAGTCGCAGGCGTGGCATGCCCGTCAACTCCTTGGACCACACCGCCGGTTCGTTGCCGTACATGGTACGCAGGAATTCCACACAGTCCGGACCACGCAATACGGACTCGACCTCCCTGGCGCGCTTGATGGCCTTTTTGACTGACCACTGGGGAGGGATGCCGGCGTGAACCAGTGTGTAGCCCTGGTCATGGTGTATCAGCGGTTGATGTATCAGCCATTCGATCAGTTGGGCGCGGTCCGGCGCTTCAAGAATCTCGTCAAGCGTGTCCGACTTCGAGGGGCGCCTTGCGCCGCAGGCGACGGCGAGCAAGTGCAGGTCATGGTTGCCCAGAACCATGACCAGGCTGTCACGCAGCTGGTAAAAGAAGCGCAGTGTTTCCAGGCAGGATGGCCCGCGGTTGACGATGTCACCTGCAGACCAGAGCACGTCTGTGGCCGGGTCGAACTTCACCGTCTGCAGCAGGCACTTGAGGGGTTCCAGGCAACCCTGCACATCGCCTACTGCATAAGTAGCCACGTCAGTTCAGGGCCGTCGGCGTATGCAGGGTGAAGGGGGGGACGGGCACTTCGAAAGTGGGCAGCTCCCCAGGCGAAACATTCATCGGCTCCCTCACCACCATGAAGTAACTGCCTTGCATGTAGCCCAGCGGAGTCGCCAGCGTTGCACCACTGGTGTAACGATAAGACTCGCCGGGTGGAATTATCGGTTGTTCCCCCACAACGCCCTCGCCGCGCACTTCCTGCACGTCCTCGTTGGCATCGGTGATTACCCAGTGCCGCGACAGCAGTTGCACGGGCAGGTCCCCGGCGTTGCTGATGGTGATGGTGTAGGCAAAGGTAAAGTGCCCTTCCTCCGGGCTGGAATGCGTGGGAAGGAAGGTGGTCACAACACTGACACCGACCAGCGAAGGGTTGAATGGGTTGCTAGACATGGATGGCGTTAGTGATATCGATAAATTGGCTTAGCTCAAGAGTTTCTGCCCGGGCGCCAGGGTCGATTCCCAGTTGCTCCAGGGCGCTACTATCTATAAGCCCTTTGAGGTTGTTGCGCAAGGTTTTCCTGCGCTGCGCAAAGCAGGACTGTACCACCTGACGCAGGCGCGCCCGGTCGCACTGTGGCCAGGGGTTATCCACCCATGGGCGCAGCCTGACGATAGCGGACTGAACTTTTGGCGGTGGGTCGAAAGCCTCCGGAGGCACGTCAAACAGGTGCTCCACCTCGCACTGGTACTGCGTCATAATGCCCAGCCGCCCCCAGTGCTTGCTGCCCGGGCGCGCAGCCAGTCGCTGCACCACTTCCAGTTGCAGCATAAAGTGCATGTCGCGGATGATGCTCGCGTTATCCAGCAGCTTGAAGATCAGCGGCGTGGAGATGTTGTAAGGGAGGTTGCCCACCACGCGCAGGGGCGCGCCGTCCGGGGACAGTGAAGTAAAGTCGAAATTCAGTGCGTCCGCACTGTGCAGGGTGAAATTCGGGTAGATACTGAATGCGGCGAGCAGGCCGGGCGATCAGGTCACGGTCAAGTTCGATCACGTCCAGTTTGCATCCGGAGGGCGCAAGGGTTTCTGTGAGTGCACCCTGGCCCGGGCCAATCTCGACGACATGGTCAGTCTCAGTCGCTGCAATTGCGTTGGCAATGCTGTCGATGACGCTGTGGTCAGTGAGGAAGTTCTGACCGAAGCGTTTGCGCGGACGGTGTGCGGGGGGCCGGGAAGACATGCCGGCTATTGTACCTGTGACAGACGTGAATACTACTGATTGCCGTTTGCGCAACGGATAATTCTGGTAAACTTTGCGCGACCCTAGCCGGGCCTGCTCTTGCCGAAAGGAAACGACTTCAATTTATGACCCTCCGCCACTATTTCAGTCTCATCGATGTCCAGGCTCGGATGCTGTTAAAGGCGGACTCGTCGAAATTTGCCCTGGGGTTCCTGTGGTGGTTCCTGGAACCCCTGTTGTGGGTGTCGGTGTTTTTCCTGGTGTTCAACCTGATTCTGGATTCAGGCAGGAAGTCAGGGGATTTCATCCTGTTCCTCACCTGCGGCAAGTTTGCCTTTATCTGGTTTTCCAAGACCGTCTCGCAAGCCTCTGGCAGCATTATTGCCAGCCAGGGGCTGGTGGGTAAGGTCAATATGCCCAAATCCCTGTGGCCGATGTCGGTTATTCAGGAGAGCCTCTACCGGCAGTCATCGGTGTACCTGCTGTTGTTGCTGATACTGGTTCTGTTTGGTGTCTACCCCGGTGCGCCCTGGTTGTGGATGATCCCCGTTCTCGCGGTGATGTACCTGATCATTGTTGCCTGCAGCCTGATCGGTGCCTGCCTGGTGTGTATATCGCGAGATTTCCAGAAAGTCATTCCGCTGGCCATGACCTTCCTGCTGTTTACCTCCGGCATCTTCTGGGATGTGCGCGAGGTGGCTGACGAGGAGAAAGCGGCCTTGCTGTTAACGGCTAATCCGCTGGCATTCATTATCGACGCCCACCGGCAGATACTGATGCACAAGCAGGCCCCCGACCTGGTGCACCTGGCGCTCATAGCCATTGTGGCGTCTGTGGTGATCGCGCTCACTGTCAGGTACATGAGAACGCACAGCCAGTACCTGGCGCTGAAGGTATTGACCTGATGACGCGCAGACTCCAGAAAGGTCATGCTGGAGTTGCAGGATGTCTCCCTGAGTTTTCGCAGCAGCAAGGGCAGCTTTGACCACGGCGTACATCAGGTACTGGATGGCGTGTCGTTCAAGCTCTATGAAAATGAAACGCTGGGGATCGTCGGGCGCAATGGCGTTGGCAAGACCACGATGTTGCGCATCATGGCGGGCATACTTGCTCCCGGCAGCGGTACCGTTGTCACCCGGCCGCAGGCCGCGGCCTCCCTGCTGACGATTGGCCTGGGCCATCGGCCGGATCTCAACGGACGGGACAATGCCCTGCTCTCGGCCATGCTCCAGGGCGCCAGCAAGTCAGAGGCCGAGGGCTATCTCGAAGAGATCAAGGCGTTTTCGGAACTGGGCGACTCCTTTGAGGAGCCAGTGAAGACCTATTCAGCCGGGATGAAGTCGCGACTGGGTTTTACCACGGCGCTGTTGACGCATGTCGACATCCTGTTGGTCGATGAGATCCTCAGCGTTGGCGACGCGCAGTTCAGGGAAAAGGCGGAGCAGGCGATGAAACAGCGCATCAGTGGCAACCAGACCGTCGTCTTCGTCTCCCACTCCAATGCCCAGGTCAGGGAGCTGTGTGACCGTGTGCTATGGATCGACCAGGGCAAGATCCGCGCCGAAGGTGACCCGGAAGCTACCCTTGCGCAGTATCGCGCATCAATGAAAAAGTAAGCTAACGGCCCTGCTAGCTGACGCTTATTGCGCTGGCTGCCTCGCGCACAGCAACCCAGGACGCCAGCGCCAGACCAAAGCCTGCCGCATGCTTGCGGAACTGTGCCAGCAGTTGTGCAGTGTCCTGGTCCCGGGGCAGGTTGGGCATGTCCTGTATCTGTGCCGCGGTTTGCAAGGCCTGGTTGAGATTATCTGCACTGTCCTGCAGCCAGCCCTGCCAGGTGGGCGGCCGGATGCTGCCGTCGGCCAGCAACGAGCCCAGTTTGTATTGTTCAAGGCCCTGTAACTCGGCAACCTCCCTGCGGAACAGGGTCACCAGGCCGCGGTCATCGGTCTGTGACAGTTGCTCAGCCATATTGGCAAGGCCCTGCAGTCTCACCCCGGCATCAATGCCTGCCTGGTACACCGTGTGATCGGTAACATATTTACCCATGTTGAACAGGCCTTTACCGGTTTTCGGCTCGGGCTGCGCGTCGCTTGCGCGCGTCTCTACGGGCAGGTGCGGCACGCACCAGTCGTAACTTAATGTAGTGCCCTGTGGGTGCATATGCTCTGTCATTGCGCCAAACAGGTAGTCCTCTCCCCGGTATACCGGAAAGTAGGGTGGCAGTAGCTGGGAGTTATCCAGCCCGGTCGTCTGTGACATCACCGCCATCTTGGTAAAGCAGGGTCGTGGGTGACCCAACCAATAGCTACGTGAGGCCAGGGCGCCCTCCAGGCCGCCGGCGAAAGCAGCCAGGTGTTTGGCGGTGTCACCCTGGGCAAAGTAGATCCAGTCGGTATTGGGTGTGCCGGGATCGCCCAGCGTGCCGCACTGGGTCACCAGGACCGGGGAGTTGGCATCCCAAAAGCGCAGGTAGCTGGAGCTGGCGCCCGCCAATTCAGCGGCCTCTACGGGCCGACCCTGTAACTTCTGCGTCGCCTGGCCCATAGTCAGCCCCAGGCATTGTGCATGCCCGCTGAGCGGGTCGAAGTCTGTGGCGGTGGCTCCGGCCAATGCCTCCTGGTGATTGGCGTAAAAGTCCGCTTCTCGTTCCGCGGTGCCAAACTCTATTCCCGGCTTCTGGTGCGGCGGGAGTAGCGTGTTACAGAGCACGTCATCGTCCATGATAATGGCACGGCAGCCAACGGAGAGCAGCAGGCAGAGGTTACGGGCGAGCCCGTAGGTTTTGTCACCCGACCAGCGCTCCCTGTCGATGAGAAAGCGAATGGCGTCCTCCGCCTGGGGTTGGGCGTCGATCAGCCGGGCCATGAAATGGCTGGCCTGGTCCGCGCCGAAGTAAGTCAAATCCCGTGGTGAGGTGAGGTTGAATTTCTGCACTGCCTCGCGGTTTCGCTCGGCGTTGGCCGCGTCGCGAGAGTCATCGATAAGGAACAGTGCCTGGTGGCGACTCAGGTTGCCGGCCCTGAGCATCGATTCCAGCAGGCGTTCAACAGCCTCCGGGCGGTCGCAGGTAATGATGAAGCCGCGCGTTGGCGGCATATCGACCGGGGGCGGTACCGGCGCATTCAGCCGTTCACAGACACTCTCAGCCGACACCATCAGGCCAGCGTCCTTGAGCATGCCCAGCACATTCATCACATCACTGGTTTGTCCGGCGAGCTCCGGCACGGTGGAAGTCAGGTGCTGTGCGTGCTGGTCCAGCGTGCGGAACGTTCTGCAGGTCTGCATGCTCTGGGCCACCGGCGGTGCCACCATAATTTGTGCGTCGCTGAATTTGTCGATCAGCAGCACCGCGCCGTTTAACACGGGTACAGCTTCGCACTCGGTGAATGCGTAGAGGCCGGAGGAGGGAGATTGCTGTGGGTTGCTCATTGCGTGCTCGTGGGGGCAGGGGGAGCGCCAATTCTATTGGCGCTGCCTATGGGTGTAAACCGGGAGTGATCGCGTCCGCGGCTCAGGTAACCGCCGGCGGGTTATGGCTGCTCATACGCAGGGCTGTGCGCAAGGCGGTAAACAGGCTGTCGGGTGAGGCCTTGCCTGTGCCCGCAAGGTCAAGTGCGGTGCCGTGGTCGACCGAGGTGCGGACAATCGGCAGTCCCAGGGTAATGTTAACTGCATCCCCAAAGCCCGCGTACTTGAGTGTGGGCAGGCCTTGATCGTGGTACATGGCAAACACGGCGTCACAGTGGGCCAGGGCTTTCGGGTTGAAGGCGGTGTCTGCGGGGAGTGGACCCAGAAGTTGCAGCCCCTGCTCCCGTAAGCGTGCCATCGCAGGAACAATCACCTCGATCTCCTCGCGACCCAGGTGCCCCCCTTCGCCGGCGTGGGGATTTAGTCCAAGGACGGCAATGCGAGGCGCGGCAAGGCCAAACCTGGCCTGCAGTTCACGGTGCACGATTAACAGGGTCTCCTGCAGCAGCTCAGCTGTGATGGCATCGGGTACCGCGCGCAGCGGCAGGTGGGTGGTCGCCAGGGCCACCCGCAGTTCGCCGGCGGCGAGCATCATCACCACGCGGCCGGTTGCGGTGCGTTCCGCAAGCAGTTCGGTATGTCCGGAGAAGGTGATGCCGGCGTCGTTGATGACCGACTTCTGCACTGGAGCGGTCACCATGGCAGCAAAAGTGTTGTCCATGCAGCCGTCCACCGCGAGGTGCAGGGTATCGATGACGTACTGCGCGTTCGCCGGGTCCAGTTGGCCCGCCGTGCAGGGTGTTGCCAGCGGGACGGGGAGTACCTTGAGGGTGCCCGGGCGATGCGGCTGCGGCGCCGCGTTGCGATCAAATTCCAGCAGTTGCAGGTCAATGTCCAGTTGGCGGGCCCGCGTGCGCAGCATCGCCGGGTCGCCGATGGCGATCACTTCTGCGTCCCAGCATTGCCCGGCGGCTGCCAGGGTTATGTCAGGGCCAATACCGGCCGGCTCACCGGGAGTGAGGGCAATGCGCGCCGTCACTTGATATCGACAAAAGCTTCGTCGCGGATCTGTCGCAGCCAGGCGTCAAGCTCTTCCTCGTATTTGCGCTGATGAAGGTAGTTCATGGCCTTGTTGCGTGTTGCGGTGGTAGTCATGTCCTGATCGCGACGCTCCAGTACTTCAAGGATGTGCCACCCGAACTGACTGCGCACCGGTGGTGAAATCTCACCGACTGGCGTTTCTTCCATGGCGGCTTCAAATTCCGGGACCATCTGGCCGGGACTGGTCCACCCCAGGTCGCCGCCTTCCTGCGCCGAGCCAATATCCTCGGAATACTCACGCGCCAGCGCCGCAAAGTCCTCGCCACCCTCAATTCGGCCTTTCAGCTCGGTGACCAGCGCCTTTGCCTGATCGTCGGTCATGATCTCTGAAGGTTTGACCAGGATGTGGCGTACCCGTGTCTGGCTGACCAGCATGTCTTCGCCACCGCGACGATCAGCCATATTAATGAGGTGGAAACCACTGTCCGAGCGCACCAGTTCCGTGTCGCCCTTGGCCAGGCCGGGTGCGACATCGGAAAACAGCGAGGGCAGATCGTCCAGTTTACGCCAGCCCAGGCTGCCACCGCTGAAGGCATAGGGGCCGGGGGTGCTGACCGCCTGTTCAAAGGGAGTGCCGCCGCGAATCTGCGCCAGTACTTTTTCGGCGTAGGCCTTGGCCCGTGCCGCGTCATCCTCCGGGGCGGCGGGGGACACGGCCAGCAGCGCGTGCAGGATCTGGTACTCCGGTTGGGTCAGTTTCTGTCCTTCTTCTGTCGCCAGGAAATTGTCTGCCTCCTGTTCCGAGATTTCGATGCGCTGGTTAACATTACCGGCCTGGACGCGCTGGATAATCATCTCGCGGCGAATCTGCTCACGCATCGCCTGGTAGGACTGGCCCTGCTGTTCAATTGCCGCCCGGAACTGGTCCAGGCTGAGGCCGTTCTGGGCTGCAACCCGTTGCATGGCCGTGTTCAGCTGGCTGTCAGAGATGCGCACGCCAACCCGCTGGCCCTTTTGTAGCTGGATGCTTTCCAGGATCAGCCTGTCCAGGGTTTCACGGATCAGCACATCTTCGGGCGGCAGTTCCACGCCCCGGGACTCCAGTGTCTCGCGTACCTGGGTCAGGCGCTGGCGCAGCTCACTGGCCATCACCACATCATCGTCAACGATGGCGACCACCTGGTCCAGCATCTCGGTCTCTGCGCGCACCGTGCCGGTGATCAGCAGGGCGGCGGCCAGGCAGCAGCCCAGCAGCCTTGCTTTAATATTCACTGTCGTTAAAACCTCGGATCATATCCTTCATAATGCTGCTGGCACGGCTGCCAAAGCCGCCCATGCCCTTGAGCACGATCTGAATCTGGGTGGAGTCTTCCCGCTCGAGCAGCGGGTCGTTAAAGTCGGGATTTTCTCCCGGGGCGGTATCAAAGTATCGCAGGTACAGCAGCCGTACTCGCCAGCAGCAGCTATCATATTCCACTCCGAACATATCTTCCACGCTGGTATTGGCTTCGACAGAGTAGTTCATCGCCGCAAAAACCCGCCAGTTGCGGCCCGCGGGCATGAAGAACGATACGTGCGCCTGCTCCGTGGGTGGTTGCTCGGTGTTCACCGTGGTCAACGGGCGACGGTAGGAATAGCCGAGGTTAAAGATACTGCCGTCATCCTTGGTGTAGCTGGTGAAGAAGTTACCCGAGTTCATGCGGTCGCTATAGGGGTCCCAGACCAGGCTGGTGCGCGCGCTGAGCCGCTCGTTCGGGTAGTAAGTGACCTCGGCCGCGAGCTCAGAGCCGCCCGTTTCCAGGGGCTCGTCGTCGGGCTTGAGACGAACTTCACGGTCGCGAAAGTAGATGATCTGGCCGACGCTGGCGTTGAACTCCTCACGGCCGTCCTCCTCGTCGATAAAGCGGGTGGTAAGACCTACCGACACCTGGTTGGCGTCATCGATACGATCGCGTCCGGAGAAGCGCGTATCGCGAAACAACTGGTTGTAAGTGAAGGTCAGCTCGGCACTGTCAAAGTCTGGCTGGTCGGTTTGCTCGTCGAACTCGCTGTAGAGATAGTAGATGCGAGGTTCCAGGGTCTGCAGCATGGAATTGCCCAGCAATGTGGTCGAGCGGTCGAAGTACAAACCGCTGTCCACGTTCACCGTGGCGGCACCGGCGTCGGGATTGTTGTCCTCGAAGTCATCGCTCTGGTTCAGGTCGTACTTCAGGAAGCGATACTTGGCGGTGGGGCGCATGAAGCCATAGGTCCAGAGCATGGGGTAGCTCGCCCCCGCCTCGGTGTACAGGCGGTTGCCGGTGACCCTGTCATCGTCGCTGTCGAAGGTAGAATACTGGGCGAGAAAGATGGGGTCGAATTCGAACGGGGTGCCATCGGGGCGGTAACGGCCAGTGATTTGCGGCAGTTTCTTGTAGTCGTTGATGATGTCATCGGCCAGCGTCTGGAACTGCTGCACTTCCACCGTACCCAGCCAGCGATCGCCCAGGTAGTCCAGCGCGCCGAATTGTAACAGTTCGGTTTTACGCTTTGAGTCGAGGCTGGAGGTTTCCAGGTCCTTCATGTAGTTGACGTCGCTGGCTTTGCTGTAATCCACCCTGGAACGCCAGCGTTGGTTGAACAGGCCATTCTGCTTGACCACAGCCAGCCAGCGATCGTAATTGCGCTCGCTGGGGTATTCGTCCTCGTAGCGCTTGTCATTGTCCATAAACGCACCGCCGACCATCCAGTCGCCGATCAGTGGATTCAGGTAGCGCGCTTTCGCTTCATGATTGGTGCCGCGTTCCTCGATATAGCGCGGGGAGTAGATCAGGTCATAGTTGGGCGCAATATTGAAGTAAACCGGGACGGACATGTCGATACCGCCACGCGTGTCTGAGCCGATATCGGGCCAGAGAAATCCCGTTCGCCGGCGATCATCCAACGGGAACTGCATCCAGGGAGAGTAAAAGATGGGGACGCCAGCGATGTCCACCCTGGCGCCGCGGGCGACGCCCAGGCCTTCTTCCACGTCCAGTTCCAGCTCATCTGCGCGAATACGCCATTCGTCCTCGCCGGGTGCGCAAAAGCTGAGTTGGCCGCCATGGATGTGCAGGATGCCGGCTTCGTCACGCGACAGCCGTTCCGCATTGCCATGCAGGTGCTGCTCGTGCAGGGTGAACTGACTGTTGTCGAGGTTTGCCTCGCCGCTTCGGGCCATCACCGTAGCACTCTCCCCGCGCAATAAAACGCCGGGCTCGCGCAGGGTGATATTGCCCTCCAGCAGCGCCGAGCGTTCAACCTGGTTGAAACTGGCGCTGTCGGCGCGGATATGTCGATAGCCCTGGCTGGCTTCAACATTGCCGGTGAAGGTGATCGTGTCCTCGGTGAGCTCGGTATTGTCAGCTCTTGCGTTGAGGTCGGATTCTTCCGGGATAATCGATTGGTCGACATCGCGCAAGGGGTCCAGAAAGCGGCCACCGCAGTTAATGCACTGGTCGTCGCGAAGTTCCCTTGGAGCCTGACGGGTTTGCACCCAGTCCAGGGGGTGTGCCTCAGCCTGCTCGCTGTTATCCTGTGCCAGCGTCAGCGGGGACAGGGCCATCAGAGCTGCTGCGAGGCAGAGTAATGGCTTGCCATTGCGCGTTCCGGAAGCGGGAAAACTGAACGTCATTCTTATCAGGATTGTTTAGCGGTGAAGGGCGAATTCTAATGCATCGAATGTCCATTGTCCGAGAAATTTTTCCAACAGCCCGCCCATTGCGCGAATCAATGCACAGCAGAGGAGTTTTCATTGAGTCTTGCCCCCGCAAACCCTGAGCTTTTGCCCTGGGCATTGGCGCAGCTGGATGCGTCTAACGCTGACTCCTTTGAGCCGGTTGCCGGTGACGCCAGCGCCCGCCGTTACTTTCGCCTGACCCAGCCAGGGCAAAGCCTTATCGCCGTGGAAGCACCTCCCGGCAGTGAAAAGAACCCGGAATTCCTCGCGGTGCGCGCCTTGCTTGAAGCGGCGGGTATTTGCGTACCGGCACTGATTGCCGCAGACCTGGCGCGCGGTTTTCTGCTGCTCGGTGACCTGGGCGACAGGCTACTTTGGCACGAGCTGTCGCCGGTATCGGCAGATGCCGGCTATCAGTCGGCGTTTGACGTGCTGCAGAAGATGGCTGCCATCTCTGTCCCCGACCCCGACTGGCCCCGTTACGATGATGCCTTGTTGAGTGAAGAGCTCAGCCGCTTTCCGCACTGGTTTGTCAGCCAGTTGCTGTCCATTGAGGAGCCGCCATCCGCAGTCTGGGAGCCCTTGGTTGCGCTGCTCAAGGCCAGCGCGCTGGAGCAACCCCGGGTGCTGGTACACCGCGACTTTCACAGCCGTAACCTGATGCCGCAGGCGGATGGTGGTCTGGCGGTCATCGACTTTCAGGATGCAGTGCTGGGGCCGGTTACTTACGACCTGGTGTCACTGTTGCGCGATTGCTATGTGCGCCGGGAGCCGGAGCAAGTCAGGCCCTTGGCATTGGACTACCTGCAGAGACTACAACGCGGTGGCGAACTCCAGGGCGTGTCCGAGGCAGACTTTTTGCGCTGGTTCGACCTTATGGGCCTGCAGCGGCACCTCAAGGTGCTGGGCACGTTTGCCCGCCTGTACCTGCGTGATGGCAAGCCTGCTTACCTTGACGACCTGCCCCTGGTGATGCGTTATGTCAGCGAGGTGCTGCACCAGTATCGCGATGAGTATGCAGAAGTTGGCGTTTTCGCAGAGTGGTTCGAGACCGTTGTGGCCCCCGCTTTCGCTGCAAAGCCATGGCAGCGCGCTTCATGAAGGCGATGATTCTGGCCGCAGGCTTCGGTGAGCGTATGTTGCCGCTTACCGAACACACACCCAAGCCGCTGCTGCAGGTTGCTGGTATGCCCCTGATCGAATACCACCTGCGTGGTCTCGCCAGTGCCGGTTTTGAGCAAGTAGTGATCAACGTTTCGCACCTGGGGTGGAAGATACAGGAGTACTGCGAAGACGGTTCCCGCTGGGGGTTGGGCATTACCTACTCGCCGGAGGACCAGCCGCTGGAGACGGCCGGTGGTATCCAGCACGCGCTGCCATTATTGGGGGAGCAGCCGTTCCTGGTGGTCAATGGCGATGTGTGGATAGACTTCCCCTTCCGGCGGCTGCTGGACTGGCCATTGAGACCCTGGGAGAGCGCGCGGTTGGTGATGGTTGACAACCCGCCGCAGCATCCGCTGGGAGATTTCTGCCTGCAAGAGCAGGGGCGAGTGAGTCGACGCCCAAGTCAGGGTAAAGGGCATACCTACGCCGGCCTTGGCATCTTCACGCCGGCATTTTTTGCCGACGTTGCGCCGGGTAAGCTGGCACTGCGCCCACTGCTGGACGCAGCCATTGACGCGGGCCGCCTGGGTGGCGAGCACTTTCGTGGCGATTGGGAAGATGTGGGCACGCCGCAGCGCCTGGCGGCGCTCGATGCACGTATTCGTTCCGAGGGTCGCGCATAATTCCGGCGATGGAGTCTCGTCCCTGCGCCGCTGAGCAGTTAGAATGGCGCCCTGCCTCTGCCCGGAACCCAGATCATGACCGATTACCAGATAGCGCCTTCCATCCTGTCCGCTGACTTCGCCCGCCTCGGTGAGGAAGTGGATAACGTACTCGCCGCCGGTGCGGACATTGTGCACTTCGATGTGATGGATAATCACTATGTCCCCAACCTGACCATCGGTCCCATGGTCTGCAGCGCTTTGCGCAAACATGGGGTGACGGCGCCCATTGATGTGCACCTGATGGTCAGCCCGGTGGACCGCCTGATTGGTGACTTTGCCGAGGCGGGTGCCACTTACATCACCTTTCACCCGGATGCCTCAACCCACGTGCACCGGTCGCTGCAGATGATTCGTGATGCGGGCTGCAAGTCGGGCCTGGTGTTCAACCCGGCGGCTGGGCTGGATGCGTTGAAATATGTGATGGACAAGGTGGACATGGTGCTGCTGATGTCCGTTAACCCGGGATTTGGCGGCCAGTCCTTCATTCCCTCCACGCTGGACAAGCTGCGCGAGGCGCGGGCCCTGATCGATGCCTCGGGGCTGGATATTCGCCTGGAAGTCGATGGCGGGGTATCGGCGAAGAACATCCGCGAGATTGCCGCGGCGGGGGCCGACACCTTTGTTGCGGGTTCGGCGATCTTTAACCAGCCGGACTATGCTGAGGTGATTGACCAGATGCGGTCTGAGTTGGCTGCAGTTTAGTCGTTTATTGGCCGTTGTTTTTTTGCGCGGGTCGGTCAGGAGAGGGCTTCTGCCGCTTCCCGGACCGCCAAACAGCGGCATCCATGCCAGGCTCGGCCTCGGGCGTCCATGCCCTCGGACGTCCGGGAAGCGGCAGAAGCCCTGCTCCTGACCTGGGTTCGTTCGAAATGATGCATACTCTTTTTTCGCGGACATAATGACCCGAGTCCTGGGGAGTAGGCACCTTGGTCCGGGGGCGTTGTAGGCCATGGATGGCCGGAATCGAGCAGCCATGGATGGCACGCTGTTGCGGTCCCCGGGTCAGGGTGCCTACTCCTCAGGACGCACCCCGAGCAAGAACCCACGTGCCCTGACCGCCCTGGATGCTCCCCGGGACGCACCCCGAGCAAGAAACCCCGCGCCCTGACCGCCCTTGATCAGCCATTTGCCAATACCCTACCGCCATGTAAAATAGGCGCACTTTTAATCCGGAGACCGCTGTGCAAACAGCTGCGCGTAACAGCATCGAACAGCTCTCGATGCGTGAGATCACCTGCTGGCGATGGTAGCCAGGACCTCGTCACGACCTGATTACGCAACCCCATTCTCCGAGGAACACCCATGAATCCGCAGGACTTTGCCGCGCTGGCGGCACAAGATTTCAATCGTATACCCGTAAGCCTGGAAGTACTGGCCGACCTGGAAACCCCAATCAGTGCTTATCGCAAGCTGGCAGAGGGCCCCTACTCATTTTTCTTTGAATCTGTGCAGGGCGGCGAAAAGTGGGGTCGCTACTCCATTATTGGCCTGCCCTGTCGTACCGTTCTCAAGGTCCATGGCTACCGCGCAGACGTGTATAAAGACGGCGCCCTGGTTGAGAATGAGGAAGTCCCTGACCCGTTAGCGTTTGCTGAGGCCTTTCGCCAGCGTTATCGCACCGCGCCCCGTGATGACCTGCCCGTATTTCACGGCGGGCTGGTGGGGTACTTTGGTTATGACACCGTGCGCTACGTGGAGCCACGCCTGGCGGCCGGCGTGCCTGAGGATGAGCTGGGCAACCCGGATATCCTGTTAATGCTGGCCGAGGAAGTGCTGGTATTCGACAACCTCGCGGGTACGATTCGCCTGGTGGTCAGCGCGGATCCGGCGCAAGAAAATGCCCTGGACAAAGCGCAGCAGCGCCTTCGTGAGTTGGTTGAGACATTGCGAGGCCCCATGCCGGCGCTGCCCGAGGTGGTGCTGGAGGCTGCGGATAGTGCTGAGCTGGAACAGCAGGCCGAGTCGCATTTCACCGAGGCCATGTATTACCAGGCCGTAGACAAGGTCAAGGAGTACGTGCTCGCCGGAG
This sequence comes from uncultured Gammaproteobacteria bacterium, assembly GCA_963845135.1. Taxonomy (GTDB): domain Bacteria; phylum Pseudomonadota; class Gammaproteobacteria; order Pseudomonadales; family Halieaceae; genus Halioglobus. Next base: position 124,857 of record CAWJQW010000017.1, on the reverse strand, counting down.
ACGTGATGCAAGTGGTACCGTCCCAGCGTATGAGCGTACCGTTTACCGCGCCTCCCCTGAATCTCTACCGCGCACTGCGCAACCTCAATCCCTCGCCCTATATGTATTTCCTGGACCTTGATGATTTTCATATCGTGGGTTCCTCCCCGGAAATTCTTGCCCGGCTGGAGCATGGCGAGGTGACGGTGCGGCCCATCGCCGGCACACGGAGAAGGGGGTATTCAGAAGAGGAGGATCGTGCGCTGGAGCAGGAATTGTTGGCGGACCCCAAGGAGATTGCCGAGCATCTGATGCTGATCGACCTGGGCCGCAACGACGTGGGCCGCATTGCCGAGACGGGCTCCGTAGAGTTGACGGACAAGATGGTGGTGGAGCGTTATTCCCACGTGATGCACATTGTTTCCAATGTCACCGGCCAGCTCAAAGGCGACCGCACCGCCATTGATGTATTGCGGGCGACCCTGCCTGCCGGAACCCTGAGTGGCGCCCCAAAAATCCGCGCCATGGAAATTATCGACGAACTGGAGCCGGTTAAACGCGGCGTCTACGGCGGTGCCGTGGGCTACATCTCCTGGGCGGGTGATATGGACACGGCCATTGCGATTCGCACGGCGGTGATCAAGGACGGCAAGCTCTACGTGCAGGCCGGCGGCGGCGTGGTGGCGGATTCGGTTCCGCGGCTGGAATGGAAGGAAACCCACAACAAGGCCCGGGCGATGTTCCGCGCCGCTTCCATGGCGCTGGCCGGAGTGGAGAATTGATATGTTGCTGATGATCGACAACTACGACTCCTTCACCTACAACGTGGTGCAGTACCTTGGGGAACTGGGCGCAGAGGTGCATGTGGTGCGCAACGATGAGATTGCCGTCAGTGATATTGCCGCCCTGGCACCCGAGAAGATCGTGATTTCCCCTGGCCCCTGTACGCCCAACGAAGCCGGTATATCCATGGCGGTGATCGAGGCCTACGCGGGTAAATTGCCTATCCTGGGTATCTGCCTGGGTCACCAGAGTATTGGCCAGGTGTTTGGCGGCAAGGTAGTGCGGGCGCGTCAGGTGATGCACGGCAAAACCTCGCCAGTGCATCACCAGGGCCAGGGCGTTTTCCGCGGGCTTAGCCAGCCGTTTGAGGCCACGCGTTATCACAGCCTGGTAGTAGAGAGGGATAGTCTGCCCGAGTGCCTGGAGATCACCGCCTGGACCCAGACCGAGTCGGGTGAGGTGGACGAGATCATGGGTCTGCGCCACCGCGAGCTGGCGATCGAGGGTGTGCAGTTCCACCCGGAATCCATTCTTACTGCGCATGGTCACGACCTGCTGCGTAATTTCCTGGAGCAATAGCATGGATATTCAGAAAGCCATCGCCGCATTGGTCGAAGCGCGTGATCTCAGCCGTGAAGACATGGCCGAGGTCATGGGACAGGTGATGTCCGGCGCTGCCACCGACGCGCAAATCGGCGCATTGCTGGTTGCCCTGCGCATCAAGGGTGAGACCACGGCTGAAATCGCCGGTGCCGCGCAGGTAATGCGCAAGCTGGCCACGCCGGTGGAGGTGGATTGCCCGAACCTGGTTGACCTTGTGGGTACCGGGGGTGACGGGGCCAACCTGTTCAACGTCTCCACAGCCTCAACGTTTGTGGTCGCCGCCGCCGGTGCCCATGTTGCCAAGCACGGCAATCGCGGCGTGTCCTCGCAGCAGCGGCAGTTCAGATGTGCTTGAGTCCCTGGGAATGCCGCTGGACCTGAATCCACGGCAGGTAGCACGTGCGGTCGAGGAAATCGGGGTGGGTTTTATGTTTGCACCCGCTCACCACAGCGCCATGCGCCATGCAGTGGGCCCGCGCCGCGAGCTGGGCCTGCGCACAATGTTCAACGTGCTGGGTCCGTTGACCAATCCGGCCGGGGTCAAGCGGCAGGTGATCGGCGTGTTTTCTGCCGATCTTTGCGAGCCCCTGGCCGAGGTGAGCAAGGCGCTGGGGTCTGAGCACGTGATGGTTGTGCATTCAGACGATGGACTGGATGAGATATCCATTGCCGCCGGTACCCGCGTTGCGGAATTGCGCGACGGGAACATAGAGACTTATCACATCACACCCGAGGAGTTCGGGGTGCCGCGCCAGAGCCTGGAGGGCCTGGATGTTGCGAATGCCAACGAATCTGCGGCACTGATTCGTGGCGCGCTGGGCGGGGCTGACGATCCGGCTTCGTCCCGGGCGGCGGCGATTATTGCCCTGAACGCAGGTGCCACGATTTATGTCGCCGGGATTGCCAGCACCCTGGCAGATGGCGTCGCCATGGCCGAGGATCTACTGGCCAGCGGCCAGGCGGCTGAAAAGCTCAAATCCTTTATCGATTTTACCCAACTGATGCGGGCGCAGGGGAGCTAGGTTCATGTCGATCAACCCACCCACTATCCTGCGCAAGATCCTCGCCCGCAAGGCAGAGGAAGTGCGAGAGCGCCGCGCCAGGGTCTCGCTGGCGAGTCTGGAATCGCGAATAACCGAGCAGGTCGCTACCCGCGGATTTACCGCGGCCCTGGCCGCCAGGGTTGCCGCGCAGGCACCTGCGGTGATCGCCGAGGTAAAAAAAGCCTCGCCCAGCAAGGGCGTTATCCGCGAGGACTTTCACCCCGCCGAGATTGCCGCCAGTTACCAGGGTGGAGGCGCTACCTGTCTCTCCGTGCTGACCGACGTGGATTTTTTCCAGGGGGACGACCTCTACCTGCAGCAGGCACGTGCCGCCTGTGAGCTGCCGGTCATCCGCAAGGACTTCACCGTCGATCCCTACCAGGTGGTGGAGGCGCGGGCGATTGGTGCGGACGCAATACTGCTGATCGTGGCCGCGTTGGCAGATGAGCAGATGAGAGAGCTGGCCCATGCAGCCAGGGAAGTCGGCCTGGACGTGCTGGTGGAAGTGCACGACAGGGCCGAGCTTGAGCGAGCGCTGGAACTGGAGACGCAGCTTCTGGGTATCAATAATCGTGACCTGCACAGTTTCGAAATGCGGCTGGAAACCACGCTGGAACTGCTGCCGCATATCCCCGAGGGCAAGGTGGTGGTGACTGAGAGCGGTATTCACACGCCTGCTGATGTGGCACTGATGCGCGAGCATGATGTGCATGCTTTCCTGGTGGGGGAGGCCTTCATGCGTGCCCCCGAACCGGGTGAAAAGTTAAAGCAACTGTTTTTCGCCGTAGACTAGGCGGCGACTGTGATCGGCCCTAGCGGGTGCCGAACACCACCATCGTTTTACCAGACACGGAAACCAGCCCGTCCTGTTCCAGTGCCTTCAGTACTCGCCCCGCCATCTCCCGTGAGCAGCCGACGATCTTGCCGAGTTCCTGACGGGTGATCTTGATCTGCATACCGTCCGGGTGCGTCATCGCGTCCGGTTCCTTGCACAAATCCAGCAGGGTGTGGGCAATACGGCCCGAGACATCAACAAAGGCAAGGTCGGAGAGCTTGCGCGTTGTCTGGCGCAGGCGTTTGCCTAACTGACGCGCGATAGCGTAGAGAATTTCCGGGTACTGGCTGCTGATCTGGTGAAACTTGGCATAGGATATCTCTGCCACCTCGCACTGTGTCTTGGCAACCACCATGGCGCTGCGCGGCGTAACCTCGTCTTCGAACAGGCCCATCTCGCCGACAAAGTCGCCGGGGTTGAGGTAGCTGACGACCATCAAGTGGTCCGGTTCTGACTCATCTTCCACCATCACCGAGACTGAACCATCAAGGATCAGGTAAAGCGTGTCACCGGCTTCACCCTGTTTCATCACCGAGGCTTTGGCCTTGTACTCCTTGCGCTGGCAATGGCGCAGGAAGCTCTCGATGGTCGGCATGGCATTGACTATCTGCGGTTTGAGCAATGTGATTTTCCCTACTCTGGATATGCTTGTATTTTGCTAGAGTTTAGCCCAGACCGGGTCCAAGTAAAACGGTACTTGTTGTGCTAAGCTCGCCGGCCATTTTCCACGAGTATAAAGGTAGATTGATGAAAGCGACGGTAAAGTGGACCGATGGCGCGATGTTTGTAGGCGAGTCGGGTAGCGGCCACGCGGTAATTATGGATGGCTCTGCTGACCTTGGCGGGCGTAACCTCGGGCCCAGGCCGATGGAAATGCTGCTGCTGGGGACGGGCGGTTGCTCTACCTATGATGTGCTGGGTATGTTGAAAAAGGCGCGCCAGAAGGTGGTGGACTGCCAGGTCGAAATCGAGGCGGAGCGGGCCGACGCGGTACCGGCCGTGTTCACCAAAATTAATCTCCACTTTGTGGTCACCGGTGTCGCCCTGAAAGAGAGCCAGGTGAAACGCGCGGTAGAGTTATCCGCAGAGAAGTACTGCAGTGCCTCGATTATGTTGGGCGCGGCGGGGGTGGAGATGACCCACAGTTATGAACTCCGTGAGTTTGAGGCCGGCTGAGTGCGGGGTACCGCGGACGCAATGGTTTAAGCAGTCTGTATTACCTCCGACGCAAGGGTTCTCTCGGGCGCCCGATCTGACAAACCGGGGAGTGGCCCTGCACATCACCGATACCCACGATTATTCTGTCTAGGAATTCAGTGTTAATCGCCTTCTGAATGTCCATTAACTGATCACCAGCCCCTAGCTAACCTGATGAGTGCTTCTAATGAGCTCCAGAATTCGACCAGCACGATTAATGAATTGTGGCGGACCGTTTTCACCTACATTCTGCAGGACCTATTCCTTGGTGGTGCGTTGCCAGAAGCCGAACGCCTATTCGAGGCCGCGAAAGTGGCCATCGCCCACGCGCGGTTTTGTTCTGCCAATCGATCATCGTGAGCGATTGCCTGAATGTGAGGCCGGTGTGCGCAGTCCGGCGCTGGATGAATAAATAACAAGATTGACGGCTTTGGTATGGGATCTGCCGCGGATGCATTGGCTTAACATCGAACTTTCCCCGCAGCGGGTTTACGGGCTGGATATTCTCAGGGCCCTGTCGATATTGTTCGTCGTGTACACGCATGGGAGCTATATGCTGGCTTCGATTGCGCCCCTGTGGGTGTTGAATTTGCCCACACTGGACGGCGTTACCATGTTCTTCGTGCTCAGTGGGTTCCTGATCGGCGGTATTCTGGTGAAGACACTGGAAACCCGGCCCGCCAATCGCAAGACGCTGCTCAATTTCTGGGTTCGTCGGTGGTTTCGAACCCTGCCTACCTACTATCTCGTGCTTGTTTTTCTTGTGCTGTATCACACCGCGTTCAACGAGCTTGAGTTGGCCGATGTCGGGAGCTACTTCCTCTTTGTGCAGAACTTTGCCTGGTCCCATCCTGCATTTTTCCCCGAGGCCTGGACCCTGGCGGTGGAGGAGTGGTTCTACCTGCTGGTCCCGCTTGTCCTGTTTCTGGCAGTGGCTTGCGGCGCGAAGCCTCGGACCACAATGCTCGGCGTGATTGTTTTTGTCATTCTGGGTTCGCTGACGGTGCGTTACGGGCGGTACCTGGGCATGGAGAGCGTTAACTTTTTCCAATGGGACCTGCAGTTTCGCAAACAGGTCATCACGCGCCTGGACAGCCTTATCTTCGGCGTTCTGGGTGCCTGGCTCGCTTATTACCACGGCAGTTTATGGGTGCGTTATCGCAAATACGCGTTTGCACTGGGCCTCGTTCTGTTGCTGATTTACAAGGCCACGTTTGTGCTGATGATCCTCAACGGATGGCCTATGGGTCTGTATTACTGCGTGTTTTCTTTCACCCTGGTGTCCTGCGGTATATTTTTGCTTCTGCCCTTGCTCAGCCAGTTGAAGGACGGCAGTGGCCGCTGGTATCGCGTGATCACGGTGATCAGCCTTGTGTCCTATTCGATGTACCTCATACACTTCAACGTCGTGCAATATATCGCCGTGCCCCACCTGCTCGAATCGCTATCCCCGGGGATTGAGGGTACGGCACTGGCGCTATTTAAATTCACGCTCTACTGGCTATTGTGTGTGATCGGCTCGATTCTGCTCTACAAATATTTCGAAGTGCCCACCACGGCGCTGAGAAACCATTTCTCGATCAACAGGTCTCCTGGACAATGAGGCCCCGGCCGCTCCTGATCCGACTACTGGTTCTGTCTGGTCTGTGCGCGCTCAGTGCATGTGATGACGGCACAGGCGGGCGATCGACAGAGGGCCGGCCCAATGTGGTACTGCTGTTGATTGATGACATGGGCATTAATGACGTTGGCTTTAATGGCAGCACAGATGTCCGCACACCGCATATCGATCAGCTCGCTGCCGAGGGTGTTTATTTCTCCCGCCACTACACGGACAGCACGTGTGCGGCTACACGCGCCGGTATACTGACAGGCACAGAGCCGGCGCGACATGGTTTCAGACCTGAGCATCGGGGTATCTCACCGGAGGTGGTGACGCTGCCGGAAGCATTGCGCGAGGTCGGCTACAGTACACACCATATCGGCAAATGGCATCTGGGCTACACGACACCGCTGGCCTGGCCGACGGCACAGGGCTTTGACACATTTGAAGGCTTCCTGCATCAGTGGCTGCTGCGGGGCCCGCATCAGCCGGGACATTTCAACCTGGAAGAACCCACGTATCAAAACCCGTGGTTGCAAAAGCAGGACGGCCCGGCGAGACCCTACAAAGGCCATTTATCCCAGATCCTCTCTGACCGGGCGGTGGAGTTTATCGCCTCGCGCGCAGAATCGAACGACCCCTGGTTTCTCAACCTCTGGCTGTATGCACCGCATACACCGCTGGAGCCGCAGCAGGCCTACGCAGCGAATTACCCGGATACGCCCCGTGGACGCTATCTGGCGATGGTGGAGCAGGCGGATGCCACAGTCGGGGCGGTGATGGCGGCTCTTGAGCGCTATGGCCAGGCAGAGAATACGCTGGTCCTGGTTGCCAGTGACAATGGCGGCGCTGGCCGTCATTACGACAGCAATTACCCGCTGCACGGCACCAAGGCGACTTATCTCGAGGGCGGCGTACGCGCCCCGCTGATTGTGCGCTGGCCGGGACAGTTCCCCGCCGGCAAGGTCATTCATGAGGTGGTGAGTAATTTCGACTATTACCCGACGATAGCCGCAGCTGCTGGCACCCACCCAGGCGAGGGGTTGATCGGCCAGGACCTGGCGAGGGTGGTGCAGGAGGGCCGAAGCCAGACGGGGTCACTGGCCTGGGAGACGGTGACAGCCAACAGGCAGACCTGGTCTGTCTTGTCGGCAGATGGCCGCTGGCGCCTGTTTCAGTTCTATCTGGGAGAGCCCCGGCTATTTGATCTCGAGGCAGACCCGGCAGGGCGGGAAGACGTTATCGCAGAGCACCCGCAGGTGGCCGCGGATCTACAAAAGCAGTCCCGTCGGTGGCGGCAGGACATAAGCCTGCTTGACCTCGATTACCAGGTGGAAGACACCAGTGGCCGGGGCAAAATGACGGGAATGAGCCTGCAGCGCAGTCCGGGCTTTGGTGGTTTCAGCTTTGCCATTGAGTTGCAGCTGGACAGGGCGCCACTGGAGGGAGAGGTGCAGGTCGTCGCACTGCAGGAAGAACAGTGGCAAATCACGGTTCAGGGTGGGCGATTAATTCTCGACATGGATGGCCAGAGGCTGCGTACAAGCGTTCTCGAATTGAACCGCTGTACACACGTGGTAGCCACGGCGCATTATCGGTACGCGGCGCGTTTCCCCGACAAGAATAAAGCGCTGTTGGCGCTCTATGTCGACGGGCAACTGGTTGCCGGGAAAGAGATCGTGAACCCCAAACCCCGCCAGGCTCCATTCCTTGCTCCCACCTATATCGGCCAGACGCCAGCGGTGAGTCGGCGATTCGCAGGGCGCCTGGTATCACCGCAGATATACAATGATTACCTCGTAAGCGGGGAGGATGGCATAATCGGCGATGGAGTCGAGGTGTTGATGCAAAAAGCCTGCACCGATCCACAGCACTGGAGTAATGGTACGAAATGATCAAGTTGTGGCGCGGTATAATGTTGCCTATGTGCGAGGCCGTCCAGGCAAAAACTATTCTCGAAATTGGGGCTGAGTACGGTACCAGTACGCCTACACCCTGCTCAGGTATGTGAGCAAGCACAACGGCCACCTGCATTGCATCGACCCGTATCCGTCCTTTGAAGCCGAAGCCTTTGCCGCCGAGAATGCCGCGCATATCAGCTATTACCGCAAGCTTAGCCTGGAGTGTATTACCGATATACCCCCGGTCGATGTAGCCATGGTCGATGGCGATCACAATTGGTACACGGTTTATAACGAGCTGAAGCAGCTGGAGGCCGTGCATGGTGCGGACGCGGTGAAACAACCGCTGATTTTTCTGCATGACCTGGGCTGGCCCTATGGGCGCCGCGACTTGTACTACAACCCTGAGACGATACCTGACGCGTTTCGTCAGCCCTATGCGCGTCAGGGTATGCTGCCTAAAAAGTCTGCTCTGGTTGAAGGTGGCGGCATGAACTGTGATCTATGTAACGCGACACATGAGGGTGGCCCCAGAAATGGCGTACTTACCGGAGTAGAAGACTATCTGGAAGAGTCGGAGCTGGAGTGGTGCTTTATGCAGTTACCGCTCTATTACGGGTTGGGCGTAATGGTGACCCGCGCCAGGTTGGCGGAGAGTCCGCTATTGCAGGCGCAGCTGGATCGCTTCGAGCTCAGTGAAGGGGCGGAGCAACTGGTCCGGCAGGCGGAACACCTGCGTTGCACGGACGGCATTATGATGCAGGCCATCAATCGCAAACTGCTGGATGCCCAGGCCCAGATTGAGCAGTTGGAGGCGCAGTTAACAGGCGCTACGAATCCACGTGAGGAACACTCATGAAACTGTCGGTGATACTGATTGCCTACAATATGCAGCGAGAGATCCCGCGTACCCTGCAGAGCCTGGCGCCGTCTTATCAGCAGGGCGTGGAGGAGGTGGACTACGAGGTGCTGGTACTGGACAACAATTCCAGTGAGCCTCTCGATGAACAGATGGTGACCTCATTTGGTCCCGATTTTCACTACCACTTCCTTGATGGCGCGCCCTCATCCCCGGCCTGGGCGTTGAACTATGGTGCCAGCAAAAGTTCCGGTGAGATCCTTTGCTTCATGATCGATGGCGCTCACCTGCTGACCCCGGGTGTGCTGCGTTTGGCCCTTGCGGCATTTCGTGCATTTGGTGACCCGGTTGTGCTGACCCGTTATTTCTATCTTGGCCCCGGATCCCAGAACGAGACGATCCTTGAGGGTTACGACAAGCAGGTCGAGGATCGATTGTTGCAGGACATTGACTGGCCCAACGACGGATACCGATTGTTTGAGATTGGCTCGGCCCTGCAAGGCAGGCAACCGCAAATCACCTGGTTCAACAAGATGTTCGAGAGCAATTGTATGTTCCTGTCGGCCAGGAATTTCCAGGCCATGGGCGGAGCAGATGAGCGTTTTGACATCCCTGGCGGCGGCTTTCTGAATATTGACCTCTATGCGCAGGCCGCCGATTTGCCTGACGTCACGCCAGTGCAGCTTATCGGCGAGGGCAGTTTTCACCAGCTGCACGGTGGTACCACGACAAATGTATCGCCCAGCGAGCGTGACGAGAAAGTGCAGGGATATCATGATCAGTATCGCCAGATTCGCGGTAAAGACTCAGCTGTGACGGACAAGGATTTGTTCTATCTGGGCCACCAGCCCACACCCCGCTCGAAAATACATCGCTTCAACCGGCCCCTTAAATACTGATGAAGCTCACGGTTATTCTCATAGTCTACGAAATGGCCCGAGCCGCCCCGCGGTCTATCCTGTCTTTGCTGACACCTTATCAGCAGGGCATCGCCGCAGAGGACTATGAAGTGCTGGTGGTCGACAATGGTTCTGCAACACCGATTCCAGCCGCAGAGATTGAGTCTATGGGGCCCAATGTGCGTTACTGCTGCCTGGCGTCGCCGCCACCTTCGCCGGCCTACGCCATCAATCATGCGGCGAGTCTCGCTCGCGGCGATACGCTGGCAATCATGATTGACGGAGCCCATATCCTTACCCCGGGTGTGCTCAGCAGCGCGCTGGATATGTTTCAGGCGCGCCCCAATCCACTGGTGCTCACAGCGCCATTCTTCCTCGGACCAGGGCCGCAAATGCGTACCATTGCCGAAGGCTATGACGAGGCCCGGGAGGATCAACTCCTGAGTGATATCGACTGGCCTGCCGATGGCTATCGGCTATTCGAAATTGGTGTGCCCTACCGTCTGATAGAAGACCCGGAGACACGCCCTAAATTGTTCTGGTTCGTGCGCATGTTTGAAAGTAACTGCCTGTTTGTGCGGCGCCAGACCTTTTTCGAGGCAGGCGGCTGTGACCAGCGCTTTGACCTGCCCGGGGGTGGCATTTTGCTCCCCGATCTTTACCGGGAGCTTTGTCGTCTACCCGACACGGAGATCGTGCAGCTCCTGGGTGAGGCAAGCTTTCACCAGATCCATGGAGGCGTCAGCACCAATACCACCGTGGAGAATCAACGTGACAAGTGGAACAGTTACCTTGCGCAATACGAACAGGTTCGGGGTGAGCCCTTTGAAGTCAGCCAGAAACCGGTCCGCTACTATGGACACATGCCCAGTCGGTACGCCAGTCAGCTGATGAAAACCGGGTAGCGACCAGGCTGTGTCTGCTGCAACGGAACCTTTTTTTTCTATTGTCATACCGGTCTACAACTCCGCGGACGGTTTTTTGCGCGAGGCTTTGGACTCGGTGCTTGGTCAGTCTTTCAGGCAGTGGCAATTATGCCTGGTCGATGATGGTTCCAGCGACGCCGGTGTGGGCCGCACACTGAGCGAGTACAGGCAGCGGGATAGGCGCATTGACGTTTTCGTGCTCGACCATAACCAGGGCATTGCAGCTGCCACCAATGCCGGGATTGCGCGCTGTCGCGGCCGTTACCTCGTGTTGATGGATCACGATGACGTGCTTGCCGAAGGCGCCCTGGATTCTGTGGCTGAGGCAATCGCCGCCCGCCCGGACGGGCGGTTGTTTTACAGCGACGCCGATCGCATCGACATGGCTGGCAATCCTGTTGAACCCTATTGTAAGCCGGCTTTCGATTACGACCTGCTACTGGGTCAGAATTACCTGAATCATCTGACCGTGCTGGACGCTGCGCTGATGCAATCACTGCACGGACTTCGCGGCGGCTATGAGGGGAGCCAGGATTACGACCTCTACCTGCGCGCAGTCGAAACCATAGAGCCCGCGCAGATAGTGCATATACCCCGTATCCTTTATCACTGGCGCAAGGTTGCTTCATCGGTTTCTGCCAGCAGTTTGGCTGCGGCAGCGGCCGCTGGCAGGCGAGCGGTGCAAGATCATCTGGAACGCAGGGGGTTGCCGGCGCGGGTGCGCGCGAATCCGGATGCGTTGATTTACAATCGCGTGCAGTGGCTGTGTCCCCAGCCGTGCCTGACCGTACTGGTCTACTCGCAGCAAGGGCAGTGTTCCCAAGCAACCCTGTTGGCCATAGCCGGGCAATCATTTGCTGCTGGTGTATCTATTCAGGTGCAGGTAATGCATACGACAAGCGCCGCGGACATTGAGCAATGGCTACCGCAGCAGAGCTGCGAGATAGTGTGCCTTGTAGCCGACGGAATAATGCCGGACAACGACAGCGTTTTGGCGACCCTGCTGGGCTACTTTGGACGCCCGGAGGTCACTGCCGTTGCCGCGGCAGAGCGAGATATGGATGGGGCATTTCGCTACCCGCAAGCGTTGAACGATACCAGCGAGCCCCAGCCAAAGTTGTTGGATCGGCAACTGGACCACCTTGCCCCAGCGGGTTGTGTCATGCTGCGAAGGGCGGCGCTTGTGGTTCAGGGCGGCGACCGTCCTTTGCGTTGTCAAGCGCAGCATGGTGTTCTGGTCTGGAGTCCGCAGGCCGTGGTAAAAAGGACGAACGCTGATATGAATGAAGGGCTTGTAGTGAGTCAGTTGCGCTAGCCCCGGGAGAGTCGAACCTATGCCAGACCAGAATGAACCCGGCGTCATCTTCCCGGAGCATGTCCAGCCGATGTTTGAGGCGAATGCATTGCTGGCGACGCCCGAGGCGCTCGCGCCGCGCCTGCAAAGCGATGGCTATCTCTTTTTCCGGAGGCTGATCCCGGCCGCAACACTGGCTAACCTCAGGGCTGAAATCACCGCGATTCTCGACGACCTGGGTTGGATCCTCGGTGGTGAGCAGCGACCAGGCGAAGGCGATTGTGATGCCCCAGCGAGAGGGAGAGCCTGGTTACTTCCAGGCACTGGATCGCATTGTGCGCCTGGAGGCGCTGCACAGCCTGGCCCATGAGCAAAACCTGTTGCGCGTAATGCGCCAGGTGTTGGGGGAGAGTGCGTTCCCGCATCCGCTGAGTATTACGCGGCTGGTGTTTCCTAACCACCCGGAAATTACCACACCCCCGCACCAGGACTATCGCAATAACCAGGGCACGGTGAACCTGACGGCAGCCTGGATACCGCTGGGTGACTGTGCCATGTCGGACGGCTCATTGGCCGTGCTGGAAGGGTCTAATCGTGCGGGCCTGCTGCCCCTGCAATATCACCTTGGCCCTGGTAACAGGGGTGCCGTACTCAGCGAAGACCTCAGGAAACTGCGTTGGGTGGGCGCCGACTTTGCGCTGGGCGACGTACTGCTGTTTCCAGCGCTCACCGTGCACAGCGCCCTGCACAATAACAACCCTGAGAATATGCGACTCTCCGTGGACTTCCGTTATCAGTTGGAAGGCGAGGCACTCACAGAAGGTTGTCTGCAGCCACATTTTGGCCGGGTCAGCTGGGATGAGATATACCGGAATTGGCAGTCCAGCGAATTTCAGTATTACTGGAAGGACAAGCGTTACATGGTGGTTCCCTGGGACAGCACCATGCACCGACTCCCCGAGGAACATCTCAAGCAGGCCATCCGCGAGGGCAGGGCGTTTGAGAAAGCCCGTCAGCAGCGCCACGCTGACAATCCGCTGGTGGCCGCCAGCCAGGACAAGCCCTGAGGTGGCAGTAGACGTTTATCCCCTGCACGGCCTGGTGTGTGGTTTCGAGAAGTCCGGTACCACGCTGATCAATGAGATCCTGCGCCGCCACCCTCGCCTTGATTCGGGGTTTGAGGGTGGCTTTCTGCTGGCGGATTCACCGCGCGAGTTTCGTCACTTCCAACCCTATTTCGCTTTTTTCCGCAAGACCTGGGATTTGACCCGAGAGGATATGCTTTACATTTGTGACACCGAGGATTGGGGTGAGTGCTACCGGCGGGCAAGGGAGCGATCTCCCGTTATTATCGACAAACAAAGCCTGATTTTCGACAAAACACCGATTTACATGCAGCATCTCTCAGCGGTGCTCGACAAAGTCCCGGGCATACCCTGCATAGTGAATGTGCGCGACCCTCGCGCACTGTTCCTGTCCTGGGCCAACTGGTCCGGGTATCGCGATAATCCTGAGGCCTGGTTGCAAGCAAATTTTGACGACAATGTGCAGCGCTTTCTCAGTTATGCGCGCGGCTATGATATTGCTATCGAGGCTTATGAGTCACGGCTGCTGCTGACCCGATTCGAGTTGCTATGTTCGGAGCCCGAGTCCGGTTTTGCAGCCATCTTCGATTTTTTCGGGCTGGATTTCAGGCCAGAGTACCTGGCGTTTAGCTCGCACACTTCGTCTACGGTAATCAGGTGTCCACTGAATACCTGCACCCTTACCGTGGCGTACTTTCAGAGCCTCTGTGCCAGCGCATACTTGATGCCACCGCCGACTTTTCCCAGTGGCACTTCCACGGGTGAGTTGTGACTACCGGATCAGCGCGCTTCCCCGTTCGTAATAACAGTTGGCGATATCAAATTGCTCTGCATCTACCGAACCTTCTCCTCGCCAGATGGTGGCCGAGTTTCTGTCTACCTCTATCTTCTCAATCATCGGATGGGTCGAGGGGCAAGCCAGGATTATTTCAAAGATCAGTTTGGTGAGAGGCTCCCGCTCTTGCGTAGAGGCTCATTTTCCTGCTCCGGCTTATCGATGTGGCCGTGTGCCCAGGGCCAGTCTTCAATCACATAGACCCCGCCCGGACGCACCAGGGGAATAACGCGTTAAAAGATGCCCTTGATTCATCGAGAAAGTGGAACGCGTCGTCAATTACCAGGTCCAGTTCACCCTCCGGGAATTCGGCACGGGCAATTTGGCGTAGCCTGTCGACATCGGCCTGGTTCACGCCGTAGAACAACCTGAGCGATCTTTCGAAACCGCGCAGTTTCATATAATCATCTACTGCGTCTCTATCGCTGGTCACTGATATCCACGGCCACCAGCTTCTTCGCCTGCGCCAGTTCATGGAAGAAACGCAGCTGCCTCCGCGCCAGATACCCAACTCGAAAATATGCTTTGGCTGCAACTGTTCAACCAGGCGCTGATAGCGCTCCAGCATCCAGTCAGATTTCTGCATGACGAACTCATCGACGGTGCTTTGTCTCTGGTTCATTCCAAAGGAAATTGCCCTGAACCGGGTGTCCCTGATGCCGAAGCAGTTTTTCTGTGTCCATTCGATCATGGTGGCAGCCTTTTTGTGATCATGACTCGGGGAGCTGATAGCCGGCCAGACAAGTCCAGCCCGGTCAGTGATTGGGTGCGTCGGTTGCTAGCAGAGTAATAGTCGCCAAGGCTGTGCCGGACACACCTGTCGAAACCGCCTTTCCTGCCATTCGTTCACCACGCTGCGGCACCCAGGGTGAATAGTTGCCGCTGCCATGAATTTTACGGGGCGTGTAAACACCCCTCAGGTCAAATGCGGTCCGCGCTACATACCGGTTGTAACAGCGTTTGATCTCAAGGCTGGCAAGACTGCGCCCGCGATTGACTATTTTTCCGGTGTTCGCCACGGTTGGGAATTGCTCGGAGTCGACGCCCGCAAAACGATTTATTGCCTGTATAAACCCATCTGCGTCCCGTACAAAGTCCTCGTAGGGGAGAGTCAGTACCCGCTCTTTTCCGAAAGCGGACTGGTAGGCCTGAATGAGGTGGTCGTAGCAGAGGTATTGCGGTTCGAAGCTTGGTGTGTTGTCCTGGCAGGGCCGCATCCAGCAGCGTCTTCAGGTTGTAGGCAGATCCCCAGTTCACCAGTAACTGATACAGCGAAGCGCAAGATGTCCTGTGTCGCTCCCTGACGACGATGCAGCAATGTCTGGCGTTCTTAACGCCTGCTTCAGGCGACGCAGGATCATCTCTGCGTCTGCGCCGCCCGTGAACGGGCTTAGCTGCCTGCCAATGTTTCACTCGACACATCACCGGTACTCGGTCACCTGTCAGACTTCAGTCTTTCCAGTCGCCTGCGGCAGTGACCATTGAAAAGGCCTGGGAACATAAAAGCCAGGTTCGATTTCCAGTGGCCCGTAGCGATTCGCATAGCCATTTAGCCAGCTCGAACAGTCTGGGCGCTGTAGCCACGTTGACGCGCTCTTGGGCATGCCAATGTGAATAAGTGTCCTTTTGCTCACCCCCGATATCCCAGTTTATCCAGGCGCGCCAATTGATCGGCAGTAAAATCGCCGCGCCAGTCCCGGTGCACGTATCGCCCCTGAGACTCGGCAACGCGTATGTCGCTTGATAGCCTAACCACCGTCGCCTCGTCCACCGGAACGTCCAGGAAGCTTGCCAGGTCACGAATCTCGCGCTCTGGATTCAGGCACAAGTCTTCGAAGCGAATCACCCGCATACGCTGTCCCAGACACCGGCGCCCGTCTGCAAGGCTCTTTCATTGGCGCAGAGCCAATACTCCAGCATTGAGCCAGGCTGATGCGCCCGTCGCTATCGAGGGTGAGCTCAACGGCCTGGCTGCTGGCCCAGTGCTGCGCTTGTCGTTGATTGCCTGAATAGGCCATATCCAGGCCGTTTCTTATCAGATGTATGTACTGCATGCCCGGGAAAAATTGCGCTAATTCTGCAAGCCAGAGGTGAGTCGTTGGCACTTTCCAGCCGCTTCTGCCACTCAAGCCAAGATTGTGCCGACGCAGTGCCAGCAGTTGCTCCAGACCGCTGAAGGCATTGTTGAGAATGTGTTCCCGGGGGAAGCGTGCCAGCATGGAGTCGCTGAGGAGCCGGCGCATTGGTGGCCATTCCAGCGCGTCGCCGGCGCTGTTGACCGGTGTCGCCATGGCGACACCCATCGCTTCAAGCGTTCTGGCCATCAGCCGCGTGCCGCTGCCGCCTACTGCGCCTATCGCGACAGGGTCCGGTATATGCCGGGCATGCTGGTCGGCACTGCTAAGGTTGCCGTCGAGTATCCTGGCGTAAGGTGCAAGCATGGCAGCGGTTATTGTTCAGGCCTGGTAGTGTCGTCACCGCGGCTCGGCCTCACAGGAGCAATCAAACCCGGTAACTGCTTGCGGTCATCACCTGGGACACAGCCGTCATCGCATCTTTGACCGGGCGTGGAAAGTCCTTGCCGCCGGCCGCCAGAGCATTTTTCCCGTGCCGTTCCTCATCTTCCAGCATTTGCTGCAGGATAAGACGCGACTTGCGGTCGTCCTCGGGTAATTGCTTCAGGTGATCCTTGAGGTGATTGCAGACCCGTTCCTCGGTGGCTGCGACAAAGCCCAGGCTGACATCGTCGCCGATGGCACCGGCAATGGCCCCCAGCGCAAAAGACATGCCGTACCAGGCAGGATTGAGCACGCTGGGTCGGCTGTCCAGCTCGCGCAGACGCTCTTCACACCACACCAGGTGATCTATTTCCTCGTCGGCAGCTTCACGCATCTCTTCACGTACCGTGGGCAGCCGTGCGGTCAGCGCCTGACCCTGGTACAGGGCCTGGGCGCAGACTTCGCCGGTGTGATTGACGCGCATGAGTCCGGCAACGTGCTTGCGTTCATCCTGCTCTAACGTGGTCTCCGTGTGCCCGTCGGAGGGGGAGGGGCGCCCCGCCGAATGGCCGCGATTGGTGATGGTGCGCATCACTGAATCTGCTTCACAAATAAAGCGATCCACCAGGGAGAGTCTGCGTTGGCGCATAAGCTTGCCTGCCCGTGAGTTCAGTCGCTGACTATAACGCGCTATGGCACGCCAGCCAATGTCCCGGCGCAGCGTCACGCCGTCCCAGCTTATCTTGTCCGCGGCGCGATAACAGGCCTGTTGTGCACTGGCGATGTCGTCACCGAGCGCTGTCACGCACAGTACGCGTCCACCGCTGGTGACGATCTTGTCATCATCCTGCGCGGTGCCGGCGTGGAAGACTTTGATTCCGGGTTCCTGCTCCGCTTCCAGACCGTGAATGACTGCGCCCTTGGCGTAGCTGCCAGGATAACCGCCGGCTGCGAGCACGACACCGATAGCGCAGCGTGAGTCCCATGCCGCAGTAGCGGAATCCAGTTTTTGGTCAAGCGCCTGTTCGCAGAGTGCGACCAGGTCAGATTGCAGACGCACCATGATGGGTTGGGTTTCCGGGTCGCCAAAGCGGCAGTTGTATTCAATGACCCTGGGCTCGCCCTGCGGCGAAATCATCAACCCGGCGTAGAGGAAACCGGTGTAGTCGTTACCCTCTGCGGCCATGCCGTTTACGGTAGGCATGATCACCTGCTCCATAATCCGCTGATGGATGACGTCATCTACCACGGGTGCCGGTGAGTAGGCGCCCATGCCTCCGGTATTGGGGCCGGTGTCACCCTCACCGATACGCTTGTGATCCTGGCTGGTGGCCATGGGTAGAACATTCTTACCATCCACCATGACAATAAAGCTGGCCTCTTCCCCGTCCAGGAACTCCTCGATGACCACGCGGCAGCCGGCGTCGCCAAAGGCGTTGCCTGAGAGCATGTCGGTGACGGCGTCCTCCGCCTGGGCCAGGGTCTCGGCAACGATAACGCCCTTACCGGCCGCCAGGCCATCAGCTTTGACGACGATAGGCGCACCTTTTTCGCGCAGGTAGGCCAGCGCCGGCTCCAGTTCGGTAAAGTTGGCGTAATCCCCGGTGGGGATGCCGTGGCGCGCGAGGAAGTCCTTGGTAAACGCCTTGGAGCCTTCCAGCTGGGCGGCGCCCTTGCTGGGGCCAAAGCAGCGCAGGCCGCGGCTGGCGAAGTAGTTCACCACGCCCTCCACCAGCGGCGCCTCGGGGCCGACGATGGTCAGGCCGACGCCATTGCTTTCGGCAAAGTCCGCCAATGCCGGAAAGTCCATGACGTCGATGGCCACGTTCTCCAGGCCCGGTTCTGTCGCGGTGCCGGCGTTGCCCGGCGCCACATAGACTGTTTTTACCTTGGCTGACTGGGCGGCCTTCCAGGCCAGTGCGTGTTCGCGGCCGCCGCTGCCTATTACCAGTACGTTCATCTCTATTTCCTGATGCTCTTCGTGTTTTATTGTGCCTGTTTTAGACGGTAGTGTGTTTTTTATCCTCGGGACCTGAATCGTCATTCCCGCGCAGGCGGGAATCCAGCGATTATGCGTTTTCAAACCCAGGCTACCTGGATTCCCGCCTGCGCGGGAATGACAGCGGGCTCTTCACCGCGCCTGCGCGGGAGTGACAGCATCATTACTAGCCCCAGCGGAACCCTAGTGGCGGAAATGCCGCATACCTGTAAATACCATCGCCATGCCGTGTTCGTCCGCTGCTGCAATCACCTCGTCGTCACGAATGGACCCGCCCGGTTGTATCACCGCGGCAATGCCGCGCTCGCCGGCGCTGTCGATGCCGTCGCGGAAGGGGAAGAAGGCGTCCGAGGCCATTACCGAACCTTTTACCTGCAGCCCCGCATGCTCCGCCTTGATCGCGGCAATGCGCGCGGAGTTGATGCGGCTCATCTGGCCCGCACCCACGCCTACGGTCTGGCCATTGCTGGCGTAGATGATGGCATTGGATTTAACAAACTTGGCTACCTTCCACGCAAACAGCAGATCGTTGAGCTGTTGTTCGCTCGGCTCGATCTTGCTGACCACCCTGAGGTCGTCCGCGGTAATCATGCCCAGGTCACGGTCCTGCACCAGCAGGCCACCGTTGACCCGCTTGTAGTCCATGGCCGGCGTTGGCGCGGACCACTGTCCGCACTGCAGCAGCCTGACGTTCTTTTTCTCCGCCACTGCAGCAGCGGCTTCTGCGCTGACGCTGGGTGCAATGATCACTTCCACAAACTGGCGCTCGCAAATAGCGGCCGCGGTGGCGCCATCCAGTTCGCGGTTGAAGGCGATAATGCCGCCAAACGCAGACTCGGTGTCGGTGGCAAAGGCGAGGTCATAAGCCTTGCCGATGGTCTCGGCAACGGCGACGCCGCAGGGGTTGGCATGCTTGACGATAACGCAGGCCGGCTGGTCAAAGTACTTGACGCACTCCAGCGCGGCGTCGGTATCGGCCACGTTATTGTAGGACAGTTCCTTGCCCTGTAGCTGCGTTGCCGTGGCAATTCCGGCTTCGGCGGGGTTGCTTTCCACGTAGAAAGCCGCCTTCTGGTGCGGGTTCTCGCCGTAGCGCATTTCCTGCACCTTGTGAAACTGGGCGTTGAAGGTCCGTGCGAAATTTTCAGAGCCGCCGGGTACCAGCTTGCCGAAGTGATTGGCGATAGCGCCATCGTAGGCGGCGGTGTGCTCATAGGCCTTGATGGCCAGGTCAAAACGCGTCTCCAGACTGGTGGCGCCACCATTGGCCTGCATTTCTTCAATGATTCCGGCGTAGTCTGATGCGTTGACCACGATATTGACGAACCGGTGGTTCTTGGCTGCGGCACGTACCATGGTAGGTCCACCGATGTCGATATTCTCAACGGCATCTTCCAGGGTGCAATCATCCCTGGCCACGGTTGCTTCAAAGGGATACAGGTTAACCACAACCATATCGATGGCGTCGATGCCGTGGGCAGCCATGACGGCATCGTCCTGGCCGCGGCGGGCGAGAATGCCGCCGTGTACCTTGGGGTGCAGGGTTTTCACCCTGCCGTCCATCATCTCCGGGAAACCGGTGTACTCGGACACCTCGGTGACCTCCAGCCCATGCTCCTGCAGCAGCCGATAGGTTCCGCCAGTGGAAAGCAGTTCTACGCCGAGCTCGCGTAACTGGCTGGCAAACTCGACAATGCCTGATTTGTCCGAGACGCTGATCAGCGCGCGGGCGACGGTTACCGGTTCACTCATGAAATTAGTCCTTGTTACCAATCAGGTGGTATTGCTTGAGCTTCTTGCGCAGGGTGCCGCGGTTGAGGCCCAGCATAATGGAGGCCTTGGTCTGGTTGTTGCGCGTGTAGGCCATGATCTCCTCCAGTAATGGCGCCTCTATTTCTGCCAATACCATCTGGTAGACATCGGTAGAAATTTGCCCGTCCAGCTCTGCCAGATAGCGGCGCACGCTGGCGGTGACCGCGTTGCGCAGGCTGGTTTCATTACCGGGTTGGGGTTGTTCGTCGTTGGCGGCGCTTGCGCCGTCCACTTTTGTGGGTAGGGGTTCAGCCCTGGTCATGCTGCGAGTTCCTTATTAACGTCGGATGAAAAGAAGTATTCGATATGGGCGAGTTGGTCGCCGGCCGATTGCAGGCCATTGAAGCGGGCCCTGTAGTCGCGGCATTCGGGGAGTCCCTGCAGGTACCAACCCACGTGCTTGCGGGCAATGCGTACGCCCATGAACTCACCATAAAACGCGTGCAAAGACAGCAGGTGCCGGCGCAGGATGGCCAGCTGCGCCGCACGCGATGGCGCCTCAACCGGCTTGCCCGCAAGGTGCGCTGCAACCTGTCCGCAGAGCCAGGGCCTGCCCTGGGCGGCGCGGCCTATCATCACACCGGCGGCACCAGTGGCGGCGATCACCGCAGCGGCGCTTTCCGGGGAGTCGATGTCGCCGTTGGCGAAGACGGGAAAACGGGTTGCCTCGACGATGCGGGCGATAGTGTCGTATTCCGCCTGGCCGTTGAACTTGTCGGCGCGGGTGCGGCCATGCACAGAAAGCGCGGCGATGCCGGCGTCCTCGGCGATACGGGCAATGGCTATCCCGTTGCGCTGCGCTGGGTTGGCCCCGGTGCGAATCTTCAGGGTGACCGGCACATTCACGGCGGCGACCACGGTCTGCAGGATGTCGCGTACCAGCTTTTCATCGGCCAGCAGCGCCGATCCGGCGGCCTTCTTGCAGACCTTCTTGGCGGGGCAGCCCATGTTGATGTCGATGATCTGTGCGCCCTGGGCAACATTGTATTGGGCAGCGGCTGCCAGTTCAGCGGGGTCGCTGCCGGCAATCTGCACTGAGCGCGGTTCCACTTCTGCATCGTGCACGCTGCGCAAGGCTGTCTTGCGCGAGTCTCGCAACTGCGGGTTACTGCTGATCATCTCGGACACCACCAGGCCCGCACCCATTTCCGCACACAGGCGGCGAAATGGCAGGTCGGTCACGCCGGCCATCGGCGCGAGGGCGACCGGGTTGGCCAGCTTGTAAGGTCCAATCTGTGGCATTAAAAGTTCTGCGTTAAGGGCGGTGCGAAAAAGAGGCGGTATTCTACTCGGATGAGGTTGGTGGTGAAAGATTTTCTGCACAAAAAACGCTCAGATTTGATCGGCGGTCTATGGTTTCTGGTTCGTGGGCTTTAGGTTTGGTTGTCTCGGGCGGATCATTTTCTCGTCTAAACGGCACTGCCCCGCTGGCACTGGCCGGAACGGCCACATGCTACGCCGAGTTTTCGGGCCACTGCGGAACTCGGCAAAGGTTGCTGAGCGCAACCTTTAAACGCCTCAGACAGTCCTCCGAAGCGTCGGACCGGCGGACAGCCCCCGAAAGCGCGGCTGCGCATACAGCGGCGGCCTGATTGTTCCCACCGGGGGCCACCGGGGCCAGACCTTGAGTTTGGTGCCGGTTTGACCCAAACATAAATTAATAAAGGCAATGGCCCCGCTAACGGGACAAGGCTTTGTCGTTCTACACCCCTCCCGAAAATGTGCGAAGCCATGGATGGCGCGGCCCAAGCCTGTCAGGACGACGCTTTTTGGCGGTTTTCGGGAGGGGTGTAGAGCGGCAGAGCCGATCGAGCTGAAAGGAGAACTCACCCGCAGTAGCAACTAGGCTGTATCAGCCAGTTCACCCCGCAGGCACACCCAGCCCTCATGCTCGCCCACCACCGACAGTGCAAGCCACGGCGCGTAATGCTCGATCATCCCGGGGGCCTGGGTATTGAGCAGTCCTGAGAGCATCAGCGTGCCGCCGGGTCGGAGGCAGTGCAACAGGGTGTCCGACAGCGCCATCAGCGGCCCGGCGAGGATATTGGCGATGACGACTTCTGCCTGTGCTTGCCAGGCAGCGGCGTCGTATTGACCCGGCAGCGCCACCTGGAAAGCCTCCTGCGCCACCGCATTGCGCTCGGCGTTGTCGCGGCTCGCCACCAGCGCCTGGGGGTCATTGTCCACGCCCAGCGCCCTCGCAGCGCCCAATTTCAGGGCCGCGACAGCGAGAATGCCCGAGCCGCAGCCGTAGTCGACGACGGTAGTGCCCTCAAGGTGCATGCCGTCCAGTTGCGCCAGGCAGAGCGCGGTGGTCGGGTGCGTGCCGGTGCCAAAGGCGAGGCCGGGGTCCAACAGCAGGTTGACCGCGTCGGGCTGTGGCGGCGCCAGCCAACTCGGGCACACCCAGAGGCGTCGGCCGAACTGCATGGGCTGGTAGTGTTGCATCCACTCGCGCTCCCAGTCCTTGTCCTCGAGGATTTCAATGCGCTGGTTACACTGGGACAACAGGTCCTCGGGGAACATTGCGAGCACGACCTGCATATCTGTATCTGCCGGGAACAGGCCGGTAAGCCGGGTTTGCCCCCACAGGGGGGTTTCACCCACTGCCGGGCTCCAGGACTGGCTGATCGGCGTTGTCTTCCATGGTGACGGCGACAGACCCGCTGGCCAGCAGCAAGTTTTCCAGCTCCGGTGCCTGCTCGGGGGTGGTATCCAGGCGCAGCTGAATCCAGCTCATGGACCTGGAGTCAGCGTGTGCATCGCTGAGGCAGCGGTGGCAGGTGCGCACTGCAGCGTGGCGCGCGCACCTTCAGCGTACACGCGCCCTAGTCCTCGAGCTTGCTTTCGAGGTAGTGAATGCTGACGCCACCGGCCTTGAAGGCGGGGTCCCGGGTGAGGTCCCGGTGCAGTGGGGTGTTGGTCCGGATGCCCTCGATCACCAGTTCATCCAGTGCCCCGCGCATCCTTGCCAGGGCCACGTCGCGGCTCTCGCCGAAGGTGATCACCTTGGCGATCAGCGAGTCGTAGAAGGGCGGTACGGTGTAGCCGTCGTAAAGGTGCGAGTCGCAGCGCACGCCCAGGCCACCCGGCGCATGGAAAGTGGTGACCTTGCCGGGTGAGGGCAGGAAATTGTGCGGGTCTTCAGCGTTGATGCGGCACTCGAATGCGTGACCGCGGAACTCAATGTCTTCCTGTTTGGCTGACAGTGGCATACCGGCGGCGATGCGCAGTTGTTCCTTGACGATGTCGAAGCTGGTAATCATCTCTGTTACCGGGTGCTCAACCTGGACGCGTGTGTTCATCTCGATGAAGTAGAAACCACCGTCCTCGTAAAGGAACTCGAAGGTGCCTGCGCCGCGATAGCCGATCTCCAGGCAGGCGTTGACGCAGGCCTCGGCCACTTGCTCACGCAGGTCGTCAGGGATACCCGGCGCCGGCGCCTCTTCCAGTACTTTCTGGTGTCGACGCTGCAGCGAGCAGTCACGGTCGCCCAGGTGAATGGCATTGCCCTGGCCATCGGCGATGACCTGTACTTCTACATGCCGTGGTTTCTGCAGGAATTTTTCCAGGTAGACCACGTCCGAGCCAAACGCTGCCGCGGCTTCTGATTTGGTCACTTCAATGGAGCTGATGAGTACTTCTTCGTTATGCACGACACGCATGCCACGCCCGCCGCCGCCGGCTGCGGCCTTGATAATCACCGGATAGCCGACGCGCTGGGCGATAGTTCGTGTGCGGTCGTGATCGTCCGTCAGTGGGCCATCCGACCCCGGCACGGTGGGCACGCCGGCGCGCTTCATGGCCTCGATGGCTGAAACCTTGTCGCCCATAAGCCGAATGGTATCGGCCGTGGGACCGACAAAAGTGAAGCCGCTTTTTTCGACCTGGTCGGCAAAGTCGGCATTCTCCGCGAGGAAGCCATAGCCGGGGTGAATGGCGGAGGCATTGGTCACTTCGGCCGCTGAGATAATCGCCGGCACGTTGAGGTAGCTGGCGGTGGAGGAGGGTGGGCCAATGCACACGGACTCATCCGCCAGGCGCACATGCATCAGTTCGGCGTCTGCCGATGAGTGCACAGCGACTGTCTTGATATCCAGTTCTTTGCAGGCGCGCAGGATACGCAGCGCGATCTCACCGCGATTGGCGATGAGTACTTTCTCCAGAATGGGCATGTCTAGCTCCTCGGGGCGCCTTAAACGATGGAGAACAAAGGCTGGTCGAATTCAACCGGTGCGCCATTGTCTACGAGTATGGCCTCTATGGTCCCGGACTTGTCCGCTTCGATCTGGTTCATCATTTTCATGGCCTCGACGATGCAAATGACATCACCCACTTTGACCTGCTGGCCAACTTCAGCGAATGACGGCGAGGTCGGGGCCGGCGAGCGATAAAAAGTTCCCACCATCGGTGACTTGACCACATGACCGGTACTTGCCGGCGCGCTCTCTGCAGGGGCTGCAGGCGCTTCTGCCGCGGGCGGGGCAGCGGCAGCCGGCGCCATTTGCGGCGGAGGGGCTGCGTACATCGGGGCCTGCGCCTGCTGGGCCGCGGCGATCAGGTTCTGGGCGCTGTTGCGGCTGATGCGAACGGACTCTTCACCCTCCTTGATCTCTATCTCGTCGATGTTGGACTCTTCCAGGAGTTCAATGAGTTTCTTTACCTTGCGAATGTCCATAATGACCTCTCTTGGTTAACGGTTCAGGATTGCTCCAGGTGGCGCAGTGCCGCCTGTAGTCCGAGTTCATAGCCCTGCGGGCCCAGCCCGCAGATCACGCCCAGCGCGATGTCCGAAAAATAGGAGTGCTGGCGAAAGGCTTCCCGCGCATGCACATTGGACAGGTGGATTTCAATGAACGGGATCTGCACGGCAGCCAGCGCGTCGCGCAGTGCAACGCTGGTGTGGGTGAATGCGGCCGGGTTGATCAGGATAAAATTGACCCCCTCGTGACGGGCGTCCTGGATGCGTTCCACCAGCTCATATTCGGCGTTGCTTTGCACGTAAAGCAGGTGGTGCCCGCGGTCCCTGGCCTGCTGTTCCAGCTGTTGGTTGATGTCGCTGAGGGTATTGGTCCCGTAGATCCCGGGCTCCCGCTCGCCCAGCAGGTTCAGATTGGGGCCGTGCAGTACGAGTATGGTCGCCATGTCGAAATGCTCCAGGGGGCGGGCGCAGTTTGATTAAGTCTGGCCCAATAATGGTGCACTGTCCATGGCTAAGCAGGGCAAATGGTAATTTTTCGAATTTTGGCGACAGTTCGCCGCTTTATTGCAGAAGTTAGCAGTGTTTTTTCTGTATGCAGCCCTACTGTCGTGGTCTTGCCACCCGCCGGGCGGTAAGTCGGCTTTTTATCTGGAAGGGGCTAGTTTAGCGGCATGATCGTCGCAATTTCGCGGCTTTTAACCGAAACAGTCTCCAGGGCCTCACGCACCGTATCGGCGGTCAGTATTTGCGGCAGAATCAGCGGCTCAACGTTGGTATCGGCCGGATACATCAGGTATAGCGGGATGCCCGTGCGGCCATGTCGGCTGATGAAAGCGGCGATGTCAGCGTCATAATTTGTCCAGTCCGCCACCATGTAGACAACCCCGTGATCGGCGAACGCTGCCTGCATGGTGTCGGTCAGCAGTACCGCGCGTTCGTTGGCGATACAGGTTATACACCAGTCTGCGGTCACATCGACGAACACGGGGTTTCCCGCCTCCCGCAAATCCTCAAGACGCTGCTCAGACCAGGCTACATGGCCCTCTGCCATGGCAGCGGCATGAGTGCCGTTTTCGTCCAGTCCGCGCCAACTACCCAGTGAGATGGCCAGCAGCGCGCTGGCCACCGCCAAGGTGCGCCTCCAGCCGCCAAGGCCCCACAACCATAGCGCCAGCGCCAGCGCCAGCGCGCCACCCAATACGACGGCCATGGTATTGACCCCTGTTTGCCGGCCTGCCACCCACAGCAGCCAGATAGCCGCCGCATACAGCGGGAATGCAAGAAACTGTTTGAGGGTTTCCATCCACGGGCCCGGGCGCGGCATCAGGGCGCGTGCCGCGCCGCTGTAGCTGAACAGTAACAGGGGTGCGGCCATACCCAGGCCCAGTGCTGCAAACACAGACAGGCCTATCAATGGCGGTTGGGTGACGGCAAAGCCCAGTGCGGTGCCCATAAACGGGGCCGTGCAGGGGCTGGCGACAACCACTGCCAGAACGCCGGTAAAGAAACTCCCAGCGGGGCCACTTTTATTGGCCAGGCCGCTGCCGGCATTCATCAGGCTGCCGCCCAGTTGCACCAACCCGGACAGCGACAGGCCCATGGCCAGGAACAGGTAGGCAAGCGCGATCACAAATCCGGGGCTCTGCAGTTGAAAGCCCCAGCCAACGGCTTTGCCCGCCTGCTGTAAGCCGATCAATACGGCGGCAACGGTCACGAAGCTGATGACCACGCCTGCGGTATAAACCCAGCTCTGCAGGTGTCTGTCGTGATCGCTACTGCGCGCGAAACTCAGCACTTTCAGTGACAGAATAGGAAAAACGCAGGGCATCAGGTTGAGGATAGCCCCGCCCAGAAAGGCCAGCAGTAGCATATAGGGCAGCGCACCCAGGTCGGCATTGCCCTGCGAGCCGGGCGCCGTTGCGTCGGCCCGTCCGGGCGCCGCCGCGCCACTGTTGGGCCGCTCAATTTCCGTGGCCGTGGCTTTGGCCAGATCCAGTGAGAAGTATTGGGTTCTGGGTGGGTAGCAAAGGCCGGCATCGGCGCAGCCCTGGAAGGTCACGGCTAATACTGAATCCTGCGTGAGCGCGGGCGACGCGCTGACCATGATATCGGCCTGGTGGTAGTAAACACTGACATCACCGAAGTATTCGTCGGTGCGCTCCAGGGCCGGCGGAAATTTTGGCGTCAGGGTCTGCAGCCCGTCGTTCGCCTTGAACTTGAACGCGTGCTGGTAGAGGTAATAGCTGTCGGTAATTTGCCAGTAAAGTCGCAGCCGGCCGTCGTCGATGACGTCGACCTCCAGTTGGTAGGCTTCTTCAACGGGAAGGAATTCCTGTGCGGACGACGTGCTAAAAGGCGAGGTGTTAGCCTGGCCCAGCGCCAGGGGCGCAAAAAGCAAGAGCAGCGCTGTGGTCAGTGCCCGCATGTTTATCCTTGGTAGCCGAGTGTGTTGGTGGCGAGTGTACCAGTCGCCAGCGCTGGGCCCAATCCACTGCCGCGCATGACCGGGCAATGATATAGTGTACGACGCTTGTTTCCGCCGTTAGTTTCCCAAGGGAGTAAATTGTGTCGTTGTCGCGTTTTTCATTGCTTACCCTGGCCCTTGTGGCCGGCCCCGCGCTCGCCGAAGTGCATCTGTCCTCGGCATGGATCCGGGCCCTGCCCCCCACCCAGCCGGTCACGGCCGCCTACCTTGAGGTGATGAATCATGGGCAGCAAGCGGTGACAATTACTGGCGCGTCGGTGGAAGGGGCGGGCAGGGTGGAAATGCATACCAGCGAGGAAGTGGACGGCACGGTCAGAATGTCCCAGCTCAATGACCTCACGGTGGCGCCGGGACAAACAGTGTCGCTGGCGCCGGGCGGCGCGCATCTCATGCTGTTTGACTTGTCTGCCATGCCCAGGCCCGGCGACACGCGCAAGGTCTGCCTGTCGCTGGCATCCGGCGAAGAGGCCTGTATCGAGGCGGATGTGCGCAAGAGTGCCGCAGATTCCCAACACGAACATCATCAACATCATTAAGAGGGCGATCGGTCAATGAACGCAGTAAAAGAAACTCTCTCGGATTGGCGCGACGGCCTGTTCGACTTACTCCCCGACACGCGTCCGGTGCGTTGGGTGCTGTTGGCAATTGTTGTTTACCTGATGGTGGCGGTGATTCTGGGCATATTCTGGAGCCTTACTCCGGACAACTTTGACCCCAGGGAAAAGGCGGCACAATATGCGGTTGAGGACGGCGGGCAGGTTGTTACCGGCTCTGTCACCACCGCCGCGCTAATGGGCGTCATGGAGACGCTGCTGGAGAAACCGGGCGGCTACCTGCACAACGACCGCTTCCCGCCTGGCATCTGGCTGGACAATATGCCCAACTGGGAATACGGGGCGTTGATTCAGGTCCGCGATTTGTCGCGGGCCATGCGCGAGGTATTCAGCCGATCACAGTCGCAGTCCACGGAGGATGAGGACCTGGCAATGGCAGAGCCGCGTTATCACTTTGACTCGGACAGTTGGGTGTTGCCGTCGTCGGAGTCCGAGTATCAGCAGGCCCAGGAGTTCACCCGCGCAGTATTTCCGTCGCCTCTCCGATGCCAATGATCCGGAGGCGCAGTTTTACGCCCGCGCAGACAACCTGCGGTACTGGTTGTCTACCGTCAATACCCGCCTGGGCGTCCTTATCCCAGCGGCTCAGTGCCAGTGTCGGTCAGCGCCGCCTGAATACCGATCTCGCCGGAGATGCCGGTGCCAGCCAGTCTACCCAGGGGCCTGTGGAGATGGAGGTTAAAACGGCCTGGTTGGAAATTGACGATGTGTTTTATGAAGCACGCGGTACCACCTGGGCGCTTATCCACTTTCTCAACGCAATGGAGGCGGACTTTGGCGACGTGCTGGAAAAGAAAAATGCCCTGGTCAGCCTGCGGCAGATCATTCGTGAACTGGAGGGCGCGCAGGAAACAGTCTGGAGCCCGGTAATCCTGAATGGCACTGGCTTTGGCCTGGTCGCCAACCACTCCCTGGTGATGGCCTCCTACATCAGCCGCGCCAATGCGGCCATTATCGACTTAAGGGATCTGCTGTTGCAGGGCTGAACCTACTCTTCGGTGTAGCGCAGGCGTGTGCCGGTATCCAGGGACAGGCGTATTTCCTGGGCGGAGAGCTCCTTGGGAAAATAAGTGCCGGAAAGTTTGGCGTCGAGCAGGCTGGCGCCCTCGAGGTTGGTGTTGCGAAAGTCGATACCGCTGAGGTCGGCATTGCGGAAGTAGGAGTCGCTGAAGTTGAGGCCATCCGCATCCATATTGCGCAGGTCCCGCCCGCGGTAGTCGCCGCTTTGCAGCTCGCTGGTGTCCAGCTTGTGCCGCTGCTCGTTGAAGCTCTTGATGTCCTCGTTGCGCAACAGCTGGTATAGGGCGTCGGGCTTTATTACGGGCTTATTCATGGTTTTACCTTTTTGGTGATGTCCCGGCCGGGGGTCGATAGCTTAAGCTCCCCCGGTGGGCGATGACAAGAGAACGGGTTTGAGTACACAGACTTTTAGCGGCTTCCTGCTGACCCGTAACTGGCGAGACGGCCCCGGGGGCGTCGAACTTGAATTCTGGTTCGCGACGGACCAGGGGCCGCTTTGCGCCCTGGTGCATGGCGAGCGCAGCGTCTTCTTCCTGGCCAACAAAGAACTCGACAGCGCGCAGGCATTGATCGGGCAGCAGTCCGGGGTCGACGTGAAGCCATTGCCACTGCGTGACTTCGAGATGGCAACCGTCGCCGGTGTTTATTGTCACAGTTATCGCAAGTCGCGCCAGCTTGCCGACCGATTGCGCGAGGCCGGGCTGGAGCCGTTGGAAGCAGACGTCAATCCTGCGGATCGCTTCCTGATGGAGCGTTTCGTTGCTGGCGGCGCCCGGATCCAGGGTGAGGTGAGCCAGCGCGGTAACTACCTGCGCATGGAAAATCCGTTGATTCGCAGTGCCGACTATCGGCCCACCCTGAAGGTCGCCTCCTTCGATATTGAAACTGCCATGGAGGGTGTGCAGCTCTTTTCGATTGCCGTGCATGGTTTTGGCGCGAGCGAAGAGCAGCGCCGTGTGTTTATGCTTGGTGAGGGCGCCGGGCAGGACTACGTACAAACCTGTTCCAGCCAGGAAGCCTTGCTGCAGGCCTTCCTGGACTGGCTGGACGAATTCGATCCGGATGTACTGATCGGCTGGAACGTGATCAATTTCGATTGCTGGTACCTGCAGCGCGTAGCGGATCACCTGGGCAGGCGCCTGCTGCTGGGCAGGGACCGCCGCCCGGCCCACTGGCGCAATCTGGACGACGAGGGTGAGCGGCGGGCCGTGCAATGTCCGGGGCGAGTGGTGCTGGACGGCATAGATATGTTGCGTGCAGCCTTTTACAGCTTTGAAAGCTTTGCCCTGGACAATGTTGCCCATGAACTGCTGGGCGAGGGCAAGTTGCTGCACGGCGCCGGCCGTGGAGAAGAGATAGGCCGATTGTTCAAAGAGGACAAGACAGCGCTTGCGGCATATAACCTCAAGGACTGTGAGCTGGTGTCGCGTATCTTTGAGACCACCGCAATGACGGACTTTGCCGTGGCCAGAACAGCAATGACTGGCCTGAATATGGACCGTATGGGAGGCTCGGTCGCATCCTTCGACAACCTCTACTTACCGAGGTTGCACCGCGCGGGCTATGTAGCCCCCAATGCCAGCGCAGACCACACCGCCAGTCCCGGAGGATGGGTGCTGGATTCAACGCCCGGAATCTACGACCACGTGCTGGTGCTGGATTTCAAGAGTCTGTATCCGAGTATCATCCGGACCTTTGCCATCGACCCGTTGGGACTGGCGCTGGGTGTATCAGGTGAGCTGTCGGAAGAGGCCAGCGTACCCGGGTTTCTCGAGGCGCGTTTTGCCCGCGACGGGCACATACTGCCGGATCTCATCCAGCAGCTCTGGAGCCGGCGTGATGCCGCCCGCAAGGCAGGTGACGCACCGCTTTCCCAGGCGATCAAGATCATCATGAACTCCTTTTATGGTGTGCTGGGCTCGCCCGGATGCCGGTTCTTTGACGCTCGCCTGGCGACCTCCATTACCCGGCGTGGCCACCAGATACTGCAACGTACGCGCGATTACATCGAAGAGGCCGGTCACCGCGTTATTTATGGTGATACCGATTCCGTATTTGTGTGGATACAAAACGCGGTCGACGATGCGGCGGCGGTAGCTGCGGGTCGTCAGCTGGAGGTCAGCCTGAATGCCTGGTGGCGACAGCAGATCGCCGATGAGTTTGGCCTGGCCAGTGCCCTGGAGCTGGAATTTGAAACCCATTACAAACGTTTTCTGATGCCCACCGTGCGCGGTTCCGACAAGGGCAGCAAGAAACGCTATGCCGGAGTGGTGTCGTCCCCCGGGGGCGATCGACTGGTGTTCAAGGGGCTGGAAAATGTGCGCACCGACTGGACCCGGCTCGCCCGTTCCTTCCAGGAGGAGCTCTATCGACTTATCTTCATGGAGGAACCCTTCATGGACTTTGTGCGCGAGACGAACCTGCAGTTGTTCGCCGGGCAGCGCGACAACGAACTGGTCTACCGCAAGCGCCTGCGCAGGAAGCTGGATGACTACCAGCGCAATGTGCCGCCACACGTGCAGGCTGCCCGGCTTTATGGGCAACGAGGACTGACTCCGCCATCACGGGGAAGCTGGGTGGAGTATGTGATTACCGCAGCCGGCGCTGAGCCTGCCGATGCACCGCATGCGCCCCTGGACTATGAGCACTACGCGGAGCGTCAGCTACAACCGGTCGCCGATGGCATCCTTGGTTTTGTCGGCACGTCTTTTCGCGCCATTGTGGACAAGCAAATCGACCTGTTCTGAAGCCTCTGCTTCGTCAGCTGCCGTCACTCACCGAAGAAATCAGCACGCAGGTCAGGATAATCCGCGGCCGGCAGGCGCGGTCCATACCTGGACACCACTCTGCCCGCGGCCAGGCTGGCGAAGCGCCCGGCCGTCGGGAAGTCTTCGCCGCGCGCAATTGCATACAGGAAAGCACCGGCAAACATGTCGCCCGCACCGTTGCTGTCCACCGCCTGCACCCGGTGTGGGGGGATATCTGCCAGCGCTGAGCCGTCAAAGGTAATGGCCCCTTCGGCGCCACGGGTGATCACAAAGCAGTCGGCAATTTGTTTCAACTTTTCTATGGCCACGTCGAGGGAGTCGGTCTGCCCCCAGCCCAGCGCTTCGGCTTCGTTACAGAACACCAGGTTGACCCGATCACCGATCATCTCCTGCAGGCCGTCGCGGAAAAACTCAACCATGCCCGGGTCAGACAAGCTGATCGACGTCTTAACGCCCGACTGCTCGGCGATCTCCCGCGCCTTTACTGCGGCCGCGCGTCCGGTGGGAGAGGTGACCAGGTAGCCTTCCAGGTAGAGGTACTCGGACTCGCGAATGGCCTCTGGCACCAGTTGATCGACGGATAGTGTCTCACTGATGGAGAGGTTGGTATTCATGCTGCGCTCTGCGTCGGGCGAAATCAGCACCAGGCACTTGCCGGTTGTGCCGTCCTCTCGTTCCCCGTTCAGGCAGTGGTCAACGCCCGCCGCCTCGAGATCCGCCAGGTAGATATCACCGTCGGCGTCATTGGCGACTTTGCAGGACATAAAGGTACGCCCGCCGAACTGGGCAGTCGCAATCATGGAGTTGCCGGCGCTGCCGCCGCTGGCGTGGTTGGCTTTTACCAGGTGCCCTTCGAGGTGACTGAGCAGCTCGGATTGGCGCTGGGCATCGACGAGGGTCATCATGCCTTTCTCAACGTTCATCTGCGCCAGCTCGCGGTCTTCGACCTTGATTTCGGTGTCAACCAGCGCTGCACCGATGCCATATGCCATGTACTTCTTCATGTTCGGGGTCCTTTCATAAGTCAGCGACAGTATTATCCGGATTAACGCGTCGCGATTAAAAGCATTTTCAGCCAAGTGGATTGTAAGGCCCGCGGAGTCGGATGCCGGCTGGTGGGACGTGCGAAGCCATGGATGGCCCGGCCGGCGCTCCGGGAGCCCGAGCTGCCATGGACGGCGCTTTTGCGGTCCCACCGGCCGGTATCCGACTCCGCGGGCCGGCGGGTATGGAGCGGTTTCAGGGACGGGCAGCAGGTAACCCTACCTCTCCCGGGAATCGCAACAGCGGCCATCCGTGGCTGCTCGACTGCGGCCATCCATGGCCTCCGACGTTCCCGGGAGAGACAGGGTTCCTCCTGCCCTGGGTTTAGTGAAGACTGCAATGCGAGAGCGCAGTGGATAGAGGAAGTCCAGCTCCGTAAAGCTCTTGAGGTCTAACCGTCACAATGGATGAAAGTAGGGTAAACTCGCGCCCCATGAAAAATGTCCGCTCCCTGCTGCTCAAGTTATTCCTGGTTTCGCTGGTGATTGGTGCCGGCTACCTGATCTACCTCGATGCCCGCATTACCACCACCTTCACCGACAAAATGTGGGAACTCCCGGCGAAAGTGTATGCGCGCCCGCTGGAGTTGTATGTGGGCGCTGACCTCAAGCCGGATGACTTTGCTTATGAGCTGGAGGTGCTTGGCTATCGGAAGGTCACGCATACGCGCAAGCCGGGGCAGGTAGCGCGCAATCGCGGGCGTTTTGAGGTCTATACGCGGGGTTTTACCTTTCCCGGGGAGCGTGAACCGGCCCGCCGCGTGATCGTGGATATCGGGCCGACCAAGGTGCAGTCGATTACGGAGTCGGGGCGGGGCGTCGACCTGATGCGTCTGGACCCGGCGCAGATTGGTGGCATCTACCCCACGCACGGTGAAGACCGGGTGCTGGTGCGCCTGGACAATGTTCCGGAAACCCTGCTGCAGGGTTTGCTGGCGGTGGAAGACCAGCGCTTCTACCAGCACTGGGGGTTCTCTATTACCGGGATTGCCAGGGCGGCCTACAGTAACCTTGTCTCCGGACGCGTGGTGGCCGGGGGTAGCACCATTACCCAGCAATTGGTCAAGAACTACTACCTGACGCCGGAACGCACCATTGTGCGCAAGCTCAATGAGGTGCTGATGGCGGTGTTGCTGGAACTGCACTACGACAAAGCGCAGATACTCGAAAGCTACGTTAACGAAATCTACCTGGGCCAGGAGGGCCCGCGCGCCATTCACGGTTTTGCGCTGGCGGCGCGGCACTACTTTGATACTCCGCTGGAGCAGCTGGGCCTGCATCAACAGGCACTGCTGGTGGGGATGATCAAGGGGCCCTCGCTGTACAATCCGCGGCGCAACCCGGAGCGCGCCAAAGAGCGGCGCAATGTGGTCTTGGATGTGATGGTCGAGCAGAACGCCATCTCTGCAGAACACGCCATGGTCGCAAAGGCGATGCCACTGGACCTCAACAAGGCACCCAAAATACGCGACACTTTCCCTGCCTACCTTGAGTTGGTGCGGCGGCAGCTGCGCCTGGAATACCGGGAGGAGCAGTTAACGCAGGAAGGCCTGAAAATACTCACCGCCTTTGACCCGATTATCCAGCGTCAGTTGGAGCAATCCACCCGGTCGGTGATGGATCAGCTTGACAGCAAGGGCGGCCTGGAAAGCGCGTCGGTGGTGACACGCCTGGACAGCGGGGAGGTGGCGGCGCTGGTAGGCGGCAGGCGCTTTACCTATGCCGGCTTCAACCGCGCGCTGGATGCGCGTCGGCCTGCGGGGTCGCTGCTCAAGCCAGCGGTCTACCTGACTGCGCTGGAGCAGTCCGACCAATACTCCCTGGCTACGGTGCTCGAGGATACGGCATTTACCGTACCCAGCAGGCAGGGTGATCCCTGGCAGCCGCGCAACTTTGATCGTCTTGAGCATGGTGACGTGTTGCTTTACCAGGCGCTGGCCAATTCCTACAACCTCGCCACGGCTCGCCTGGGTATGGACCTGGGCATCGACAGTGTGGCAGACATGTTGCGTCGCCTGGGCATAGAGCATGCTGTGCCGCGGGTGCCGGCACTTACGCTGGGCGCGGGGGAGTACTCGCCACTGGATATGGCTGTGCTTTACCAGACTATCGCCGCCGGCGGCTTCCGCTCGCCACTGCGCAGTATTCGTGACGTGGTTGATGCCCGTGGCGAGCCGGAGAAACGCTATGAACTGCTCTACGACAGGCAGGTCAGCCTGCAGGCGGTGTACCTGCTGCAGTACGCGTTGCTGGAGGTGATGCAGAATGGGACCGGTCGCAGCGGCCGGGCGGCCTTGCCGGACTGGTTGACCGTAGCCGGTAAAACCGGCACCACCAACGAGGGGCGGGACTCCTGGTTTGCCGGGTTCTCCGGCGACCTGATGGCGGTTACCTGGGTCGGGCGCGATGATAACGGTGCCACTGGGCTTACCGGCAGCAGCGGTGCATTGCGGCTGTGGTCGCACTTTATGGCGCGCACCAGTAAACGGCCTTTGAATTACAACATGCCAGAAGGTATCGCGGTTTCCGTTGTCGACAGCAGTAACGGTTATCGCACCGGCCAGGGGTGCCCCAATGCCCGCAGTGTGCCCTTCATTGCCGGTTCAGAACCACGGGGTAAAACCAGCTGTGCGCCGAAGAAGAGCGGTATCCGTGACTGGTTCCAGTCGCTATTCGGGAATGATGGCGCGATTGCATGATGGCGTTACCTGTCCTGGTGCGGCGCACCATTGGCGTGGTGTGACCTGGGTTACACTATGCGCCTTTATGTAACCCTGGAGCGTCGTGTGCGGCTTCGAAATCTACAGCGTCCGCTATTGCTGGTGGGCCTGAGCCTTGTGCTCACTGCCTGCGGGACCAACCCCTATTCCCTGCCAAAAATTGAAACACCGGAGCCGGAGTACCAGGAACCCACGGCCGAACCGGTGCCAGAGCCACCTGCGGAGGTGCCCAGGCCTGCTCCCTCGGGCGCACATGCCAGTTTGATGGCGAAAGCCGATAGTGCGCGCGACCAGGGAGATTACGACCAGTCCCTGGCGTACCTTGAGCGCGCGCAGCGCATTGACCCCGACAACGCGGAGATATACCTGGGCCTGGCGCAGACGCATGCGGCGTCAGGGAATGATACCCAGGCGCGTGCGACCGCCGAGCGTGGCCTGCTCTACTGCAGTGGTCGCAGCCAGTGTGACGCGCTGCGGGCCTTTACCCGCTAGCGGCGATTCTCGCATATAACCTGAAAACCGCTATCGCCTGCTTCAAAGCGCAGGTGCTGGTTAATACAGGCGGGAACATCGCCGGCGGAGTGACTGACAAAAATCACCTGGGTGTCGCAGTGTTCCGCGATATGGTCAATGGCAGCCAGCATCAATTGTCGATGATGGCCGTCCAGTCCCAGGGTTGGCTCATCCAGTAGCAAAATTGCCGGTGATTTCACCATGGCCCGTGCCAGCAGCACCATACGCTGCTGGCCGAAGGAGAGGGCATCGAAGCTCTCGCGAGAGGCGCAGGACATACCCAGCGCAGACAGCCATTGTTCGGCGCCGGCGCGCTGTTCATCGCCCCAGTCGTCATAGAGCCCGATCGTATCGAAAAAACCCGATATCACCACCTCCACGCCCTTCATGCCGCGGGCAAAATTCAGGTGTAGTTGATTATCCAGCTGGCCATACTTTTGTTTGATGTCCCAGATACTCTCTCCAGAGCCGCGGCGCACACCGAACAGGGTAATATCCTGTCCGTAGGCCTTGTGGTTGTCGCCGGTGACCAGGCTGAGCAAGGTGCTCTTGCCGCAGCCGTTGGGCCCGGACACGTAGCAATGCTGGCCGCGGTCGAAACGCCAGTGCACGTCTTGCAGCACCTGTAAGTCGCCGTAGCTCACATTGACATCGTGCAGCGCCAGCAGAGGTGCGTCTGTGGGAATATCGTAGGGCCGGGGATACGGCGCAGGCAGCTTACCCAGTGGCTCTGCCGGGGGCTGCATCAATGCCTTTACATCGGAGCGGGCAAGGATCGCATCGCGCTCTCCCTGGGCCAGGGTTGCGCCGTTTTCCATAACCAGCACATGGGTGATGCCAGGGGGAAGGTCCTCCAGCTGCCGGCAGAGCATGAGTACGTTGACCTCGGACTGCAGCAGCTCGTCTATCACCTGCGACAGTTCTCGCTGCGACCCGGCATCCAGTCCATCCAGGGGGCTGTCCAGAATCAACAGCCCCGGGATCGCTGAGGATGGCTTTGATGAGCAGGGTCTTGCGCATTTCCCCGGTAGAGATATAGCGCAGCCCCCGCTGCAGAATATGGGCGATACCCAGCCTTTCAACCCAGTGTTGAAAGCCCTGATCAGCCTCCCGTTCGCCAAGAATCAGCTGTTGCACCAGCGTGCCGGGATCTGTGGCATCTGCCCGGGTCTCAGAGTCATCCAGTTTTCTGTCACGCTCGCACAGTGCCCTGGCCTGCTCAAAACAGACATAGGCAACGCCTTTCTCCTGCAGCCCCTCGGAGCGGTAATAGTCACCGGAGAAGTGGCTTGCCTGGCCACTGAGAATATTGGCCAGACTGGTTTTGCCGGCGCCATTGGGCCCAAGGCAGGCCCATTGCTCGCCATTGTGTGGTTGCCAGCTTATGTTGCGCAGGGCAGGCAGTGCGCGGTAGACCAGTTGCACGTCGTTCAGGGAAAGCAGTGTAGAGTCTGTCATCATATGGCCCCCGCAGCGCTTGTAACAGCGGCTGCGGGCTGGCTTAATCCTTTAAATTTTCATGGAAAAGTACTGTTGCCGGTTTCCCTGTTACAGCTTGTTGAATCCCGTCTGGACGCATACAGCCCCAGGAAACCGCTGCTGCGCAGGTTAATGAAGCGTTCCGCCGTGGCCCTGGTACTGCAGATACGCCAGGGTGAATTGCACATTCTAATGATCAAACGCGCGGAAAGGGAGGGGGACCCCTGGTCGGGGCATATGGCGTTTCCCGGGGGGCGTATGGACAAGACCGATGCCCATGGTTACGCCGTGGCCGTGCGGGAAACAGAGGAAGAGGTAGGGCTTACCCTGGGTCCTGCAGATCGCTGTCTTGGCCGTCTCTCCGACCTCAACGCCAGGCCGCGCAAGGGTACCCTGGGTATGGCGGTAAGCCCGTTCGTGTTCCATCTGGAGCGCGAGGTGCGCTTCACCCCGAATTACGAGGTCGCTGAGGTTATCTGGGTGCCCCTGGAATACCTGCTCGACACAGAAAACCGGGAAGAAATGGTTTGGGAGTTCAAGGGTTTGAAGATACCAATGCCCTGCTATCGCTATCAGGGGCGTTGCATCTGGGGGCTGTCCCTGATGATGCTGGATGAACTGATGGACCTGATCGAAGGCGGTAAAAACCCCCTGCGTCCGCGCTGGCAGCGACGCTAGTGCACCATTGCCGGCACGGGTTCCGGTGCTATTGAGCCCATCTGCTTGGCCCGGTACATTGCCCGGTCCGCTTTCTCTTCCAACTGCTGCTGGGTAGCGCCATCTGCCGGGTATACCGCCACACCACAGCTGACGCCCAGGCTGAACCGGGTGTTGCGCAATGTCACCGGTTGCTTGATCGCGGCGATGAGTTTGGCGGCAATCAGCGGCATATCCTCCACCGACCGCAAATTCTCCATGATCACGGCGAACTCGTCGCCTCCCAGGCGGGCAACCAGATCTGTCTCGCGGACCTGCGTGCGCAGACGCTCGCCGAGTTTGATCAGCAGGGCATCACCCATGCCGTGGCCGTGGGTGTCGTTTATTTCCTTGAACTCGTCCAGGTCAAATACCAGCAGTCCAAGTGGCCGGCCCTGTTCTTCTGCCCGTTTCAGCGCTTGCGACATGCGCTGTTCATAAAAACGCCGATTGTGGAGGTCGGTCAGCTCGTCGTGTGAGGACAGGTACTCCAACTCCCGGTTGGCCTTCTGCAGTGCATGCCGCAGGCGCTTGTTCAGCTCCGCGTAGACCATGATCACGCTGACCACGGCCACGCCCATAGCGGCATAGGCCAGGGTGATGGCCACGTTGTAATTGTGCGGCATGATGATCTGGGTGAATTCCACGCCTATCCGTTCCAGGCCCAGAATGACGACCCAGATCAGCATGACCAGGCTGGTCCAGAATAGCGCTGCCCAGACGCTGCCGACAATGGCTGCCATCACCGGGGCAAGTATCAACAGAGCATAGGTGGGCGATCCCGTGCCGCCAAAAAACACACAGGCGACGGTAAATGCGCTGGTAAATGCCAGCAGCAGTATGTGCATGGCGGCGAGTCGGTTGTGCAAGTAGCGAAGGATCAGCACCGTCGCCAGCACGGCGAAACCGGTGGTCACAAACAGGGCCGTCGCGGCTGAGCGGCCTTCCGGCGACATTTCAATCACAAATGACGAGATGACAGTGAGCGCGACGACCGTCAGCAACCAGAAGAAGCTGGTGATCGCCAGTATGCGCTGCCGATAGTTCTCCTCGTCCAGCGGACGCAGCGGGTCACGCCCGGTGCAGACGCCTATCCACCACTCGCGGACGGTGGCAAGTTTGTGCAGTAGCCTTTGCATAGTTGTTGTCGTGGCTGTGCCTGAGTTAGCACTTTT
Source organism: uncultured Gammaproteobacteria bacterium (assembly GCA_963845135.1). Classification (GTDB taxonomy): domain Bacteria; phylum Pseudomonadota; class Gammaproteobacteria; order Pseudomonadales; family Halieaceae; genus Halioglobus. The sequence continues at coordinate 85,491 of CAWJQW010000017.1, read as the reverse complement.
TATACCCCATGTGCTGCGCGATGGCCTGAGTTATCTCTACTTTTCCACGATTTGTTGAAAACGCGGCTAGGGGGGGTCTCCGCGCAAAAAGGCGCGTGTATCGAGCATCAGCTCACGCAGGGCGGGGTCTTCCCGGCTGGCTTCCAGCAGGGCATTCGCGTCCGCTTTGCCGGCCACAAATGCGGCAACAAGATCGATGAGCACAGGTGTCATCTTGGGGTCATGCACCCAGCGCGGAGACTGCACCAGGGCGCCGGTCACGTGGTTGCCACCCAGTTTCAGCCAATAGCCGCCGCAACTGGATAGCTGGTAATCGCCGATGCGACCATAGCTGATATTGGGCGTGCCGGGGTCAAATCCGCCGGGCACGTCCTCGTCGATACGGTGCAGCGCCATAACCCAGTGAGAGTCCCTTGGAAAGAGCGCCACCTCCGGGCGGCAATAATCGCCGGTTTGCAACCAGACACGCAGGTTCTCCGCAGACGGTGACCCGCGCAAACTGCGGTCTACGCGCACATCAATAGAGTTGCCCTTGCTGCTGATCACCTGGCCGCTGATGACCAGGTCTGCGGTGTGTTGTACATCGACAAAGGAGCCTTGCCACAGGCATTCGCATTGCGCACTGGCCTGGTGGCCAAGGGCGATCAGTGCGAGGCAGGTAAAGAGGCGCGGCCACATTGCATTATTGCAGCGCTTTAGCTGCCTCGATGGCAAAGTAAGAGAGGATGCCGTCACAACCGGCACGCTTGAACGCCAGCAGGGATTCGAGCATAACCGGCTCCCGCTGCAGCCATCCGCGCTCGAATGCGGCCTGGTGCATGGCGTACTCACCGCTGACCTGATAGGCAAAGGTGGGCGCACACAACTCGTCTTTCACCCTGCGCACAATATCCAGATAGGGCATGCCTGGCTTGACCATAATCATGTCGGCGCCTTCGTTCAGGTCCAGGGCGCACTCATGCAGTGCCTCATCGCTATTGGCCGGGTCCATCTGGTAGCTGAACTTGTTGCCGCCCTTGATGTTGCCCGAACTGCCGACCGCGTCGCGAAACGGGCCGTAGTAGCTGGAGGCGTATTTGGCGGCGTAGGACATGATCAGCGTGTTGGGGCAGGCAGCTGTTTCCAGTGCCTGGCGAATGGCGCCTATGCGGCCATCCATCATGTCCGAGGGCGCAATCACGTCGGCCCCGGCCTCGGCATGAGAGAGCGCCTGTCGCACCAGCACCTCGGTGGTGACGTCATTGAGCACATAGCCGTCGTCGTCAATGATGCCGTCCTGGCCGTGGGTGGTGAAGGGGTCCAGGGCGACGTCGGTCATCACGCCCAATTCCGGCACGGCATCCTTGAGTGAGCGCACCGTGCGTTGCACCAGCCCATCGGGATTGTGCGCTTCTTCCGCCATCAGGCTTTTCTGCGCCGTGCCGACTACCGGAAACAGGGCGATCGCGGGAATGCCCAGGCTTACCATTTCCCTGGCCTGTTGCACTAACAGGTCGATACTCAGGCGCTCGATACCCGGCATGGAAGGTATGGCCTCCCGCTGGCCTTTACCTTCCAGTACGAACGCCGGGTAAATCAGGTCCGCGGGCGTCAGCAGGCTTTCACTGACCAGCCGCCTGGAGAAGTCACGGGCGCGCAGGCGGCGCATGCGGGTGGAGGGAAAGGGGCCACGTGCTGTCGTAAAGCTCATGCTTTGTCCTCTAGCTGGCAAGGGTGGCGAAAGCAGCGCGCGCCGCTGCCACCGTCGCCTGGATGTCTTCATCGGTATGCGCGCTGGACATAAAGCCGGCCTCATAGGACGCCGGCGCCAGGTACACGCCGGCCTCAAGCATAAGATGGAAGAAGCGGTTGAAGCGTTCAGTATCGCAGGCCATGACCTGGGTGTAATTCTGGATCTGCTCTGCGTCGGTAAAAAAGCCACCAAACATGGTGCCCGCGCAGTTCGTGGTAAAGGCAATGCCCTCTGCGCTGGCGGCCGCCTCCATGCCCCTGCACAGGTCCCGCGTGCGCTGGAACAGGGGTTCGTAGAAACCTTCAGCGGAGATCACATCCAGTGTGGCCAGGCCTGCGGCCATCGCAATGGGGTTGCCGGAAAGCGTGCCCGCCTGGTAGACCGGCCCCAGCGGTGCGATTTGTTCCATCACCTCGCGTTTGCCGCCGAATGCGCCCACCGGCATCCCGCCACCTATCACTTTGCCCAGCGTGGTCAGGTCTGCGTCGATACCGTAATGCCCCTGCGCACCGTGCAGGCCAAAACGGAAGCCGGTCATCACCTCGTCGAGAATAAGCAGGGCGCCGCTGGCGGTGCACACCTCACGCAAGGTTTCCAGGAAGCCGGGCGCGGGGGGAATGCAGTTCATATTACCGGTGACCGGCTCAACGATGATGCAGGCGATCTTGTCGCCGTGCTCGGCAAAGGCACGACGAACACCCTCAGCGTCATTGTACGTCAGCGTCATGGTGTGGTCGGCCAGCACCGCCGGCACTCCGGGCGAACTGGGTACGCCAAGGGTCAGCGCACCGGAGCCGGCTTTGATCAGCAGTGAATCCGAGTGGCCGTGATAGCAGCCCTCGAACTTGACGATGGTGTCCCTGCCGGTAAAACCGCGCGCCAGGCGTATGGCGCTCATGGTGGCCTCGGTGCCCGAGTTGACCATGCGCACCATGTCCATGCCCGGCATGATGTCGCAGATACGGTCGGCAAGTTCTATTTCCAGCTCGGTTGGCGCGCCAAAACTGAGGCCTTTTTCGCTTTGGCGGATGACAGCTTCGCGCACCACGGGATGATTGTGCCCCATCAGCATGGGTCCCCAGGACAGCACGTAATCGATGTAGCGCTTACCCTCGGTATCAAAAATGTATGCGCCGTCGCTGTGGTCGATGAACACCGGAGTACCCCCCACGGCCTTGAAGGCCCTGACGGGTGAATTGACGCCGCCGGGAATGTGCTGGCGGGCGCGTTCGAATAGTTCCTGCGAGGTACTCATATAATTTTTACTGCCTGGGTTGGGTTAGCGGGGCCACGCGTGCCACCGGGAAGGGAATTATCGTTTCTGAGGGCGAGAATATCCAGCGCACTCAGAAGGGTTTGAGCACGGCGAGAATCACCATCGCAAAGAGAAACAGCACAGGCACCTCGTTGAAGAAACGATAAAAGGTGTGGCTGTGATCGTCCCGGTTTTCCATGATGGCGCTGACGTAACGGCCGCACTGCAGGTGATAGACAATCAGGAAGACCATGCCAGCCATCTTCAGCCAAAACCACTTGGCCTGCAGATAGTAGTCCGGGTTAAGACTGAACAGGCCTATACCCAGGGCGACGAGGATATACATAAACGGGGTGATAAACCGGTACAGTCGCCGCGCCATTACCGCCAGGGTTTCCCGGGTCTCCGGGTGTTCGCTGGCTGCATAATTAACGAATATGCGGGGCAGGTAAAACAGGCCGGCAAACCAGCAGACCACGAAAATTATATGCAGGGCTTTCATCCACAGCATGGTGGCGATCCTTGTACTTACAATCGGGCGAGGGTGAATTTTTCGATACTGTCACGGGTAATCACGCCGTGCAGTATCGGTTTAGTGGCGGTGCGGCTGCGCTCATAAATGCAGGCCGCTTCGGCGGTCTGCTTGCCGACACTGTCCAGGGCCTGACGCAGGCTTGCCTGCAATGGCACCTCAGCAATGGTCCAGCGACGGATGTCTGCGTCGGTGATATCGATTATCTCAGCGTCAGCGCTTCCGTTGAGCCACTCGAGCAGCGCCTCGCCGTTGACCAGATAGAGGTCCTCGCTTTCACGGGTAACCAGGCACCATGTGGGTTTGAACTCCAGCAGCGGTACCCTGTCCTCATCGGTCAGCAGCGCCGGCACCCGAACCACGCGCGTGTCCATAATAGATCCCACGTGCGTGCGGTGCAGCAGTTGGTTGAGCGGGTCATCAGGCACGGTTCGCTGTAACTGGCGCAGCAGCGTCTGGTGCAGCGCCCGCTGGCGAAACACGCCATTACAGGTGAGGTTGGCGGCTACGATCGCCAGCATGGCGGGCATGCTGACCGTGATGCTGTGGGTGAGCTCAATCACCGCCAGTATGGCGGCCAGTGGAGCATTCATGACAGCGCCCATAGCCGCGCCCATGCCAATGAGGATATACAGGTTGGGGTGAGAGGCCAGTTCCGGCATCAACTGCTGTCCTATGTGCCCCAGGGCGCCGCCAATACAGGCCCCTATCAGCAGGTTGGGGCCAATGATACCGACCGGCATGCCTGTGCCGGCGCTGATCGCCGTGGCTATGATTTTCGCCACGGCAATAATGATGAGCGCCGTCACTGCAAGCTGGCCTTGCAGGGCCAGGTTCAGGGTGTCGTAGCCTATGCCCATGATTTCCGGAACAAACCAGGCCAAAGCGCCGGTGATGAGGCCGGCAAGCGCAAAGCGCAAAGTGACATCGACCTGGGAGAAGCGTGCTGTAAATCTGGCGACGCGGATGAACGCAGCCGCCGCCAGGCCGCAGATGAAACCCAGCAGGATGATAAACGGAATTTCCGCCAGGGAAGCGAGTTGCAGCTCGGGAATAGCGAAAACTGCGCCCCCTCCAGCCAGCGTGCGGCTGACGGCGGAGGCGGATACCGCCGCCAGGATCACGGGAATGAAGCCGACGACCGTGTACTCGGCCACAATCACTTCCATGGCGAAGATGACGCCAGCCAGCGGCGTGTTGAATGCAGCGGCGATGCCGCCCGCGGTGCCGCAGGCAATTAATACCCGGAGGCTGTTGCTGGGCAGGCCCAGGCGTTGCCCGATCAAGCTGTTGACGGCGCCACCCAGATGTACGCCGGGGCCTTCGCGCCCTCCAGACAGCCCTGAACCCAGCGCGAAGGCGCCACCGATAAACTGCACCAGCGCGTTCTTCGCCGGAAGAGCACCGTAGTGGGAGTGCATGCGGCTCAGTACATGGATGATGCCGGTCTCACGGTCTTCGCTGCGCAGGAATCGGTAGCAAAGCCCCAGCACCAGTGCGCCGGCCACCGGCAGAGTGAAGTGCATCATGGACGGCAGGGACTCGAATCCCTCGCCGCGTGCGCCCACTCCCCAGAGCGTCGCCATGAGCACGATAGCCTGTTCAAAGGCGAGGATCACCAGCCCCGATGCAATGCCGCCGATGATACCCAGCACGGAGTAGGCCAGGACGGAATCGTAGTTCGTTAGCAGTTGGCGATATTGGTTGACTAGTTTGCGCACGCAGTTCCCGTGGGCTTACTCAAAAAAACAATATTACCAGTTAATTGCCTCGATAATGCTTTTATACTATCGGGTCACGGCTTCGCTTGACTGAGCGGGCAGGAAGAACGCACGGGAAACACTATGATCAAGGTTGGCATTGTCGGCGGCACCGGATACACCGGCGTTGAGCTTTTACGCTTATTGGCTCTTCATGAGGAGGCCGAGGTGGTCGCGATTACCTCACGTGCCGAGAGTGGTCGTCGCGTTGACGACCTCTACCCGAACTTGCGCGGTCACTACGACCTGGCGTTCAGTGAGCCGGATGTGAAGGCGCTGGCCGCCTGCGATATCGTATTTTTTGCCACACCTCACAACGTTGCCATGAACCTGGTGCCAGAGTTACTGCAGGCGGGGGCGCGCGTGGTCGACCTGTCTGCTGACTACCGCATTCGCGACGCAGCTCTATGGTCGCAGTGGTATGGCGAGCCCCATGCCAGCCCGGAGGTTTTGTCGCAGGCGGTTTATGGCTTGCCCGAAGTGAATCGCGCGGAGATCGCGGGTGCAAGCCTGGTGGCGTGCCCAGGCTGCTATCCCACGTCCGTGCAGCTGGGCTTGATACCTTTGCTGGCACGTCAGTTGGTGGATCCGCAGCGCCTTATCGCCAGTTCGGCCTCCGGCGTCAGTGGCGCGGGGCGCCAGGCCAAAGTTGATAACCTGTTGTCAGAGGTAGCCGACAGTTTCAAGGCCTACGCGGTGACCGGGCATCGTCACCTGCCGGAGATTGAACAGGGGTTGTCCGACGTTGCCGGCACTCCTGTGCAGCTAACGTTTGTGCCACACTTGTTGCCAATGATCAGAGGTATTCACTCGACCCTGTTTGCCCGGGTTGTTGACGCCTCCGTTGATCTGCAGTCGGTGTATGAGGAGTGGTATGCGAATGAACCCTTTGTCGATGTGTTGCCCGCAGGCCTGTATCCGCAGACGCGCACGGTGAAGGGCGCCAATCGCTGCCAGATTTCCCTGCAGGTGCCTCAGGAGCGCGACACCGTGGTGGTGATGGCGACCATCGACAACCTGGTCAAGGGCGCCTCGGGTCAGGCCATACAGAACATGAATATCATGCTGGGGCTGCCGGAGGATATGGGCCTGAAACAAGTCGGCTTACTGCCCTGAGGCTGGCCCATGTTGCCGCGACGGAACAATCACCTGAGTAGCCAGGAGCTGCAGCGGCTGACGCAGCGTCGGCAGTTACTCGCAGGGGTGTTGTTGGTCCTGCTGCTGGTGGCGGCCTTCTTCCTGGGCGAGCGCGCTGCCTACAGCGGGTTGGGCGTTAATCCAGAGCTTTACGATGCCATGAAGGTTGAGCTTCCCCGGCTTCAGCAGCGGGTAGAAGAATTGGAAATCCAGCTGGATGTTGAGCAAACCCGGGCGGAGGTAGACAAGCGCGCCCTGGAAATGGTGCGCCGGGAAATTGCCGTGCAAAAAGAGCAGGTAGCCGGCCTGGTGGAGGGCCTGCGCTTTTACCGTAGCCTGATGGCGCCCGGGGAGATTGCCCAGGGCCTGAGTTTGCGGCCCCTGGAGCTGGTGGCGCAGTCTTCGGCCCGGCGCTATGCCTTCCGTATCGTTGCCCAGCAAGAGGCGCGCAAGCATTCTCTGTTAAATGTGGACTTATTTGCAGAGGTCGTTGGTGTGCTCAATGGAGAGCAGGTAAGCTTTCCATTGTCAGATCTCAGCGATGATCTGGAGAGCAATCCAATACCTCTGCGGTTTCGCTATTTCCAGTCCACAGAGGGTACGTTGACGCTGCCGGAAGGTTTTGAACCGGGGAGCGTGAGGTTGGTGGCCAGGACTGACTCGCCACGTGAGATGGAGGTCCAGGAAGAGTACCCCTGGCAATTGAAGGAGAAATTTACCCATGTTGGGAAGTAAAAAAACAGGTTTTGGTGCCGGGGGTAACACGACTCTGGTGTCCAGGGATACAGTGATTGTGGGTGACGTGCATTTTAGTGGCAACCTGGATGTCGAGGGCGTTGTCCAGGGCAATATTGTTGCCCAGGAAGGCAAAGATGCACTGGTGCGCATAATCGACAAAGGCCGGGTGCAGGGCGAAATTCGTGCCCCGTCAGTGGTGATTAACGGCACTGTTGAGGGTGACGTGCACTCCAGCAAGCACCTGGAGTTGGCTGCCAAGGGCAGGGTCAAGGGCAATGTCCATTACACCATGCTGGAAATGGCCGCAGGCTCTGAGGTGAATGGCAGTCTTACCCACATGGCGTCCCATGAGGAGAGTCGGGAGAGCAAGCCCGACCCAACGGTGGAGGTCACCGAGGCGGTGGTGCCAAAGCGTGCTGCCAGTGGCAAAGTTGCCCCGGTTAAAAGTTGACTAAAATACTCGGGTTTAGCATAATTCCCGGTTCTGGAGTTTCCGGCGCCGCCATGTGCGCCAGTGAGTGGAGTCATGTCAGTAGCAGAATCCTTTAATCCCGCGAGTATCAACTTGACCGGCAGTGCCGTGCGTAAGGTTCGGGACCTGGTTGACGAGGAAGGTAACGAAGCACTCAAGCTGCGTGTGTATATCACCGGCGGAGGTTGCTCCGGCTTTCAGTATGGCTTCAGTTTTGATGAGGAAGTGGCTGAGGACGATACGGCGATCGAAACGGATGGGGTGACGCTGTTGGTTGATCCGATGAGCTTTCAGTACCTGGTGGGTTCAGAAGTGGACTACACCGAAGGCCTCGAGGGGTCACGTTTTATTGTCAACAATCCCAACGCTACCACCACCTGCGGTTGTGGTGTGTCATTTTCTGTCTGACCCGGGACCGGCGCTTGCGATTTATCTCCAGCGCCATCGTCCTGCTAATCTGCCTGGTTTCTACGCCCCTTTGGGCCACTGAAGACTCCCTTCCCATGCCGCGTTATGTGGCCGATATTGAATTGCAAACTGACGCCGACCTCAGCGGCCTGCTGAGCAGGGCGGAACAATTGCTGATTGACGGCGAGCTCAGTCAACAGGACGGGGCACTGGTACTGGTGCTGCATGGCCCGGTGTTGCGCTCTTTGCTGCGCCCCAATTATGCCAACAGCAAAGAACTGGTGAACCAGGCAGCGAGCCTGTCCGCATTGGGCGTGCTGGAGGTCAAGGCCTGTCGTACCTGGATGGGCGCCAACGGCGTCAATGAAGCGCAGTTACAGCCTTTTGTCTCAGTGGTGTCCTATGGCGCAGATGAGGTAACACGCCTGGTTGAGCAGCAGGGCTATATCGCCTTCTAACGGCTTGTCCCCGGGTAAATAGCGCCAAGAACGCGCTCTGCTTTGGCTCCGGTGACGGCGGGGGCATTGCCAGTCAGCCCCTCCAGTGTGCGGCCAGCCAGCCAGGCAAAAGTCGCAGCTTCCACCCAGTCCGCATCGATGCCCAACTCGCCTGTATTGGCGATGCGCGTTCCGGGCATGGCGTTTTCCAGTCGCTCCAGCAAATAGTCATTGTGCGCGCCGCCGCCGCATATATAAACCTCGCTAACCGCCAGTTCGCTGTCAGAGATAGCTTGTGCAATGGTGAGAGCGGTGTACTCAGCCAGTGTGGCCTGCACGCTCTGTGGTCCCGGGTCGGGCAGCTTATCGAGCATTGCGTCCAGCCATCCCAGGTTGAAGGCCTCCTTACCGGTGCTTCTCGGTCCCTTCAGGCGCAGGTAGGGGTGTTGCAGCAGCTTCTCCAGCAGTGCGCGGTGAGGTGTGCCCGAGGCTGCCCAGTCTCCATTGTGATCAAACGGCTGACTGCGATGACGCATGATCCAGTGATCCATCAAGGTGTTGCCAGGTCCGCAGTCGAAGCCGGCGACCAGTGTCTCCCCATGCAAGAGACTGATATTAGCGATACCGCCGATATTGACGATGGCCCGGTCGATGTTCGGCGCACTGAAGGCGCTTGCGTGAAACGCGGGTGCCAGCGGTGCACCTTCGCCCCCTGCGGCCATGTCCCTGCGCCTGAAGTCGGCCACGGTAGTGATGCCCGTGATTTCGGCAATGGTGTTGGGGTCACCGATCTGCAGCGTGAAGCTTTCACTGCTTGCATGACCCCCCGATGGGGGCCGGTGACGAACAGTTTGGCCGTGGCTGCCGATGGCGCAGACGTCAGTGCTGGCTACTCTGGCGTCATGCAGCAGGTTGCTTGCCGCCTGTGCGAATAGTTGACCCAGTTGCCGGTCGAGGATGCCCAGTTGCTCTATTTCGTCCTCGCCGCTGTGACTGATTCTGGCAATGCCCTGGCGAACCGGGTCGGGAATGGGATGGCTGAGGGTGTGTACCAGTTTGACCCCGTCTTCAGAGGCCTCCAGCAGTGCACAGTCAATGCCGTCAACGCTGGTGCCGGACATCAGTCCGACCAGGAGGCCATCAGGCAAGGTATTTAGCCTCGGTCATCTTCGGGGCCGGTCATCGCCAGGCGTGTGTCGGTGTCTTCCTGCAGTTGCGCCAGCTCAGCCGCCACAGAGGTGGTGGATTGGCGGAACTGCGCCATTTCGCTCTGCGGTAAGGACTTGGCCTTGGGTAACTTTTTATGGATGGTACGCGGGTTCCGGTGTACGCCGTTCATCAGGAACTCATAGTGCAGATGTGGGCCTGTTGCGGCGCCTGTGGAGCCTACGGTGCCAATTACCTGGCTTTGGGTCACGCGCTGTCCCTGCTTGACCTTGCGTTTGTGCAGGTGCAGGTAGCGGGTGACGAACTGCTCACCGTGCTGGATAAACACATAGTTCCCGTTGGCGCGGCCGTAGCCGGCCTTGATGACCCGACCATCACCCGCTGCATAGACCGGGGTCCCGGTAGGGGCCGCGTAGTCCGTGCCCCGGTGGGGGCGCGCGGTTTTGTATATTGGGTGGATGCGCCGGGGATTAAAATTGGAGCTGATACGCGTGAAGTCCACCGGGGCCAGCAGGAACGCCTTGCGCATGCTGACACCGTCTTCGTTGTAATAGCCGGTATCGCCCTGGGCATCGGTATAGCGGTAAGCCGTATAGGTTTTACCCCGGTTGGTATAGGACGCTGCAATGATTTCGCCGTCATCAAACTTCGCACCATCGAGGTAGAGCTCCTCGAAGATCAGGTGCATGGTGTCGCCCTTGCGCGGGTCGCCAACGAAGTCGATGACCCCGCCGAAGATGTTGGCCATATCCATGATGGTGGTATGAGACAGGCCGGCCTCTTGACCGGCGAGGAACAAGGACGAGGTGATCACCCCGGTTGCCGTGGAAACCCGTTTTTCTGGCTCCCGTGCCAGCTTCTCGCTGGTGACGCCACTGTCATCCAGCTTGTAGGCGATGGTCTCAAGCTCGTTTTTGACATGGCGAACGGCGACCAGTTCGCCAGAGGCGCCGCCCTGGAAGGCAATGGTCTGCCCTGGGTAAATGCGAGCCAGTCCTTTGCCATCAGCGGATTCGGTGACGATACGATGGACTTCCTTGTCGCTATAGCCGGCGCGCTTGAAGATCAATGACAGGTTATCGCCGCTGCGGACGACCTGCTCTTCCCAGGGCGCTTCCGGTGGCAGGCTGGGCGCAGGAACGAATGTCTCTACAGGGGAGGTGCTGGCCTCTTGCTGTCCCGCTGTGGCCGGGGCGATGCTGCTTTCGGCGGGTGCTTCCATGAGTCCCGGATCGGCTGTTTCATTGGTGTCGAGCCCCAATGCAATGGCGAGGCAGCCGATAATCAGCGCGCCAGCGACAACATGGCCTCGCCGCACGCGCAAGCGTGGCAGGCGGAGATTGGCCAGCGCAGGTTGCTCCGCGCGGATTGCGGTGGCCCCCCTTGGTCGCTTCGCTAGAGACATATTGCCTTTTGTTTTTCCTGTGGTTTAAAGCCGCGAGTATATAAAAGTTTGGACAACTTCTATAGGCAAGAAGTGCCATAAGCTTGCATTTGCAAAGAGGTGTTGTATGGTTGGCGCCCGTTTTTTGACCAACCGAATTCACCAAGAGAAAACCCCATGAGCAGTGCACTACTCGAGGAGCTCCGCGACCGCGGACTGATATTCCAGATAGCGGGCGAGGATGAGCTTCCGGGCTGGCTCGACGGCGGAGCGCGCACCCTTTACTGCGGTTTCGATCCGACGGCTGATAGTCTGCATATCGGGTCGCTGGTGCCACTGCTTATGCTGCGCCGATTTCAACTCGCAGGGCATCGGCCGCTGGCGTTAGTAGGGGGTGCGACCGGCCTGATTGGCGATCCCAGTTTCAAAGCCCAGGAACGCCAGCTCAATACCTCGGAGGTGGTCGCCCAGTGGGTCGATAAGCTGAAGGCCCAGGTGTCGCAGTTTATTGACTTTGATGCCGGCGAGAACTCCGCCCAGGTGGTGAATAACCTGGATTGGACCGCAGGCATGGACGTGTTGACCTTCCTGCGCGACGTAGGCAAGCACTTCTCTGTGAATGCGATGATCCAGAAAGAGTCGGTGAAGCAGCGTATCGAGCGCGAGGGCAGCGGTATCAGTTATACCGAGTTCACCTACATGATTCTGCAGTCTTTTGACTTCGCGGAATTGAACAAGCGGTACGACTGCACTTTGCAACTGGGTGGTTCTGACCAGTGGGGAAACATCACTGGCGGTATCGACCTCACCCGACGTATGAACGGCAACCAGGTATTTGGCCTGACCATGCCGCTGATTACCAAGGCCGACGGCACCAAGTTTGGCAAGACGGAGTCCGGCACGATCTGGCTGGATGCAGCCAAGACATCCCCGTACGCGTTCTACCAGTTCTGGCTGGGGTGTGCCGATGCCGATGTCTACCGCTTCCTGAAGTACTTCACCTTCCTCGACGTGGCCGAGATCGACGAGATCGAGCGCGCGGATGCCCAGCGCCAGGGGCGGCCTGAAGGACAGGCGGTATTGGCCAGGGAGGTGACGCAGTTGGTGCACGGCGAGGCCGGCCTGGCGGCGGCGCAGCGTATCACCGAGTCGTTGTTCAGTGGTTCCATTGAAGCGCTGGGCGCAGACGACCTCGCCCAGCTTCGCCAGGACGGCCTGCCTGCCAGCAGCGTGGCCCGCGGAGCATTTCCGGAGACGCTGACCCAGATGTTGACTGACGCAGGTATGGCGAATTCCGGTAAGCAGGTAAAGGATGCGCTGGGTCGCAATGCGGTGACGGTTAACAATCGCGCTCTTTCCTGGAGTGACAACGGCGATGTTGAGGCATGCTTTGCGCCGGAGGAAGCGCTGCATTCGGTCTATTACCTGGTCAAGCTGGGCAAGAAAAAGTATCACTTGTTCGAGATCAGCTAGCAGCTTATGCGCAGGGGCTTTTGCGAGCCCTCCCGGGCCGGAGCTGGAGCCCGTTTTCTGCGCCTCGACCCAGCGATAAAGCTCGCCACACTGGCTTGCAAAGTCGGCAAAAATTGGCATTTCAGGATTATTTTCAAAAAGAGGTTGCGCTGCCAATAGTCGCTGCGTATAGTTCGCGTCCCTCGAGTGAGGGCGGTGCTTTCGGCAGCGCAGAAATACCCTTGAAAACCCAAGTGTTTTCAAACGCTTATGTTTATCAAGTGGTGTGGTCACTCAGGGCAGCAGGGGCAACTTTTTTTCATCGAAATGGTTGCCAAGCGGAGTGCCGGCTGTATAATGCGCCTCCACGTTTGAGTTACAACTCAAACATGATCCCCGGCCCTGGCGGTTTGGGAGTTACTTAACAAGAAGACGAAGACAGATGTGTGGGCACTTGTTGGGGTAGTTGTCACGACTATTCAGATACAACAAGTGTTCATTGATTCATAGTTTTATGGAACATTGATTTCGAAATTGTATCTGAGCCTCTGATTTTGGTTGTTATCGCGAGGGCTCTCCCTTGGGAGAAGCATGCGCAAACAGCCCCTCTTGTTACTTGGTAGCAGAGGTAAAAGATTAAACTGAAGAGTTTGATCATGGCTCAGATTGAACGCTGGCGGCAGGCCTAACACATGCAAGTCGAGCGAGAAAGCACTTCGGTGTGAGTACAGCGGCGGACGGGTGAGTAACGCGTAGGAATCTACCCAGTAGTGGGGGACAACATGGTGAAAACCATGCTAATACCGCATACGCCCTACGGGGGAAAGCGGGGGACCTTCGGGCCTCGCGCTACTGGATGAGCCTGCGTTGGATTAGCTTGTTGGTGAGGTAAAGGCTCACCAAGGCGACGATCCATAGCTGGTCTGAGAGGATGATCAGCCACACTGGGACTGAGACACGGCCCAGACTCCTACGGGAGGCAGCAGTGGGGAATATTGCGCAATGGGCGAAAGCCTGACGCAGCCATGCCGCGTGTGTGAAGAAGGCCTTAGGGTTGTAAAGCACTTTCAATTGGGAAGAAAAGCTGTTGCTTAATAAGTAACAGCCCTGACATTACCTTTAGAAGAAGCACCGGCTAACTCCGTGCCAGCAGCCGCGGTAATACGGAGGGTGCGAGCGTTAATCGGAATTACTGGGCGTAAAGCGCGCGTAGGCGGTGAGTTAAGTCGGATGTGAAAGCCCTGGGCTCAACCTGGGAACTGCACTCGATACTGGCTGACTAGAGTACGAGAGAGGGAGGTAGAATTCCACGTGTAGCGGTGAAATGCGTAGATATGTGGAGGAATACCGGTGGCGAAGGCGGCCTCCTGGCTCGATACTGACGCTGAGGTGCGAAAGCGTGGGGAGCAAACAGGATTAGATACCCTGGTAGTCCACGCCGTAAACGATGTCTACTAGCCGTTGGGAGACTTGATTTCTTAGTGGCGCAGCTAACGCACTAAGTAGACCGCCTGGGGAGTACGGCCGCAAGGTTAAAACTCAAATGAATTGACGGGGGCCCGCACAAGCGGTGGAGCATGTGGTTTAATTCGATGCAACGCGAAGAACCTTACCAGGTCTTGACATCCAGAGAACTTTCCAGAGATGGATTGGTGCCTTCGGGAGCTCTGTGACAGGTGCTGCATGGCTGTCGTCAGCTCGTGTCGTGAGATGTTGGGTTAAGTCCCGTAACGAGCGCAACCCTTGTCCTTAGTTGCTAGCAGGTAATGCTGAGAACTCTAGGGAGACTGCCGGTGACAAACCGGAGGAAGGTGGGGACGACGTCAAGTCATCATGGCCCTTACGACCTGGGCTACACACGTGCTACAATGGAACGCACAGAGGGCAGCAAACCCGCGAGGGGGAGCGAATCCCACAAAACGTTTCGTAGTCCGGATCGGAGTCTGCAACTCGACTCCGTGAAGTCGGAATCGCTAGTAATCGTGAATCAGAATGTCACGGTGAATACGTTCCCGGGCCTTGTACACACCGCCCGTCACACCATGGGAGTGGGTTGCTCCAGAAGTGGTTAGCCTAACCTTCGGGAGGGCGATCACCACGGAGTGATTCATGACTGGGGTGAAGTCGTAACAAGGTAGCCCTAGGGGAACCTGGGGCTGGATCACCTCCTTAAACGATAGTGGCTCTATTTCTTCAAGTGTTCACACATTTGTCTTTGTCTTATTCGGTTGATGCGAAAGAAATCACGAGCGCACCTGTAGCCCTTTTTATTGAGGGTTATAGCGCAGGATGCGGCGGTCTGGCAAGGCGCTTTGCGAGCGAACGAGAGAGCATACAGTCGTATGTGACCGATCGAGCGAGCAAAGCAACGCCGTCAGAGCGCCAGCAGACAAGTTAAACAGGCCTGTAGCTCAGTTGGTTAGAGCGCACCCCTGATAAGGGTGAGGTCGGCAGTTCAAATCTGCCCAGGCCTACCAAATCGCGCCAGCTCTTCGTTGTGAACGACTCGCATAGCAGGCTATGCGTCGCCGTCCACGCCTCGATCTGACACGATTTGGCTACCTGGCGAAGGTTCGTGATTGTTGGCAACACTTTTACGGGGCTATAGCTCAGCTGGGAGAGCGCTTCCCTTGCACGGAAGAGGTCTGCGGTTCGATCCCGCATAGCTCCACCATTATTGCGTTGTAGATTGCGCATCACTGAAGTCAGAAAGAAGCGCTTATTGAGCGCTTCTTTCTGGTTTTACACCGGAGTTGTTCTTTAACAAGGTAAATTAAGCTGAGTCTTTGAGCTGAGATAACACACTCGCTTCTCTTTTTAAGTGAAGTGGGGTGAGTTATACAGTTCTTAGATAAATTGTTCTGTATTGGCGGGTTTCAATTCCCCGATACAACGAGTTGTAATAAACACTGTGACTTAAGCGTCACAACATCCGGCGGGCACAGATTTTGATCGATCTGTGTCTACTAAGTACCTGGCCTGTGTTAAGGGGGTCGGGGAACTGTCTTCTTGAGTTTGCTAGGTTGCCTGAGTCGGGTCTTGTGCTAACAGGAAACAGATAACTTTGGTTATATGGTCAAGTGACTAAGCGTATACGGTGGATGCCTTGGCAGTCAGAGGCGATGAAGGACGTTGTAGCCTGCGAAATGCTTCGGGGAGTCGGCAAACAGACTTTGATCCGGAGATGTCCGAATGGGGAAACCCACCTGGTGTAAGCCAGGTACCCTTAACTGAATACATAGGTTAAGGGGGCGAACGAGGGGAACTGAAACATCTAAGTACCCTTAGGAAAAGAAATCAATTGAGATTCCCCCAGTAGCGGCGAGCGACCGGGGATCAGCCTGCAAGTAATAGCTTTTGTGTTAGCGGAACGGTCTGGAAAGTCCGGCGATAGAGGGTGATAGCCCCGTACACGAAAACACTTTGGTGGTACTGAGCTTGCGACAAGTAGGTCGGGACACGAGATATCTTGACTGAACATGGGGGGACCATCCTCCAAGGCTAAATACTACTGACTGACCGATAGTGAACCAGTACCGTGAGGGAAAGGCGAAAAGAACCCCGGAGAGGGGAGTGAAATAGAACCTGAAACCGTATACGTACAAGCAGTGGGAGCAGACTTGTTCTGTGACTGCGTACCTTTTGTATAATGGGTCAGCGACTTATTGTCTGTAGCGAGCTTAACCGTTTAGGGGAGGCGTAGGGAAACCGAGTCTTAATAGGGCGACATAGTTGCAGGCAATAGACCCGAAACCGGGCGATCTATCCATGGCCAGGGTGAAGGTTGGGTAACACTAACTGGAGGCCCGAACCCACTAACGTTGAAAAGTTAGGGGATGAGCTGTGGATCGGAGTGAAAGGCTAATCAAGCCCGGAGATAGCTGGTTCTCCTCGAAATCTATTTAGGTAGAGCGTCGTGTCTTACCCTGGGGGGTAGAGCACTGTTTGGGCTAGGGGGTCATCCCGACTTACCAACCCCATGCAAACTCCGAATACCCAGGAGTACAATCACGGCAGACAGACAGCGGGTGCTAACGTCCGTTGTCGAGAGGGCAACAACCCAGACCGCCAGCTAAGGTCCCCAATACCAGTTAAGTGGGAAACGATGTGGGAAGGCTTAGACAGCTAGGAGGTTGGCTTAGAAGCAGCCACCCTTTAAAGAAAGCGTAATAGCTCACTAGTCGAGTCGGCCTGCGCGGAAGATGTAACGGGGCTAAACTGGTAACCGAAGCTGCGGATGCAGCGCTTCACTTAAATTCACTCAGCAAGCTTGTCGTGACGGCGTAGCGCGACGACCAAGCGCTCCCGAACGTTGAGTCGTTGGGAGAGTTGGGGAAACGCGAAGTGAGTGGATTTAAGGAAGCGCTGCATGGTAGAGGAGCGTTCTGTAAGCCGTTGAAGGTGAACCGGGAGGTTTGCTGGAGGTATCAGAAGTGCGAATGCTGACATGAGTAACGATAAGGGGGGTGAAAAACCTCCCCGCCGGAAGATCAAGGTTTCCTGCGCAACGCTAATCGGCGCAGGGTGAGTCGGCCCCTAAGGCGAGGCAGAAATGCGTAGTCGATGGGAAGCAGGTTAATATTCCTGCACTTCTTATTATTGCGATGGGGGGACGGAGAAGGCTAAGCCAGCGCGGCGTTGGTTGTCCGCGTTTAAGGTTGTAGGCTGAGATCTTAGGTAAATCCGGGATCTTAAGGCCGAGAGCTGATGACGAGCTCAAGGGGAAACCCGCGAGTGAAGTGGTTGATGCCATGCTTCCAAGAAAAGCCTCTAAGCTTCAGATAATGAGGAACCGTACTGTAAACCGACACAGGTGATCAGGTAGAGAATACCAAGGCGCTTGAGAGAACTCGGGTGAAGGAACTAGGCAAAATGGTACCGTAACTTCGGGAGAAGGTACGCCGGTTTTGGTGATGGGACTTGCTCCCTAAGCTGAGGCTGGTCGAAGTGACCAGGTGGCTGCGACTGTTTATTAAAAACATAGCACTCTGCAAACACGTAAGTGGACGTATAGGGTGTGACGCCTGCCCGGTGCCGGAAGGTTAATTGATGGGGTTATCTTCGGAGAAGCTCTTGATCGAAGCCCCGGTAAACGGCGGCCGTAACTATAACGGTCCTAAGGTAGCGAAATTCCTTGTCGGGTAAGTTCCGACCTGCACGAATGGCGTAACGATGGCCACACTGTCTCCACCCGAGACTCAGTGAAATTGAAATCGCTGTTAAGATGCAGTGTACCCGCGGCTAGACGGAAAGACCCCGTGAACCTTTACTATAGCTTCACACTGGACTCTGACTTTACTTGTGTAGGATAGCTGGGAGGCTTTGAAGCGATGGCGCTAGCTGTCGTGGAGCCAACCTTGAAATACCAGCCTGGTAACGTTGGGGTTCTAACTCAGGTCCGTTATCCGGATCGAGGACAGTGTGTGGTGGGTAGTTTGACTGGGGCGGTCTCCTCCCAAAGAGTAACGGAGGAGCACGAAGGTGCGCTAATCATGGTCGGAAATCATGAGGTTAGTGTAAAGGCACAAGCGCGCTTGACTGTGAGTCTGACAAGTCGAACAGGTACGAAAGTAGGTCTTAGTGATCCGGTGGTTCTGAATGGAAGGGCCATCGCTCAACGGATAAAAGGTACTCCGGGGATAACAGGCTGATACCGCCCAAGAGTTCACATCGACGGCGGTGTTTGGCACCTCGATGTCGGCTCATCACATCCTGGGGCTGAAGCCGGTCCCAAGGGTATGGCTGTTCGCCATTTAAAGTGGTACGCGAGCTGGGTTTAGAACGTCGTGAGACAGTTCGGTCCCTATCTGCCGTGGGCGTTGGAGAATTGAGGGAAGCTGCTCCTAGTACGAGAGGACCGGAGTGGACGAACCCCTGGTGTTCGGGTTGTGTCGCCAGACGCATTGCCCGGTAGCTACGTTCGGACAGGATAACCGCTGAAAGCATCTAAGCGGGAAGCCCCTCCCAAGATAAGTTCTCCCTGACCCCTTGAGGGTCCTGAAGGGCCGTGGAAGACTACCACGTTGATAGGCTGGGTGTGGAAGCGTTGTAAGGCGTTGAGCTAACCAGTACTAATTGCCCGTGAGGCTTGACCATATAATCCAAGTTATTTGGGTACGCACGATAAAGTACCTGGAAGTAGACAGTTGGGTGTTGTGATTGAGTCATGGTGTGACAACAACCGGCATCGGTATCGCTACAGGCGATGCCCGGTGGCCCTGCATCCGTGCAGGGCAAGAACAGACAGCTTGATTTACCACCTTATTTGGATGTCCACGCGGTGCCCAGGCACGTAGGACTACTGACATCCAAGCCAGTTTGCCTGGCGACAATAGAGCATTGGAACCACCTGACCCCATCCCGAACTCAGAAGTGAAACGATGCATCGCCGATGGTAGTGTGGGGTTTCCCCATGTGAGAGTAGGTCATTGCCAGGCACCTAAAAAGAAAACCCCCGTAGCATTTGCTGCGGGGGTTTTGTTTTTAGGAGGCGGTGACTACTGTCCCGTCTTGCCGCGGCCACGGCCGCCATGTGAAAACCCCTGTTCCATAGGAACGGGGTTTGGGCGCCGCAGGCGTCGCAATGCGATTGCGAGCACCGCTCGCAACCCAAAGTAGGTCATTGCCAGGCACCTAAACGAGAAAAACCCGCAGCAACCCGCTGCGGGTTTTTTTTGCCTGCTCGAATGTCGCTGCTGTCTATTCAAGGCAATGAAGTTGATGTAGCCTTGTCCCTCAATTCACCACTACAGGCAAAAGAGATGATCGGATACGTAACTATCGGTGTAAACGACATGGACCAGGGCCAAGGCCTTTTACTCCGAACTGCTCGCCGATCTCGGCGCGTCTCTCATTATGGATATGGATCGCATTGCATTTATAGGAACCGGGATGGACGCGCCAATGCTGGCTGTCTGTGTACCTCATAATGAGGGGGACCCGCAGCCGGGCAATGGCAACATGGTCGCGATAACGGCTCCCAGTAAGGAGAAGGCGGACGAGCTCTACCATAAGGCGCTAGCCCTGGGTGGCAGCTGCGAGGGCGAACCGGGTCAGCGCATTCCCGATATGTTTTATGGTGCTTACGTTCGCGACCCGGACGGCAACAAGTTAGCGTTTTATGTATTTGGCTGAGTCCAGATGCTTTAAAGGAATAAAAGGGCCTGCAGTGGCCCTTTTTTATTGGCTAAACCGCGGTGACGCGGGCGTTGGTGGCAATGTCTTGTCTTGTGCCCTGGCTTCTCCTGCCTCTTTCGCCCCCGGTGTGCGGGGAAATCAATGATTCACGGTATCAGCGCACGGTGGTCGCTTTGCAGGGCGCGGAGCCGGAAATGCGCGAGCGTTTCGCCAGAATTGCGTTGTTTGAACTGGCGGGAATCTATTTGGCGGAAGCCGACCTGGCGCGGGCTGAAGCTGACACCGCGGAACAGCCAGGCAAACTCATGGCCTGGTCACGGGCTGTCAGCCGCTATGCCGAGGGACTATTCTTGCTCCTGGATGAAATCGAACTGGGTGCACAGGTGAGCCTTCGGCTCAATGACAAGGAGGTGCCTTCCGTCGCTATCGACGAGCGCATGGTCATGCTGGCGCACCCGAGAAGCGATCAACAGGCTGCCTATGAACTGGGTGTCCTGGCGGAGTTTTGCACCGGCAGCGTCTGTAGCGAACTCACCATGCAGGATGAGCAGGAGCCCATTCCCTTCTCGGGCAATACGGTCAGTCCAGAATGGGTTTTCAGCCAAAACGGATTGCGCTGTGTTTATCGTGGCCTGCAGGTAAGCTTTCGACCAGGCGGGCAGTTGGCGGCGCAGAAAGCGTTATGTCGACAGTTTTTGGAAGAGGCGGAAATGCTGGCTACCGAGATCGCATGGCAGCAACGTCATGGCGTGCTGATAAATTGGCCAAATATGTCGATCAAATCCACGCCGGGCAAGACTGCGCATCTGGTCAGCCTGAATGACGCCGGCGATTCCCTGTTGCTCAGTTTGCCACTGACGCACAGTTCCCAGGGTTTGCTGACAACGCTGACGCCCTGGTTACAACAGCGCTTTGCCCAGTCTCCGGCTGAGTTGGAACTGAGTGCAACCGCCCTGGGCTGGGAATGATCACCCTTTCTTTGTGCGTCGCGCTTTCGCTTTCGGCTTTGTTTTCGGCTTCTTCTTCATAAAGGTAGCTTGTTCCAGTTCATCATAGGACTCGGCCAGGCACTGCTTGTAAAAATCGGGGTCAGGTATCATTTCCCGACAGGACAGGAAGTTGATGGATATCAGTCCCATGCCACTGATCACCGCATGGAACAGGCCGCTCATGTCCACCAGCGGCCCCAGACCCATCAACATGTGTACCCTGGCGCCTGCCAGGTAGAGCGGCATCTGTGGGCCCGGTACATTGGAGATCACCGTGTGGATGGGCATAGGCAGGCTGTCCCAGTCGGCGGCGAAGGTTGCCGCGCGCATGGTGATGCTGGCGAACTGTGGCCACAGGCTGCGGGTGACGTCCATCATGACACCCGTGCCGACAACCTGTGAGGTTTCCTTGGAGTTGAGTGAGTGCTGCAGTACCGCCTGCAGGCGTTCTGCCGGGTCCTCTATGTCGGTGGCCATGTCGATGGTCATTACGCCGACCTGATTGCCCTTGGATTCGCTGTTGCGCTCCTGACGCACATTGATCGGTGCAGCGCAGCTGAGACTGTGCTCCGGCAGTTCGCCCTTGGCCTGCAGATATTTGCGCATGGCACCGCTGACCACGGTAACGATTACGTCATTGATCGTTGCTCCGGGCACGCACTGGCGAATTTTCTTGATACGTGGCAGTTCCATCACCAGTGTGTCGGTAACGCGATGCGAACTGACGCGACCGTTGAACCGGGTCTTCTCGGTTGACACCTCATGGCCTTCCCGGTCGCGTTCCTCGCTGAGCCGGTTGGCCTTGAGCACGTTAGGAATCAATTCGCCAACCGTACTGATCAGCCGCACCGGGCGCTTGAGGTTGTTGATATAGGCCTGCGTCCAGACTTTGCTCAGTGCAGGTGGCGCTTCTGCCTGCCAGTCGTCGCTGACATCGGGCAACGGGGCATCGGGTTCGAGGCTGTGTATTGCCGAGATGATCTCTGCGCCAGACACCCCATCTATCGCCGCGTGGTGTACTTTCAACATAATGGCGAAGCTGTTTTTCGGCAGACCCTCGACCTCGTTGAGACCCTCGATAACGTAGGCCTCCCAGAGAGGTCTGCGCATGTCCAGCCCGCGAGCGTGTAACCTGGCCATGAGTATGCAGAGCTGTCGCCAGTCACCGGGCTTGGGCAGGGCGATATGGCGTACGTGGAATTCCAGGTCAAAATCGGCGTCTTCTATCCAGTATGGCGTGTCGAAACCCAGCGCGCCGCCGGCGAGTTTACGCCGGAATATCTTCGACTTGTGCAGGTTGCGGCGAAAGACCTCGAGGATATCCTTGAAGCGAACCTTGCCGCCCGGAGCCATTGACTGATCATAGAACATGACCGGGGTGATATGCATAGGAGTGCGGTTGCTCTCCATTTGCACAAAGGTGTTATCTATCTCGGTTAGCTGTTCCACTACCGTCCCCCATTGCTGCCAGTCGATATGACTTTGCACCCATCAGCGCTACTGTGCAAGTCGCGTGTGGGTCTGTCGTTGTATCACCAGGCACCGGCCTAATAGACAAAGCGACACTGCGAGGCAAAGCCGCAGTGCAAACCCGGTAACTGGCAGTAGCCTATTTTCGCCTGGCATTGGCGAACGCGGCGGCGAGTGCTGTATTCGACGGCTGCTTGTCCTGCCGCGGTTTTTGCGCAGGACGGTCAGCTCCGGTACCGCGGCGTTGCTTGTCGCGTTTACCGGCTTGCTCCCCGGCTTTGTCGTTAAGGCGCATGGAAAGCCCGATTCTTTTGCGCGCGGGGTCAACTTCCATCACCTTCACGCGGACTATGTCCCCTGCCTTGACCACCTCGCGCGGGTCCTTGACGAACTTCTCTGCCAGGGCAGAGATATGCACCAGTCCGTCCTGGTGTACGCCGACATCGACAAAAGCCCCGAAGTTGGTGACATTGGTCACGGTGCCCTCCAGTACCATGTCTGGCTGCAGGTCCGATATTTTTTCAACGCCTTCCTGGAACGATGCCATCTTGAATTCGGGACGGGGATCGCGTCCCGGCTTGTCCAGTTCGGCAATGATATCGCGGACCGTCAGCAGGCCCACGCCATCACTGGTGTAGTCAGCCGCGTCCAACCCGCGCAGGAAGCTGCTGTCACCCATGACTGCGCCGATGTCCCGGGCCTGCCGCGCCGCAATCTGCTCAACGACGCCATACGATTCAGGGTGCACTGCGGATGCGTCCAGCGGGTTTTTGCCGCCATTGATGCGCAGGAAGCCGGCTGCCTGCTCAAAGGTCTTGTCACCAAAACGACTCACTTTGAGCAAGCCCCTGCGGTCCTCAAAACTGCCTTGTTCGTCGCGCAATTGCACGATGTTGCTGGCGATGCTCTGGCTGAGCCCGGATACCCTGGCCAGCAGCGGTATCGATGCCGTATTTACGTCCACCCCGACGGCGTTAACACAGTCCTCCACTACCGCATCCAGCTGTCTCGCCAGCTGTACCTGGCTGACGTCGTGCTGGTACTGGCCCACGCCGATAGACTTGGGGTCGATTTTTACCAATTCGGCTAGCGGGTCCTGCAGTCGGCGGGCGATGGAGATAGCGCCGCGAATGGTAACGTCCAGGTCGGGGAACTCGTTTGACGCGAACTCCGATGCCGAGTAAATGGATGCACCGGATTCGTTGACCATGACCTTGCGACAATTGAGCTCAGGATTAGCCTTAAGCAGGTCGCCGACAAACTTATCGGTTTCGCGACTGGCGGTGCCATTACCGATGGCAATCAATTCAACGCCATGCTGTTTAATCATGTGCAGCAGCGTGGCCTCAGCTTCCTGCAGGCGTTTCTGTGGCGGATGGGGAAAGATCGCCCCGTGGTCCAGAACCTTGCCATTGGCATCTATCACCGCCAGCTTCACGCCGGTGCGCAGCCCCGGGTCCAGGCCTACGGTGGCCTTTTGCCCCGCCGGTGCGGCGAGCAGCAGGTCCTTGAGGTTGGTGGCAAATACCTCGATGGCCTCTTGTTCGGCGCGCTCGCGTAGTTGGCTGAACAGGTCCGTTTGCAGGTGAGTCAGTAGTTTCACCCGCCAGGTCCAGCGCACCGCTTCGCGCAGCCAGCGGTCGGCCGGGCGGCCTTTATCTTCGATGTGCCAGTGCTCTGCTACCATCGCCTCGCAAGGGTGGGCGTCAGTGGGTTTTTCCTCAGCATGCATAACCAGTGAAAGGTTGAGAATGCCCTCGTTGCGCCCGCGGAACATGGCCAGAGCGCGATGAGAGGGCACTTTCGCCAGGGGTTCAATATGCTCGAAGTAGTCGCTGAACTTGGCGCCGGCCTGCTCCTGCCCGGCCACCAGTGTGGCACAAAGCTGCACATTCTCACTGAGAAAGACACGCAGCCTTGCCAGCAAATCAGCATCCTCGGAAAAACGCTCCATAACGATTTGCCGCGCTCCGTCCAGCACCGCCTTGGTGTCGGCAAATCCGGCATCGGCATTGATATAAGGTTCTGCGCTGGTCTCTGGCACCTGTTCCGGATTATCCAGCAAGCTGTTTGCCAGCGGCTCGAGCCCGGCTTCGCGCGCGATTTGTGCTTTCGTACGCCGTCGGGGTTTGTATGGCAGGTACAGGTCTTCAAGGCGATTCTTGGTGTCCGCCTCAAGGATGGAGCGCTTCAGCTCATCGCTGAGTTTGCCTTGTTCTTCGATGCTGCCAAGGATGGTGTCGCGCCGTTCCTCCATCTCGCGAAGATAATGCAGTCTCTCCTCCAGGTGACGCATCTGGCTGTCATCCAGTTCGCCGGTGACCTCCTTGCGGTAGCGGGCGATAAAGGGAACTGTTGCTCCCTCGTCAAGTAGTCCTATTGCTGCATTTACCTGGGCTTCGCGCACGGCCAGTTCTTCCGCTATGCGCTGGGAGATGGTTTTAATCATGGCTCTTATGTCTTTTATTTCTGGTAGGGGATAAGCGTATGGTGATCGCGTGGTCGCGCATTATGCGGCAGGCCCTGGAGCATTACGATATAGAAATTTGCCGTTAAGTGTGCATAAGGCCTGCTAGGAGCGAAACTGGCGAACCGCCTTGAGCAGCTGGCGACAGGATACCTGGCCAACGAGTACACCATTTTCCACAACGGGTCGACGGCGTTTGTTATTGGCTAACATATCCTGGGCCACATCAATGATGTCCTCCTCAGGATTGGCGACAACGAGGTTGTCGGAAGCCATGTGATCCGCCACCAGGTCTGCGCCACTGTCGTTGTAAAATGTACCGATGGTGGCGCGCAGGCAGTCAAGTTCAGACAGTATGCCGACCAGGTTCTCCCGGTCGTCCACTACGCAAACACCGGAAACCTTGTTATCGATAATCACTTGTGCGGCGTCGAGTATGCTGTCGTTGGGCCGTACCTTTACAGGGTGACGGATCATATAATCGCGGAGTTTGAGAGATTTGGGCATTAGGCGACCTCCTAGGTTATAGAAACAGAGTATAGACTCTTCCTCGCGCTGAACTCCAAGTAAAAGCAATAATTGTCGGACCGGGTACATGAAAAACATCTACTTAATGCGTCATGCCAAGTCCTCCTGGAGCGAGCCAGGGCTCGCCGACCACGATCGAGGCCTGAACCGGCGCGGTAAACGAGACGCACCGCGCATGGGCCGCGCCCTGGCGGCACGACTGCCGCCCTGTGTGGTCGCCTCAAGCAGCGCGCGACGGGCCCGATTAACGCTTGCCGGCCTGTGTGAGGGTTGGCCGGGGCTGGACGAAATGCCGCACCGCATTGATGCCGGACTGTATACCTTTTCTGCGGAGGAACTGGCGCAATGGATCACAGAGCAGGACGATGCCCTTACGTCGCTCTTTATTATTGGTCATAATCCGGCGATGACCGTATTGATCAATACGTTGGCGGGCAAGCCGGCGCTGGACAACCTGCCGACGGCCGCCTTTGCACACCTGTCTGCGGATATCGAACACTGGGCCGAGCTGCAAGCAGGTTGCGGGCAATTGCTGGACGTCCTGTTCCCGCGCACTCTGGAGGAAGATTAATGTTCAATCAAGTTGGCCGATTCCTTGGCCTGGCGCTGGTAATGCTGGTCGCTGTACCTGCGCTGCCTGTGCAGGCCGGGCCGGCCGAGCGCCTGGCGACAGGCGGTAACCTATCGCACGATCAGTTCACAGGACCCAGCGGAAGTTGACCACGCAGCGTTTCGCGAGTTTAACGCGTTTCTTCGTGCGACCTATCCGGCCGTGTTTACACGCCTGCAAGTCGATACCGTCAATGAATACAGCCTGATGTTCACCTGGCCGGGCAGCGACCCCGAGGCAGGTGCCATCCTGTTTACCTCGCATACGGACGTTGTCCCGGTCGAGCCCGGAACGGAGAAGGACTGGACGCACCCGGCCTTTGCCGGCGTTATCGAAAATGGTGTTGTTTACGGTCGTGGCACCCTCGACGACAAAGTCGGTGTCATCAGCCTGCTGGAGGCGGTCTCGGCACTGCTGGCCGATGGGTATACGCCCAGGAAGACAGTAGTGATGGCATTTGGCCACGACGAGGAGGTCAGCGGCGAGGGTGGGGCAGCCCTGCTCGCCGACCTGATGCGTGAGCGCGGCTTGTACTTTGACTGGATGGTCGATGAAGGTGGGTTGATTGTGACTAACAGCCCGGCGCTTCCCGAGCGTCCACTGGCGATGATCAATGTTGCAGAGAAAGGCTACCTGACGCTGATCCTGGAGGCCCGGGAGAGGGCGGCCACTCCTCGCAACCGCCTGCCCAAAGCACCATCGGGCGACTGTCCAGGGCGCTGGCAAAGGTCGAGGATAACCCGTTCCCCGCGCAGATAGTGCCCCCCGTCGATGCCATGCTGGAAGCGCTGGCCCCGCACACGGCGCAGCCGGGAAAGTGGGTAATGGAGAACCTCTGGTTAACCGGCCCCCTGGTGGCGGCGCAGCTTGCGGGTGATCCGGCCAGCAGTGCCATGGTGCGCACCACCACCGCGCTGACCATGTTCAACGCCGGGGTCAAAGAGAATGTGGTGCCCCAGCGTGCGGAGGCGCGAATCAATTTACGCCTGTTACCGGGCACTACCGCCGATAGTGTGGTCGATCGCATCACCGAACTGGTCGACGACCCGCAGGTCTCCATCCGCCATGAACCCTGGGGCAGTCGGCCCGGCGTGGCGGACCACCGGGGCGAGGGTTTTAGCACGCTCGCTGACGCCGTCGCCGAGGTTTATCCCGAGGCGGTAGCCGTTCCGTCTTTACTGGTGGCAACGACGGACACCCGTCACTACAAGGACCTGGCTGCAGACCAGTACCGCTTTCACGGTATGCGCGTGCCCCTGGAACATGTCAGCGGCATCCATGGCACCGATGAGCAAATCACCGTGGAAAGTTTTATTAACACGGTGCGTGTGGCCAAACTCTTCATACGCAATGGTTCTATTTGATGCGCAGAGTGCGCTCAGCGGCCCTGGCCATTGCCCGCGATGCGTCGCTGTTGAAACAATGATAGTCTTCGCCTAACCACGATAAAAAATGGAGTCCCGCCATGCGCATTACCCTGGGCGCGCTGCTTTTTCTTTTGCTTGCAGGTTGCCAGGCACAACCCACGCCCAGCCTGGTCACACAATGTGAAGAACCCAGACCGCAGGTCTGCACCATGGAGTATGCGCCGGTGTGCGCGGACCTTGCCGCAGGGGGCAAGGCACAATACGCCTCTGCCTGTAACGCCTGTGCTGACGACGCCGTCGTCGGATACCTGAAGGGAGAGTGTCCCGAGTGACCCTCACCAATCGCATCCTGATCGCCATGGTGGCGGGGATAGCCACCGGCTCGGTGCTTAACCTGGTGTTCCACGCTCCCGGTGTCGGCGACGCAATAAAGGCATTCGTAGACACATCGCTGGTCAACGGCTTGTTCGACGTGGTGGGGCGCATTTTCGTTGCGTCACTGAAGCTGCTGGTGGTACCGCTGGTGTTGGTGTCATTGATCTGCGGCGCGTCTTCCCTCGGTGATAGCGCACGCATGGGCCCGATTGCGGTAAAGACCCTGGGTTTTTACCTGTTGACCACCGCTATCGCGATTAGCCTGGCGCTATTTTTCGCAGTATTGGTCAGCCCCGGCGCGGGCGTGGAGATGGCCGGTGTCGCCACCTTCCAGGCCGGTGCCGCACCGCCGTTGGCGGATGTGCTGGTGGATATTGTTCCTTCCAACCCGGTGCGTGCCATGGCCGAGGGCAAGATGTTGCAGATCATCGTATTCGCCCTGCTGTTCGGTTATGCGATCTCCCATGCCGGAGAACCCGGGCGTCGCCTCGCCAGCTTTTTCCGTGATATGGACGCGGTGATCATGAAGATGGTCGAGATCCTTATGGTGCTGGCGCCCTACGGCGTGTTTGCGCTGCTCTCCAAGCTGTTTGCCAACCTGGGCATCGGCGCCATTCTCGATCTTGCCGCCTATTTTTTCACCGTTATCGGCGTGCTTCTGCTACATGCCCTGGGCGTTTACAGCCTGCTGCTCAAGGGACTGGCGCAGGTATCGCCGGCGATGATGCTGCGTAAAATGCGGCCGATCTGGGCGTTTGCTTTTAGCACTGCATCCTCGGGCGCCACCTTGCCCATTACCCTGCGTACTGTTGAAAAACGTATGGGCGTGCATAACTCCGTGGCCGGTTTTACCGTGCCCCTGGGTGCCACCATTAATATGGATGGCACGGCCATCATGCAGGGTGTGGCCACCGTGTTCATTGCCCAGGTGTATGGCGTCGACCTGAGCATGGGCGACTTTATTACCGTGGTACTGACAGCAACCCTCGCGTCTATCGGTACTGCGGCAGTGCCAGGCGTTGGCCTGATCACGCTGGCGTTGGTGCTGGAACAGGCGGGTCTGCCGGTGGAAGGTATTGCCCTGATAATCGGCGTGGACCGTTTGCTGGACATGGTGCGTACGGCCGTGAATGTGACGGGCGATGCGACGGTTGCAGTGATTGTGGGCAAGAGTGAAAAGCAGTTTGACCAGGACGTATTCGAGGATCCGCTGGCCGACCAGCAACAGCCTGACGGGGCGCCCGCGCCGCTGAATTCCGTCTGATCAACAGGGCCGCAGACCTTTGCCGGCCTGTGGTATCCTCTGCGGCCCCTGACCCGTAACCAGAGCCCCTGATATGTCTATTCAGTGCACCATCGTGCCGGTGACGCCCTACCAGCAAAACTGTTCCGTGATCAAATGCCAGGCGACCGGTAAGGCCGCTATCGTCGACCCGGGCGGCGACGTGGAACGCATTCTGGACGCCGTCGACAAGCTGGATGCGACGGTCGAGAAGATCATTCTCACGCATGCGCACATGGATCACTGCGCTGCCGCAGATGTATTGCGACAGCAGTTGCAGGTGCCGATAGAGGGGCCGCACAAGGCCGACAATTTCTGGCTGGAAAAGCTACCCGAGTGGTGTCAGATGTCCGGTTTTCCACACGCCGATGTGTTTGTGCCAGACCGCTGGCTGGACGATAACGAGACCGTAACCGTGGGCGCGCAAACCCTGCAGGTGCTGCACTGTCCCGGTCACACGCCCGGCCACGTGGTGTTTTATTATCGGGACCAGAACGTCGCCTGGGTGGGGGACGTGATTTTCCAGGGTTCCATAGGGCGCACTGATTTTCCGCAGGGCAATCACGATGAGCTGATTGCCAGCATCCGCGAAAAATTGTTTCCCCTGGGCGATGACATTACCTTTATTCCCGGCCATGGGCCTACCTCAACGTTCGGCCAGGAGCGCCGCAGTAATCCCTTTGTGGCAGATGCGCGCTATGGCTGATTTACCCGAAGACCGCGAAACCCTGCTGCGGCGCGAGTATGTCAGCCAGACCGCACGCATCAACTGGCATGACCTGCAGACCTATTATGCCCACGGCAGTGTGGTCGCCGTCAGCGGCAGTCTCGACCTGGTAGAGGTGGCGGTGCAGCTTGGCCTGGACAATACCGAGCAGTTCCAGGAGTGGATCGCGGCCCGGCAGGTGTCTCCGGTAGATGACGAGCAGGCGCTCGCCTGGTACGAGGCTAATCAATCCCTGTGGGCGGTTGTCGCGCCCCCCTGGGTGCTGGTGCAGCAGCGGGACTAGCGGGTGCGCAAGGCGACTGGCTCGGGCGCGGCCCCACGCACTAGCGAATCACCTTGATCCAATCCCCGGTGCGGGGTTCACCCCGCGGGTACATGCCATTGAGCAGCCGCAGCTGTGACTCTGCGTTGGGAATGCGGATGCTGGCGGCTATGCTGGCGAAGGTGGCGCCACGGGGCACCTGCAGATACTGCACATAGCGCGGTGTTCCGGCCTGCCGCTCCTTGGGGTGCATGGGCCTGAAGCTCTCAATCATCTGTAACAGTGTCGCATCGCTGGCAGCCGGGTCGGTTGCCTCGCCTTCCAGCAGATAGGTGTAGTTGTAATCGATCACCGCCAGGCGCTTGCTGACCCCGGCGCTGCGGGCGATGGCGGTATAGCCCTTGAGTCCCGCCTGGTCGAGTGCCTGACCGCTCTGCAGGTCACCCCGGGCGCTGCCTTTAAGGACCGACTCCGGGGAAGCGTTGTTGTCGCGTCGGCGCAGTGTGATGGTTAGCGATGCACTGCCGTCCGCGGCGCTGGCAACCACCGCCCGGCTGCCCGACTTTACCGTCCAGTCCCCCGGGTGTTCGAAGGTGAAAGCCAGCTTGCTGTGGTAGTAGCGATTCTCTTCGCGCTGGCCCTGCACGCTCTTGCCCCAAACCAGCCCGTTGATATGGCTGCGGAACTCGCCCGGTTGCTCCGGACTCTCCACGTACTCGTCCAGTTCCAGGTCACCGGCTGCCCGAATCACGGTTTGCAGGCGCTTGTCGTTGCGCGGGTGAGTGGCGTACAGGCCATGATAGGTACCGGCTGGTTTACCGGTGGCCTTGGCCTGCGCGCGCTGGAACTGCTCCTGGTCCTTGAGCACGCCGATCACCTGGAGCAGGGCCTGCGGATCGTAGCCGGTTTTGTGCATGTATTCAGCGCCGAGCCGGTCTGCTTCCAGTTCCATCTCGCGTCCGTAGCCGCTGATCAATTCCGTGCCGTACATGGTTGAGGCGTCCGCGACATCGGAGCTGCCGGTGAGGATATAGGCGGTGACCGCGACAATTTTGTTGGTGATGTCGGCCCGGCCGCGGCGGCTGTGGTGGCTGGCGGTAACGTGGCCGATTTCGTGTGCCCAGCACACCGGCCAGTTCTTCCTCCGAGTCGAGGAAGGGTAGCAAGCCACGGCTGATGTAAATATAACCGCCAGGCGCGGCAAATGCGTTGATGATCTCCGAGTCCAGCACGGTGAAGGTAAATTTCTGTCCGGGATCATCGGCGTTGGCGGCCAGTGCCTGTCCCACGCGATTGATATAGGCCTGCAGCTCCGGGTCATCGTAGACCTGCCCGGAATCAACAATTTTCTGGTGCGCTTCCGCGCCTTCATCGGCCGCTGTGGCGAGGCTGGTTGGCAGTGCCAGCAGGAGGCAGAAAATGAGGCAGGCCAGGCGCATCTCGGGATCTCCCTGTCAGTATTCGCTGGAGAGGAATTCCAGCAACTGGTCGCCGATGCCGTCGCAGGCGGTACCCTGTACCGGTGCAATGATGGGGATCGGCACTACCACGGCCGGCATATAGGACTGTCCGGTAGCCGTGGTGGTGACCCTGCCGACCTCCGCCCTGTCGGTAAAGTCCCAGATCACGGCCTCGTAATCGGAGTCGTTACTCCAGGTACCAAAGCCGAAGCAGCCTGCACCACCGGGGCCGATACCGCAGGTCATGGAGCCGGCGGAGTCCGAGCGCACGGTGACGCCGTCAATCCAGATCATGTACTCGGTCTTCAGTTCGCGCATGCGCTGCGCAACGGGGTCCTGTTCCAGCAATCGCTCGATATCTGCCGGGTGCAGCGGCGCGGTGCGCGGCTCGAACCAGGGATACAGTGCATTGACGAATTCAATCTCGTTGATGACGTCGATGGACTTGTCCCGCGATGAAATGTGATCACCTACGCACTCAATGAAATCCGGTTCCGTTTCGTAATCGCTGGCGTGACGGCGGCCGAGAATCACCACAGTGGCATCACCGATACCCTCGGTCGGCTCGTTGAACACCATTTCGTCCACAGTGGCGGTCACACAGCCCGTGGTCAGCAAGGTGAGGGTGAAGACGCCCATCCCGGTCAGGATTCTGCTCAACCAGGGCGGTCTCTTTGATGCTGCACAGCTGATGATCATTGTGCTGCCGCCTCCAATTCAGCTTCGGCAACCGGCCCGGGGGCGGGTTGTCTGGCAGGCGCTTTGCGACGGCTTTCCATCCAGGCCATGACGTCGGGCACGCGGGTAAAACTGGTGGCGAAGTTTGCGCCCGCATCGCGCAGGGCCATCACCGCAGCCAGGTTGACCGCGGCCTGGTCGCTGCGCAGGAACGCGGTGGGCGTCTTGCCGTACGACGGCATGGTCCATTCCGCGATCGGTTTGCCGCTTGTGGTAACCAGCTCAAAGCGGTAACGCATCCAGATCTCATAGACTTTGACGCTGGTGTGCTGGGGAATGGCGTACTGCAATTCGTCGACATGGGGAATCAGCACAGCGTCCACCACCTGGTTCATCTGCCCTGGTGCGGGCGCGCCCTTCATGTGCACCAGCTCCATGAACATGCCGTCCAGCAGCGTATCCCACATGCTTACCTGGGCCTCTCCGGTGGTGACTACCCAGCTGGACTCCGAGCGCGTCTTGGCCTCGTCAAAAAACTCGTGGTTGGCGAATTCCTCGGGATACCAGATGCCCAGTTTCAGCGGCACTGCCTCCATCAGTGGCGCGGGGAAATTACCCTCCACCTTGACCCGGGTGGGGCCGCAGCCGGTGAGCAGAACCACGACCAGTAGTGCACCTAACAGGCGCAGATCAGGGGCGGTAATCATTGAGGGCAACAAAGGTTCCTCCATTGCGATAGGCCAGTTCCCGCATAAGTGTAGCGAAGCGGATGCCAGTCGTCTGCAAGTGCGGTGCTCGAATAAATTGTACGGGGAAACCGACGCCGTGGATGCGTACAAGGCGGTCGCCATTGGCGTCCTCGCGATTGATACGGTCGACTGTCGCCACCACAGAAGCAATGGACTCGCCGGTAAATTCGTCACCGAATACATACAGGCTGATCTTCTTGCCCGGGTCATAAAAAGTGCGAATAGCGGCGGTGATACCCTCCACCGGGCTGGAATTACTGAACACGTTCCAGTTGCGCAGGTTCTGCATAATCACATTGCGCCGTCCCGGGGTGTCGGGAATCCACTGGCCGCGGTAACGGCTGAACATGTACTGGCCCATATCGTTCATCACCTGTATGCCCTTCACCTCAGGGTAGATGCTCAGGGTGGCTTCAACCTCCTGGATCATGCGTTCCCATGCGTAGGAGTACATGGACCCCGAGGTATCGATGATGAAAATAATATATTCACTGTCCACCGGGATGCCACCGATGAGATTGTTTTTGGACTGGTACTGGCTGCCCAACAGGCGTTTCATTTCCGCGCTCAGCTGCTGGCGGGCAATAGCCAGCTGCTCATTGATGACATCGTTACTGTTGGTCTCGACCTGGATGTTGTCATAGCGTGAGCGGGCACTGGCGAGCTGCCCGCGGAGTATGGCGATGCGTTGCTGGTATTCCGACAGCTGCTCCTGCCTGGCATTGAGGTCCCGGTTGAGTACCACCGATTCGCCGCGCAGCTCGTAAATCTGCTCCTGCAAATTGGCCAGCTTGCCCTCCAGGTTGACGGTGGAGGCTTCGATGATTTGCGGTTGCACGGTTTTAGTGATCATCAGTAACAGGATCACGGCACCAAAACCGCAACAGATCACGTCGAGGAACGACAGGGAAAACGCTTCTGTAGCGCGACGGCGGGGCATCAGGGCCAATCCTTCGAGGGGCTCAGCAATGACCCCCGGGTGACCTGGGCCAGCTGCCAGAACTCGGACGCGGCCATCGGGTCACCTTCCATGGGGGCCAGAATCACGTTGACAGAGACGCCTGCCGGCAGCTGGCGCACCGCCTCCCGATACAGTTGTTGCCGCTCCCGGCCGCTGACTTTGCTGCTGCGCGGC
This sequence comes from uncultured Gammaproteobacteria bacterium, assembly GCA_963845135.1. Lineage (GTDB taxonomy): Bacteria > Pseudomonadota > Gammaproteobacteria > Pseudomonadales > Halieaceae > Halioglobus. Next base: position 51,781 of record CAWJQW010000017.1, on the reverse strand, counting down.
GGCTGCCTGCCCTGGGTGGGCAGGCCGTCGGTGATCAGGAAAATGTTGTCCGGTGAAGGCGATAATTGCTGCAGGGCAATAAAGGCGTTTTCCAGGCTGGTGCCACCCGCCGGTACTATCTTGCGCAAGGCGGCGGACACATCCTCCAGCTGCGCCTGGTTCGCGACCTCCAGCCACTTGCCCTCGGTGCCGCTGAGTGCTGGCGTGGCCTGGGTGTTGAAGGTAATCACCTGGTAGTCCCTACCGACCGGCAGCTGCGCCGTCAGCCAGTCTACCGTATTGAGGGCGCGGCTCCATTTGTCTGCCTTGCGCTGCACGTCTTCGCCCATATTGCGCAGGCGGATGATATTTACCAGTCGGTCTGCGAGCATGCTTGAGGATACGTCGAGCAGGATAGCGATGTGGCGGCCGCCCAGGTTAAGTCCGGTGAGGTACTGCCGGTTGCCTTCACCGACGAACGTGCGGGCGCTGTTGCCGCCGTCTTCCGGTGCCGATTCGCGCAGCTTCTTGACCTCATCTTCCAGTGAGCGGATCTCGGCCTTGAGCTGCTCTATGTCTGCGTCTTCGGTGTAGCCCTCGGCGCGCAGCGACTGGATCAGCGCCTCATACTCGCTGATCTCTTCGGTGATGCGGGTGGCGCGGCCCTGGGCCTCGACCATCTGCAGGTCCACCTCGGACAGGGTGTTGCGCAGCTCACCAGCCCTGCCTGGCCCTCGGTCACTTCTTCCTCCAGCAGGTTTACTTCGGAGAGCAGGTCGCGGTTCAGGTCTTCGGTGTCTCTGCCATGGAGTGGTCGATATCAGGAACACCAGAACCACTGCGCCAAAGCCGCAGGACATAATGTCCAGAAAGCTGAGATTGAAGGTGGTGAACTCGCGTTTCCTCTCTGGCCATGGTTCAGTTACCTGCGAGACGCGATGACACAGCGCTCCACTTGCCGTGCTCATGTTGTCACCTCGGTCAACAGCCGGTCGCTCTCATCGGCCGAGCAATGCGGTCGCCCACCGCCAGCAGGGACCGTCCGCCGCGGCTACACCGTTCACGGTAAGCTCGCCCTGTATTGCCCAGCCGGAGCCGGGCGCGTCACAATGGTTGCGCCACTGGCTGACCCGCATGCCATCGACGAGGGGGCGGGCGGTGGCATCGCTCAGCAGGTGGCTTGGCCGTTGCCACGGGCATCGGCTCCAGTACGCCGGCTCAATGGGCGCTGATCTGGACGTCATCGCCAGACAAGCGCGGGAGGTGGGTGACGAAACTGACAGGGCCTTCGCGATTGACCAGGTGGTCGCCGTGCTGCTGCGCTGCAGCCACAGCGCGTTGGCATCCGCCACGTTAGCTGGCTGAACTGTCCTGCAGGCCCGGCAGCAAGCGCCACCAGCGGGTCGGCGACGATGCGGTCGTCCGCTCGCATCGCGCCCATCGCCTCTGGCGCGGCTGTAAACAGGCGCTGTCCCGCAGCGGCCATATCCGCTGCGGAGACCCGGGCGCGGTAGCCGTTGACCTCGATATTCGTTTCCGGCTTGCGATGCCAGCGACTGCAATGCCGCCGGCAGCGCATCGTAGAGGCTTTGCTCTGTGCTGGCCTTGCGCCGCGGGTCAAAGCGGGTCTGGCGAATAAATGCGCTGGCGGTAATTTCCACCAGGCGCTCCTGTAACTGCAGCAGGCCGCAGCCCGGCAACGGCACACTGCGTTGCACGCTGACTTCGTCGCCACTGTCCGCGAGCACGTCAGCAGTGCCTGGTGCAGTTGCAGCTCCAGATGGAACAGTCTGCCGCGCCCGCCGAGCAGGCTGCCCAGCAGCGCGCTGCGATTGACCAGGCCCACCGCGTCGAAGGGACACTGCTGTGCGATGCCCAGCAGCAGGCTCAGTTGTTCGCGCTGCATGCTGCCAGAGCAGGCCAGCAGTAACTCCTCGGGTTGGCCCGCTTCACGATGCACCTGCTGCAGGTGTGCGTGAACCAGGTCTGCCGTGTGGCGTGCCGGGCCCAGTGCCGGCTGCAGGGGCTCGGTGTTCAGCTGCCACCAGAAGCGGTTATTGATATCCCTCGGGCGCAGCCGGGCGCTGCTGCGTGCGGCAGTGCCGAAGCGGTATTCCTTGCCCTCCAGCAGGGCATAGCCAGGGCTCTGCACGGCGCTGTCGGCGCCCCACAGTTGCAGGTTGCAGTCGTTGATGTCGAGCAGGGCAACACTCATGCAGAGTACCAGGTGACGCAGCAGGCGTTTATCGGCATAGCGCTGGCAATCCAGCACCAGGCGCTCCTGCGACAGCTGCAACTGGTGCAGGCAGAACATGATGACGATGCTCAGTACCAGGGCGACAAAGGTGCTGTTGAAGGCCACGCCCAGGCTGACCGTAACCCCGGTGATGTCGCCCTCGACCGCCTTGTAGGCCTGGCCCAGTGCTTCGCCGATACCGCGCACGGTGCCGATAAAGCCGATGGAGGGAATCGCCCAGGCAATATAGCGCACCATCGACAATTCCGAGTCCAGCCGGTCCGCTCCGATCTCGCAACTTTCCTTGATGGTGTCGGACACGGCCTGAATGCTGCCGGTGGTGGCAAAGCGCTGCAGTGCGGAGAGCAGCGTGCGCGGCAACAGGAAATCCTGCTCGGTATCCGGCAGGGCCTCCAGGGAGCGGCTGTACTCCCGCGCATCCTCGGGCAGCACGCTGGTGCCCTCGGGGATATCCAGCAGGCGCCGGTCCAGCAGGGCTGTTCGTTGATGGTGCGCCTGCCCTTGTAACCCATGATCGCCAGCGCCCAGATCAGCAGGATGAAACAGGCTTCCTGTTCAAAGTCACGAATCACCACCACGAAGCTGCGCTCCGGCACGTAGTCCTCGCCCGATGCCTGCAGGGCCATTTCCTGCCGAATTTGCGTCTCTGCGGCGGGGCGGATGGCGCCAACATAGACCGCGTGCACCACGATCACCGCAATGAGCAGGGCGAACAGCTGGTAAATGAACTCGGATGACATCCGTTGCTTCATAGTCTGGTCCTAAATATCCACCGGGAAGGAGACTGAGAGATCCTCGGATATCTGTTCCGAGGATTCATAGTCAAAAGGGTCGCGCGAGGCTGCGGCGTCGGCGCTTGCGCCAGGGTCTTGCCCTGACTGTGTGGTTGCCGGCTGCGCGGTCTCGCCGGCGGTATCGCTGTCACTGGTGCTCCCGGTTGACGGCGCGGGGCTGCCGTCGGCTTCCTGGGCAGACAGGCTGGCGCTGCCCAACAGCAGGCACAGGCAGGTGAGTGCCATCATCATTGTGCTGGTCATGCTTTACTCCGCATAGCGCGCAATCCTGAATCCTACGTCATCGCGCCCGGCTTGCCCATAATCGCGGTAGGACAGGCGCAGCTCGGCGATGCGGCTGTGCGACCAGCTTGCGCCGCGAATGACATAGTTGTCACCCGACTGGGCGCCCAGGGGATCGGTGGCGATGGAGCCATTGGCGGAGGGAATCGCGTAGACGTCGTGTACCCACTCCGCCACGTTGCCGCCAATATCGTAGAGTCCGCGACTGCTGGCAGGGAATGAGGCGACCGGCGCGCTGACCACGTGGCCATCCTGGTAACCGCTGAGTATGCGGCCAGTCACGTAGGCAGAGGTGTTGTCGGCATAGTTCTCTACCGCCTGGGTGGGCGGGAAGTTATCGCCCCAGGGGAATTTCAACAGCGAGGCGCCGTTGCTGCGCGCAGCCCATGCCCACTCGGCTTCGCTGGGCAGGCGGTATCCGGTCGCCGAGCGGTTGTAGCCGGTAATGATGCCGTTGGTTTCGCGGTAGAAGGGCGGCAGCCCCTCGCGCTTGCTCAGCCAATTGCAGAAGGCCGCCGCCTGCTGCCAGCTTACCTGCACTGCCGGCTGGTGGTCGCGATTGAGGCTGTTGCCCTCTATCTGCCCGGAGTCGTGGTTGGCGCTGAACAGGCGGAACTGGGCATTGGTCACCTCGGTGGTCTGCAGGTAAAAACTGCGACGCAGTGCCACAGGGTGCAGTACCTCGTTGGCGCGGCGTCCCGGCTCTCGCCTTGAGGCACCCATGCTGAAGTCGGCGGTGGGTGACTCTCCAGGGTTGAACAACAGCAGGGTCTGGCCCAGCGCCGTGGTGACTTCCGGTTTGATGCGCGCGGCCCTGGCCTGGGCTTGTGTTTGCAGGGTCACGTCGACCCGTTGCTGCAGCCCGGGTCTGGGGGTGATGCGCCGCGTCACCGTAGCGTAACCTTCCAGGGCAATTTCGACGCGCTGTTCGACGGCGGGCAGGGACAGTATCTGGCTACCCTTGCCGCGAGGGGCCCCATTAATACGCAGCACGGCCGACGCCGGAGAAATGCGAAACTCCACCTCGCCCAGTTGGGCCCTGAGTGCGATGGTGCGCTGGTCACTGTCCGCCGCCTGCATCTCGACGGTTTCACTGTGGCGCCGGTAGCCGGGTTTGAACACGGCAAGCCGGTGCGCCCGCCCCGGTGTGATCTCCAGATCCAGCGGCGTTTGACCCTGGAACTCCCCGTTAAGGGTGACGTTGGCCCCGCTGGGACGACTATCCAGCTGCAGCAGTCCGGCGGCGGGTTGCAGGGTGATATTGCCCAGGTCCTGGTGTTCACTGGCGACGATGGTCAGGTCCTGTTGCCAGTCGGCATAGGTTGCCTGCTGCAGCAGTAGCTGGTGCTCGCCCTGCATGATCTCCAGCTTGGCGGGCGTGGTGCCTGCGACCTCCCCGTCAACGAGGATCCGTGCGCCCTCGGGTTCGCTGTCTATGCTCACCTCGGCCCAGCCCGGTTGCAGCGCGACCGCTAGCTGCTGCTGCACCTCCCGACCCGTGACCTCAAGAGTCTGGCTGTTCTCAAGATAGCGCTCGGCCTGCACGCGAATGCGCCGCTCTCCCGCTTCCAGCGCCAGGTCGGCAAGTGGGGTATCACCCACGTGCTGGTCGTCGACAAATACCCTGGCGCCCGGTGGCTGTGAGTCAATGCTGACGCGCCCCGGCAGGGGTGCCAGCACCAGGGTGGCGGTCTGGCTGTCGGCGTCGGTTACGGTCACGGTGGTATCCAGGGGGTGATAGCCCCGGGCAACGGCGGTCACCCGGTAGTCGCCGGGGCGCAGCAGGAAGCGATCGCCAAAGGGGATGGCGAGCCCGGCTATGTCGATATCTGCGGTGGATTCGGCAGTTACGATGATCTGCAGGGAGCGCGCGCTCAATAGAAACGCCATCACCAGGACAAACACCAGCGCCGCGCCGCCAACGGCCCAGCGCAGGGGGTGATGTTGTCGCGTTGCGGTGGCAGCGCTGCTGTCCAGTGGCTCAAAAGCGCTGGGTTCGATAGGGTCCGGCGACGTGGTTTGCTGCTTGTCGCTCACAGTATGCGCTCCGTGCAGCTCACGGTGAGTGGCGGTCCTGGGCCTTCATGACTGACGCTGAAGGTCTGCAGAATGTCACGATAGCCGCGTCGACTGCCGCGCACCTGGTAGGTGCCGGGGCGCAGGGTCAACTGGGTTTCCTCGAAACGACCCAGGCGCGCCACTTTGTAAACGATTACCTCGGTTTCCCCGTCGGAGCGGAAGCGCACTGGTACCAGCGTGTTGTACTGCTCCAGCAGGCGCTCGATCGTGCTGATCTGTTGCGTCAGGACCGGTCCGCGGGGGCTGATAGTCCTGGCCTGCTGCAACAGTTTTTCTGTGGCCTCGGCAACAGCGATGTCAGAGAGCCGCTCTGGCTGGTCTATGGCGGTACTGAACTGCTTGTCCAGTCGCGCCCTGGCCTGGCTTCGCTTGAGCCCTTCCCGGGCGAACAATACGTTGGTATCGAGCTTGAGCGCCTGCTCATAGGCGTCGACGGCCGCCTGCCATTGTTCACTGCCTTCCAGTTCTGTGCCCTGCCGCTTGATAGTAGAGAGTCGGTTGGCCTGCTCTGCAACATCCACTTCCTGCAGGGCGCTGCCGGCTTCCGCCGAGCCCGCTTTCAGCGATGCGGCGCGGCGGAACTGCTCGCGCGCGCGACTGTACGCTCCTTTGTCCAGTGCCGCGTAGCCATCGCTCATGGCGTCATTGAAACGTTGGTCCAGGTGCAGGGCGCTGACTCGCTGCAGTTCGGCGGCGGCGCGTTGGTGTTGGGGGTCGAGGCGGGTCGCCTCGCGCAGCGCGCCTTCAGCGCCAGCCAGGTCACCGTTGCTCTCTGCGGTTGCCGCTGTGTCCAGTTGCGCCATTAACGGCGCAAGTACGCTGGCCCGCTGTTGCAGGCCGGGCAGCTGCGCATTCTCTGGCTCGATCAGCTCTACCAGCTCCAGGGCCGCGGTGACCTGCTCTGGCAGCCCTTCCTCCAGGCCAGCGCGCGCCCGTTCAAGCTGCGTGTCTACAGTCTCGGGGATCGCCGCATCGATGGCCTGCAGTTGTTCCAGTCCACTGGCGTATTCTGCTTTCGCGGCAATGTACTCGCGCTGGCGGTAGAGAGCGTCGCCTGCCTGTGCCGCCGCAGTGGCGGCCGCCCAGGCGTCACCGGCCCACTGTTCTGCGCCGCGCTCATCCAGCGCGAATTGCAGGTCCAGCAGGGCCTGCAGCACGTCCTGCGCCTCTTTCCTCAATTTCGCCGCCTGGGCGTCAGACCAGGGTGAGGCGTCGGTGCTAGCGGGGGTGGTTGGCGAGGGCGCAGCGGCGCTTGCAGGGGTATCTGCCACGGCGTCGCCGGCGGGCGCTGCCTTATCGCCGGCGCCAGCATCGGTATCGGCGACCTTTGCCGGCAGCCAGAACACGACCAATAGCGCCAGCAAAACCAGTCCACCCAGTGCCGGCAGTACCCAGTTGGGTGCTTTGGTCTGGCTGGTGTTCCCGGCGGGTTCAGGCGGCGGGGCGAGCTCGAAGGGAGTGGGCTCCAGTTGCTCGTTTTTATCAGACATCTACTGCGCGAACCCTTCTATGGTCGTAAATAGCGTTTTGCAGGCTAGAGTGTATCAGGAGTGGCGGCGGAATCCTGCGGGTCGTCCAGTGCGCCAATTTCGGCCGCATAGATATCCGCCAGTAGCTGGCGCCACTGTGCATACTGCTCTTCCACATTACCGCTGAGGGTGATGGAACGGTCTTCCAGGTCGATTACCTGCGGCGTGATTTCCGCTTCCAGTGACATGCCCAGTTCTTCCAGCGCCTGCACATGTATCTGCGCCTCGGCGCGCTTTTCCAGGCCGCTTTTCAGCAGGTAGCCGCCGCCAATCACGGCCACGTTCCCCGCCGCCCGGCTGTTGCCATCGCTACTGGTCATGCCGGCGATACCCGCGGCCACCGCGACTGCGCCGGCGATTAACCGGCGTCGGCTCTCGGCCTCCAATTCCTGCTGGGCCACCGCCTCCTTATAGGAGAGTTTGCGCCAGTCCTCGTAGGGCCCGGTCATGGCCACGCCAAAATTGTCGTAGTACTCCTGCATGGTGTCGATGTAGGTATGGTCGCGCTCACGAATGGTGCGCACCCGTTCCAGCATGGGGTCGTTCTCTGCCGGCAGGCGCATCACCAGGTACACGTCATTGCGGTTGCGTTCCAGGTAGCCGTCAAAGGCCTCTGGCGAGAAGTGCTGGGCAAACAGCAGCTCCGTTGTCAGCCGCACGTTTTGCCGGTCCTGCGGGCGCAGCTCCCCCAGTGCGGCAAGCAAGTCATTGGCGATGGTGTTGTAGACCGCCTGGAACGGGTCGTAGCGCTCCCGTGTTGCGCTGCGGTAGGCATAGGCACTGGCGCGGCCTTCGTAAGTTTTGTCCAGCCACTCATAACCCCGCGAATCCACCGCGCGAATGGCCAGCTCCAGTGTCTCCCCGTCCGAGTGGAGAATGCTGCCGCGTACTGACAGGTCGGAGATGCGCTCCGGGTCCGGCACAACACGCACGGCGCCCCAGGCACCGCTTTGCTCCATGGCCTGGGACAGCAGGTTGGGCATAAAGCGCGCCTCGGCCTTGCGCACCTCCGGATAGACCTGGCCGTCGCCGTCATATTCTTCCAGCCCAGGGTCGAAAATGGCGATGCCAACATCCAGCAGCAGTGCTTCGGCAACGACTTCATCGGGCGCGTTGATCGCGGGTACCGAGGTACTTTTAATGGTCTGGTTAACGCAGCCCGTCAACAGCATTAGCGCCGCCATAACGCCAAGCACGCGGTGAAGCGCGGTGCTGTGCCCGCCGGCTACCGATTGACTCACTGCTCGATGCCCTTGTACTTGCGATATTCATCCCAGAGCTTTTCGCGTACGGCAGGGTCCGGCTCGCGCATGGCTGCCTCGCGTAACTGCCGTGCCACCACGTCGTCGTCATCGCCCGAGGGAATATCGGTAGGAGGAGGGTACTTGGCGGTGTCCTGCGGTATCTCTCCGCCGCCGGAGGTGCCGCCGATGCCGCCACCATAGCCACCGCTGCCGGCACTGCTGCCGGTGGCACCCCGGCCGCCGCCATATTCACCGCCGCCGCCACCACTGCTGCCGCTGGCAGTCGCCGTGTTACTGGCGGTCCGGGACGCGTTTTCGCGGGCGGCCTGCCGCTGTTGCTGCTGTTCCTCAAGAATCATGGCATCAAAATCGCCGGTGCCCTGCTCGAGTTGCGCGTCAAGGACGGCGACCTGCTCCGCTGGTGTCAGCGGGCCGCGGCCACTGCCGCTGCCGTAGGTGCCCTGGCCGTCGCCATAGGTGCCCTGGCCCTGCTGTCCGGATTCGCTGCCGCCGCCACTGCCATTGCCTTGCCCATCCTCCTGGCCACTTTCACCGCCGCTGCCAGGGGTGTCGCCCATGGCCTCTTCCATGCTTGCAAGGACATCTTCAAAGCCGGGTGAGTCACTCATGTCGGGCAAGCCGCCGGGGCCGGCGGGCTCGAAGCCGGGCTCGCCGCCGGCACTGTCCTCAAAACCAGGTTCTCCCGCGCTGCCCGCAGCGTCGGCAACATCCCCCTGGGCCCCGTCGCCTGGGGTGCCCGGGTCATTGGGGAACTCGCCGCTGGGAAACTCACCCGGCGAGCCCTCAGCGCCCTGGGTGCCTGCGCTGGACCCGCTGCTGCCGGGCGCCTGGCTGCTGGCAGTATCGCCATTCGCCGCTGAGCCTGAAGCGGAGGGTGACTCGCTGCCCTGTGAGGACTCGTTGCCGGAGGTGGCACTGTCGCCGGGGCTTGAGGGCGAGCTGTTGGACGAGCTGCTACTGGCAGATGAACTGCTGCTGGAGGATGAACTGCTGCTCGACGAGGAACTGCTCGACGAAGAGCTGGATGGGGTGGAAGGCGGAGTCGGTGGCTGCGGCGTCGTTGGATTACTGGCGCTGGGGCAGCCGCTTAACAGCAGGCACGCGCTCACCACGGCCACCGGCAGCAGCAGGCGGGTAGCGGCAATGGATGCGTCGTTAATTGATTTCATAAGCCCTGGTCACTGTCTCCGTGTCCTGCGGTTCGCCCATTGCCAGTTTTGGCCTGAATTGGGTCCGGCGCAGCTGGCGCATGATGCGATTTGCCATGGCCTCGTCCAACTCGTTGTCATCGATGCGTTCAAGGTCCAGGACCTTACCGCGACTGTTGACGCTAAATTGCAGCTGCAGATTGGCCTGTTCCGGGTCAACCGGCTCAGGTAGCTGGCTCGCCCCTTCGATATTGGGCAGCTCCTCGGGCTCCCCAAACAGGCTCATCAGCGATACTTCGGCATCCTCACGGGGCGTAAGTTCCGCTACGGCTTCCCGGTAGGCCTTCATGGCGGCATCGCGTTCACCGTGCCAGAGCATCCAGTCGCCCAGCATGGCGCGTGCTGTGGCCGTCTCCAGGCTATGGTCCCCGTGCTGCGCTTTCTGGATGTCGTAGATCGCCTGAATCACAGCCTGCCCGCGCTTGTAACTCTGCGCACGGTAGGCGTTGAAGCGATTCTGCTGATGCTGCATGGCGAAGCCGTCGCTGCTGGAGCCGGCACTGTTGATCGACTGCAGGTCAAAGTCGGCAATCAGGTATTGGGCCAATAGCATGCCCTCCAGCGGTTCCAGCAGCAGTGCCGAGGTATCGCCCTCGCGGCTCATGATATCGGTGAGTGCCAGTCGGTAAAGGTCCCACATGCTCATGACGCGCGCATAGGCTTGCCCGTCCAGTGCCAGCCGATAGGCCGTGTATTGCCACTGGGCCTGCTGCATAAAGGCCCTGGCCCGGGTAATGCCCGCCTCCTGGCTGCGCATCTGCACGCGATAGAGGTAGGCCTGTCGCTCGTCAGCCTCCGCGTATTGGCCCAGGGCAAGGTGGCTGGCGATTTCCCGCTGTAGCATGGGAATCTGTCCTGGCGTGTACAGCCCATCATTGATGCGCGAGAGGTGGATCCCGCGTTTGAATGCCCGGATGGCCTCGAGGTGATTGTCCTCGCGCTGCAGCATCATGCCCATGCCCAGCAGCGCCTCCGACATCTGTGGGGCGTAGGCGCCCTGCGCGGACTCGATTTCCGCTATGGCGTCGCGGTAAATGGCCCCGGAGGCCGCCGCAGCGGCCTCGGCAGGCACAGGCTCCGCGGCCTGTGTAGCTGCCGCTTCCGGCGGCGCTGCCGACGCAGCTGTGCCGCCTGCCAGTGCCGACAGCACCAGGACTGCGCCCAGGCCACTTTGCAGGGAAGCCATGCTTATCAGTGTATGCCGGATTGACTTCGTCATGGGGTCGAATGTTTTCGCTCGTTACCTGGTTAAAGTATATACCGTGCCCATGATGCTGAAAAATCCAGTGATTGGCCCCATACTCAGAGCCAGGCAGGTAATGGGTAGTTACGCTATGCAGGTTATCGTGGATGAGTTACAGCATCGCTGGCAGCTGATGTTTGCCGCGCTGGCGCGGGGAGACGACCTGCCGCCCGGGCTGCGGTTGCGCGCCGAGGGGATGATGGAGGCTGCGGTGCTGGTGAGCGACCTCACTGAAACTGACCTGATCCGCGCCATGGATGCCTGTTTCGAGGAGGCCTTTGGTCAGAGTCTGGATGCTGCCCTGGGCGAGGGCTGGCGTGGGTTTTACCCTTTTCCCCAGATTCCCGCGGTGGCGGCCCGTGCTCCGGTGTATCCCAGTACCAAAGATTGACTATAATGCGGGGCTCATTCAAAGGAAGATGACCATGATGATGTCTAATCTGTTGCGTGCCCTGGGCGCCCTGACCCTGCTCAGTCTCATCACTGCCTGTGCCTCCACCCTCGAGGCGAACATGGACTTTGATCAGCAGTTTGATTTTTCCCCGGTGCGCAAGATTGCCATCCAGCCAGTGGACCGCACAGGCCTTTCCACGATCAGCATCAGTGATATGCAGGAAGAGCGCATAGACCAGGCGCTGGCGCAGGAACTGCAGCGCAAGGGGTTTGAGGTGGTGAGCGACAACGATCAGGCAGACTTGTACCTTACCTGGCACCTGGTGACAGAAGAGCGCACGGACGTGCGTACCTATAACAGCATGAGTTATTACAACTGCTGGCGCTGTGGCCCCTCGGTGTCCGACGTGAGCGTGCGTCAATACACCCAGGGCACGTTCATCGTCGATATGATAGATCCCATGCGCAACCAGTCCGTGTGGCGTTCGATTATCGAGTCCCGGCTGCAGCCCCAGCCCGACCCGGATAAGGCCAGCGCAAGTCGTGAGGAAGCAGCGGCGGCTATCTTCGCGCAGTTTCCTCCCGGCTAACGGGCCTCCCGCCACATAAACCATGCCCGGGGGCCTCCACCGGGCAGGTCCTCTTGTGCGATGACCTCAAAGCCGTGGCGTTGGTACAGTGGCACATTGACCTCGTTGGAGCTTTCCAGGTAGGCCGGGAAGCGCTGCTGGTCACAGAGGCGCGTGCCCTGTTTGATCAGTGCCGATCCCACACCCTGGCCCTGTGCCCCTTGCCTGGCGCCGACGAATACCAGGTGGTAGTGGGGCTCGCTGGGGTGGTGGCGCTCGAACACCTTACCCTGCTGCGGAATACGTAACAGGGCCCTGGGGCCGCGACGCAGCAGCAAGCGAGTGAACAGGCTTACGACGGCAACGCCAGGGCGGACTGTAAAGCTGGCGCCCGGCGGTAACCACAACGCCGCACCGCGTTCCCCGGTATCCCGGTGCATGATGCCGCGGGGTGCGAAGAGATCGCGAATAAGCAGCCGGAAGAAGTCGTCATACAGACGGGGTTCGGGAATGACCCAGTTCATCACCGGGTCCCTGGCGAAGGCGTCGGCGAGAATACCGGCAAGCATTTTGCTGTGCGTTGCGTCGGCATCGAGAATTTCTGTCGCCCGCTGCATACTTGCTCCTTTGCTTGCGCGGCGGGTGGCCGCTAGTATTAAAACTTTCTGGACGCGGTCCGGAACCTTAGCAGGAACACACTGTGCATTACGAGGAATTCAGGCGTGAGTACACCGCCGGCGGGCTTACCCGGGAGATGCTGGACGACTGCCCCCTGCTCCAGTTTGAGCATTGGCTGGAGCAGGCCGTGCGCGCTGGCCTGGGAGACCCCACCGCCATGGTCCTGGCGACCATCGACGAGCATGGGCGCGCCCTGGCAGCGCATTGTCCTGCTCAAGGGGATGTCCCATGGCGGCTTTGTGTTTTATACCAATTACGGCAGTGACAAGGCCCGGGCCATGGCGGATAACCCGGCAGTGTCCCTGCTTTTTCCCTGGAACGAGCTGGATCGCCAGGTCATCGTTGGCGGTCGCGTGGAAAAGATGACCGTGGCCGAGTCAGCGGCCTATTTCGTCACCCGCCCGCGTGAGAGCCAGATTGCCGCCTGGGCGTCGCGCCAGAGCCGGCCCATCTCTGCCCGTGCGCTGCTGGAAAAACAGGTGTCCGTGCTGCGTGAAAGCTTCGGCAAGGGCGAGATTCCGCTGCCCGATTTCTGGGGCGGTTACCGGGTCGATTCCCCAGCGCATTGAGTTCTGGCAGGGGGGCGAGCACCGCCTGCACGACCGCTTTCTTTACTCTCGCCAGGCCGATGAGGGCTGGCACATCGAACAGCTACAACCCTGATAGCAAGGAGAACGGCATGATCAGCAAAACAGATCTGGTAGGTGCCTGGGAACTGGAGTCCTGGGCTATAGGCTACTCGGACCGGGACGACCTCAGTTACCCCTACGGCGAGGAGCCGCGAGGCCTGCTGGTGTACACAGAAGACGGCTGGATGAGCGCGGCGATCGCCCGCAGTGAGCGAGCGCTATTCCCTGACGACGTCAGCTTCCGCAAGATACCCGACCAGGCCAAGGCCGAGGCCTTCACCGGCTACTTTCACTACGCCGGACGTTACCGGGTCGAGGGCGGCGACGTGATCCATTACGTCAGCCTGAGCCTCAACCCGAACTTTCCGGGCACTGAGCAATTGCGCCATGCTGAACTGGACGGCCAGACGCTGGTGCTCAGTGGCAAGGACAAAGCAGGGGAGGTGGAGCGCTTCCACTCCCTGGTGTGGCACCGGTCGGTGGCTAGCGAGGTCGAAGCGCCGGAGGCGGGTGCCTGACCACGCCCGGTCAGCGCGCCCTGCGCTGGCGAAAGTAGCGCGGCTCCTCGTCGATACCCAGTAGCATGCGGCGGATCATATCCAGCCCCGCCGCCGCAACCATGGTCTGGAACAGGCTGCGCTCAACGGGCCAGCAAAGGCAGCGCGTGCGCAGGTTGTCGCGCGTGCCCCAGGCCAGCCAGACGGTGCCCACTGGCTTGTCCTCGCTGCCGCCGTCGGGCCCGGCGATGCCCGACACCGCGATGGCATAGTCCGCGCTCGGCGCGCTCCAGCGCGCCCTGGGCCATCTGCCCGCACGACCTCTTCGCTGACCGCGCCCTGGTTGGCCAGGTCGGCGTCGGTCACCCCCAGCACCTGGTGCTTGATGTCGTTGGCGTAGGTGACAAAGCCGGCGTGAAAAGCCATCTGAGGAGCCGGGAATCTGCGTCAGCATCGAGGCGATCAGGCCGCCGGTGCAGGACTCGGCGGTGGTCAGGGTCTGCGCCGCGCTCGCGCAACAGCTGCCAGTACCTGTGCGGCCAGCAGCGTGTCGCCCTCGCCGATAATGTGATCGCCAAACAGCGCCTCCAGTTGCTCTCGGCAGCTGGTCTGCGTGCGGGCAGGCCTGCCGCCCGGTTTATGCTCAGCTTGATTTCCATCTGCGGTGCGCCGGCGCGAAACCCCAGCTCCACCTCTGCCGGCCAGTCGGGCGAGTGGTCGCTGATCATCTGCTGGGCGGTGGATTCGCCCAGGCCGAAGGTCTGCAGGCGCAGGATATTGCGCTCCACCGGGCGCTGCAGTTGCGCCGGCCAGGTCTGCGACGATCAGGTCCAGCATGGCGCGCAGTTCGCTGGGCACACCGGGGGTGCAGATGACCCGGCAGTTGCCCACCGGCATCTCGAAGCCCACCGCGCTGCCGATGGGGTTGTCGACGATGCGTGCAGCCGGCGGGCAGCATGGCCTGCTTCAGGTTGGCGGCGTTCAGTGCCAGGTTGCGCCGGCGCGCACCATGCTCGCAGGTGGGCCACCGCCTCCGGATGCTCGGCCAGCTCCACGCCGGCCACGGCCGCCAGTATCTCCGCGGTGAGGTCGTCGATCGTCGGCCCCAGGCCGCCGTTGACGATCACCAGGTCGGCATCCGCCGCCATCGCCGCCAGTTCGGCTGCAGCAGCTGCGGCGTCGTCACCCACGGTGACCTTGCGGTAGACGCCGATGGCCAGCTCTTCCAGGCGCTGGGCGATCATGGCGGAGTTGGAGTCCACCGTGTCGCCGCTCATGATTTCGTTGCCGGTGAGCAGCAGCTGTACTCTCGGGTCGCGTCTGTCATTCGGTCTCTTGGCCTTGATCGGGGAGTGCAAGCATAGCGCCAATGCTTTTGCGAAGGCAAAGTGCTATGGTCTTCTCAGGTTACCCGGTGGGGAAGACGCAATCGTATGACACGAGCATCAAGTTACTGCCCCGACTGCGGCGCGCCGCTGCGAGCGCCATGTGGTCGGCGGGGAGACGCGCAATCACTGGCTATTGCCGGCCTGCGCAAGCTCCGCATCACGCATCATCCCATGGTGGTGGTGACCTGCTTTGTGGCCTATGGTAGACCGGCTGCTCTGGGTGCAGCGCGATACTGGAGCCCAAGCGCGGGGCCTGGGCGATCCCCGGCGGTTTTCTGGAGCAGGGGGAGACCCTGGCCGAGGGCGCCGCCCGCGAGCTGCATGAGGAGGCGGGGATCTTGTTGCCGCCGGAGCAACTGCAGCTGTATATGACCGGCAGCATCACCTTTATCAACCAGGTCTACGTGGCTTTTCGGGCCACGGTGGACACCGATTACTGCGCGCCGGGCGTGGAGTCACAGGACTGCCGCTTTTTTACCCGCCAGGATGCCCCTGGGATGAGGTGGCCTACCCGGAGGTCAATGACTCCGATCGTGCAGGCCTACGATGACCTGGACAGCGGGCGATTTCGACGTCTGGCAGGCGGAGATGACCGAGGGCCGCTACCATTTCCTGGCCGGTCGCCCGAGGCTGAGCGGCGCTAGAATCCGCCGTGTGTCTCCAGGTAGGCCAGCTCCGCGGCAGCTGGATGTCCCGGCCCAGGATCGCGTTGCGGTGGGGGAAGCGGCCAAATTGGGCGATCACATCCCGGTGGGCCATGGCGTAGCGGGTGAAATCGGCGATCTGCTGCTGCCGGTGACGCGTCGGCCAGCTCCTCGAACAGCGCGACGCACTCTTCCTGCACCGTCCAGGTCCTCGCAGTGCTCCAGGGGCAGGTACAGGAACACCTGGTGAATGGCCGGCAGGCGCTGGTAGTGGCCGCTGGCGATGCACTGCTGGGCCAGCGCCAGCGCGCGCGGCGTCGCCGGCGAAGGCCGCGGCGTGCCGCGGTAAATATTGCGGGTGAACTGGTCCAGCAGCACCACCAGGGCGACCAGCCCGCGGTCGCTGCTCGGCCCAGTCCGTCAGGCTGCCCGCCAGCGCCTGTGCCAGCGTGCCCAAAGCGCTCGGCGCAGGTACGTCGGTCGCATCGCTGGCGCTGAACCACAGGCGTGCTGTGCCGGTGGCTGACAGGCCCGTGTCGTCCAGCTCGCCGAACCAGAAATCGTGGATGGCGTCGATATCGGCGTGTCCATCTGCGTGCTCTCCTGCCATCGGTGAGCGCGCCGGGATATGCTAAAGTGCGCGACTTTCATAACAGCATAGCGGAATTATTCCCATGGCACTACTTCCCGAAGTGGAATTGGCCACCGATGAACAGAAAGTCAGCTACGGTTTTGGCCTGCAGTTTGGCGACCAGTTGCTGCGCAACAACTTTGACGGCCTGGACCTGGAGGCGGTGCTGGCCGGTATCAGCCACTGGTACGAGCACCGCCAGGCGGCTATTGACCGACGAGGAGATCAACCCCAGCTTCCAGGTGATCCAGCAGCGGCAGCAGGCCAAGGCCGCGGAGCTGGCGAGCAAGCGCAGGCCCTGGCAGAGCAGTTCATGCAGCGCCAACGCGGCAGCGCGAAGAAGTGACCACCACTGCCAGTGGCCTGCAGTACGAGGTGCTGGAGTCCGGCAGCGGTGCCAGCCCCGGCGCCCAGTCCACGGTGGTGACCCACTACCATGGCACCCTGGTCGATGGCACGGTATTCGACAGCTCCGTCGAGCGCGGCCAGCCCGCCGAGTTCGGTGTCAACCAGGTGATCCCGGGCTGGACCGAGGCCCTGCAGCTGATGTCGGTGGGCGACAAGTGGCGCATCGCCTGTCCGCCGCAGCTGGCCTACGGTGAGCAGGGTGCCGGCGACGCGATTCCGCCCAATACCGCCCTGGTGTTCGAAATTCACCTGATCGAGATCAAGGACTGACGCCAGTGCATAGCTGCCAATATCAATCTGCCGCGCATCCTGCGGGTGGGCGCCGGCGCCAGCGCAGCAGGTGGCGCCAGACCCTGGCCGACTGGGCCTGCAAGACCCGCTGCTGGTGACCGACCCGTTCATGGTGGAGTGCGGCTACTGCCGCCGCCTGCAGGCGCCAGTTGGAGGCCGCGCGGTTTCGCACTACGGCGTGTTCAGCCGACTGCGTGCCCGACCCCACCACCGACAGTGTCGTACGCCGCCCTGGCAGTGCTGCGCGACGGGCAACCACGACTGCGTGGTGGCCCTGGGCGGCGGCAGTTCCATGGATACCGCCAAGGCGGTGGCGGTGCTGGCCGAGCGCGACGGCCCCATGCGCGACTACAAGGTGCCGCACCAGATCGATTGCGGCCTGCCGATCATCGCCATCCCCACCACCGCCGGCACCGGCTCCGAGGCTACCCGGGTGGCGGTGATCACCGATACGCAGACCCAGGAAAAAATGCTGTGCATGGGCCTGGGCCTGATGCCGGTGGCGGCGCTGGTGGACTACGAACTGACCCTGACCATGCCCTACCGCCTGACCGCGGATACCGGCATCGACAGCCTGTGCCATGCGCTGGAAGCCTATGTCAGCCGCAAGGCCAACCCCTTTACCGACGGTATCGCCCTCACCGCCATGCGCACCATCTACCAGAATATTCGCACCGCCTGCGCCGAGCCGGACAACCGCCATGCCCGCGAGGCGATGATGCTGGCGGCCACCCAGGGCGGCATTGCCTTTGCCAACGCCTCGGTCACCCTGATTCACGGTATGAGTCGCCCCATCGGCGCGCTGTTCCATGTGCCCCATGGCCTGAGTAACGCCATGCTGCTGCCGGAGGTGACCGCCTGGTCGGTGATCATGCCAGCGCGCGCTATGCCACTGCGCCCGCTACATGGGCATCGCCAGACGAGCGACAGCGACGCCATGGCGCCGGCAAACTGGTAGAGGCCTGCGGGAGCTGAATGCCGATCTCGCGTGCCCGACGCCCGGGCGACTACGGCATCGACGAGGCCAGCTGGTTCGGCTCGCTGGAGCTGATGGCGGAGCAGGCGCTGGACTCCGGGTCCCCGGCCAATAATCCGCGGGTGCCCGAGGCTGCAGGAGATCGTTGAGCTTTACCAGCGGGTCTGGGCTAGCGCTAGGCGCTGGCGCTGATTAGCCTGCTGTAGGCGATGGCCTCGGGTTGCCCCAGTCGGTTGAAGCCAAGCGCTCGCGTCTTCCGACTCCTCGGCGCTCTTTTAGTTCGCAGAGCAATCCTCGACCAGGCCTAATCGGTGGCAATGATGCTCGTAAGTGAGTAGGCCTGAGGGGCGTGGCTGGAAAACATCAAATCAGGCCGGTTGCGAGCAAACCAGTGGCTCTGCAGATTGCTGAGTCCCAATTGGAGCAATGCGAGTTCAAGCAGCCATTGGCCGACTGCAGCCCTTCAGGCCCCATCACGTCCTTAGCGAAGCAAAAAATACCGCTAATGCCGCCGCGCTTACATTGCGGCCCATTGATTAACTGTTGACCATCGTTCAACTCTTCCACGGTGGTCCGCACTCATGAACGCGTAGTTTCAATCAAAAAGGCGGGGTCGGCAAGACCAGCATTACCTGTAACCTGGCGGCGATCGGCGCGGCCATGGGCTATCGCACTCTGGTCATCGACCTGGATGTGCAGGGCAATACCACCCACTACCTGGTCGGCGAAATCGACGGCGAGGCCTTTCCGGCGGAGGCCCAGGGCGTGGCCGGCCTGTTCAAGCAGACCGTGGGCTCGCGCAAGATGCGCAAGAACCCGGACTCCTTTGTCTGGGAAACCCCCTACGAGAACCTGTACCTGATGCCCTCCAGCCCGGTGCTGTCGAGATGGAGAAGGAGCTGGAGTCGCGCTACAAGATTTACAAGCTGCGCGACGCCCTGGAAAAGCTCGACGGTGAGTACGACCGGATGTATATCGATACCCCGCCCGAACTTCAATTTCTACTCCAAGTCGGCGCTGATCGCCGCGGATTCGGTGCTGATGCCCTTTGATTGCGACAGCTTTGCCCGCCAGAGCCTGTACTCGCTGATGGACAATATCGCCGAGCTGCAGGAAGACCACAACCCGGATCTGGAGGTGGAGGGCATTGTGATCAACCAGTTCAACTCCCAGGCGCGCCTGCCGGGGGAGCTGGTGGCAGAGCTGGAGGAAGAGGGCTACCCGGTATTCGAGTACCTACCTCAACACCTCAGTGAAAATGAAGGAGTCCCACCGCGAGCACCGCCCGCTGATCGACATGGCGCCCAGCCACAAGCTGACCGGGCAGTTCCTCGACCTGCACGCGGAGCTGGAAAAAACCGCTGTCGCGCGCCGCGGCCTGATTGTCCGCGGTGCCGCCAACGGCGGTAGTGTGAGAATATCCATATAAAGCATAGTTATTTGTCAGTAGCTTTTTGATTCTATAAAGTTCGCACCCCTGGATGCGTAAATGCGGACTTTTCGCCCCTCGTGGAACTCGATTTGGACAGTGTGAATGCCGCCCTGCGCGATGCCAGTGCCCTGGCGATATCGTGCAGCTGGGCGCTGGCCTGCAGGCGCCAGACGATCGCCACCACCAGTATGGGCCGCAATGCGGCGGTGATGCTGCACCTGGTGAGCGAGCTCGACAAGATCGTGCCCACCATCTGGGTCGATACCGGCTATAACCTGCGCGACACCTACGTCGTGGCCGAGCGGCTGATCCGCGACCTGAATCAATATGCACGTCTATTCCCCGCTGATGACCTCCGAGCGGCGCAACGCCATCATGGGCGGGATACCCACGGTGGATGAAGAGGAACGCCACCAGGATTTTACCGACAGGTGAAACTGGAGCCCTTTGCCCGGGCGCTGGATGAATTCCAGCCGGAAATCTGGCTCACCGGCATTCGCCGTGAGGAAACGGAACACCGCAAGACGCCTGGATATCGTCTCCATGGACAACCGCGGCATCATCAAGGTGGCGCCGATCTTCTACTGGTCAGAGGATGACGTGGAGGCCTACATGGAGCAGCTATGAGCTTGCCCACCTGCCGGCACTACTTCGATCCCACCAAGGTACACGACGGCCGCGAGTGCGGCTTGCACACCGCGGCCTGACCTCGTTGGCGTCGTTTCTCGACGCGTCGGCAGACGCTAGCTGGAGAAGGCTTCGGTGAGCTAACCCATCATCATCCCACGCCGAGCGCCAGCATGACTGTCGCGAGAAAAAGCCGCCGATCACGGTGGCCAGGCGTTTCATGATGCGTCATCTTCCTGAGTGTCTTGCTCGAGGATGTGTTGGGTCATGTCCATGCTCCTTTTTATAATTAGACGGATACACTTCTCATTGCAGCAGACTGCACCTGCAGGTCCCGGCGCGCATTGACCTGAGATCAAGCTGCGCTATACTGGGGCTGGAGGTGTTCTGTGACGGATAGGGCTGGATTACCGGCAGCAGTGAATCGCAGGTGCGAGGCGGCCGTTGGCTGTTACTGGCCGGCGCAGTGTGCTTGCATGGCTGTGCCATCACAGACCCGGCGCCGCTGGCGCTCAGCCAACTGCCGCCCCTGCAGCTGCAGGACCGGCAAGTCGGTCTGGAGGAGGTTGCGGCCCGCGGGCCCACGCCACAGTTGCTGGATGTGGACGACGAGATGCTGGACTTTGTTGCGCGCTATACAGCCGATACTTCTTCCAGCCGCCAGCGGCTGCTCAGCCTGCATGAGGCTATCAGCGGCTCCGCCACGCTGGGCGTGGACTACGACCCCGCGGCCGAGGGCAGCGCCAGTGAGGTATTCCGTTCGCAGCAGGCAAACTGCCTGGCCTATGCCAACCTGTTTATCGCGCTGGCCCGCGAGGCCAACCTCGATGCGCGCTACCAGTGGGTGGACGTGCGCCCCCAGTGGACCCGCATGGGTGAGCGGATGGCGGTGCGGCTGCATGTGAATGCGGTTGTGCACCTCAGCGGGCGCGACCGTTTTATGGTCGACCTGGATCCACTGCCGGCGCGCGATATCACCGGCTCAAGGGAGATCAGTGACACCGACGCGCAGGCGCTGTATCACAGTAATGTGGCCATGGACGCACTGGCCGACGAGCGGCTGGAATCAGCCTGGCTGCACGCCATGCGTGCCCTGCAACTGAGTCCGCATATGCCCCACCTGTGGGTCAACCTGGGGGTGGTCTACCGGTGGTCCGAGCAATACGCGGCCGCGGAAACCGCCTACCTGCAGGCCCTCGCCATCGACGAGTATGAGCGCTCGGCAATGAATAACCTGATGGTGCTGTATGGCCTGGAAGGTCGCGAGGAAGAGCGGGCCTACTGGGAAGCGCCGGGTGGAACGCTACCGTGGCACCAATCCCTACTACCACGCCTGGTTGGGTGACCAGAGCGCTGAGTCAGGCGACTGGCGCGGCGCGCTGGGGCATTACCGTGAGGCACTGGGCCTGACGCCCCAGGACCCTGAACTGTTGTTCAGCGTGGGCCTGATTTATCGTGAGTTGGGCGAACTGAAAGCGGCCCTGCACTACGTGGGCGAGGCGCGGGAGCACGCTACACTAATGTCCGAACGCAGGCGCTATGCGCTGGAGTACCAGCAGCTCAACGAGCGCCTGCTGGCCCTGCAGTGAGTTTGCAACTCAGCGCGGCACCACACGGATATAGGCGCGCTTGCGCTTCTTGCCGGTAAGCCCCGACAGCAGGTCGGTGACCTTCATTTTGAGGCCGTACTTGCGGTGCAGGGCGCGCAGTGCGGTGGCTTCATCCTCTGCGCTTGCCAGCAGGTAGCCATCGGCCTCAAACATCTCACCGGTCACTTTGCCGGTTACCGTGCAGCGGGCGATGCGGGCGTCGCTGAAGTTGCGCAGCCGCTTCACCTTGCCGGCTTCACCGGCAGAAAACACGTAGTACGCGCCGTCCAGCGGGGCAAACCACACGGGTGTGGCGACAAAATCGCCCGATTTCTTCAGGGTGGACAAGCTCATGTACTCTCCCGCCTCAAATTGCTTGATTTGTTGCGCATTCATGGTTGAAGCTGTTCTCCCGGTTAAAGACCAGTGGTCGGCGGTGTCGCGATAAGGCGGCTGCCGAAAACAATAACAGGCGACACCGCAAAGGAGAACAAGCATGAGCGCATTCGGCTTCCAATCTACTACCGACGAGGTATGCGCAGGCGTTGACCTGTCGGGCAAACAAGCCGTGATCACGGGCGCCTCCTCGGGTTTGGGGGTGGAAACTGCCAGGGCACTGGCCCAGTGTGGCGCCGCGGTGTTAATGGTTGCGCGCGACGCGCAGAAGCTGGATGCCGCCGCGGCCCAGGTTCGCGAGGCCGTCCCGGGCGCCAGCGTGGACACCGCACTGCTGGACCTGGCGGACCTGGACAGCGTGCGCGCCGGCGCTGCTGACATTCTCGCCAGGGCGCCGTCCATCGACCTGCTGATCAATAACGCCGGCGTTATGGCCTGCCCCTTGCTGCGCACCGCCCAGGGATTTGAAATGCAGTTTGGTACCAACCACCTGGGTCACTTCCTGCTGACCGGCCTGTTGGCCCCGGCGCTGGTTGCC
This sequence comes from uncultured Gammaproteobacteria bacterium, assembly GCA_963845135.1. Classification (GTDB taxonomy): domain Bacteria; phylum Pseudomonadota; class Gammaproteobacteria; order Pseudomonadales; family Halieaceae; genus Halioglobus. Next base: position 29,459 of record CAWJQW010000017.1, on the reverse strand, counting down.
GCGGCCCCCTCGCGGGTGATCAACCTCAGCTCCGCCGGTCACCGCTTCGCACCGGTAGACATGGACGACCCCAACTACACCCACCGCGATTACGAAAAGTGGCAGTCCTACGGTCAGTCCAAAACCGCCAACGCGCTGTTCTCCGTCGGCCTCGACCGGCGTCTGCAGGACCGCGGGGTGAGGGCCTTCGCCGTGCACCCCGGCATGATCATGACTGAGCTGAGCCGACATATGGTGCCGGAGGACTTCACGCAAGATCGCCCGTGGTCGCAAGCTCGAGGAGCTGCCTTTCAAGACCGTCGAACAGGGCTCCGCCACCAGTGTCTGGGCCGCCACCTCAGCGGACCTGGAAGGCCAGGGCGGCCTCTACCTGGAGGACTGCCATATCGCCGAGCCCGCCGTAGACGGCGGCGACGGCGGTGTCGAGGCCTACGCCCTGGACCCGGCGCTGGCAGACCAGCTGTGGCAACTGTCCGAAGACTTTGTAGGAGAGCATTTTGATTTCTAACCCGGGGCATATGACAAGCAACCGGGCCACGTATTTCGTAATACTGCTCAGCCTGGTGACAATATTACTCTCACAGCCCCTGCGAGCGGACTCTGTGGAGCAGATCAACGCCGGAACCAGTGCGGCCCTGAGCGCCTTGCGCGGCCACGTAGAGGGTACCGACAAGCTGCTCAAGAAAGCCGCGGGTGTGCTGGTATTTCCCGATGTGGTCAAGCTGGGCTTCGGCGTGGGTGGCGAGTTCGGTGAGGGCGTATTGCTGGTGGATGGCGAACCGGAAGCCTACTACGCCACCTCTGGTGCGGCCTTCGGCATGAAGCTGGGTCAGCAGATCAAGTCGGAAGTCATCGTTTTTCGCACCAGGCAAGCACTGGCTGATTTTCGCAATACGCGTGGCTGGTCGGTCGGTGTAGACGGCAAGGTCTTCACCTTTGACCAGGGGGAGGGCGCTGCCTTCAAGGGCCGCGAGATCGATGACCCGGTAGTCGCGTTTATTTTTACCCGGGAAGCGTTGCTACCCGGGCTGACGTTGGATGGCGCGAAGATTACCCGTTTGGCGCGTTGAGTGTCTTGGTTGAGTGAAGTTGCTGTTCTCTGGTGGACGGTCCGGAGGGTAGCTCGGGTGGCTCCGGGGACCGCAAAAGCGCCGTCCATGGCAGCTCGGCCTCGCGGAATACCTTGGAGGCAAGACGAAGATTACGTGTCCTGCGAGTTGAGTTCATCTTTAGCTTGAGTAATGGGTTTTCTCTGGTGCACGGTCCGGAGGGGTGGTCGGGTGCCCCGGGGACCGCAAAAGCGCCGTCCATGGCAGCTCGGCTTCGGCCATCCATGGCCTCAGACGTCCCCGGAACACCCAACCACCCCTCCGGACCTCTATCCCGCATAGCCCTAACGCATTCGTCATTGGACATGGCCCATCTGATCCCTTCGTGGAGAACTGCAGAGGCCCGTGGACCCACACCCCCTCCTCTCGAAAATGTGCGGAGCCATGGATGGTGCGGCCGGCGATCCGGAGCCCAAGCAGCCAAGGATGGCGCGCTTTTGCGGTTTTCGTGAGGCGGGGTTGGGTCTGCGGGCCGGCCTACACTGATCAACCCCCCGACGAGCAGCCCAGGCCCCCATGGCATGCGCACCATAAGCATGACGCCAAATCCCGATTCCGGTATCCTGCGCCGCTTGCACATCAGGAGATTACCCATGTCAGAGTTCACCACCGTCATCGCCGCACTCAAAGGGCAGGTCGATACCGGGACGCAGGTTACCGTCAAAGGCTGGCTGCGCAGCAAGCGTGACTCCAAAGCCGGTATTTCCTTCCTCGCCGTGCACGACGGAACCGCCTTCGACGCCATCCAGGCCGTGGTACCCAATAGCCTGGACAACTACGAATCCGACGTACTGAAGCTGTCCACCGGCTGCGCCGTGGAGATCAGCGGCGAACTGGTGGCATCCCAGGGCAAGGGACAGAGCGTGGAGATCCAGGCCAGCGAAGTGATCGTTGTCGGCTGGGTCGATGACGCCGAGAGCTACCCCATCGCCAAGAAGCGCCACACCTTCGAGTACCTGCGTACCCAGGCGCATTTGCGCCCGCGCACCAACACCTTCGGCGCCATCACCCGCGTGCGCACCACCCTGGCCAATGCAATACACAATTACTTTCACGACAACGGCTTTAACTGGATCAATACCCCGGTGATCACCGGTAGTGACTGCGAGGGCGCCGGTGAACTGTTCCGGGTGAGTACCCTGGATATGACCAATTTGCCGCTGAACGACAAGGGCGCGCGTGGATTACAGCCACGACTTTTTCCACAGCGAGGCCTTCCTTACGGTCTCCGGGCAACTGGAAGTGGAGTCCTACTGCCTGGCCATGAGCAAGGTGTATACCTTCGGCCCGACCTTCCGCGCGGAGAACTCCCACACCAGCCGCCACCTGGCCGAGTTCTGGATGGTAGAACCGGAGATCGCCTTTGCCGACCTCAATGACGACGCCGACCTCGCCGAAGACCTGCTCAAGTATGTATTCCAGCGGGTGCTGGAGGAGCGCGAGGACGACATGGCCTTCTTCCAGCAGCGTATCGACAAGACGGTGATCGATCGCCTGCGCACCGTGATCGACAACAGCTTTGAGCGCATGGACTACACCGACGCCATCGACATCCTCAAAAACAGCGGCAAGAAATTCGAATTTCCGGTGGCCTGGGGCGTGGACCTGGCCTCTGAGCATGAGCGCTTCCTGTCGGAGGAGCATGTCGGTCGCCCGGTGGTGCTGATGAACTACCCCAAGGAGATCAAGGCGTTTTACATGCGCCTGAATGACGACGAGAAAACGGTGGCAGCCATGGATGTGCTGGCGCCGGGTATCGGCGAGATCATTGGCGGCAGTCAGCGTGAGGAGCGCCTGGATGTGCTGGATGCCCGTATGGATGAGCACTTGCGCGAGGAGCTCTGGTGGTACCGCGACTTGCGTCGTTATGGCACGGTTCCCCATGCGGGCTTCGGTCTCGGGCTTCGAGCGCTTGCTGAATTATGTCACCGGGATGGAGAATGTGCGGGATGCGATTCCGTTCCCCCGAACGCCGGGTAGTGCGCAGTTCTGAGTTGGCGGGCTGGTGAGTGACCTGTGCTTGTTGCCTGACTTGAGGTTTCTGGCGTAGGTTTGGTTCTTTTCCAAACGGTCCGGAGGGTGGGTCCGGTACACAGGGGACCGCAAAAGCGCCGTCCATGGCAGCTCGGCCTCCCGGAGCGCCGGCCGGCACATCCATGTGCTCAGACGTCCCCTGCGGACCGGATGCACCCTCCGAACCTCGCTATATCGAGCTCTAAATTGCAGTACTTGCAATGCGGGTATAAAACCGACAGAGGCTCGTGTGCTCCTGAATCCCCTCACGAAAATGTCAGCGGCCAGGGACGGCCGCGCCCGGGCTGCCAAGCCTGTCATGGATGACGCTTTTTGGCGGTTTTCGTGAGGGGATTCAGGAGCACGCGAGCCGGTTTAGCATAATACCGAGACACTTGCAACGAGCCGCATCGAGCAGCGTTTCAGAAGACAAGCAAGCAAGGTTCACCGCCGCACGCTGAAATCCATCAAAACGCCCCAAAAACCTGCCCCAAATAGGTAAATCGGACAAAATTCGAGCACGAAGTGTGAAATATTGCCTAATATTTAGTCAGGTGTCTGGTTAAGGTAGACCATACTTAGTTGGAAATGGATTTAAAGCCGTTCCGGAAAAAGGCGCCATAAGCCTTGCCCCAGGAGTATGTGGGGGCCGGCCGCATGAATAGAGGTAGGGAAAGCATGAAGCGCTCGCAAGTAAACATGGACGCTGGCCCCGTGAGCGAAATGGCCATTGTGGATACATTCACCAAGCTGATATTTGGTGAAGACAGTCAGTATAGCAATCGTGAACTGATGATTATCCAGGCCTTTCGCACCGTCGACAAGCGGGTGATGTTTGATTCACACCGCGACATGGGAACCTACCTGCGTGCCCTGGGCGTGGGTGAAATGATCGATCTGGTAGCGCAAGTGCAGGCGCAATTGCTATTGGACCTGCAGGCGGGTGCCGGGCGTATTCGTGCTGGCAGTGCGCGTGAGAGCATCCTCGATCGCAGGATGCACTAGCGTTAAGCGGACTTACTCCTCCGCTTTTTTCTCTTCCTTGGGCGGTTTCAGGCCGCAACCCTCCACCAGCGCAAAGCTTGCCTGGTAGCGGTTTTCCCGATCAACCCCGACAAAGCTCACTTCTACCTCGCCCTCCAGCTGGAAGCGGCGGGTGGTACTGGTGAGGCTGGCTGTCCATTTGTCGTAGCTGAATTTTTCCGGGTCCTTGCGCAGGTCGACAAAGCCTTCCAGGCCATTGTCATCCAGGCGCACATTGAAACCGCTGCTGTTGACGTGCACCACGCGCGCCTTGAAGGTTTTATCCTCCTGCCGCTCGACCACGCGCCCAAGGTGCTTGCCTGCGAGCCAGCGTTCCGCTTCCAGCGTCGCGGCGCGGGCGGTGCGGATATGCTCCGCGAGTGATTCCAGGGTGGGCTTGTCTACCTGCTGGGCAGGCTGCCCGCGCAGTATCGCCTTGATCTGCAGGTGCACCAGGAAATCCACGTACTTGCGCAGGGGCGAGGTGCAGTTGGTGTAGTGCTCCAGTGCCATGCCCATATGCGGCCCCGGGCTGGCGGTGATTTCCGCGCGCGTGAGCAGGCGGTTGGCCATGGTGCGCAGGGGCAGTGCTGTTTCCGTACCGGACAGGGCGCGCATGATGTCTTTATAACCGGCAACGGTTGCGACGTCGGCCTCGGCGACTTCCGGGGCGTGCATGCTGAGGAACTTGCGGGTTTCGTCGAGACGGTCGCCGCGAAACCCCGGGTGGGTTACGAAAGGCCCGCTGGCATTGTTATCGGCGAGGCAGCGTGCGGCGCAGCGGTTGGCGGCGATCATGCATTCCTCTACCAGCTTCTGCGACAGCAATTTTTCAAAGGGCTCGATATGGTCGATCTGTTTGTTGTCGTCCATGATCCAGCGATATTCCTGGCGGTCTTCCATCACCAGGTGGTGCTTCTCACGGTTGCCGCGCAGGGCGCGATACACCTGGTACAGCGCCTCCAGCGGCGAGGCGTGCATCATCAGCTCTTCATTCTGGCCGGTGAGATACTTGTCCACGGCGTAGTAGGAGAGTTTGGCGCGGGAGCGGACAGTGGCCTCGATAAACTCGTACTCGCCCACCTGGCCGTCATCGTTGATGGCGACCTTGCAGACCAGGGCAGGGCGGTCGGCGCCTTCGGAGAGGGCGCAGGTTTCCTGTGACAGCTCTTCCGGGAGCATCGGCAGCACGTCGCCATGGAAGTAGACGGAGGTGCCGCGGGCGGCCACGTCCCGCTGCAGGTCAGAGCCCGGGGGAATATAGGAAGTGGGGTCGGCGATGGCGACGAACAGGGTCCAGCCATCATCGGAAATCTGTGCGTACAGCGCGTCGTCTATATCCTGGGTCTTGGCCGCGTCAATGGAGATGAATTCGAGATCGGTCAGGTCCTGGCGGAAGTCGGCCTCCAGCGGGCGGCACTCGGCCAGCTGCTTCTCCAGTTCCTTGCGGCTGGAGGCCCCCCAGTCGGCGGACAGCCGGTACTTGGCCATGGAGTACAGGTTTTCTATGCCGGGGGTGTCATCGCTGCCTATCACGCTGAGGATTTTCGCCTGCGGCTTGCCGTCACGAATGGGGTGGCGCAGTATCGCGCAGCGCACGTAGTCGCCTTCCTGCACGCCGTTGCGGGCGTGCGGGGGAATGAACAGCCAGCGGCTGAGCTGCTGCAGGTCGGGCTCCACGAACAGCGCCTTGCCCTTGCGCACGCAGCGCCCGGTGAAGTCACCGAGGGGGCAGTCAATGAGCTTCTCGACGTCGGCGATGGTCTTGTTGTCTTTTGCCGGGCGAATACACACCTGTACCCGGTCCTCCGGAAACACCTTGAGCATTTCGTCGGGTGGAATGAAGACTTCCCTGCCGTCGTCCAGTACGGCAAAGCCGTAACGCGCCTGGGTTCCCTTGACCACTGCCTCGGCGTGCTCTTTCTCTGCCTCCATCTGGGATTTGAGGCCTTTGAGCTGGGAGAGGGAGTCCTGATTGAGCATGGAGAGGGGTTCTTACGATTATCGATTCAAGCCCGCTATCCTAGCGGAAAACACTTCTGCTGTCAGCGCGTTGTCTGCCTTTGCGCTAATGGGCCACACAATCCTTCTCCAGGCATTGACAGCCCGGGCAAGGGGTGGTGATATTGTCGTCAACACTGCTGCACGCAATCCGTCAGGAAGCTGAATTTGAAACAGTGCCCGACGCAGGTCAGTCAGTGACGGCTGGCCACCACGCGTCACACAACCAGCGCAGCTGCGCTGCCAAAGAGCTTCACTCGCTCAGGCCCCCTACGCGCTCACTTTCAGCTGCATTTTCCGACCCGGCAGTGACCCTGCACCCCACTTCGCCCAACCCGGACCGAACCCAGAAGTCGGTCACAACCAAGGACGCCCCAAAACCAGCTTCGCCCGGGCTACGTCGGCGCCTGCGCCGCGTCCAGCCCCTCCTGTGCCATCGCTCGCAAGCAACTACTTTTGAATCACCTATGAGGAAAACTCCATGGATTCAGGCTCCGCCCTGCGCGTAGAAAAACCCACTACCCTGAAACCCGTTATCAAGAAAACGTACGTTCTGGACACGAACGTCCTGCTGCACGACCCCACCGCCGTTACGGCATTCAAGCAACACCGCGTGGTCATTCCCATGACCGTGCTCGAGGAACTGGATGACATCAAGGACCGTCGCGATAAAACCGTCAGTCGCGAGGCGCGTATCGCTATCCAGATGATCGACAAGGTGGTCGATGCCGCCTCGCCGCAGGAAATACAGGAGGGTGTGGAGGTACCCGGCTCCGGACTGGAGGGCATGGCGCCGGGCACGCTGGCGATTTTCCCCGACCAGTTACTGGGCGATAATACGGACGTGCCCTATCTCGATGGCACGCCGGACCAGGCCAACGACAACCGCATCATCAATGTGGCCCTGCGCCTGCAGGCGGAAAACCCGGAGGAGTTTATCTGCCTGGTGACCAAGGACATCAATATGCGCATCAAGGCCAAGGGTTCCGGCCTGGTGCACGTGGAGGACTACCGGCGTGACCGGGTGCTGGACGATATCGACCTGCTGGCCAAGGGTTATGAGCATATCGAGGGCGACTTCTGGTCCAACATCAGTGAGGTGGATACCCTGCGCGAGGGCGACTGCACGCTGCATCGGCTGCCGCGCAAATCGCTGCCCGGCGCCTATCCCAACCAGTTCCTGTACGACGACAACGAGTTCATGGCATTCGTCAAACGGGTGGACAGCGAGTACGTGTACCTGCGCTGTGACAGCCGCGACAACCTGATGCACAAGCGTTTCTGGGGCCTGGCGCCGCGCAACCTGGAGCAGGCCATGGCCATGTCGATGCTCGATGACGACAACGTGGATATGACCGTGCTGACCGGCCCGGCCGGCTCCGGCAAAACCTTGATGGCACTGGCCTATGGCCTGCACGCCATTCTCGAACAGAAGAAGTACTCCAAGTTGATCGTTGCGCGTTCCACGCCACCCATCGCCGAGGAGATCGGCTTCCTGCCGGGCACAGAGGAAGAGAAAATGGCGCCCTGGCTGGCGGCGTTTGATGACAACCTGGAGATACTGCACGGCACCGACGAGTCCTGCCACGGCAGTATCGATTACGTGAAGGAGCGGGCCAACATTCAGTTCAAGTCGCTGAACTTCATGCGCGGGCGCTCATTCAACAATGCCTACATTATCATCGACGAGAGCCAGGGCCTCACCCAGTTCCAGCTCAAGAGCGTGATCAGCCGGGTGGGGGCGGATTCAAAGATCGTGGTGTTGGGTAACCTGGCGCAAATCGACAACAAGTACATCAGCCCGCTGACCTCGGGACTGACCTACCTGGTGGAGAAGAGCAAGCAGTATCCGCACGCGGGCATCATGCATGTGAATGGCATCGTGCGCTCGCGCCTGGCGGCCTTTGCAGAGGAGAACCTGTAACGCGGCACGTCCTCAAACGGCTCGAGGGTTTCCCCCGGGCCGGCACTGAACTAAACCGGCGTAACCTGAGGTCAGTGCCTCGACGGGTCCGCAAAATACCTGCGAAGGAGGGCATCAAGCATTTCTTAGCAGGTCAATCTGACTCGCGGACTCTGCGCAGGTCCCGTTGCAGGGCAATTTCCATGCGCAGCACGATGCTCCAGGCCCCCTCGCGGTCCTCGTCCAGATTGCGGCGCCGATAGTTATAAGCGGGCTCTACTTCGAAGAACAGGAACTCCCGGTACACCTTGCGCCGCCACAGCACACCCAGGCGGTAATTTTTGACCAGGACCTGTCCGGCTGTGTTTCACCGTTGATGCTGCCGAAATAGGACACGGCGATCGGGCGCCGGCTCTCCGGGTTCTTGCGCTGGCGCAGCGCCAGTCGGGTACGCCACTCCACGCCGTTGGTTTCCTCGCCCCAACGCACGCGGTTTGCCCAGCGCAGAATGTTGTCCTCGTTCAGCTCCTGGTTGATGTCATAGTTGGCGGTGGTGAAAAACCCTTCGTCGGCTGTCCCACTGCAGGCGCTGGATAAATCGGTAGCTCATCTCATCGGAATAGGTACCCTCGATGCGGTAGCGCACGCCAGGGCGGCATACTGCTGGAGGAGTAATTCAGGGTCATATCGAAGCGCGAAAGCGTGCTGTCTCTGACCTTGTACTGCAGGCCAATGAGGTCTTCGTCCTCGCGTTCTTCGCTGGTGGCGGCTTCGCCGTCCTCACCGGCGAACACCAGGTTCAGTCGCCGCGAGATGCTGGGCAGTTGCACCTTGCCGCGCAGGCGAACGTTGAGGTCGTTGCCGTCGTCCTGGTCCCACTCGTTGACGACTCCAGGCGCAGCAGTGACTCGGCCTGACTCCGCGTCGTACTCCGGGTCGCCGAAAAAGGCGTCCATCCACTCGGTCAGCGCCTGGGCCTGGTTGGTGGCGTACGCATGGCTGGTGTCGACCCAGTTAATCGGGTCATCTTCCGCAGCCAGCGGCGCATTCGGGTCCTCTGGCAGCGCCGGCTGTGAATTCGGCGGCTGCACCGGTTTCTATCGCGCCGGCGCCGCCGGCTGCCTCAGTCTGTGCCGGTGCCGGCGACTCCTGGGCGAACGCGGGCAGTGCGAGGATGACCAGAATGGCAAGCCAAATCTTCACGCTGGTCCATTGATTACCTTTGCTGTCGTTAACGATACACTACCTGCCATGAACTATATTTTCATCTTTTTCCAGCACCTTGTTCCCCAGCACCTGCTGTCGCGGTGCACCGGCTGGCTGGCCGAACTGGAGCATCCCGGTCGCCCTTAAAAACTGGGTCATCGGCCTTTTCGTGTCGCACTTCAACGTGGATATGAGCGAGGCGCGTGGAGCCGGACTACCGCCAGTACGCCAATTTCAACGCGTTTTTTACCCGCCCGCTGCAGGCGGATGCACGGCCCATCGCCGAGGCCGACATTGTCTGCCCGGCAGATGGCGCCATCAGTCAACTGGGGGATATCGCCGGGGGACGTATCTTCCAGGCCAAGGGCCAGGACTACAGCTGCGTGGAATTGCTGGGCGGTGACCCGGAGCGGGCGGCGCAGTTTGCCGGCGGCAAATTCGCCACCATTTATCTGTCGCCCCGCGATTACCACCGGGTGCATATGCCATTGGCCGGACGGCTGCAGGCTACGACCTATATTCCAGGCGACCTCTACTCGGTCAACACGGTCACGGCGGAGAACGTGGAGCGCCTGTTTGCCCGCAACGAACGCCTGGTGAGCTATTTCGAGACCGAGGCGGGTCCCATGGCCATGGTCCTGGTGGGCGCGATGGTCGTCGCGGGTATCGAAACGGTCTGGGGCGGCCAGGTGGCACCGCCGCCTAAAACCCCGTCAGCCTGGATTACCAGCAGCCAGCCAGAGGCGGTAGAACTGGCAACGGGCGAGGAGATGGGCCGCTTCAAGCTGGGTTCCACGGTGATCCTGCTGTTCCCCGAGGAGCGGTGGAGTGGGAGGCCGCCTATGCGGCGAGCACGCCCACCCGGCTTGGCGAGTCACTGGCGCTCTTATCGAACCGCACGCAGCGTAATGCGCACCGCGTCTGCCGGGCAGGCGGTGGCCGGCGTCGGTTATCTACGCTGTCCAGCGCAGGCAACGATGTGACGGTAACTGGCCAGGCGTGAATCGGTAATGCTGCCGTCTTCGACGGCGGCGAGAATCGCACAGCCCGGTTCCTGTTCATGCTGACAATCGCGAAACTTGCAGTGACCCAGGTGCGGCCTGAACTCGCGAAACCCTTCCTGCACCTCCTCCCGGCTCATATGCCACAGGCCAAACTCCCTGATTCCCGGAGAGTCGATCAGGCTGCCGCCGCAGTCGAGGTGAAACAGCTGCGCGGTGGTGGTGGTATGAGTGCCCTTATTGGTATTTTCGGAAAGCTCCCCCACCCGCAGTGCCGCCTGTGGCAGCAGTGCGTTCACCAGTGACGACTTGCCCACGCCCGATTGACCCACAAACACGCTGGTGCGCTCGCGCAGTGCCTCATGCAGCGGCTCCAGTCCATGCGCGTCGGCGCGGGTATAAAGAATACGATAGCCCAGGCTGGGGTAAATGCTCATCAGCGCCTGCATCTGCTCGCGCAGGGCGGCGTCGGCATCCAGCAGGTCGGTTTTGTTGACCACGATGACCGGCTCAATGCCCACCACCTCGGACGCTACCAGGTAGCGGTCCATCAGGTTGGCATGGGGTTCCGGGTAGGGGGCGATGACCACCAGGATCTGGTCGATGTTTGCCGCCACCGGTTTCAGTTTGCCGTAGGGGTCCGGTCGGCACAGTACGCTGTCCCGTTCCAGTTGTGCCACCACCACACCCGTGGGTTCGCCCTCGCACCAGACGACCCGATCGCCGGTGACCAGGCGTGTCGATATTGGCGCGAATATGGCAGCGCTGGCTGACGCCCGGTGCTGACTCCACCGCGACCTGGGTGCCGTAGTGGGCGATGACCAGGCCCTCCTGCTCGGGACCCAGCTCGCCGCCGGCCAGTGCGTCCTCGGCGGCAGCGTCCGCTGCGCGCGGCCCGCCTGGCGCGTTCTTCCTGGATTTTTTCGATGCGCCAGGCTTGCTGGCGGCTGAGTTTGCGTTTCGACATGGCGCCATTATTGGGGCAGCGCCTAGCGGCCTGTCGAGGCAATTTGTTACACTGCCGCTCACTACGCGACAGCAAAGGCAGGAAACGCGTATGCAAAGTGCCAGCAACCTGATCTGGGTCGATATGGAAATGACCGGGCTGAACCCGGACAGCGATGTGGTGATCGAAATCGCCACCATTGTCACCGACAGCGACCTGCAATACCCTGGCCGAGGGCCCGGTGATCGCCATGCACCAGGACGATGCCCGCCTGGACGCCATGGACGAGTGGAACACCACCCATCACACCCGCTCCGGGCTGGTGGACCGGGTCAGGGCCAGCGACTGACGACGAGCGCCGCTGCCGCGGCGGAGACCATCGCCTTTCTGGAGCAGTGGGTGCCGGCCGGGCGCATCACCCATGTGCGGCAACACCATCTGCCAGGACCGCCGCTTTATGGCGCGGCACATGCCGGACTGGAGCGCTTCTTTCACTACCGCAACCTCGATGTCAGCACCCTGAAGATCCTGATGCAGCGCTGGCGGCCGGAGCTGGAAGCGGGCTTCAACAAGACCGGCACGCACCTGGCGCTGGATGATATTCGCGAATCCATCAATGAAATGCGCTACTACCGGGAGCACTTCCTGCGCCTGCAGGCCTGACTCACCCGGCGCAAGGTCTGTGCTCAGCGGCCGCCCAGGCGCCCCAGCGCCCACTCGACGTGCTCGCGCACCAGCTCCGAGGGATAATCCAGCCGTGCAGCGCAGGGCCGCAGTCGCTGCGTCCGAGCCGGGCGCGTTACCCAGCGCCACCGCCAGATTGCGCAGCCAGCGCTCATAGCCGATGCGGCGGATCGCCGAGCCCTCGGTGCTGCGCAGGAAGGTGGCCTCGTCCCACAGGAACAGCTCACCAGCTCCGCGTCCTCCAGTCCGTGGCGGGGCTCGAAATCCGCTCTCCGGCTCGGCTGCGCAAACTTGTTCCACGGGCACACCAGCTGGCAGTCGTCGCAGCCAAACACCCGGTTGCCCATCAGCGGGCGCAGGTCCGGGTCGATACTGCCGTGGTGCTCGATGGTGAGATAGGAAATGCAGCGTCGGGCATCCAGCTGGAAGGGGCCGATAAAAGCATCGGTGGGGCAGATGTCCAGGCAGGCGGTGCAGCTGCCGCAGTGTTTGCTCTCCTGGGCGCCGGTCGCGGGCAGCGGCAGGTCCGTGTAGATCTCGCCGAGGAAGAACCAGGACCCGGCGCCGGCGTTGATCAGCATGGTGTTCTTGGCGATCCAGCCCAGGCCCGCCTGCTCAGCGATGGCGCGCTCCAGCACCGGTGCGCTGTCGACAAAGGCGCGGAAGTGACCGCCCCCGGCCTGCCCGGCAATCCGCTGGGCCAGCGTGCGCCAGGCGCTTGCGCATCAGTTTGTGGTAGTCCCGGCCCAGGGTGTAACGCGAGATATAGGCCTTGTCCGGCGCGGCCAGTACCTGCTCTGCCCGCTCGTCCGCCAGGTAGTCCATGCGCAGTGACAGCACCCGGCAGGTGTCCGGCACCAGCTCTGCAGGACGGGAGCGTTTGCTGCCGTGCCTGGCCATGTAATCCATGCTGCCGTGATAACCGGCGTCCAGCCATTTTTGCAGGTAGGCCTCGTGTTCCCCCAGGTCCACGTCGCTCACGCCCAGCTGCGCAAAGCCCAGCTCCGCGGCCCACTGCTGGATTTGCCGCAGCAGTCCATCGGCATCGGGCAGGGCAATTTGAGGATCGTCTTGTGCTGGCATCTGCGTATAATTCCAAAGAACGGCTGCACCGCGCCACGCGATTCAGCCGCCCTGCAGGAGGTGCCCGTCACTTCCTGTATTCCCGCCTTCGGGGGAATGACGGAGTAACAGTGAATGGACCCCAGAAATTTCGAAGCATTGTACACCGCGGCACAAACCCGTGCCCTGGACAGCTGCGCCATCAATGACCACCAGGTGCCGGGCATTGTCCTGATGGCCCGTGCCGCTGCTGCGGCCTTTGATTGTTTAGTTGGCAGCTGGCCGCAGCCGGAGTGCATACAGGTGCTGTGTGGCACCGGCAATAACGGCGGCGACGGTTTCTTGCTTGCCGACCTGGCGCACAAGCGCGGCATCAAAGCCACGGTACTGCAACTGGGTGACGCGGAGAAAATTGGCGGCGACGCACTGCTTGCACGTCAGCAGGCCCTGGCCAATGGCGTGGAGGTCACCGCCTTCAATGATGCCGCGGTGCTGCCCATCGGTGTGGTGGTTGATGCCATGCTCGGTACCGGCCTGGGCGGCGATGTGCGCGGTGAGTACGCCGAGGCGATAGAGGAGATCAACGCCGCGGGCACCCCGGTGCTGGCGGTGGATATTCCCTCGGGCCTTTGCGCCGATACCGGCCGGGTGCTGGGGAGTGCGGTGCGTGCCGACCTCACCGTGACGTTTATCGGCCTCAAGCGCGGCCTGTTTACGCTGGAGGCGCCCGATTACACCGGCGAGTTGCAGTTTGCCGATCTCGCGGTGCCCGCGCAGGTTTATCGGCAGGTGGCGCCGGACTGTTATCGCCTGCAGCTGGAGCCACTACTGGACGCGCTGCCCCGGCGCCCCGCCACGGCCCATAAGGGACTCTACGGCACCGTGCTGGTGGTGGGCGGGGACTATGGCATGGCCGGTGCCGCGGCCCTGGCCGCCGAAGCCGCGCTGCGCTGTGGTGCGGGGCTGGTGCGGGTGGCAACGCGCCCGGAGCATGTGGCCGCGCTGGTGGCGCGCACGCCGGAAATCATGCCCAGGGGGGTAGAATCCGGCAGTGACCTGCAGCCGTTGCTGGATGCCGCGGACGTATTGGTCGTGGGCCCGGGTCTGGGCCAGTCGCCCTGGTCCGAATACCTGCTGCAGGCCGCCGTGGCCAGCGGCAAGCCCATGGTGCTGGACGCGGATGGCCTCAACCTGCTGGCCGCGCACAAGGTTGCGCCGGGCCCGCAGATGATTGTGACACCGCACCCCGGCGAGGCGGCGCGGCTGTTGGGTATGACCACAGCCGCAGTGCAGGCGGACCGCTTTGCCGCCGCCCGCGCGCTGCAGCAGCAGCTGGGCGGGGTGGCGGTGCTCAAGGGCAATGGCATCGTTGATTGCCGCGCAGGAGCAGCTGTTGCTCAGTGATTACGGTAACCCGGGCATGGCCAGCGGTGGCATGGGCGACGTGCTCAGCGGTGTGATCGGTGCGCTATTGGCCCAGCGGCTGGAGCCACTTGTCGCGGCTGCGCTGGGTGTCTGTGTGCACGGCGCCGCCGCGGATATTGCTGCCGAAGACGGACAACGCGGGCTGGTGGCCAGCGACCTGATGCCGAAACTGCGGGAATTGCTGGGATGAGCGATGCGCAATGGCTGCTGCAGGCCGCCGACGAAGACGCCATGGTGGCCTGCGGCCAAACCCTGGGCGCGGCGTTGCGGCCGGGCCTGGTGATTTACCTGCAGGGCGACCTGGGCATGGGTAAAACCACGCTAAGCCGCGGGTTGATGCAGCTCCTTTGGCCATCGCGGTTCGGTAAAAAGTCCTACTTATACGCTGGTAGAGCCCTACGAGTTTGGGGAACTAACCGTGTACCATTTCGATCTATACCGGCTGGGCGACGCAGAGGAACTGGAATTCATGGGCATTCATGACTATTTCTCTGCCCAGGCCATCTGTCTTGTGGAGTGGCCCGCGCAGGGGTGAAGGGGTTTTGCCCCCGGCGGATTTAGTGATTAACATAGAGCGCGAAGGATTCGGGGCGGCAGCTTGCAACTGTGTGCCAGTACTGCCGAGGGGCTGGCGGTACTTGAGCGCCTGCGGTCGGCAGCCTGAACCAGGGGCGTAATAAAGAAGCGTTAAGCGCGGGAGTGACATGGGCAGGGCGTGGATCGGGGCGATCCTGGGTTGCTGGCGGCTGCCACGGTGCAGGCGGCGGATATTCACGACGTGCGTTTGTGGCGCGCGCCGGACCACACACGCGTGGTGTTTGACCTCACCGGCCCCGCAGAACACAAACTGTTCATGCTCAGCAATCCCGACCGCATTGTGCTGGACGTGGAAGATGCCCGCCTGAAATCCAGTCTTTCCAGTCTGCCCCTGGCGGAAACCCCGATTCGCCAGGTACGTTCCGCCGCGCGCGAGGGCAATGACCTGCGCATTGTGCTGGACGTCAGCAGCGGCGTGGACCCGCGCAGTTTCTCCCTCAAGTCCAATGAGAAAGCCGGTGACCGCCTGGTGCTGGATCTTTACGACCAGCAGGCGAAGAGCACACAGCCGGCGGTAAAGAAAACCGTTACCCAGAACAACAAGCGCGACATCGTGATCGCCATCGACGCCGGCCATGGCGGCGAAGACCCGGGCGCACTGGGTCCACGCAAGCAACGGGAGAAAGACGTGGTCATGGCCATCGCCCGCGAGGTTTATGCCCTGTTCAAGGCGGACTCCGGCTTTGCCCCCACATTGATCCGCACCGGCGACTACTACATCAGCCTGAAGGGGCGTCGCGACCTGGCCCGCAAACGGCAGGCGGACCTGTTTGTGTCTATTCACGCCGATGCCTTCAAGCGCAAGGAGGCCAACGGCGCCTCGGTGTATGCCCTGTCCACCAGCGGCGCTACCAGTACCGCGGCCCGCTACCTGGCCCAGCGCGAGAACGCGGCTGACCTGGTCGGCGGTGTGAGACTGTCAGACAAGGACGATATGCTGGCCGGTGTGCTCGCTGACCTGTCCATGACCTCCACCCTGGACGCCAGCCTGACAGGTGGGTGCAGAGGTGCTGCGCAATGTGGACAACGTGACCCGGCTGCACAAGCGCAACGTGGAGCAGGCCGGTTTTGCGGTGCTCAAGTCGCCCGATATTCCCTCCATCCTGGTGGAGACCGGTTTTATCTCCAACCCCTCGGAAGCCCGAAAGCTTGGTACCAGCAGCTACCAGAAGAAGATGGCCCGGGCGATTCACGCCGGTATCAAGAACTAGTTCCTGGCGCACCCGCCCTCGGGCACCCTGGTCGCGTGGCAGAAAGCACCAGGGCGGCCAGAGTACACCATCGCCCGCGGTGATACCCTGTCGGGCATCGCCCAGCGCTTTAACGTCTCCATGTCGGTGCTCAAGAGCACAACAGCATCAGCAACACCAGATTCGGTGGGGCAGAAGCTGACTTATCCCTGCCACCTAGTGCGACAATGACACCCGAGCCGCAATGGCAAAGCGGTAAGTGTAACCCATGTCCAGAATTCACCTCCTCTCCACGCGGCTGGCCAACCAGATTGCCGCCGGCGAGGTGGTGGAGCGCCCTGCCTCGGTGGTCAAGGAAGTGCTGGAGAACAGCCTGGACGCCGGCGCCACCCGGGTCGATATCGAGGTGGAGGCCGGCGGCAGTCAAGCTGATCCGGGTGCGCGATAACGGCGGCGGCATGGAACCGGACGACCTGCCCCTGGCCCTGGCCCGCCATGCCACCAGCAAGATCACCTCGCTGGAAGACCTGGAGCGGGTGGGCAGCCTGGGCTTTCGCGGCGAGGCGCTGGCCAGTATCGGCTCGGTGTCGCGCCTGACCCTCACCAGCAACGCCGCCGAGGCGGGCAGTGAAGGCAGTTGCGCGGCCTGCGAGGGCCGCGAAATGGAGGTGGCTGATCAAGCCGGCTCCGCATCCCCGGGGCACCACGGTGGAAGTGCGTGACCTGTTCTTCAATACCCCGGCCCGGCGCAAGTTCCTGCGCACCGAGAAAACCGAGTTCAACCACCTGGAGGAAGTGGTCAAGCGGCTGGCCCTGTCGCGTTTTGATGTGGCCTTCAGCCTGCGCCACAACAGGCACCATCGCACCAGACTCAAGGCCGGCACCGGCCAGGTAGAGCGGCAGCGCCGGGTGGCGACGGTCTGTGGCCCGGCGTTTATGGAACAGGCCATCTACATCGAACGATCGCGGCGGTGCCGGCACTCTTCAGGCTGTGGGGCTGGGTGGGGCTGCCGACCTTCTCCCGCAGCCAGGCGGATCTGCAGTACTTCTTCGTCAATGGCCGGGTGATTCGCGACAAGCTGATCGCCCACGCGGTCAAGCAGGCCTATCGCGACGTGCTGTACCACGGCCGCCACCCGGCCTTCGTGCTGTATCTGGAGCTGGATCCGGCCCAGGTGGACGTGAACGTGCACCCCACCAAGCACGAGGTGCGTTTTCGCGACGGGCGCGGCGTGCACAATTTTATTTTCTCCAGCCTGCACCGGGCCCTGGCCGATGTGCGCCCGGGACGCGCGCAGCCCGAGCCGCTGCCAGGCAACATGGTGCCACCGGGCGACGGCATGGCGATCAATACCGGTACCGGCGAGATCGCGAGCAGGCCGGACTGTCCTGGGGCGCGCCAGGGGCACCGGGTGCCGGCCGCCGGCGGTGCCCCAGTCGCGGCCGGCGCACTTCTACAGCGCGAGCCCGGCGGCGCAGGCGGCGCGCAGATGGCCGCGCTATAGCCAGCTGCATCCGCGCCTGCCGGCAGCAGGGCGCCGAGGAGGACGTGCCGCCGCTGGGCTACGCCCTGGCGCAGCTCAAGGGCATTTATATCCTGGCGGAAAATGCCGCCGGCCTGGTGCTGGTGGATATGCATGCCGCCCACGAGCGCATCACCTATGAGCGGCTCAAAGCTGCCCGCGATGACGCAGGGCATCCGCAGCCAGCCCCTGCTGGTGCCCCAGTCGGTGGCGGTGAGCCAGCGCGAGGTGCAGGTGGCCGGCGGAGCACGCCGAACTGTTCCAGCGCCTGGGCATGGCGGTGGACGTAGCGGGTGAGGAGAGCGCTGGTGATCCGCGCAGATCCCGGTGCTCCTGCGCGACTCCGACGTGGAGCAGTTGCTGCGCGATGTGCTGGCGGACCTGATCGAGTTCGGCAGTTCCGAGCGCATCGAGGCCCACATGGACGAGATTCTCTCCACCATGGCCTGCCACGGCTCGGTGCGCGCCAACCGCCGGCTCACCATTCCGGAAATGAACGCCCTGCTGCGGGACATGGAAGAGACCGAGCGCTCCGGCCAGTGCAACCACGGTCGGCCCACCTGGACCCAGATGAGCCTGGAGGAACTGGACAAGCTGTTCCTGCGCGGCCGCTGAGGCGGACTGGCGTGAGCAGCGCAGCAGCCCCTGCTGATCTGCCTGATGGGCCCCACCGCCTCGGGCAAGACCGACCTGGCCATCGAGCTGGCCGAGCGGCTGCGACTGCGAACTGGTCAGCGTCGATTCCGCGCTGGTCTACCGGGGTCTGGATATCGGCAGCGCCAAGCCCGATTACCCGCACCACCTGGTGGATATCCGCGACCCCGCCGAGCCCTATTCCGCGGCGGATTTTGTCGCCGATGCCACTGCGCGCTGGTCGCGGAGATCACTGCCCGCGGGCAACACGCCGCTGCTGGTGGGCGGCACCATGCTGTATTTCAAGGCCTTCCTGGAGGGGCTGGCGCAGATGCCGGCGGCCGATCCCGCCATCCGCCGGGAGATCGAGGCGCAGGCCGCCGTGCATGGCTGGCCCCATATGCATGGCAGCTGGCCGCGGTCGACCCGGAGTCCGCCGCGCGTATCCATCCCAATCATTCCCAGCGCCTGGGCCGTGCGCTGGAGGTATACCGCGCCAGCGGCACGCCCCCTCAGCGACTGGCACGACGAGCAGAGCTGCAGACCGACTGCCCTTCGAGCGCTGCCGGATATCCGCCAGCTGGCCATCTGCCCCGCGATCGCGGCCGTGCTGCACCAGCGCATCGCCGCGCGTTTCGAGCAGATGATGGCCGCCGGCTTTCTGGACGAAGTGCGAGCACCTGCATGCGGCGGGGCGACCTGCATGCTGACCTGCCGGCTATCCGCGCCGTGGGCTACCGCCAGCTCTGGCAGCATCTGGAGGGTGCAGTGCAGCCTGGAGGAGGCAGTGGAACAAGGCGGTGGCAGCCACCCGGCAGCTGGCCAAGCGGCAGCTGACCTGGTTGCGCAAATGGCCCGATCTTGCCTGGATCTACACCGATGAAGGGAACGTCGATGAACTGGTAGAGCCTGCCGGTCATGGTGAGCTCCGTCGAAGCGACGAGCAGGCTGTATCGAGCCGGGCGGGTATCCACTGGCGAGGGTGCGCTACCAACAGGGCATAACACATGCACTGGCGGTGGCCTTGAAGTATTTTCGAAAGTCCCCCATGTAGACACTGGAAATGCACTATACTGTGCGTCAGTGGTACCGAGGGCCCGTTATCCTCGCCATCGTCCGGGAGTGTCAGCACAGCGGCGCGGCGCAGGTAGAGAGGTCAGTTTTATTTTTTTCGGCTCGATTGAGCCTGTCAGGAGAGAAAGCTATGTCAAAAGGGCACACGCTACAAGACCCTTATCTGAATATTCTGCGTAAGGAACGCGTACCCGTTTCCATTTACCTGGTCAACGGCATCAAGCTGCAGGGTCAGATTGAGTCCTTTGACCAGTTTGTCGTACTGCTGAAGAACACCGTCAGCCAGATGGTGTACAAGCATGCCATTTCGACCGTGGTGCCAGCCGCGTGGTGCGCCTGCCCATGCAGAACCCACCGGAAGAGGAAGGTGAAGGCTAGGAGACCCGCTGGGCGGTTGCCGTGAGCGGCCGCACCAGTTTCCACACGCCGAGGTAGTATTGTTTTTTGATCGTCCCGATTCCGGGTGAGCGAGCAGTGCTCGTGCACCTGAATCTTGCCAGCGAATCCGAGCGGGAAGACCCCCGCGAATTCGAGGAACTCGTGCTTTCCGCCGGAGGAGATCCGGCCGCCTTTATTCTGGGCCACGCGCAGTGCGCCCCATCCGCGCACGTTTGTCGGCAGCGGCAAGCTGGAGGAA
Source organism: uncultured Gammaproteobacteria bacterium (assembly GCA_963845135.1). Taxonomy (GTDB): domain Bacteria; phylum Pseudomonadota; class Gammaproteobacteria; order Pseudomonadales; family Halieaceae; genus Halioglobus. The sequence goes on along the minus strand of CAWJQW010000017.1, from coordinate 9,432 downwards.
ATTCGCGGACAAGGTCGCGCCTGCACGAGGCCGAGATAGTCATGTTCAATCACGCCCTCAGCCCCAGCCAGGAGCGTAACCTGGAGCAGGAGCTGTGTTGCCGGGTGATTGGATCGCACCGGCCTGATTCTGGATATTTTCGCCCAGCGGGCGCGCACCCACGAGGGCAAGCTGCAGGTGGAACTGGCCCAGTTGCAGCACATGAGCACGCGCCTGGTGCGCGGCTGGACCCACCTGGAGCGGCAGAAGGGCGGTATTGGCCTGCGCGGCCCGGGTGAAACCCAGCTGGAAACCGACCGCCGCCTGCTGCGGGTGCGCATCAAATCCATCACCGCGCGGCTGGAAAAGGTGCGCAAGCAGCGCGACCAGGGCCGGCGTTCCCGGCGCCGGCGCCAGGAAATACCCACCGTGTCCCTGGTGGGGTATACCAACGCCGGCAAGTCCACCCTGTTCAATTGCATGACCGAGTCCGGTGTCTATGCAGCCGACCAGTTGTTCGCCACCCTGGACCCGACCCTGCGCCGGCTGGAACTGGACAATGTGGGCCCGGTGGTACTCGCCGACACGGTGGGCTTTATCGCCCACCTGCCGCACAAACTGGTGGAGGCGTTCAAGGCCACCCTGGAAGAAACGCTCAACGCCGACCTGCTGCTGCATGTGATCGATGCCGCCAGCGCCGAGCGCGAGGACAATATGTTACCAGGTAGCAGGACGTGCTCGGCGAGATCGGCGCCGAGGAGATCCCGCAGCTGCGAGGTGTTCAACAAGCTGGATCTGCTGGAGCACGCCCCGCGTATTGATCGTGATGATGACGGTAAACCCCAGCGGGTATGGTTGAGCGCCGTCACCGGCGAGGGTATGGACCTGCTGCTGCAGGCGATCGGCGAACTGGTGGGCCAGGACATGGTCAACGAAGAGGTGGACATTGCACCGGAGCAGGGTAGCCTGCGCGCCGCACTGTATCGCCTGGGTGCGGTGGAAGCCGAAGAATATACGAGATGACGGCGTGGCGCACTTGCAGTGTGCGGCTGCCCAGGGCGGACTGGAACCGCCTGATGAAGAAGGGGCCAGACCCCTTTGGTAAGCGCAAAAAGACATCGCAGGGTGCGTTTAGCGCACCAAGAATTGCTAGACTCTTTCGACTTTGAAATTAGGAGTTATTTATGGCCTGGAATGAACCGGGTGGCGGCAACAACAAGCCCAAAGATCCCTGGGGCGGCGGCGACCAGGGGCCACCTGATCTCGACGAGGCGCTGAAAAAACTGCAGGAGAAGATGGGCGGCCTGTTTGGCGGCAAGTCCGGTTCCGGTGGTGGCGGTGGCAGTTCCAGCGGCCCGGCGCGTTTTCGGGCGCCCTGTTTGGTGTGCTCGCTATCGTGTGCGCTGGTGGTGTGGGGCCTGATGGGCTTCTACCAGATCGACGAGCAGGAGCGCGCCGTGGTGCTGCGCTTTGGTAAGTACCATGAGACCGTGCAGCCGGGTCTGCAATGGAACCCGCCGCTGATCGACGAGGTGATCAAGGTCAATACCACCAAGGTACGTGCGGCCAGCTTCCGCGAGATCATGCTCACCCAGGACGAGAACATCGTCGAGGTGAAACTGTCGGTGCAGTACGTGATCAACGACCCCGACAAGTTTGTGCTGAAGGTGCGCGATCCTGAGCGCTCCCTGCAACACGCGGCCCAGAGCGCCCTGCGCCATGTGGTGGGTGGCACCAGCATGGACCTGGTGCTGACCGAAGGCCGGGCGCAGATCGCCGGCGATGTGAAGCAGCGCCTGCAGGAGTACCTGAATATCTACGAGACCGGCATTCTGGTGAGCAAGGTCAACGTCGACGACGTCCAAGCCACCGACCCAGGTGCAGGCCGCGTTTGATGACGTGATCAAGGCGCGCGAGGACGAGGAGCGGGTGAAGAACGAGGCCCAGGCCTATGCCAACGGTATCGTGCCCGAGGCCCGCGGTGCGGCCCAGCGCCAGATCGAGGAAGCCAGCGCCTACAAGGAGCAGGTGATCGCCAACGCCCAGGGTGAGGCAGATCGCTTCAGCAAGCTGCTGGCGGAGTACCGCAAGGCACCGGAGGTGACGCGTGAACGTCTGTACCTGGATGCGGTGCAGGCGGTTTACGGCAACACCAGCAAGGTGATGGTCGACGTGGAAGGCGGCAACAATATGATGTACCTGCCGCTGGACAAGCTGGCCGAGCAGAGCCAGACCGCAGCCGTACGCGCGCCGTGGTCATGGACAGCAATGCCAACATTCGTGAACTGACCAATGCCGTTACCGAGCAGCTGCGCCGCGACGCCGCTGCAGCCGGTACACTCGCCGGGGAGGTCGCTAATCATGTCCGGACGTAATGTAACCGTATTGATCGTGATAGCCGTTGCTGGTGTTGTTTCTGCCAGCAACTGCGCTGTATGTCATCAAGGAAACCGAGCGCGGCGTGCTGCTGCGGTTTGGTGAGGTGGTGAACCCGGACATCCAGCCCGGGCTTGCACTGTGAAGATTCCCTTCGTGAACAATGTGCGCAAGTTCGATGGCCGGGTGCTGACCGTGGACTCCCAGCCAGAGCGCTTCTTCACCCAGGAGAAGAAAGCGCTGATCGTCGATTCCTACGCCAAGTTCCGGGTGGCTGATACCGCGAAGTTCTACACCGCAACCAACGGTGAGGAAGCGCGCGCCGACGGGCCTGCTGGCCCAGCGTATCAACGACGGCCTGCGTAACCAGGTCGCCATGCGCACCATTCAGGAGGTGGTGTCCGGCGAGCGCGACCAGCTGATGGAAGACCTCACCGAGGAGCTCAACAATGGTGGCGCTGCGGAGACTGGGCGTTGAAGTGGTGGACGTGCGGGTGAAGCAGATCGACCTGCCGCCGGATGTGTCCGAGTCGGTGTATCGCAGGATGAACGCCGAGCGGGAGAAAGAAGCGCGCGAGCACCGCTCCCAGGGCCAGGAACTGGCCGAGGGTATTCGCGCTGCGGCCGACCGCGAGGTCACGGTGCTCAAGGCGAACGCCTACCGGGAATCGGAGCAGATTCGCGGTCAGGGTGACGCGGAGCCACCGCGCATCTACGCCGAGGCCTTCAACCAGGACCCGGAGTTCTACTCCTTTACCCGCAGCCTGAGGGCCTACCAGGACTCCTTCAGGGTCAGGGCGATATCTGCTGTTGCAGCCCGACAGCGAGTTCTTCCGCTACCTGAAGGACTCCAGCGGCGGCAAGTAAGCGGGTAAAAATCACAGGCACTATCAGCAGCGACTGTGGTAGCATCCTGCAACCGTGGGATTCGGCGTTTGAGGCCAAGCGTCGGACCCGCGGTTTTTTGTGTCTGGCTGATCTACGAGGGGATAATTTGGACTTCTGGCAGGTGCTTCCCGGTGCCGCTGGCGCTGGTATTGATTATCGAGGGTTGCTGCCGTTTATCAGCCCGCAGCGCTGGCGCAATATGCTGGGCGGTGGCGCAGATGGATGATCGCGTGATTCGCAGTATCGGCCTTGGCAGCATGCTGTTGGGGTCTTGATCCTGCTTTATCTGGTGCATTGAAGGCCTGTGGACATGACATCGGTTGATCGCTGGCAACTGCCCGACGGCGTGGAGGAAGTTCTCCCTGCCCAGGCCGCGACCGTGGAGCAGTCTGCGCCGCCGCCTGCTGGATTTGTATCGCAGCTGGGGCTACCAACTGGTGATTCCGCCGCTGGTGGAATTTACCGATTCCCTGCTGGTCGGGCTGGGCGAGGATCTGGACCTGCTCACCTTCAAGCTCACCGACCAGCTCACCGGCCGCACCATGGGCGTGCGCGCCGATATCACCCCGCAGGTAGCGCGCATCGACGCCCACAGCCTGGCGCAGGAGGGGGTCTCCCGCCTGTGTTACGCCGGCTCCACCCTGCACACCCGACCCAAATCACTGATGGCCTCGCGCTCGCCCATTCAGTTGGGTGCGGAGCTCTATGGCGATGACAGCTCCGGCCGCCGACGTGGAAATTATCCGCCTGATGCTGGCCACGCTGGACGCCGCCGGGGTCTGAGGCCCAATACACCCTGGACCTGGGCCATGTGGGCATTTACGAGGCCGTGCTGGACATGGCGACGCTCGGATGCCGAACAGGAAGCACGTATTTTCGACTGCCCTGCAGCGCAAGTCCGTGCCCGACCTGATGCTGGCGCTGGATGATGTCCGCCGAGGACGTGGCCACGCTGATCATCGGCCTGGTGGACCTGCACGGTGATGATAGCGTGCTGGATGCGGCGCGAGGCCTGTTTGCCGATCGCGCCCCCGGCGCCCTGGCCGCGGTCGATGCCCTGCAGGACGTGGCGCAGGATATCCGTCGCCTGCGCCCGGATTTACCGATCTATTTTGATCTCGCCGAGCTGCGCGGCTATCACTATCACACCGGTATCGTGTTCGCGGCCTATGTGCCCGGCCACGGCCAGGCCCTGGCCAATGGCGGCCGCTACAACGATGTGGGTGAGGTCTTTGGCCGCGCCCGGCCGGCGACCGGCTTTGCCACCGATTTGAAAGCCCTGGTCGGCTTGTTGCCCGGCGGCTCGTCAGCGGAGCCCGGCGCGATCAGCATGCCCGATAACGACGCACCGGAATTACTCGCCGCTGGCCGAGGCCCTGCGCGAGAAAGGTGAAGTGGTTATCAGTACCCTGGGCGGCGAGCACCGACACCCGCTGTGACCGCGAACTGGTCCTCAGCGAAGCCGAGTGGGTAGTGAAAGACTTATGAGCGGCGACAGTTAGACCGTCATCCCCGCGCAGGCGGGGATCCAGGCCCTCCCTGACACAGGGATGACAAAATCAGTTAACCCGCCTAGGCGGTATGGAAACAAGAAACATGAGTAAAAACGTAGTCGTTCTGGGCACCCAGTGGGGTGACGAGGGCAAAGGCAAGATCGTCGACCTGCTGACCGACCAGGCCAGCGCCGTGGTGCGCTTTCAGGGCGGGCACAATGCCGGCCATACCCTGGTGATCGACGGCGAGAAAACCGTTCTGCACCTGATCCCCTCCGGTATCCTGCGCGAACACGTGCAGTGCCTGATCGGCAACGGCGTGGTGCTGGCCCCGGACGCCCTGCTCAAGGAAATGGCCGAGCTGGAAGCACGTGGCGTACCCGTGCGCGAGCGGCTGAAAATCTCCCCCGCCTGCCCGCTGATCCTGCCCTACCATGTGGCGCTGGACCAGGCCCGCGAGGCCCGTCGTGGCGTGGACAAGATCGGCACCACCGGCCGCGGTATCGGCCCCGCCTACGAGGACAAGGTCGCCCGCCGCGGCCTGCGCCTGGGCGACCTGCAGCACAAGGACCGTTTTGCCCGCAAGCTCAAGGAGGTGATGGAGTATCACAACTTTGCGCTGGAGCATTACTACCGCACCGAGCCGCTGGACTACGACAAGGTACTGGCCGAGACCCTGGAAATGGGCGAACAGATCAAACCCATGATGGCCGATGTCACCGCCATGCTGCACGAGTGCCGCAAGACCAACGCCAAGATCATGTTCGAGGGCGCCCAGGGCTCCCTGCTGGATATCGACCACGGCACCTACCCCTTTGTGACCAGCTCCAACACTACCGCCGGCGGCACCGCCACCGGCTCCGGCTTTGGCCCCCTGTACCTGGACTATGTGCTGGGCATCACCAAGGCCTACACCACCCGAGTGGGCTCCGGGCCGTTCCCCACGGAGCTGTTTGACGCCACCGGCGAGCACCTGGCCAGGAAGGGCCATGAATTCGGCGCCACCACCGGCCGCCCCCGTCGCTGCGGCTGGTTTGACGCCGTGGCCCTGCGCAACGCGGTGAATATCAATTCGGTCAGCGGTTTGTGCCTGACCAAACTGGACGTGCTGGACGGCCTGGAGTCTATCCAGATCTGTATCGGCTACGCCTGCGCCGACGGCAAGCCGGTGCCCAACCCGGTAGATTCCGACGACTACGAGGGCCTGTTCCCGGTGTACGAGGAAGTCCCCGGCTGGAGTGAGTCCACCCTGGGGGCGAAGACCCTGGAGGAGCTGCCGCAGGCGGCGCGGGACTACATTGCCGTATCGAGGAGGTGGTGGGCGCCCCTATCGACATTATCTCCACCGGCCCGGACCGCGTTGAGACCATCGTGCTGCGCCACCCCTTCGAGGCCTGACCTCCCGCCAACGGGGCGACGCGTCGCCCCTTCTTTCCCTGACCCGTTTCACCTCAGCAGCCCGCATGGCCAGTGCCCTGCCGCATGTGGGCCAGCCGCCGCGACCGCCTGCGGGCATTTCCCCGATATCAGGATTTGTGTCTATACTGAAGCCATAGGGCTCGATTTGTAGGGGGGGTACAGGATGTACCAGAATATTATGCTGGGTGCCCTGGTGCTGGTGCTGGTGCTTATCGCCCAGCGCATTTACAGCACCTGGCAGTTGGAGAAAGACGCGCAAACCGGCTGCTGCTGCCACTGCCAGGCGGCCGGCGAAAAAGGCCGCAAAAGCCAAGGGCGCCGAGGGTATGTCGTCGCAGCCGTTCCATTGCGTCACCCTCGTGGGCAACTGCCCCGCGCTGGAAGACTACAAGGGCAAGCGCTTCCTGGCCAGTGATGCCCCCCCGCTGCCGGTGCCGGACTGCACCTCGGCCCGCTGCCAATGCCACTACACGCACCACGCCGACCGGCGTGACCCCAACACCGACCGCAGGGCGCTGGGGCGGCTGGCCGAGGAGCAGTACACCCTCACCGGCAATTCTGAGCGCAGGGGATCCCGTGGCCGACGCAAGTCCGACGGCAGCTGGGCGACTATCGACGAATGGAGTAACGCTGTCTAGTTTGGGTCTCCCTGGCTTGAGCGGTATCTGTGGGCTAGTGCGCCGGGATGGCCAGCCCGCTGACGCGCATGCGGTGCAGGCCATGCTGGAGGCGATGGCCTATCGTGGCCCGGACGGTCTGAACCACCTCTGCAACGGTCCTGTAGCCCTGGGCCACGCCCTGTTGCAAACCACCCTCGATGAGCCCCAGATGCCCGCCCAGGTGCCCGGCACAGAGCTATACCTGACCCTGGACGGCCGCCTGGATAATGCGGAGGAACTGATCGCCGCCCTGGGCCTGCAGCAGCACCCCAGCGATGCCGGGCTGATCGCCGCGGCCTACCAGCATTGGGGCGATACCTTTCCCCGTCACCTGGACGGCGACTTCGCCCTGGCCCTGTGGGACGCGCCGCGCCAGCGCCTGCTGTGTGCCCGGGACCACACCGGTACCCGGCCGTTCTACTATTACCGCGGCAAGACATTTTTCGCCTTTGCCACCGAACTGCCGCCGCTGCTGGCCCTGGCCGAGGGCGCACTGTTACCCAACCAGGACATGATCACCCAGTTCCTGGCGCAGTGCTGGGTAAGTAACGAGGACACGTTCTGGCAGGATTTCCGGCGCCTGCCGCCGGCGCATACGCTTGCAGTGGAGCAGGGTGAGCTGCAGCCTGCAGCGCTACTGGCAGCCCGATTTCCAGCAGGTACTGCATTACCCGCAGCTGCAGGATGACTACCGCGAGCACTACCTGGAACTGATTACCGATATCGTGCGTCGGCAGGCGCGCAGTGATTTCCCGGTGGCCTTTGAGGTCAGCGGCGGGCTGGATTCCTCGGCACTGTTTGCGGTGGCCAGCGACCTGCAGCGGCGTGGCGAACTGCCCACGCCGGACATCTCCGGCTATACCCTTGATTTTCGTGGCTGTGGCGATGCCGACGAGATGGCCTATGCCGAAGCCGTGGGGCGCCATTGTGGGCGTGCGATTGAGCGTGTGCCGCCAACGTATCAGTCTCTGGACTGGTATCGGCAGCGAGGCCGACATCGCGTGGCGAAGTCTGCAATGCGCCCAACGGCGTGATGTCCATGGGGTTGTTTGAACGTGCAGCGGCTAACGGCAGCCGTCTGGTTGTAAATGGCACTGGCGGGGACGATTGGTTAGATGTTGATGACCTGGCTTACACAGAGGCCTTTTCACAGGGCCAATGGCGCTTATTGCTGGGAATGCTTCGACAACACGCAGGCTGGGAAAGCCGTACGCATGCCTTGAGTCATGCGATGCGTAACATACTGGTCGGCAACATGACGCCAGTCTGGAAACATCGCCTCCGGCGGTTGGTCCCCGGCCATGCAATAAATCCCACTTATCTTTCCCAAGAACAAGCTCGGAGAGTCCGGCGTTTGCGGTCGGATAACACCGCTCAATTCAGTTCACTTTCACTGCGCCAGCCCTGGCAGTTCTCGCTATGGCAGAAGGCGGCTGGCGGTGACGCGCTTTTAGCACATGAAACCATGGAAGTATTGGCGGCAGAGGCGGGATTGGAAATACGCAGGCCTTATTGGTCGCGGCGCCTGGTGGAGTTTTTGGTTAGTTTGCCACGGGTCGTAGTCGCGCTACCTGGCGACAACCGGACCCTGCATCGCTCGGCGATGCGTGGGCGACTGCCCCAAGTAGTATTGGAGCGTTATGACAAAGCCGAATTTTCTTGCACTTACCGCAATTTGCTGGCCGAGATTGGTCGAGTTATTGAAACTGGTGAGTTGCCTGTTGGAAAAAAATGGTGCGAGAAAGACAGCTTACGGGTCATGCTCGAAGAGATACGGAGGGGTCGAGCAAGAGAAGCTGGCTGGCCGCTCTGGCCGTTGATGAGTTGTTCTTCCGCTTTGGCGCGGAGCCCTGACGGGCTTGGCGAGAGTGACAGATTGCGGTAAGTTACCGCTTTGTGAACGAAGAGCGATTTCGTGATTATGTCGACCAAAATCAACGATCAAGGCAAACGGACACCCGCAAATGGGGAAAAGGCAGCTTACAAGTCGCCTGAATTAGCGCGTTTTGGCGCTGTCAGTGGTTTGACGATGGGTTCCGGGTCTGCGGGTAATGACGCTAACCGTACCAAGACGAAGAACACGCCTGGCTCGGGCATGGGTATGATGTAAATAAAGTTTGTCAATTCTCCACCAAAACCCCTCCTTCTATTTTTAATGTTCGATCCGCCAACGCCAGGCTCGCCGGCCGGTGGGTAATCAGAATCACCGTCTTGCTGCGCAACAACTCGTGGCACTCCTCGATAAAACGCGCTTCCCCGGCCGGGTCGAACATGGCGGTGGCCTCGTCCAGGATCAGGATTGCCGGGTCGCGCAGCAGGGTGCGCGCCAGGGAGAGTCGCTGGCGTTGGCCGCCGGAGAGTTTTACGCCCTCGTCGCCAATGACGGTCTGGTAACCCTGCGGCAGTTCGGCAATAAACTCGTCGGCGTGGGCGGCCCGGGCGGCCTGCTCTATGTCTTCGGTGGATGCGCCCGGTCGCCCGTAGGCGATGTTCTCGGCAATGCTGCCATTGAGCAGTTGCACGTGCTGGGCCACCAGGCCTACCTGCTGGCGCACGCTGGCAATACTGGCCTGGCCGATGTCCCGGCCGTCGATAAACACCGTGCCGGAGGAGGGCGA
>CAWJQW010000016.1:0-121937 GCA_963845135.1 uncultured Gammaproteobacteria bacterium | reverse complement strand
AAAGCCCTCCGTAGAGGGCTTGTTCTCCGGGGTGGCTGCTCAGCCAGAACCCATCGCTTTCGACGCTTCGTCCGCTGCATCTGATGCCGCATCGGAGGCATCGTCAGCCATATCGTCCATGGCGTCTCCCGCATCGTCTGCCATGTCTTTCGCAGAATCCATGGCGTCATCCGCCATATCACCCGCAGCATCCATTGCATCATCAACAGCATCGCCTGTTGCCTCGGCTGCATCAGACATCGCGTCGCCGGTAGCTTCTGCTGCATCGCCTATCGCCTCACCGGCATCTGCCATGGCATCTTCGGTAGCATCGACTGCATCGCTAGCCATATCTCCCGCTGCATCCACGGCATCACCGGCCTTGTCTGCTACTTGCTCCGCCGTGTCTTGCATGGTTGCTTTTGCAGATTCGACATCTTCTTTACTGCACGCTGCCAGAGACAACGTCATTACTGCCGCGAAAGCCGCAGCAAACAATCTTTGGATATTCATACTTACCCCTTACGCAAATCGATATAGTTAATAACCACTACCGCCACGTCCATCGTCAAATGGACTCCTAAGAGAGTATACACGGTGGCGAATTAAGTAAAGCCGCCCAGTTGAGCGCTACATTGGCGAACTGAAAGGCGTTACAGTATCGACTGTCCCGGCAGATGGAGTCCAAACGTTGCTCAGCGTCGTTCTCATCAACATCGTGATCATTGTGGCCGCCGTGCTGATTCACTATGAGTTCTTGTATCGCTTTACAGTGTTGATGCCAAAGTTCAATGTTCGTCACCGCTTTCGAATTGTTATCGGTGTTTTCGCCGCACTGTGTGCCCATGCTGTTGAGATCTGGGTTTTCGCACTGGCTTACTACGGGATGCACCATCGGCCGGGCTGGGGGCATTTTGAGGGCAACTTTGACGGTACGCTGCTCGATTGTGTTTACTTCTCCTTTACCAGTTTCACCACGCTGGGCTTCGGCGATATCGTGCCTATCGGTGACCTGCGCTATCTCACCGGGCTCGAGGCGCTCACCGGACTGGTACTGATTACCTGGAGCGCATCTTTTCTCTATCTGGAAATGACTCGCTACTGGAGCCGTCACTGATGGCCTGGCGCTACCTGTGGCTGGCCATTTTTCTCCTCACCTTCGTCTGGTCAGCGATTGCGCCCAGGGATTACGCGACCTGGGTAATGGAGGTGGCGCCAGCAGTCATTGGCCTGGCAATACTGGCCGCCACCCGCGAAAGTTTTCCGCTGACACCACTGCTCTACGGGCTGGTTCTGTGCCACTGCGTTATATTGATGGTGGGCGGGCACTATACCTACGCAGAGGTGCCGCTATTCGATGGCCTGTTTGGCGCGCAGAGAAACAACTACGACAAACTTGGGCACTTTGCACAGGGCTTCGTACCTGCACTCATTGCCCGTGAATTGCTCATCCGTAAACAGGTCGTATCCGGAAGAGGATGGCTAAATTTCATAGTGGTCAGCTTCTGCCTTGCTCTGTCTGCTTTCTACGAGCTGCTGGAGTGGCTGGCCGCAGTCATAATGGGGGGTTCTGCAGAGGCCTTTCTTGGTACCCAGGGCTACGAGTGGGATACGCAGTCTGACATGGCCCTGGCACTCACCGGCGCGATTGTCGCGCTCTTTCTGCTCAGCAAGATTCACGACAGGCAACTGCAAAGGCTTCAAGCATGACCGCGATCACTATCCGCTCGGGTACCCCCGGGGACAGCGCCCTGATCTTCCACTTTGTCTGCGAACTGGCCAGCTATGAAAAGGCCAGTCATGAGGTCACCACCAATGAGCAAGCCTTGCGCTCGGCCCTGTTTGGGGAGCGACCGCGCGCCTATGCCCTGATTTGCGAAGTAGACGGCAAACCCGCGGGTTTCGCTGTTTACTTCTACAACTTCTCGACCTGGCTGGGGCAGTACGGCCTGTTTCTCGAGGACCTGTATATTTCACCCGATTTTCGCGGTAAAGGCGCTGGAAAGGCCTTACTGCAATACCTGGCAAGGCAGGCGCTGGCAGAGGGATGCGGGCGCTTTGAATGGAACGTACTGGACTGGAATAAACCCGCCATCGACTTCTATGAGTCTTGCGGCGCGGTAGCGCAGAGCGAATGGGTAGGCTATCGCTTGCAGGGTGCAGCGCTGGCCGAATTCGCTGCACAGGATTTAAGCCGGGAGCCGCCTGACACACAAGGCTGGGGCTGAAAATCCACTCGCGGCCTCATTATCAATATCAACGCCTAAGCGGGCTAGACCTGAAAACGCACCCTGTCGGCGACTCCGGCGGAACCCTCTATAACCCCAACCCGCGCCGCCTGTGAAAACCCATTGGCAAGCAACTGGGCGCAATAGTCATCAGCACGGCCAGGGTCGAGTGCAACCAGGAGACCGCCGCTGGTCTGTGGATCAAGCAGCAGGTCCGCGTCATTGCGTCCCACCCCCGTTGCAAACTGCAGCTCCTCTATGACCTCGCCATTGGCCTCGTGCATGGTACTGCGCACCCCGGCAGCCAGCAGTTCCCGCGCACCCGCAAGCGCCGGTATGGCGGACAGGGTCACGTTTGCGGCCTGCTTTTCGCCTAGCATTTCCAGAAGGTGGCCGAGCAGGCCAAAACCGGTTACGTCTGTGCTGGCGGAGGCGCCGTGCGCCAACGCCAGCTCTGCGGCAATGCGATTGCTCTGCAGCATCATTGCTATGGCCGCAGCAATATCCCGGCCATCCGCCAATTGTCGCATCTGGGCCGCGAATAATACGCCGGTTCCCAAAGGCTTGGTGAGCACCAGGGCATCGCCGTCCCGCGCCCCCCGTTTAGCCAGCAAGCCGCTTTCCGGGTTCATCGCTAGACCGTTGACGGCGAAGCCCAATAACAACTCCGGACCCTGCATGCTGTGCCCGCCGCCAAGCTGGCAGTCCGCCAGCGCAAACTCGTGCAGCGCACCAGCGAGCACCTGCCGCAGGTCACGCCGCAACAGGGCGTCACGGGCAAACGGCAAGGTAACTGCCGCCAGGGCCGACAGCGGCCGCGCCGCGCAGGCGTAGAGATCGCTCAGTGCATGATTGGCAGCAATGCGACCCATCAACCAGGGGTCCGCAACCAGCTCGCGCAGCAGGTCCAGGCTCTGTACCACCGGGAAGCCGCCCGCATCGGGGATCGGTGAAACATCATCTGCGCTGCCTTGTGGTGGGCAATGCTCGGGGAATTCCTCGGCCAGGCCAGCCAGCACCGCGGCAAGACCCGGGGCACCTACCTTGGCACCGCAACCACCACAAACGCCCGCCTCGTCCTGAATAGCACCTGCAATAGCCTCGGCAGCAAGCATCCCATCCATTGCAGGCAGCGTCGCAAACCGGTCCATAAATTCCTGATCGATCCGGTCTTTCCAGCGCCAGACCCACTCACCCGTGGCATAAAAAGGGCCCCTGTCGGCAACAGCACAACGCCCCCCCAGCGATACCAGCGAGAGAAAGCGTCGCTGCGGCCTGTGTTGTTTCAGCGCCTTACCGAGGACCGCGGCACGCAGGTTATGCGCCAGCACTGGCCCCTGGCGAACCGCATACACGCCAGCCTTGGGGCGCGGATGCTTTACCTGGGTCGCTATATCACCGGCGGCAAACACTGCGGCATCATCTATCGACTGCAGGGTATCGCGTATATGGAGAAAGCCCTGCGCATCGCAACTCAAACCGCTGGCCGCAACCCAGGGCGCGGCTGCCGCACCGGTGCACCAGAATAAGTTGTCATAGGCATGCTGCTCGCCGGTCTCCAGCACCAGTTGCTCTGCGTTAACAGCCACCACTCTGCTGTGCAGGTGCAAACGAACGCCACTAGCGCACCAGTGCAGCAACCGCCGCCGCCCGCGCTCCTTTGTTGTAGCCCTGGAGAATCTCGGTTGCGCCACAGAACAGGTCTATGCTGACGGACCGGCCCGCTAGCGCGTGAGCCATGGCCAGCGCGAGCTCCACGCTGCCCGCGCCGCCTCCCACTATTGCCAGAGTAGCTGTTGCGCTGTGCCGGGACAGGCGACGCTCCATTTCCTGCCAGCGCTGCCAGAGTCCCGCCACCGGCTTCACTGGCACCGCGTATTCGCGCGCCCCGGGTACCGAGTCCAGCTCGGGCTGCGAGCCAATGTCCACGCTGACCAGGTCATACGCAACCGCGGGACGCCCCGCCAGCGAGAGCGTTTTACGCTGTGGGTCCAGCCCGGTCACTTCTGCCTCAATAAAGCGCACGCCCGCCCACTGACACAGGCGCGCCAGATCAATATGCGTCTCTTCGAAGCTATAGTGGCCAGCGACGAGGCCGGGCAACATCCCCGAGTAGGGCGTATGGCTCGCAGGCGATATAAGCGTGGCGCGCAAGCCGGCAATAGGTTTCATCGCCAGCATGCGCACTACCAGGGCGTGTGCGTGACCACCGCCGACAAAAACCAGGTCCTGCTGCAGCACTGGCTGGTTCTGCATCAGCTAACGGCCCAGTCCAGTACAGATTCTCGATCGCCACGGAACAGGACATCGCCCTTGCGTTGCTGCAATTGGTAGTCGTACATCGGGTCGTAATATTGTTCAAGCAAGAAGGCGATCCACTGCCGGTGACCGGCAAGTATCGCCTCCCGAGTGTTGCCGCTGAAAAGCATCGGTCATCAGCTGGCTTACACGCTGGTATCGGTCACCTCCCAGTCGCTTGCGGATCCTCTGCAGGTCAGCTTGCAGTTTCTCGGCGTGCAGCCGGCCCCCCTCGTCGCCGTGAAGCTGTGTGTAACGCTGACCCAGGTCGATGACGTAGTCATCAATCACCACGTTGACGCGCTCAGCGAGGCTCTCTTCCACCACCGCCATTGGTGCTAACGCCATTCTTTTATGCAGCGCGTCCGGCAGATACAAGCGGCCGATCAGGCGACCCTCGTCTTCGAGGAAAATTCGTTGCCGGCCATTGGCAAGTCGCTTCAGCAAGGCAATGCTCAGCCTGTTTTCGAAATCAATCTGGCTCGGTTGGGGCTCCGGGAGTTGGCCGAAGGTCGAGCCACGATGGTTCGCCAGGCCCTCCAGGTCTACACTATCGTGCAGACCATGAATTACCCGGGTCTTGCCCGTGCCGGTCTTGCCACTGATCAACACAAACTGCGCGGCGTCTGCACAACGCTCTAATTCATCGATAAGAAAGCGACGCATGGCTTTATAGCCGCCGCGCACCAGGGGATAGTCGATTCCTGCTTCACGCAGCCACTGCTGCACGGTTTGCGACCGCAAGCCGCCGCGAAAGCAGTAAAGATAGCCCTCTGGATGCCGCCTGGCGAAGTCGCACCAGGCAGCCAGTCGTTGCGACCGGACCTCACCGCTAACCAGCTGGTGCCCCAGCTCAATGGCTGCATCCTGGCCCCGCTGCTTGTAGCAGGTACCGACCTGTGCCCGCTCTTCGTCTGTCATCAACGGCAGGCTGCTGGCAGAGGGGAAGGCTCCCTTGGCAAACTCCAGCGGGGCGCGCATATCCATTATCGGCGCATCCGCCAGGAACAGCGCGCGATAGTCTTCAGTATCTGGCCGCGCCGCCAAGTCCTGCTTACTCCGCCTCGCCGCCAAACAGCGCGATGACGCGTTCCTGCAGCCCGGTTATCGCATCAGACATCAGTGCGAAGTCCGCATCCAGGCGGGCCGCGTCATCTGCCTCGGGAATATCTTCGTTTTCTTTCATCAGCTCTTCGCTAAACTTGAGACGGCGCAGGCACAGGTCCTCTGCCAGTACCAGCTTGACCCGCTCCTCCCAGCACAGCGCAAGCCGCGCAACCTGCTTGCCTGCATTGAGATGAGTCTCTACCTCTTCGCTCAACAAATCAACGCCACGACAGCGCACCACGCCGCCCTCTTCACCGAACTCGCGCAGCTCACACTCTTCGCCCAGGGCAAAGTCGTCAGGTAAGCTCTGGTGAGCGAGCCAACCCGTCATGGTAGCCGACGGCGCGTCATTGACCTGCGGCAGTATCACCGGGAAGCTACCGATGCACTCACGTAAAAGATTGAGCAATTCCTCCGCCCGCGCGGCACTGGCGGCGTCTACAAAGATCCAGTTGCTGCGCGTATCAATGTAGGCAAATACCGCTGATGAGCGAGTGAAGGCCCGTGGCAGGCAATCCTGGACGATCTCATCCTTGAGCGTCAGGCGCTCTTTGCGATAGACCTTGCGCGCCTGTTCCGACTCGATAACGGCGACTTTTTCTTCCAACTGCTCACGCACCACCGTGGATGGCAGCAGCTTTTCTTCCCGTTTCAACTTGATCAGCAGCCGACCACCGGCCGCATGTGCCAACTCGCTGGAGGCATCCCCCAGCGGCGCGACCCAGCCCATCGACAGGGCCTGCGACTTGCCACAGGGCTCGAATGTGCGCTGGCCGAGCTGCTCCCCAAGTTGCTCGGCAGAGAACCCGAAGGGGCTGGTAAGGCGGTAGGCGCGAATATTCTTGAACCACATAATATGAAGGAACTCCGGCAAAAGCCGCAGATTGTACCCCAGCACTCAGGCGTGAATGGAAGAAAAACACCGGCCACGTACAAATTGTTGGGCTTAAGGGGTCAGGTTGGCGTTGAATGCGGCGTGGGCACACGTTTTAATTTTCCCCACCTTGAAACAACGCCGGGAATCGCACTGGCGGGAGCAACCAGTATGACCACAGCAGCCAAAACCAACCCCTCGCAACCCCACCACGCCCGCGACGTTCGCCATTGGGATATGGAGACAGACGTGGTCGTCGTTGGCTTTGGCGGCGCCGGGGGCTGTGCGGCGATTGAGGCGGCGGACGCCGGCTCAGAGGTGATCATTTTTGAGCTGGCCAGCGCTGGGGGCGGCTCCACCGCCATGTCCAGCGCCGAGATTTACATGGGGGGTAGTGGTGGCACCCGGGTCCAGCGTGCCTGCGGCTTCGAGGACGACACCGAGGACATGGTGACCTACATGATGATGTCCAATGGCCCACAGGCAGACGAGGCAAAAATCCGCAACTACTGCGAAAACAGCGTCGAACACTTCAACTGGCTGTGTGACATCGGCATACCTTTCAAGGACAGCTTCCACGAGGAGCGTGCCATCATGTGTCTCACCGACGACGGCCTGTTGTATACAGGCAGCGAAAAGGCTTATCCCTACAGCCAGCACGCCAAGCCCGCTCCCCGCGGACACAATCTGTATGTGGAGGGGGACAACGGCGGGCCGCTGTTCATGAAGATCATCAATGAAAACATAGACAAGCGCGACAAGATCACGGTCCATTACGAAACCCGGGCACTGACGCTGATAACCGATGACAACGACGATGTGGTCGGCGTGGTCGTGCGCCAGGACAAGAAGGAACTCAACGTAAGGGCCAGCCAGGGCATTATTCTGTGCGCGGGTGGTTTCAATATGAACGAGGCCATGGTGCAGAAATATGCGCCCAAGCTGCTTTCCGGTAACGAGCCTATAGGCAACCCCGGCGATACCGGCAGCGGCATTATGATGGGCATGTCGGTGGGCGGCGCGGCAATCAACATGCATGAAGGCTTCATCAGCATCCCCTATTACCCGCCTGCCAGCATTACCTACGGTATTGTTGTGAACGACAAGGGACAGCGTTTCATCAACGAAGACGTCTATCATTCCAGGCTGGGACAGGCCGTACTCGACCAACCCGGCGATCGTTTCTACTTCATTCTTACGGTGGAGCAGTACGGCGATTATGAGAAGTTCAACTTCATGGGCGCCAGCATCGCCGGCACGGGAGAGACGGTAGAAGAGCTGGAGGAAGAGCTGGCATTGCGCGCCGGCACCCTGCAAAACACCTTGCGCGTCTACAATGAGGATTGCGCCGCCGGGAACGATACGCAATATCACAAGGCGCCGCAGTGGTTGCAACAACTTGAGCCACCGCTGGTGGCACTGGACATCACCCCCGGGCGCGGTGTGTTCGTCCCCTACTTTACCCTCGGTGGACTGGATACGCTGCCCAGCGGCGAAGTTCTGGACCCGCAGCGCAGGGTGATTCGCGGCCTCTACGCCGCTGGGCGCACAGCCTGCGGCATTGTGCGTCGTGCCGACGGTTATTCAAGCGGCATGTCGGTGGGCGACGCCAGCTTTTCCGGGCGCATGGCCGGCAAGCAGGTGGCAAGCTCGGAGCGTCGCTGAGCAACGGGCTTGTCAGCCCGCCAGCACGCTTCTACCATAGCCTGACCCTGAACCGGACTCAGGGTGCTACTTTTGTTACTGAGGCAAGGCTATGAGATACCTGCATACCATGGTGCGCGCGCGCGACCTGGACGAAACCCTGGACTTCTACTGCACCAAACTGGGTCTCGTTGAGGTCAGGCGCTATGACAGCGAAGCCGGTCGCTTCACCCTGGTGTTCCTGGCGGCCCCGGGTGATGGCGTAGGCGACGCCACCGACCTGGGCAGACTCACGCCCTGCATCGAAATTACCTGGAACTGGGATCCTGAGGAATACGATGGCGGGCGCAACTTCGGGCATCTGGCCTACGAGGTGGATGACATCTACGAAACCTGCCAGCGCCTCGCCGATGCCGGCGTCACCATCAACCGCCCACCCAGAGACGGTCACATGGCTTTTGTTCGCTCCCCCGACGGCATCTCTATCGAGCTACTGCAGGCAGGGGAATCACTGCCCCCCCAGGAACCCTGGGCCTCTATGGAGAACACCGGCAGCTGGTAAACCTGGCCGTGAGCAACAGCATTTCAACCCGCTTGATTATCCTGCTTGCAGCTGTAGCTGCCTTGATCATCAGCGCAGGGATGCTGCTTGATTACCGCATTTCGCGCGAAGAAATACTGCAACGATTGACCGAGCAGGCCGCTGCCGAGACCCGCGTGGTCATCAGCGACATGGAGAACTGGCTCAACGGTGTAGAGGCAACCACCCGACTGCTGGCGAGCATTCTGGAACAGCGTCAGTACAGTGAAGAGGGGCTGCGGCAGATGCTGCGGGACGTGGTGACCAATAACGATAAGATTTTTGGTGCTGCCATTGCACTCAACCCCGCACAAACCGGGAACGCAAAGGGCTTTGCGCCCTATTACTACAAGGATGACGGCCAGGTTCGCTTCGCTGACCTTAGCAGCCGCAAGGCACGCTACACCGAGCAAGCCTGGTTCACCGAGCCCGTCACCAGCGGCAAGGCGATCTGGAGCGAGCCCTACTTCGACAACGGTGGTGGCGAGGTCAACATGACGACCTTTTCCGTGCCGGTTTATCGTCAGGATGGCAGCGGTGCGGACAGCAAACCCCTTCTCTACGCCGTTGTCACCGCAGATGTGACCCTGGAAGCGCTCAACACGGTGATGCAACAACTGCACCTGGGTGCCAGTAGCTATGGGCTGCTGTTCAGTCGCGAGGGCATTGTGATGAGCTCACGATCGCAGCGGAGCGTGATGAAGCATTACTCGGAGTTGCATTACAAGGGCCTGGACCTGGACAGCTGGCGACAGATGTTCCAGCGCGCCCTGGACGGCGAAACCAGCACCCGTGACTTTCCCTGTGCCGACCAACAAGGGAGCTGCACCATACGCCTGGGTAGGCTGGGCATCACCGGCTGGCCGGTGGGCGTCGGTTATCACCAGGACGAAATACTTTCACCGTTGCACAGCTTCGAACTGAAGACGGCGATAATCAGTGCGGTAACGCTGCTGATGGTGGTGCTGTCTGTCTACGCTGTCATATCACGCCTGACCAGGCCACTCTCCCAGTTGACCCGCGCAACGGAAGACATGGCCGGGGGCAACCTGGACACCCCGCTGCCCCGCGCCTCTGGCGAGGACGAGATCGCGCGCCTGGTTCGCTCCTTCAGCACCATGACCAGGGAACTGAAAAACTATATCGCTGACCTGGAAAGCGCTACCGCCAGCCGCTCGCGCATTGAAGGGGAACTGGCAGCGGCGCGAGACATTCAAATGTCCATGCTACCGGAGGGGGGCGAGGCCCTGCTGACCCTCGGCGAGGTAACACTGTGGGCAAAAGTAGAACCGGCCAGGACCGTAGGTGGTGACCTGTATACCTACTACAGGGACGCAGACCAGCTTTTCCTCGCCGTGGGGGATGTATCCGACAAGGGCGTACCGGCGGCCCTGTTCATGGCCCGCGCGATCAGCCTGATCCAGCAGTTAGCCGGTACGGCCACACCGCCTGACCAGGCCATGATGGAACTCAACAATGCGCTGGAGCGCGACAACCACAGCTGTATGTTCGTGACACTGTTTCTGGGAGTGCTGGATCTTCGCAATGGCCAATTGAGCTTTGCCAGCGCCGGACACACCGCGCCCAGTTTACTGCGCGGCGGCGAGGT
Organism: uncultured Gammaproteobacteria bacterium; assembly: GCA_963845135.1. Lineage (GTDB taxonomy): Bacteria > Pseudomonadota > Gammaproteobacteria > Pseudomonadales > Halieaceae > Halioglobus. The sequence continues at coordinate 111,618 of CAWJQW010000016.1, read as the reverse complement.
CAGGACAATCGATCAGGAAACAGGCCCGGCCCTGGGGCTGGCAAAAGACCAGCTCTACCCCGGCAACAGCGTACAGTTGATGAACGATGATCGCCTCGCTATCTATACCGATGGCATTGACGAGGCGTTCAACGAGAAGTCAGAGATGTACGGTGTAGCGCGTCTTAATCAGGCACTGCTGGCAGCAGCGTCCCTGACGGCGGCCGCCGCCGGCAAAGCACTGTTCACTGCAGTGAGGGAATATGCGGGCGAGCGGCCGCAGTCCGATGACATTACCCTGATGCTGCTGGACTACACCTCACCCTCCGCAGCGGCAGTGACTGGCCGCTTTCACCTGGGCGACATGCTTACCGACCGCGTACAGAAATGGATGGCGCCCTCTTTGGCCGACTGGAAAGTAGCCGACAACGTGAGTATGGAAATAAACCTGGTGGCAGAAGAGATTGTCACCAATGTACAGAAATACGCCGGGTTGGCAGATGACGCTCAGGTCGAGGTACGGTTGCTTCGCCACTCCGACAAACTGGTACTGGAGGTGCGCGACCAGGGCATCGCATTTAACCCTCTGCAGGACGCCCAGCTCTCAACCCTGGGCGCAGATATCGACTCTGCGGAGATCGGTGGCCTTGGTGTACACTTGCTTATCCAAATGACCGACAGTCAACACTACTATCGCGACAAGGGCTTTAATGTCCTGCGGGTCGAAAAGAGGCTTGCCAACGAGACTGCATGAACACTCCCCAAGAGAGGCTTACAAGACCATGGACCTGACCACCACCGTTGCCGTCGATGAACAGAACTCCGTAGCCCGTGTCGCCCTGGCGGGCGCATTGAATACGGACACCGCGCCGGCTTTCGAGCTGCGATTACAGGAGGTGATTGACCAGGGTCACGCACTAACTGTGCTCGACATGAAAGACCTTGATTACATCAGCTCTGCGGGTCTTCGCGTTATCTTCAAGGCCGCCAAGCAGACCCGCGCCCAGGGCAACAAGCTGGCCGCCGCCAACCGCAAGCCGCACATCGACAAGGTATTCGAAATCCTCAAGGCGCTGCCGGATATGGCGGTATTCGCGAGTGAGCAGGAACTGGACGACTATCTTGACAGCATGCAACGCCAGGTCAGGGGCGACTAATTCAGCCCCTGAGGAAGTTGATTATCCAGCGAGCGACCCTGTCACCCTCCTGGGCACGGGTCAGCGAGGCGACACCAGAGGCAAAAACCTCTTCGCCGATCATTTCCCGCCGGTAACCCATAATTTCCCTGGAGTACTCCGGTATAAATTCGGGGTGACCCTGGAACGTCAGTATGTGATCTCCTATCTGCACCACGGCGTTTTCGCAGAACTCACTGCCGGCGAGCACCCGGGCGCCCTCGGCATTCCTAACCACCTGGTCCTGGTGGCTGACTAATATATGCAGGTCTGGTGATTCTTCGTCATGCCAGTCGGGTGTTTCGACGAATGTATGCGTATGTAGACCCTGCCCCCAACCCTTGGCCGACTTTTCCGTCTTGCCTCCAAGGGCCTGGGCGACTATCTGGTGGCCAAAGCAGATCCCAACCAGCTTCTTCTTGCGCTCGTTAAGCTCGCGCACAAAGGCCATCAGTTCGGTAATCCATGGCTTGTCCTCGTAAACGGATGATTTGCTGCCAGTAATCAGGTAGGCGTCGACCTCGTCCACGTCCTCCGGATATATCCCTTCTTCCACATCGTAGACAACGAACTCAAGGTCCGGGTCTGCCCTGCCCAGCAGTGCGACAAACATGTCGGGATACTCGCCGAAGTCCGGCACCCACTCAGGACGCACGGCGTCGGTTTTTAATATTCCTATTCTCATTGCATACCTTGCTCTGAAAGCCGGCTTCGCCAGCACATTGCGACATCTTAGGGAACCCTCGGTGGCGCTGTCCATAACACTTATGGGCAGGAAATCCTGTCATGAAAAATACACGGCGCTGTCATGTAGTTGCCATGGGAAGCGCCCACGATTGGCATCATGGAACTTCTGCTATCACTACAGAAGCTGGAGAGGCGCCTGTTCCACCGGGTTTTCCAGCAGACTGAAAGACGCATGGTCATTCCGCTGGCGAGGGCCGTATCACACTCCGGTGATGGCTATCTGCACCTGCTCGTACCATTGTTGATCTGGTCTCTGGACGCCCAGCGCTTTGCCCTTTTACTACCACTCCTGGCCCTGTCCCTGGCTTGCGAGCGTATTGTCTACTGGCTGCTGAAGAACACCTTGCGACGCCCCCGCCCCCAGGATTCGGTACCCGGATTTCGCAGTTTGATTCATGCCAGTGATCAGTTCAGCTTTCCATCGGGGCACAGCTCCGGCGCCTTTCTGCTAGCTACCTGCCTGTTGCTGGTTTACGGCGGCAGCGCAGCGCCGATGTTGCTCTGGGCGTCTGCTGTGGCCTTGTCCAGAGTTCTCCTTGGTGTGCACTTTCCCGGTGACACCCTGGCAGGCGCATTCATGGGTGGCGGTATCGCGCTGTTCGTTGCGCACACAACTGGGGCTGGGGTGACATGAAAATTCTCTATGGCGTTCAAGGTACAGGGCAGGGCCACGTCAGTCGCGCTCGCGCCATGGCTGCGGCGCTTGCCCAATGGCCCGTAGACGTCACCTGGTTGTTTTCCGGGCGTTCAAAAACTGCCTTGTTCAACATGGAAATATTTGGCGATTTTGAGCATCGTCGCGGCCTCACCTTCTCGACCGGTGGTGGCAAGCTACACTACGGTGCCACACTCAGGAACAACAACCTGCTGCAGTTCCTGCGTGATGCCAGGACGCTGGACCTATCGAAATTCGACATCATCGTCAGTGACTATGAACCGGTGGTGGCAAGAGCCGCGCATCAGCAGGGCCGCCGCCTTATTGGCATAGGACATCAATATGCCTTTGGCCCCGAGACGCCCAGGGCCGGAAGCAGTTGGCTGCAAGAACAGATCATGTCGCACTTCGCACCTGTGACGGTGCCGATAGGGCTGCACTGGCACCCTTACGCGGACAATGTGTTACCGCCGATTCTGGATCTGCCAGAAATACCTGTTGCAGCACGGCGAGCATTTTCTGGTGTATTTGCCGTTCGAAGACCAGCAGGCTGTCACCGCAATTTTGCAGCAGTTCCCCGGACAGAAGTTCGTTCAATACTCGGCGGGAGTTGATGACGAAATACGCGGCAACGTGTTGCGGCGAAAAGCCAACGTCCACAGTTTCAAGCAGCATCTGGCCAGTGCAGCGGGGGTTATCTGCAACAGCGGCTTTGAGTTAATCAGTGAATGCCTGCAATGGCGCAAGCCGGTACTCGCCAAACCACTGGACGGACAAATGGAGCAACACTCCAATGCCCAGGCATTACGACAGCTTGGCTACGCAACCATCACCCATGTCTTCGACGAGGAAGCACTGGCATCGTGGCTGGCAGCGCCCCAGCGCACACCGGATATCCATTTTCCAAATGTGGCCGAGGCGCTGGCACAGTGGCTGGCCACTGGTTGCAACAGTTCTTCCGGCGCACTTGGCATGAGCCTCTGGCAATCCACGCGCTCATGGAAAATACCTGCACCTCGGCCGGGGCCGTCACCAGCGCGTAGCGCCCACGCTGTACCCTGACGGTCCGCTATTGGGCAGCTTACTGGAATAGGGTAATGTGTGGCCCTAACTCAGGATAAGGCCAAGGTTTTGTTGTTCAGACTACTCTCCCTCGCACTGCTGCTGGCCAGCACTGTTGCCGCTGCCAGTGACGCCACATTTACCGGCTCTGCCAGTTGCCAGACCTGTCATGCGGAGGAACATGCCCTTTGGCAAGGGTCCCATCATGACCTGGCAATGCAACTACCCACAGCGGAGACCGTACTGGGTGACTTCAACGACGCCTCGTTTACCTTCAACGGCATAACCAGTCGTTTTTTCCGAGACGGCAACAAATTTATCGTGCGCACGGATGGTGAAGACGGCAAGCTCACAGACTTTGAGGTGGCCTACGTATTTGGCGTTTATCCACTGCAGCAATACTTGCTGCCGCTATCCCGCGGACGTCTGCAGGCACTGAGCATCTCCTGGGACTCGCGGCCCATAGAGCAGGGAGGTCAGCGCTGGTTCCACCTGTATCCCGACGAACCGATTGATTTCAAGGACCCCCTGCACTGGACCGGACCTTACCAGAACTGGAATACCCGCTGCGCAGAGTGCCACAGCACCGACCTGCAAAAAAACTACGCTCGCGAGACCCGTTCTTTCAACACCACCTATAAGGAAATAGATGTCAGCTGTGAGGCTTGCCACGGCCCGGGCAGCAAGCACCTTGAGTTAGCCACATCAGATGCTCTCGGTGACACCCACGGTGGTGGTTTTCCAACCGACCTGGCGCAACGCGGGCAGTGGGAATTTCCACAGGGAGAGAGTATTGCCCGGCGCACGGAACCACTGGAATCAGACGCGCAGATAGACAATTGCGCGCGCTGTCACAGTCGCAGGGGTACGCTGGGCGACTATCATTATGGCGCAGACCTCCTGGATACACACCGGCTCTCTATGGTCCAGTCACCCCTGTATCACCACGACGGGCAAATCCTTGACGAGGTCTATGTCTACGGTTCCTTCGTGCAGAGCAAGATGCACCAGGCGGGTGTGGTCTGCAGCAACTGTCATGAGCCCCACAGTTCACAGCTGCGCGCGCCAGGTAATGCGATTTGCGCGCAATGCCACAAGCCCGATGTCTATGACAGCCCGGATCACCACTTTCACCCGACGGCGAGCGCCGGTGCCAGCTGCGCGGACTGCCACATGCCCGAAACCACCTACATGGTTGTGGACCCGCGCCGGGACCACAGCATGCGTATTCCGCGACCGGATCTTTCCGTGGTAATGGGCACACCCAATGCCTGCAACCAGTGTCATACCGACAAGGATGCGCAATGGTCCGTTGATGCGCTGCGCGAGCAGGGCGTGATTTTTCGTGATACCGGCAGTCACTTCTCTCGCGCCTTTGCCCGCCTTGACGCAGGCGATGCCAGCGGCGTGCCAACACTGGCGCAACTGGCCAATGACCCTGAGGCAGCACCCATCTGGCGTGCCACCGCTATGGAAGCCCTGGGCCAGGTCGGAGGCCGTGAGGCAACCCAGACCATGGCGGCATTGCTCTATGATGAAGACGCAATGATTCGCACCAGCACAGTGCGCTCCCTGGACTTCGTCTCACTGCAGCAGCGCTTTCAGTTACTGAGCCCCTTGATTGACGATGATGTCCTGGCCGTCCGCATGGAAGTCGCCGACGCCCTGGCCAGCGTTCCACTGGACCAGATTCAACCGGCAGACGCCGAAAAATTACGCAAGCTGTTCAGTGAATACACCAGCGTTCTGGAACAACATGCCGACATGCCCTCCGTGCTCATGCAACTGGGACTGTTTCAGGCCAACCGCGGCGACTTGCCCGCTGCGGAGGCAAACTACCGTGAAGCGCTGGCCCTTAACACCCAGATGATGGGAGCCTACCTGAACCTTGCCGACCTGCTGCGCGCGCAGGGTCGCGACGAGGAGGCACGGGCACTGCTTTTGCAGGCACTGGATGTTGCCCCGGAAAGCGGCAACGTACTACACGCCCTGGGGTTGCTGGAAACACGATCAGGTGAAGCGGAGAAAGCGCTGGACTACCTGCGCAGCGCCGCTGAGCTGGAGACCCGTGGGATGCGTCACCGGTTTGTCTATGCTATCGCACTGCACGACCTGGGAGATCCACGCCAGGCCCTGGCAGAGCTGAACAGCTTGCACCGGGCCTTTCCGCGCGACGAACAGGTCCTCCTGGCCATGGCCAATTACAGTGCAGAACTGGGTGATCGACAGCGCGCACGCAGCTATGCACAACAGCTGCTGAGGTTGTCTCCGCGCAACCCGAACTACCAGCAACTGCTGCAAAGTCTCAGCAGTAACTAGCCAAACAGGTAGCGATCAACAATGCGAAAATAACGCTCGCGGATAGCGTCCGACTCATTCGCCAGCTGGTGTCCGGCCTCGGGCAGGTAGTCAATGTTACTTGCTGGAAACAGCTTGCTGATAGCGCCCATGTTGTAGCGCCATTGCACAGTAGTATCCCTGCGTCCTTGTATGACCTGCACCGGGCCCACACCGAGGTCGGCCAGCGGCAGCCTCGCGAGCCACCGCTGCAGGGCGCTCAACCAGCGCAGGGAAACGCTGGGACTCTGCAGCGGGTCAGCGCGGACAAATGCCAGGAAGTCCTCGTCGGAAGAGTTGCGATTGAATTTGCGCGCTACACTGTCGCGAAAAGGACGCAGCAGCAACAGGCCTGCACGCACACCCAGCCAGCCCGCTGGACGCACCAGCGGAGCCAAAAAGACAACGTGTTCAAACCGCCAACGCTGGCTGCGCGCGCACTCCATCAATGCAGCGCAGCCAGTGCTCTGGGCCATCGCGTGCAGCGGCAAGTCGGGCAGGTTAACGCCGTCCAGTACATCTATCACGGCATCGGCGTAATCACCAAAATTGTCGATAACCCCTGGCTCACCAGAGGATAAACCGTGGCCCGGCAAATCGAATATCAGCACATTGCAGCGCCGCGAAAGGCCATACGCTACCAGCTTGTCATAGAGTCCGCTGTGATCGAAATAACCGTGCACCAGTATCAGGTTGGCGATAGCGTTGGGCTGCAGCCAACACTGGGTCAGCAGCTGAAACGGCCCTGACTCTATGCGGCCGAAGTGGTAGGCCGCCTGTGGATAAGACGCGGTGAAATTCAGGCCATAAAAATCAAGATAGCGCTGCAGGAGCGCGGACGGCTCAGCACCTGGAAACACCGGCAGACCTGCCCTGAGCGCATCCAGCTCACCCGGCGCCAACGTGGCAGCGCTGCCACTGGGTGAAGATGGCTTCATCGGCCTGCATTAAGCCTTTAGTTGACCTTCGGCGTGAGCTTTCCAGCCTCGTACATCAAGTACATGGACTCCAGCGAATTCACTTTAATTTTGTCAGCGTTGCCGGCGGTACCAAAAGACTCATAGCGAGCAATACAAATGTCGCGCATGGCCTCTATGGTTCTGGCGAGGTATTTGCGCGGGTCGAATTCAGCCGGGTTTTCCGCCAGGAAACGACGAATTGCGCCAGTGGATGCCAGGCGCAGGTCCGTATCGATATTGACCTTGCGCACACCGTGACGAATACCTTCCTGAATCTGCTCCACCGGCACGCCATAGGTCTCGGGTATTTCACCACCAAACTCATTGATCACCGCCAGCCAGTCCTGCGGCACTGAGGAAGAGCCGTGCATAACCAGATGGGTATTGGGAATGCGCGCGTTGATCTCCTTGATGCGATCAATAGCCAGAATATCCCCGGTGGGCGGGCGGGTGAACTTATAGGCACCGTGACTGGTACCGCAGGCAATAGCCAGTGCATCGACCTCCGTTGCCTTGACGAAATCGGCGGCCTCCTCGGGGTCTGTCAGCATTTGATCATGCGTCAGCTTGCCCTCGGCGCCGATGCCATCTTCTTCCCCGGCTTCGCCTGTTTCCAGCGAGCCCAGGCAACCCAGCTCTCCTTCTACGGAGACGCCGCAGGCGTGTGCCATAGCGACCGCTTCACGCGTGACGGCCACGTTGTAGTCGTAATCCATGGGCGTCTTGCCGTCGGTGCCCAGGGAGCCGTCCATCATCACCGAAGAAAAACCGAGTTGTATGGAGCGCTGGCAAACCGCCGGGGAGGTGCCGTGATCCTGGTGCACCACCACCGGTATATGCGGAAACTCATTCATCGCCGCTTCCATCATCGCCCGCAGGAAGGGTGCGCCGGCGTACTTACGCGCCCCGGCGCTAGCCTGCATAATCACCGGGGAGTTGGTGCTGTCCGCCGCTTCCATGATGGCGCGGGTTTGTTCAAGGTTGTTCACGTTGAAGGCCGGTACGCCGTAACCCTGCTCGGCGGCGTGATCCAGCAACTGTCGCATACTGATAAGTGCCATGGTGTCTACTACCTCTGCGGTTTAATGTTGTGTGTCTGTCAGTCTGCTGCGCGCGCCTCCAGCGCGGCAACAGCGGGAAGGATCTTACCTTCCACATATTCCAGGAACGCGCCGCCCCCGGTAGAAATATAGGTGACCTTGTCGGCAATGCCATACTTGTCGATCGCAGCCAGGGTATCGCCACCCCCGGCCAGGGAAAAAGCCGGTGAATCGGCAATTGCCCGGGCCAGTGCCTCGGTACCAGCGCCGAACTGGTCGAACTCAAATACCCCGACCGGGCCATTCCACAGAATGGTGCCGGCGTCGCCCAGGAGAGAGGCGATAGCGGCAGCGGCTTGCGGACCGATATCAAAAATCATGTCGTCCTCGGCGACGTCATCGGCCGACTTGGTCTCGGCCACCGCCGATCTCGGAAAACTCCTTACCGGTGACCACATCCGCCGGCAGCGGGATGCTGGTTTTGTCCATCAACGCGCGGGCGCCGGCAATCAGGTCATGCTCACACAGTGACTTACCCACGGGCTTACCCGCGGCGGCGAGGAACGTGTTGGCGATGCCACCCCCCACTATCAACTGGTCCACTTTCTCTGACAGGGTTTCCAGCACCGTCAGCTTGGTCGAAACCTTGGAGCCGCCAACAATAGCAACCATGGGCCTGGCAGGATCCGACAGGGCTTTCTCCAGCGCGGTCAGTTCGCCTTCCAGCAGCGGCCCGGCACAGGCCACGGGCGCAAATTTGGCCACCCCGTGCGTTGAGGCCTGGGCCCGGTGGGCGGTGCCGAAGGCATCCATGACAAATATCTCGCAGAGCCCGGCATAGGCACGCGCCAGGGTCTCGTCATCCTGCTTTTCACCCGGATTGAAACGCACGTTTTCCAACAGGGCGACGTCGCCATCATTCAACTCAACACCCAGCTTCCAGTCCTCCACCAGGGTCACTTTCTGCTGCAGCAGGCCGGCGAGATGCTCGGCAACCGGCGCCATGGAGTACCGGGAATCAAACTCACCCTCAGTCGGGCGTCCCAGGTGGGACATCAGGATCACCTTTGCGCCTGCGGCGCGCGCAGCGTTAATGGTAGGCAGCGCGGCGCGAATGCGCGCATCAGAGGTGACGGCGCCGTCCTTGATCGGCACATTGAGATCTTCACGGATCAAGACCCGCTTCCCCTGCAGATCCAGGTCCTTCATCAATTTGACGTTGAGGCCCATCGCTTGTTTCTCCTATAAACGGGTCCAGTGGTTGGCGACATCGAGCATGCGGTTGGCATAGGCCCACTCATTATCAAACCAGGTCAGCACCTTGACCAGTCGCGATCCGCTCACCCTCGTCTGGCTGGCATCGATGATGCTGGAATGGTTGTCATGGTTAAAATCACAGGACGCCAACGGCTCTTCAGTATAGCCCAGCACACCCAGGAAACGGGATTGAGCGGCGTCATGTAAAGCCCGATTAACCGCCAAAGTATCGGTATCTGTGAGCGTCTGCACGGTGAGGTCCATGGCTGACACGTTCAGCGTGGGCACGCGCAGGGCCTGGGCGCTGAATCGTCCTTTCATTGCCGGCAAAACCCGTTCAACCCCGCGAGCCAGGCCGGTATCAATGGGGATAATGGAGTGGGAAGCGGCGCGCGTCTTGCGCAGGTCGGTGTGGTGATAGGCATCCAGCACCGGCTGGTCATTCATCGCCGAATGGATGGTGGTAATCGTGCCGCTCTCAATGCCAACGGTATCCGCGAGGGCCTGGATCACGGGCACAATGCCGTTAGTCGTGCACGAGCCTGCCGACACGATACGGTGGTCAGCGAGAAGTTCGCCCTGGTTGACGCCATAGACAATGGTGGCATCGACATCTGCCTGCGCCGGTTGCGAGAACAGCACTCTTTTCGCTCCCCGGGCCAGGTGCTGCTCGGCTGTGGCGCGATCGCTGAAAGCACCGGTGCATTCGAGCACGATGTCCACATCCATGTCGCCCCAGGGAAGCGTGCCAATCGCTTCGCTGCGCAGCAGGACTATCGGTTCGCCATTGACCACCAGATGCTGCTCATCGCCTGCCAACTCGCCGGGAAAACGGCCGTGGGTGGAGTCGTAACGCGTCAGGTGCAGCACCGTGCGCGCATCGGCCAGTTCGTTGATGGCGACAACCTGCATTTGCGCGCGCAGCGGGCTTTCCTGCAGCGCCCGCAGCACGCTGCGGCCTATCCTGCCATAGCCATTGATCGCAAGTCGCACCACGTTAGCGCCCCAACTAGTCGACCAGCAACTCTTCCACTACGCTGACCACATTTTCCACCGTAAAGCCGAACTCACGAAACAGCTCACCTGCGGGAGCGGATTCACCGAACCCGGTCATACCTACAATGCGCCCGTCCAGCCCCACATATTTGTACCAGTAATCAGCATGCAGCGCTTCAACAGCGACCCGCGCGAGGACGTCAGAAGGCAATACAGCCTCGCGATAGGCCGCGTCCTGGGCTTCAAACAACTCGGTACAGGGCATGGAGACAACCCGAACCTGCTTACCTGCCGCTTCCAGCCGCTCTGCGGCCTCCATCGCCAGGTGCACTTCAGAGCCAGTGGCAATGAGAACAGCCTCCGGATGTCCGTCGCAGTGCCGCAGGACATATCCGCCGCGTGCAATGTCCGCCAACTGCTCCGGGCTGCGGTCCTGGTGAGGCAGGCCCTGACGGGAAAACACCAGTGCCGCCGGTCCGTCGCGTCGCTCTATTGATGCCTTCCAGGCGACAGCAGACTCCACCGTGTCACAGGGACGCCAGGTGTGCAGATTGGGCGTATTGCGCAGAGACGCAACCTGCTCCACCGGCTGGTGGGTCGGGCCGTCCTCGCCCAGACCGATGGAGTCGTGGGTAAACACAAAGAGAGAGGGCTGCTTCATCAAGGCCGCCATACGCACAGCGTTACGCATATATTCCATGAATACCAGGAAGGTGGCGCCATAGTTGATAAAGCCGCCATGCAGGGTGATGCCGTTCATGATCGCCGCCATGCCGAACTCGCGGACACCGTAGTAGAGATAGTTGCCGCTGGCGTCGTCACGGGTAACCCCCTGCGAACCGCTCCACAGGGTCAGGTTGGACCCTGCCAGGTCCGCTGAGCCTCCCAGCAGTTCGGGGAGGTGAGGCCCATAGGCGTTAAGGCAATTCTGTGAGGCCTTGCGGGAAGCGATGCTCTCACCTTCTTCCTGGCACTGCTGGATGTAGGCGTCCGCCTTGTCACTGAAGTCCTCGGGCAGCTCTCCTGCCAGGCGACGACGCAGCTCTGCGGCCAGTTCAGGGTGCTCGGCAGCATAGGCGTCCATGCGCTGATTCCAGGCCAGCTCCGCATCTGCGCCTTTAGCGCGCGCGTCCCAGCCGGCATAAACGTTATCGGGAATAACAAAGGGTGCATGCGGCCACTCCAGCGCGACTCGCGTCGCCGCGACTTCATCGCCGCCCAGCGGCGAGCCATGGCAGGATTCACTGCCCTGCTTGCCCGGTGAACCCTTGCCAATCAGTGTTTTGCAACAGATAAGCGTCGGGCGACTGCTATCGTGGCGAGCCGCTTCGATCGCTGCCTTGATTTCCGACGAGTTATGGCCGTTGACCTCATTGATCACCTGCCAACCGTAACTCTTGAAGCGTGCCGGGGTGTCATCGGTAAACCAGCCGTCCACTTCGCCATCAATCGAGATACCATTATCGTCATAAAACGCCACTAGCTTGCCCAGGCCCAGCGTACCCGCCAGGGAGCAGACTTCATGCGAGATGCCCTCCATCAGGCAGCCATCTCCAAGGAAAGTGTAGGTGTAATGGTCGACTACATCGTGACCCTCCCGGTTGAACTGCGCCGCCAACACTTTCTCGGCAATTGCCATGCCCACGGCGTTACCGATCCCCTGGCCCAGTGGGCCGGTGGTGGTCTCCACCCCGGGCGTATAGCCATATTCGGGATGTCCCGGCGTCTTGCTGTGTAACTGGCGGAAATTCTCCAGCTCTGCCATGGGCAAGTCGTAGCCCGACAGGTGCAGCAGCGAATAGATCAACATGGAGCCATGCCCATTGGACAGCACGAAACGGTCCCGGTTGGGCCACTGCGGATTGGCCGGATTATGCTGCAAGTAGTCGTTCCACAGCACCTCTGCAATATCCGCCATGCCCATGGGCGCCCCCGGGTGCCCGGAGTTGGCCTTCTGGACCGCGTCCATGGCGAGCGCGCGGATGGCATTGGCAAGTTCATTGCGGTTAGACGACATGCAAATCTCCAGAATTTGGGGGCTGGTCAAAAAAGGGCCGCTATTTTCGCGTAACGGGCCGCCAACGGCAACGACTATCGGGCCTGGCACCGTGCTCGACAGCCAATTTTTGCGACGGGGGACACAGGGCAAGTCAACCCGACGCGAGCGACGCAGCAAAATCGACAAATCTATATCAAAATATTTTGATATAGATGTAGCGGCCTGCTAGACTCCTCGCCCATGTTGAAAGCCACCTCCACAACAGCGGCTCTCCAGCCTGCTGCGGGACTGCCACCGGCGACTGAACTGGCAGCGTTCTGCAAGGCCAGCTCAGACCCGCTGCGACTGCAGGTCCTGCGCGTGTTGCGCGAGGACTCCTTTGGGGTGTCGGAATTGTGCTCAATCTTCGGCATTCGCCAACCTGCGCTGAGCCATCACCTCAAGGTTTTGGCAAGTGCAGGGCTGGTTGCCACGCGGCGAGAGGGTAATTCCATCTTTTACCGGCGCGCGCAACTGGGGCAGCGGCCTGCACTGGAAGGGCTGCAGGCAGAACTGTTTCACGCGGTGGACCAGATCGAACTTCCGCTTGCTATTGGTCAGGGCCTTGCAGGCGCTGTATCGGCAAAGAGAGGAAAACTCCCGGCACTTCTTCCGCGACAACGCTGACAAGTTTCGGCAACAGCAGGACCTCATAGCAAGCTACGAACAATACGCAGGCACCGTCGCAGAAGTACTGCGCGATGCTCCCCTTGCCCAACGCAAGGTCGCGCTGGAGATCGGCCCGGGTGACGGCAGTTTCCTGCTGGAACTGGCGCCGAATTTTGACCGCGTTATCGCCCTGGATATCGAAGCGGCGATGCTGGAGCAAGCCCGTGAGCGCGCTAGTAGCGCCGATTTGGACAATATCGAATTCATCCACGGGGATACTGGTGTCGCACGCCTGGGCGAGATAAAGGCAGACTGTGTGGTCATTAATATGGTGCTGCATCACACACCAGACCCCGCCGCGATTCTCAGGGATGCAGCGGGTTGCCTGGCGTCCGGCGGAGCAGTTCTGGTTACCGACCTGTGCCGCCACGACCAGGGCTGGGCAAGGGAAAACTGCGGTGACCTATGGTTGGGTTTCGACCCGGCAGATATCACCGGATGGGCCCGCGAGGCCGGGCTTGACGACATCGCCAGCGTTTACCTGGCACAACGCAATGGATTTCAAGTACAGGTGCGCCTGTTTGGGTACCAATTAACAAGCAAAGGATAAATAGCATGAGTGAATATGCGCTTTTTACATCGGAATCGGTTTCCGAGGGGCATCCGGACAAAATGGCGGACCAGATTTCAGACGCCATCCTCGACGCCATTCTTACCGATGACAAGGACGCCAGGGTAGCGGTAGAGACCATGGTCAAGACAGGTATGGCCGTGATTGCCGGTGAAGTCACCACTTCCACCTATGTGGACCTGGAGGCGGTAGTGCGGCAGGTGATTCTCGACATCGGCTACGACAGCTCTGACGTGGGCTTCGACGGCGCCTCCTGCGCAGTCCTCAATGCCATTGGCAAGCAGTCCCATGATATCGCCATGGGCGTCAATGAGGGAGAGGGCGCACACCTGGAGCAGGGTGCCGGCGACCAGGGTCTGATGTTTGGCTACGCCACCAACGAAACCGACGTGCTGATGCCCGCACCAATCTACTATTCTCACCGCCTGGTGGAGAAGCAGGCCGAGCTGCGCAAACACGGCACCCTCCCCTGGCTGCGCCCGGATGCCAAAAGCCAGGTTTCCCTGCGCTACGAAAACGGCAAGCCGGTGGCTATCGATGCCGTGGTGTTGTCCACCCAGCACGACGCGGGTATCGGGCAAGCGGACATCCGCGAAGCGGTCATGGACCTGATTATCAAGGAAACCCTGCCGGCCCAGTGGTTGCACGCGGGCACCCAGTATCACATCAACCCCACCGGCCAGTTCATTATCGGTGGTCCGGTTGGCGACTGCGGCCTTACCGGCCGCAAGATTATCGTCGACACCTATGGCGGTATGGCCCGCCACGGCGGTGGCGCCTTCTCCGGCAAAGACCCTTCCAAAGTTGACCGTTCTGCGGCGTACGCCGGCCGCTACGTGGCCAAAAACATCGTTGCCGCCGGCCTCGCCGACCGCTGCGAGATACAGGTCTCCTATGCCATCGGCGTGGCCGAGCCAACCTCCATCGCCATCAACACCTTTGGCACAGGTAAGCTCGGCGACGACCGCATTGGCGAACTGGTGCGGGAACACTTTGACCTGCGCCCGCGGGGCCTGATCGAAATGCTTGACCTGAAACGCCCCATTTACCGTAAAACTGCTGCTTACGGCCATTTTGGCCGGGAAGATGCGGACTTCACCTGGGAAAAAACCGACAAAGCCGACGCCCTGAAAGCGGCACTTTAATCGAGGACTAAACCATGAGCACAGTAGAGAAACTGCAAACCACTCCGGACTACAAGGTAGCCGATATTTCACTGGCCGAATGGGGCCGCCGCGAACTGGACATCGCCGAGGGTGAAATGCCGGCGCTGATGGCCATGCGCGAGAAGTATCGCGATAGCAAGCCGCTGGCCAATGCAAAGATCCTTGGCTGCATTCACATGACCATCCAGACCGGTGTTCTCATCGAGACCCTGATTGAACTGGGCGCGGAAGTACGCTGGTCTTCCTGCAACATCTTCTCGACCCAGGACCATGCCGCAGCGGCAATCGCAGCAGCGGGGATTCCTGTGTTTGCCTGGAAAGGTGAAACCGAGGAGGAATACGACTGGTGTATCGAGCAGACCATCCTCAAGGACGGTCAGCCCTGGGACGCCAACATGATTCTCGACGATGGCGGTGACCTCACCTCCATGCTGCACGAGAATTATCCGGCCATGCTGGACAACATTCACGGCATCACCGAGGAAACCACCACCGGCGTGCATCGCCTGCAGGAAATGCTGGAAGCAGGCACGCTGAAGGTGCCCGCGGTAAACGTAAATGATTCCGTGACCAAGTCAAAGAACGACAATAAATACGGCTGTCGCCACTCACTCAACGACGCCATCAAACGCGCCACCGACCACCTGATGGCCGGCAAGAAGGCGCTGGTTATCGGCTACGGCGACGTGGGCAAGGGCTCTGCACAGTCGCTGCGGCAGGAAGGCATGATCGTGCGTATTTCCGAGATCGACCCTATCTGCGCCATGCAGGCCTGCATGGACGGCTATGAGGTTGTGTCGCCTTACATCGATGGCAACAACCAGGGCAACGATGAGTGCATCAACCGCGACCTGCTGCAAAACACCGACCTTCTGGTCACTACCACCGGCAACTACAACGTCTGTGACGAGTTCATGTTGCGCGCCCTGAAGTCCAGCGCCGTCGTCTGCAATATCGGCCACTTCGACAACGAGATTGACACCGCCTATATGCGCCGCAACTGGGAGTGGGAAGAGATCAAGCCGCAGGTGCACAAGGTGTACCGTGATCAGGCTAGCTAACGACCACCTGATCCTGCTTTCGGAAGGTCGCCTGGTAAACCTGGGTAACGCAACCGGTCACCCCTCGCGCATCATGGACGGCTCTTTCGCCAACCAGGTACTGGCACAAATCTACCTGTATGAGCGCAAGTTCGCCGACCTCGAGGACAACATGAAGCCCGCGGCCCTGTCCGTGGAAGTGTTGCCCAAGAAGCTGGACGAAGAAGTCGCCGCGCACATGATCGGCGGCTTTAACGCCGTGCTGACCAGGCTGACTGCTGAACAGGCGGAGTACATTAACGTCAAGCAGGACGGCCCCTTCAAGCCGGACAGCTACAAGTACTGAGGAGTCGCCCGTGGCGAAACCGGATATCAGCTTTGAGTACTTCCCGCCGAAAACAGCGGCGGGCAAGGAAAAGCTGCTCAACGAGACCACACCGGCCCTGAATGCTCTGGGGCCGCAATTTTTTTCGGTCACCTATGGCGCTGGCGGCACCACCCGCGACACCACGCTTGGCGTGGTATCCAACATCCGCGATGCGGGCATCGACGTCGCACCGCACCTGAGCTTTGGCGGTGACGACGAGGATACCGTAGCAGCGCTACTGGAGACCTACAAAGCCCGCGGCATCAATCGGCTTGTGGGCCTGCGCGGCGATATGCCCTCGGGTATGGGCACGGCCATGCAGTTGGTACACGCTAACGAGCTGGTAACCTTTATCCGCGAGCGCACCGGTGACCACTTCCAGATTGCCGTGGCGGCCTACCCCGAGATTCATCCCGAATCAAAGAGCTATGAGAGCGACATCGCGTACCTGAAAATGAAAATGGACGCGGGCGCCAACAGCGCCATCACGCAGTACTTTTACAACGTGGAGGCTTACTTCTACTATCTCGACCGATGCCAGGCCGCGGGCATTGACCAGCCGATCTATGCCGGCATTATGCCTATCACCAATTTCGAGAACCTCGCGCGCTTTTCCCGCAACTGCGGCGCTGAGATCCCCCGCTGGATCTGCAAGCGCATGGAGAGCTACGGCGATGACCAGGAGTCCGTTCGCCAGTTCGGGCTGGAGGTGGTTACCCAGCTCTGCCAAACGCTGATCGACTCCGGCTGCCCAGGCATCCACTTCTACACCATGAACCAGGTGGAGCCAACGCGCACCATCTACAACAACCTGGGCCTGTAGTGCGCGTTCCCCGTATCTTCACGGGGCAGGTGCTGCAGGCACACTCCACTGTGGAACTGGAAACCGGGCCCAGCCAACACATCGCCCGCGCCCTGCGTATGCGTGAGGGTGATAGTCTGGTCTTGTTTGATGGCAGTGGCGGCGAATACCCGGCTACCATTTCCGCCGTGGGTAAGAAACAGGTGGCCGTGAGCACGAGTGCAAGACAGCTTCGTGAGGTGGAATCCTCGCTGGCCATCCACCTGGGAATCGCCGTGTCCCGTGGTGAGCGCATGGACTGGGTGGTACAAAAGGCGACTGAACTGGGCGTCGACGCTATCTCACCGTTGCTGACCGAACGCACGGAAGTCAAACTGAAGGGAGACAGGGCCGAAAAGAAGATTGCTCACTGGCAGCAAGTAGCGATTAGCGCTTGTGAGCAATGCGGGCGCAACACGATACCGAAGATCGGCACACTGCAGCCACTGCAAACGTGGCTGGACTCAACCGAGGCACCGCTCAAACTGGTATTGCACCACCGTGCCGATACACTCCCCCCCGGCTCTGTTGCCACAGAGCGCGCGGCACTGCTCATTGGCCCCGAGGGCGGACTCAGCGAGGGCGAAATAGCCGCCGCCGAACAGCGAGGTTTCCTGTCCCTGCGTCTGGGACCAAGGGTACTGCGCACAGAAACGGCACCAATCGCCGCATTAGCGATACTGCAAGCGCGCTGGGGCGATATGACCCTGCCCTGACGGCTTAATCATCAGCGCTCAAGTCGTCGCGCGCTTCCAGCCAGCGTGCATGGCTCCATTCCAGGAAATCTGTGACCGCATTGACAGTGTGATCGGTACGAACGGAGTGAAACACTTCGAACGCGTGTTGCGCGCCCGGCAATTCTCCGTAAACCACCGCCTGTTGCGATGTTTTTTGCATCGCCGAGACGAACGTTCGCGCCTCTTCGACCCAAACCAGGGAGTCGTGGGTGCCGTGAATAATGAACATCGGCGGGGCATCTTCATGCACATGGGCCAGGGGTGAGCTGCTCTCCCAAAGCTCGGGATTTTCTTCCCGCGTACACTGCATGACCTTGTCTGAGAGCATCTTTTCCATCGACATTTCCGGGCGAATGTCATAGCGATCAATCAGGTCATATACGCCATAAAATGGCACTGCAGCCTGTACCGACGTATCCGCCTCCTCAAACCCGGGTTGGAAGTCCGCGCGGTCCGGCGTCAGCGCAGCCAGCGAACTCAGGTGGCCGCCCGCCGAGCCGCCGGTGATGGCGATGAAATCAGGGTTGCCGCCATACTGGGCGATGTTCTCTCTCACCCAGGCAATGGATTTCTTTACATCGACGATATGGGCCGGAAACGCAGCCGTAGGGCTCAACCGGTAGTTAATGGCGACGCAAACCCATCCGCGCTGGGCGAGGTGATACATCAGTGGCTTGGCCTGCTGTTCTTTTTCCCCGATCATCCAGCCACCGCCATGCACCTGCAGCAGCACCGGAAAACCCCCTTCTCGCGGCTCATGGGGATGGTAGATGTCCAACAGGTTGCGCTTGCCTGCATCCGCATAGGAGATGTGCGAATGCACCCGAACCCCCTCCCGGAACATGGAGAATGGCTTCATCCAGCTGCTTGCCCTGACACCATCCTCGAGTACCCGCTGACGCTCGCGGGTTAGCGTACTGCGGTAATCAATGCCCAGGCTCCGGCGCAGGGCGCGTCGCAAAATACGCTGGGTGTCCATGGCCTGTACCTGCAGGTAGACCAGGCCAATCCAGGACAACGCAAACAGGCCCAGGCCGGTCTGGGCCAGACGGCTGTCGAAGGCACCAGAGAAAGCCAGCACCGCGGTGAGCGCCACCTGCCAGAGCAGGTGAATCATGGCTAATTCGCCGGTCAGCCAGGCTGCCAGGAAGTAAAGTGGGGCAGCCCAGTAGAGGCGTCGTGCCTGGATAATCGCGCTGGCGGTGCCCAGAATAGACAACAGCGCCAGGAAAAAATAGAAACCGCTCACTACGGAATGCTCCATTGCAATTAATGAACCGGCCCATTCTAGGTTAGCTAACTGTATTTCACTACTGCCATTGCTTGCGCTGGTTTTACCCTTTGCGTAACGTAGCAATCCCCTGAACGCGCGGAGCCGCCGATGACCATCAAGCTCGGTGTGGTAATGGATCCCATTGCCGACATCAATTACAAGAAAGACACGACCCTTGCCATGCTCTGGGCGGCACAGGCAAGGGACTGGCAGATCTACTACATGGAGCAGAAAGACCTGTATCTCCACAATGGCGAGGCCCGGGCCAATATGGCCCACACGACGGTGTTTCGCGACCCCGAGGCCTGGTACAACATGCAGCCAGCCGAGGACCGCGCGCTTTCCGACCTGGACGTGATCCTGATGCGCAAGGACCCGCCATTTGACAATGAATTCCTTTACACGACCTACATACTCGAAGACGCCGAGCGCAAGGGCACCCTGATCGTTAACCGTTGCCAGGGCCTGCGTGACAGCAACGAGAAAGTCTTTGCGACACAGTTTCCGCAGTGTTGCCCACCGGTACTTGTCAGTCGAGATATGCAGCGCTTGCGCGCATTCCACAATGAGCACGAGGACGTCATCTATAAGCCACTGGACGGCATGGGGGGTACTGCTATTTTTCGCGCCAGGGCAGATGACCCAAACGTCAGCGTTATCCTGGAGACCCTCACCGAGGAAGGCACGCGCACCATCATGGCGCAGCGCTTCATTCCCGAGATCGTCGACGGCGACAAACGCATTCTGGTGGTCGGCGGCGAGGCAGTGCCCTACTGCCTGGCTCGCGTTCCCCTGGTGGGAGAAACCCGCGGCAACCTGGCTGCGGGCGGCTCCGGTCGAGCACAGCCATTGAGCGACCGAGATCGCTGGATCGCAGAACAGGTCGCGCCATCTCTGCGCGAACAAGGCATCCTCTTCGCCGGGCTGGATGTCATCGGCGACTATCTCACAGAAATCAACGTCACCAGCCCCACCTGCATCCGTGAAATTGACGCAGCATACGATCTGGACATCGCCGGTGACCTGATGGATTGTATTGCCGAAGAGTTGTCAAACAGGGCTTGAGCTGCGACATACATGTACTATCTGGAGAACCCCCAGGGCGACCACAGGCGGATGCGCAACGCGATTTTTGCGGCTGCGCTTGTGCATGTGTTGCTGGTCCTGGTTGTCTCTTTCGACTATGACTCCAGCCCCCGAGTGAACTCACAGATTGAAGTGACCCTGGCCACCCGGCCCAGCCAGGCAGCCCCCGATGAGGCCAGGCACGTTGCCCAGAGCAATCAGGAGGGTGGCGGCGAGCTGGCGGACCTCGACGCGGTGACCTCACGCAACAACGAGCTGCCCATGCAGTCCGCGGTGCAGCAACAGTCAGCGCCGCGCCGGACCACAACCGAAGCCAGCACCAATGGCGAACTACTGTCAACTGTGGCCGCGGCGCCCAGGGCCGTCACAGAAGACCAGCGGGAAGACGAGCAGCGACCGAACCTGACCCCGGGAATGCACCCCGAAGTCGAGCGGCTAGACCGCCAACTGGCCTCATTGCAAGCAGAGCTGGACAAGCAAACCCGGTCGCAGACAACCAATCCCCGCGTGCGACGACTGACCTCGGTATCTGCCAAACAAGCCGCGGACGCGGCTTACCTCCTCGATTGGCGGCGTCGGCTGGAAGCCGTGGGCAACAAGTACTATCCGGAAGCATCCATTCGTTATGGACTCTACGGCGACCTGCGCCTGCTGGTTGTCATCAAAAGCGATGGGGCCCTGGAAGACATCCGCGTACTTAAATCATCCGGGTACGCCGTACTCGACGAGGCGGCCATTAAAATTGTGCGCATGGCAGCGCCCTACTCACCCTTTCCGCCGGAACTCGCCGCCACCACGGACAAGCTGGAAATTGTTCGTACGTGGCAATTTCAGCAGGATGAGCTAGGCTCAGACTAAACACCCTGGCGTCTACATTTTGCTTGTCCACTCCACCTGAAAGAGGTCTTCTTAACCAGCATGCCCGGTAAAATTCATGCCACCAGCGCCAGGAGCAGCGACAGCTTGCGAGATCACTTCCTGCTGGCGATGCCGACGCTGAGTGAAGGCATTTTCTCCCATAGCATCACCTACATTTGCGAGCATGGAGAGAGCGGCGCGATGGGCATTGTCATTAACCAGCCCCTCGACCTGAGCCTTGGTGAAATCTTTGAACACCTGCAAATCAACAGCCCTGCTGCCTTTAATAACGAACCGGTAATGGCTGGAGGCCCGGTGCAGATAGACCACGGTTTCGTGCTGCATCGTGGCTGTGACACTACCTGGGAAGCCAACCTGCGGGTGACGGACGAGATCAACCTGACCACCTCACGGGACATTCTGCGCGCCATCGCAGATGGTAAAGGACCTGAGGATCACCTTATCGCCCTGGGCTACGCCGGTTGGTCAGCCGGGCAACTGGAGCAGGAACTCGCCGAAAACAGCTGGCTGACCCTCCCAGCCGACAGTGACATCATTTTTACCACGCCTGTGGACCAACGCGTAGGCACCGCGGCAGCGCGTCTGGGCATCGACATGAACCTCATCTCCGGCGAGGCGGGACACGCCTGAAAGCGGGAGCCAGAAGCGTCCTTGCCTTTGACTTCGGTCTGCGCCAGATCGGCGTTGCGACTGGCAGCACCCTGCTGGGCACTACCCGTTCGCTGCCTGTTCTGCGGGCGCGGGAGGGGATTCCCGACTGGGAGGCGGTGGATCGACTGGTTGCCGAATGGCAGCCGGACTTGTTGGTCGTCGGTGAGCCCCTGAACATGGATGACAGCAGCAGCGACTTGTCTGCGCGGGCCAACAAGTTTGCCCGGCGCCTGCACGGGCGCCTGGGTTTGCAGGTAGTGATGGTTGACGAGCGTTTAAGCAGCTTTGAAGCCAAACAACTCAGCAGGGAGCAGGGCCACCGGGGGGACTATAAGCGTGACCCCATAGACAGCCTTGCTGCAGAGCTGATTCTGCAGACCTGGCTGGCAGAGCAATCCTGACCAGGCGAGCCTAGGTACGCCCCATGAATTGGCCGCGGTCGTCCTTGTCTTCGAAGGACAGGGAAAAATCATCCGCACCACCGCCGAACTGGCCGCGCTCGAACATCTTGATCGCCAGACGAACATCATTGGCAGAGTCAGCGTAGCGAATCGCATCTTCCTTGGTGATAAGCCCTTCCTTGTATGCCTTGGTGAGGGACTGGTCCAGCGTCTGCATGCCCAGTTCCGTAGACTTGGACATCAGGTCCTTGATCAGGTGCACCTCGCCCTTGCGAATGTAATCCTCGACCAGGGGCGTGTTGAGCAAGACCTCCACTACCGGCGTGCGGCCATTGCCATCCTTGCGCGGCAACAGCTGCTGCGCCACCATCGACTTCAGGTTCAGCGACAGGTCCATCCATATCTGGGAGTGGTGCTCGGGAGGGAAGAAGCTCAGGATCCGATCCAGCGCCTGGTTGGCATTATTAGCGTGCAGTGTGCACAGGCAAAGGTGTCCGGTTTCAGCGAACGTCAGGGCCTGCATCATGGTCTCTGCGGTGCGTACCTCACCGATCAGGATAACGTCAGGGGCCTGGCGCAGGGTATTTTTCAAAGCCACATCGAATGACTCGGTATCCACGCCCACCTCACGCTGGGTGACGATGCAGCTACCATGATTGTGCATGTATTCGATGGGGTCTTCGATGGTGATAATGTGCCCGCGGCTGTTGTGGTTGCGGTAGCCGACCATGGACGCCAGGGACGTTGATTTACCTGTGCCGGTGGCACCCACAAAAACAACCAGGCCGCGTTTGGTCATCGCCAGTTCCTTGATGATGGGCGGCAGGCCCAGTTCATCGACCGTGGGTATCTCGGTGACAATACGGCGCAACACCAGGCCGCATTCGCCGCGCTGCTGGAAACAGCTGACGCGGAACCGGCCCAGCCCCTCGCGACCGATGGCGAAATTGTATTCATGATGCTTGAGAAAATAGGACTGCTGCTCTTCGTCCATGGTCGACAGCACCAGGTCTCGCGCTTCTTCTGCCGTCAGGGGCGTCTCGCGAATGGGAAAGAGGCTGCCATCCACCTTGATACTGGGACATGCACCCGCGGATATAAAGCCGTCTGAGGCGCCCTCTGCAACCACTCTTTCTAATAAATCATCAATGTTCATAAGACCACTCCCCTGTGAGTCCTTCCGGTGCTAGCCGGACTAAAAATTCTCCGGCATGCGCGCTTTCTCGCGCGCGACATCGCGGCCAATAACACGCTTCTCTACCAGTTCATGCAGGCACTGGTCCATAGTCTGCATGCCGATAGCATGGCCAGTCTGTATCGCGGAGTACATCTGCGCCACCTTGTCTTCGCGGATGAGGTTACGTATCGCAGATGTGCCGCGCATGATCTCATGTGCCGCGACCCGTCCCCCGGTTGCCCGCTTGAGCAGGGTCTGGGAAACAACCGCCTGCAGCGACTCGGAAAGCATTGAGCGCACCATGTCTTTCTCTGCAGCCGGGAACACATCGATCACACGGTCAATGGTCTTGGCTGCAGAAGTCGTGTGCAATGTGCCAAACACCAGGTGACCGGTTTCCGCCGCGGTCAGTGCCAGGCGAATGGTTTCAAGATCGCGCAGCTCGCCCACCAGGATAATGTCCGGGTCTTCACGCAAGGCCGATCGCAGTGCCTCGGCGAAGCCCAGCGTATCCTTGTGTACCTCTCGCTGGTTGACCAGGCACTTTTTCGATTCGTGTACGAATTCGATAGGATCCTCGATAGTGAGGATATGCTCATATTTATTGTCGTTGATGAAATCAACCATTGCAGCCAGTGTGGTCGACTTGCCCGAACCGGTGGGCCCGGTCACCAGTACCAGCCCGCGGGGCATCATGGAAATGTCCCGAAATACCTGTCCCATGCCCAGGTCTTCCATGGTGAGCACTTTTGAAGGAATGGTTCTGAAGACCGCGCCGGAACCGCGGTTCTGGTTAAAGGCATTGACACGAAAGCGCGCGACACCAGGCACCTCAAAGGAGAAGTCGGTCTCCAGGAACTCTTCGTAGTCCTTGCGCTGCTTATCGTTCATGATGTCGTAAATCAACTCATGAACCTGTTTGTGTTCCATGGGCGGGAGATTGATGCGGCGAATATCACCATCAACCCTGATCATAGGCGGCAATCCTGCCGAGAGGTGGAGGTCAGATGCCCCCTGTTTAGCGCTGAATGCCAGCAACTCTGTAATGTCCATATATCTCCCCTACGGTTGGGTGCCAGCCTCTCCAGGCTCCCCTAAAGCACCGGTCCCACGGCACCTGGCCGCTATATTTTTCTTGATTTCACGCAGGCAAGCCACTGGCTCCGGCAGGGTAGAATCAGCTACCATCCGCGCCATGACACACACCTCGCTCGAAAACAATATCGCAAAGCTACGCCTTAGGCTACGCCAGAGTGTAGAAAAGTACGATCGACAAGAAAGCGACATTTTACTGTTGGCGGTCAGCAAAACCCGGTCTGCCGCAGACATTCGTCGCGCCTACGCCTGCGGTCTGGACCAGTTTGGTGAAAACTACCTGCAGGAGGCTGGCGAGAAAATTGCGGCACTCACCGACCTGCCCATCACCTGGCACTTCATCGGCCCCCTGCAATCCAACAAGACTCGCCCGATTGCAGAGCAATTCCAATGGGTACACTCAGTGGCCAGGCAAAAGGTTGCCAGACGCCTCAGCGAGCAGCGCCCCCCGGGCGAGCCACCGCTGCAGGTATGCCTGCAGGTCAATATTTCCGGGGAATCCAGTAAATCCGGTGTCACCCTGGAGGATTTGCCTGCGCTGGCGGCATTTGTGGACAAGCTGCCGCGGCTGCAGCTACGCGGCCTGATGGCCATACCTGCTGCCACAGACTGTGCGGCCGACCAACGCGCCCAATTCGCCCGGTTGCGGGACGCACTGAGTGCGCTGCAACTGCAATATCCGCAAATGGACACACTGTCCATGGGCATGTCGGGGGACATGGAGGCCGCCATCGCCGAGGGCTCCACCCTGTTACGTATTGGCACCGCCATTTTCGGGCCTCGACAAGGGTGATCTTGCCCCGGGTGTGGCGCTATACTGCGACGCACTATGCATAACACATCATCTTCGCGAATCTCCCTGATCCGCATCGACAGCGCGCACTGGCACCGCGACGTCTGCCTGCGGCTCCCGGCCGCTTGAGGAACCTGCTTTGACCACACCCGAAATCGCCTTTATCGGCGCCGGCAACATGGCTTCCAGCATCGTTGGCGGACTGGTGGCGGCCGGTCATGACGCTAGACTTATCAGAGCCGCCGACCCGTTCCCTGAAAGCCTGCTCCGGCTTCGCGAAGTGGCGCCCGTGGTGACCTGCTCCAGCAACGCAGAGGCGGTTGACGGGGCCGACGTGGTCATCCTTGCGGTAAAGCCCCAGGTAATGGCATCGGTCTGCAATGATATCAGCACTGCCCTGGGCAACACCGGAGCCCTTGTCATTTCAATCGCCGCAGGCATCACTATCAACAGCATGCAAACATGGTTGGGAACAGCAACACCTATCGTACGCTGCATGCCTAATACGCCAGCGCTACTGGGTTGCGGTGCGAGCGGGTTATACGCCAACGCCGATGTCTCTGCACAGCAGCGAGAATGGGCGGCGCAGATTCTATCGGCAGTGGGCATCATCGAGTGGGTCCCCGCAGAGCATGACCTCGACGCGGTCACTGCCCTCTCCGGTAGCGGGCCCGCCTACTTCTTTCTGTTCATGGAAGCGATGATCGATGCCGCTGTAGCACAGGGACTCTCGCGAGACACTGCCACAAGGCTGGCCTTACAGACGGGTATGGGCGCCGCCAGAATGGGCCTGGAAAATGACGTGGACCTGGCGGAACTGCGTCGCAGGGTGACAAGCCCGGGGGGCACCACAGAGGCAGCTATAAACAGCTTTGAAGCCGCTGGAGTGCGAGAGCTGATCAGCAATGCCATGGAGGCGGCGGCGGATCGCGCCGACGCCATGGCCAGGGAGATGGGATAAGCACCATGAGCGCCGCAAACGAAATTTTTGTCTACCTCATACAGACTGCACTGACACTGTACATGATGGCAATGCTGCTGCGTTTCCTGCTGCAGCTGGTGCGGGCGGACTTCTATAACCCTATTTGCCAGTTCCTGGTAAAAATAACCAATCCACTGGTGATACCCCTGCGCCGTTTAATTCCGGGTATCGGCGGTATAGACGTCGCTTCACTATTACTAACCCTGATACTGCAAGCCCTGGCAATTGTTGCGGTGATGGCGCTCTATGGACTGGGCTTGCCGAATGTCGGCTTGCTACTGGCATGGTCCGCACTGGGCGTTGTCGGCCTACTGGTAAACATCTACTTTTTCGCCCTGCTCGCCACGATCATCCTGAGCTGGGTGGCCCCTGGCTCGAATAACCCCGCGGTCTACCTGCTTTACCAGATCACGGAACCGGTTATGGCACCTTTTCGCAAGGTTCTGCCGGCCATGGGCGGCATGGACTTTTCGCCGATCCTGGTATTCATATTGATCAACGTCGTGCAGATAGCGCTGCGCCACATGGCTGCGGGCATCGGCCTGCACCCGGCACTCGTGATCGGTTTGTGAACAGCGGTCAGCACAGTCGCTCCGTCGGCATTGTTAAGCCACAGGTGGCGCGCTTTGACGAGCCGTTGCTGCTGGCCTGTGGCCGCGAGCTGTCCAGTTTCGAACTGGTTTACGAAACCTATGGCGAACTGAACCCTGGTAAAACCAACGCGATTCTCATCTGCCATGCCCTGTCCGGCCACCATCACGCCGCGGGCTTCCACGACGAGAAAGACCGCAAGCCAGGCTGGTGGGACGAGTGCATCGGCCCCGGTAAGCCGATTGATACAAGCCGGTTTTTCGTCGTCAGCGTGAACAATTTAGGTGGCTGCCATGGCTCCACAGGGCCCACGTCGATCAACCCCGATACCGGCAAAGCGTGGGGGCCTGACTTCCCACCATTGCGGGCACGTGACTGGGTGCACAGCCAGGCGCGCCTCGCTGACAGGCTCGGCATCGACTGTTGGGCCGCGGTGATAGGCGGCAGCCTGGGCGGCATGCAGGCCATGCGCTGGTCGTTGGCGTATCCGGAGCGGCTGAAGCACTGTGTGGTGATCGCCGCCGCACTGAAACTCAGCGCCCAGAATCTCGCATTCAACGAGCTCGCGCGCCAGGCTATTTTCTCCGACCCCGCTTTTGAGGAAGGCAACTACATTTACAGGGACAATATACCTTCGCAGGGGCTGTCACTGGCGCGCATGGTAGGCCACATCACCTATCTCTCGGACGAGGCAATGGCCAATAAATTCGGTCGTGAGCTACGCGCAGGCAGTTTTGAGCTGGGCAACGAGGACGACATCGAGTTCCAGGTCCAGAGTTACCTGCGCTACCAGGGAAGTCAGTTCTCTTCCCAGTTCGACGCCAACACCTACATTCTCATGACCCGCGCGCTGGACTACTTTGACCTCGCTCGCGAGTACGACAATGACCCGGTAAGGGCGTTTTCCCACGCGATGTGCAGCTTCCTGGTGATATCGTTTTCCACGGACTGGCGCTTTGCTCCCAGCCGCTCCCGGGAAATCGTCGACGCCCTTATCGCGGCAAAACGCCCGGTTACCTATGCAGAGATCGAAGCCAATGAAGGACATGATGCCTTCCTCATGCCGATACCTCGCTACCTGAAAACGTTTTCTGCCTATATGCAGAGAGTGGGCGGTGACACCTGATGCGCCTGGACCTGAGCCACATTTTACGATGGATAGAGCCCGGTTCCCGCGTGCTTGACCTGGGCTGCGGGAACGGGGAGTTTCTGCAAATCCTGCAGCGCGAGCGGCAGGTCAGCGCCACCGGTATCGAGATAGATGAAGACAATATAACCTCAGCGATCGCCCGCGGCCTGAACATCATTGAGCAGGATCTGGACGGCGGACTGGGAAATTTTCCCGACCAGAGCTTCGATACCGTGGTAATGGCCCATGCGCTGCAGGCTGTGCATTACCCGGACCGGGTGCTGGAGGAAATGTTGCGCATCGGCAGGGAGTGCATTGTCACTTTCCCCAACTTCGGCCACTGGCGATGTCGCCTGCACCTTGGAACTCGCGGTCGTATGCCGGTGTCTGAGTTCATGCCCCACTCGTGGTACAACACGCCGAATATTCACTTCTGCACGGTGCGCGATTTCGAAGAGTTGTGCGAGCAGCGGGGTATCCGGATACTGTCGAGGGACTTTGTGGGCAACACAGACCGGGAACCGCTGCTGGCGACGACCTGGCCCAACCTGTTTGCAACCACGGCTATCTATCACATTACACGCTGAGGTGTTCATGCGTACCGCCAAGCTTTTTCTCCTGCTGTCGACCCTGCTGTCGGCGCTGCCTGCAGCGGCCCAGTTATCGGAAATGTTTGGCCCCTACGAGCTTCACTACAGCGTGGTAAATACCACATTTATCGAGCCCAAAGTCGCGGCCACCTATGGCATAACCCGCGGCGAAACCCGCGCCATTCTCAATCTCTCGGTGCGCGAGCACAGCGGGGAAGCGAGTAGCTCACCGCGCTCCATGCAACTCAAGGGAACGACCTGGGACCTGATGCGCAAGACTGATGAACTTGAATTCCAGGAAGTTCGCGAAGGCCCGGCGATTTACTATATCGCAGAACTGAAATTCCTCGACAAGGAGTGGCGCCACTTCCAGGTATATTTTCGGCCCGAGGGCGCACAGCAAACCTACACCTTTGAACTAAAGCACCAGATGTATACGGACCAGAAACCTTGAAGGACACCGTCATCGTGCTGGCCAGTGGCAATGCCGGCAAGCTCAGGGAGCTGAACCGCATTCTGGCACCGTTAAACGTGATCTTGCATCCGCAGGCGCAGTACCAGGCACCCGACGTGCCCGAAGACGGCCTGAGTTTCGTCGAAAACGCCATCATCAAGGCCAGGGCAGCCGCCGCGCACACCGGGCTGCCCGCTATCGCCGATGATTCCGGGCTGGAAGTGGATCATCTCAACGGTGCACCGGGAATTTATTCAGCCCGCTACTCCGTTGGCGGGGACAGCGGCAACAATGAGAAGCTATTGCGCGAACTGGCCGGGGTGCCCGACGCACAGCGCAGTGCGAGATATCAGTGTGTGCTGGTCTACATGCGACATGCCACTGACCCCAATCCCGTGGTCTGCCAGGGAAGTTGGGAGGGAAGCATACTGACTGCCCCGCGCGGCGACGGCGGCTTTGGTTACGATCCGTTGTTTTTCCTGCCGGAGCATGGCTGCAGCGCAGCGGAACTGGACACGGCAATCAAAAACCGGATCAGTCACCGGGCCAAGGCCAGCGCCCTGCTGCTAAAGGCACTGCAGAAGCAAAGCTGAGACGTGTCCTCGCCGCCCCTTAGCCTGTATGTGCACCTGCCCTGGTGCGAACGCAAATGCCCCTATTGCGACTTTAATTCACATGAAAGCACGCACATTCCCGAACAGGAGTATGTCAATGCAGTGCTGACAGACCTGGAAAGCGATCTGGATTGGGTAGCCGGTCGCAGCATCGACACCCTGTTTATTGGCGGTGGCACGCCAAGCTTGTTCAGCGGAGACGCCATTAAGCGCCTGATGTCGGGCCTGGCTACCATGCTCAGCTTTGCCGATGACTTCGAAGCAAGCATGGAGGCAAACCCGGGCAGTGCAGAAGCAAGAAAATTTCGGGATTTTCGCCAGGCTGGCATAAACCGATTATCACTGGGAGTGCAGAGCTTCCAGGACGAAAAATTAACGGCCCTGGGCCGTGTGCACAATAGCAGCCAGGCCAGGTCAGCCATCGAGCAGCTGCGTCTGGCGGGCTTCGACAACTTCAATATTGACCTGATGCACGGGCTCCCCGCACAGAACCAGGACGACGCGTTGTATGACCTGGAACAGGCCCTGGCCTTCCAGCCGCCACATCTCTCCTGGTATCAGCTCACCATCGAGCCCAACACCGTGTTCCACAAGCAGCCTCCACTATTGCCCGTGGAAGACCAGCTGGCCTCTATCCAGGACAACGGTGAGCAATTACTGGCTGACAACGGATACTCGCAGTACGAGGTTTCCGCCTATAGCCGCCCGGGCAGGCAGTGCCGGCACAACCTGAACTACTGGTCATTCGGGGACTACCTTGCTCTCGGTGCCGGGGCCCACGGCAAGATCACCCTGCCGGATGGCACGATTACCCGCTATGCAAAGACCCGGGCGCCTGCCGATTACCTCGGCGGTAAGCAGCGCACCGTGAATCGGCGAGTGCTGGGCAGGGATGAAATTGTTGAGGAATTCATGCTGTTTGCGCTGCGTCTCAATGATGGTTTTTTACTGCACCGCTTTGAAGCGCTGACAGGCTTACCATCAAGCACTGTAGAGCCGCGAATAAGCTCACTGGTGCAACGCGGGCTATTGATTCAGCATGACGATCAGGTGAAAACCAGCGCGTTGGGTAGACGCTTTCTGGACTCGGTAATTACTGAATTCCTGCATTAACGCTACCGGCAGGCCTGCCTGAACCGCTGGTGACTGACTCAGGCCGTTCGGGTGAATAACAAGTCCCAGACGCCGTGTCCCAGACGTTCGCCGCGCGCCTCGAATTTGGTCATTGGCCTCGACTCGGGCCGGGGAGCAAACTCTCCGGGGGCCATTGTATTGGTATAACCCTGCGCGCCGCCAAGCACCTCCATCATCTGCTCCGCATAATGCTCCCAGTCTGTTGCCAGGTGCAAAACACCGCCCGGTTTGAGTTTAAGGCGCAAGTGCGCGACGAACTCCGGTTGTATCAGGCGACGTTTGTGATGTCGTTTCTTGTGCCAGGGGTCAGGGAAAAATATCTGTACCGTGTCCAGGGAACCATCAGCGATGCAATCGCGTAATACTTCCACTGCATCGTGGCAATAAATACGAATGTTGCTTACGCCTTCATCGGCGATGGACTGCAATAGACGGCCTACCCCGGGTTTGTGGACCTCTATGCCGATAAAGTTCTTTTCCGGTGCCGCTAACGCCATGGCGACCAGGGACTGGCCCATGCCGAACCCTATCTCGAGCACCCGTGGGCCCGAGCGTCCAAACACCTCATCAAAATCCAGGTCGCCCTGCGAGTGCTCCAACCCCCACTGCGCCCATTTTTCGTCAAAGGCGCGCTGCTGTCCCGGGGTCATCCTTCCCGTACGCAACACATAGCTGCGGATACGCCGGTCCCTTGCAGAGTCCCGCATCCTAGGCAAGCAGCTTCCAGCCGACGGCAGCCAGGCACGCCCAACCGGCGATGAAAGCAAGACCACCAAAGGGCGTGATGGCGCCCAACCACTTGACCCCGGTCAGGGCCAATAGATAGAGGCTGCCAGAAAACACCACGATCCCAATGAGGAATAACCACCCGGCGCTTTTCAACATCACTGTCTGTGGCTGGCTCAGGGCGATCACCCCCACCGCCAATAGCGCGATGGAATGATAAAAGTGGTACTGCACGGCGGTTTCAAATACGCCCGTGGAATACGCGTCCAGCCTGCCACGCAGTGCGTGGGCGCCGAAAGCCCCAAAGGCCACCGCCAACATGCCCCCCAGCGACGCCAGGGTAATAAATAACTTTGCCATTTTTTCAGTTTAACCAATCGACAGTTGTTTTTGCAGTCCCTGCAACGACAAGAGCCCGCCCCACACGACGAGTAGGACTCAATCGCGCGGTGGCGGGCTCTCCTGGAGTAGTGTCAGCCTGACGTCAGGCAGCTATCGCAGCCCTGAGCTTTTTCATGGCGTTGGCTTCAAGCTGGCGAATACGCTCAGCTGATACGCCGTAATGGTCAGCCAACTCATGCAGGGTCGACTTCTCCTCCGCCAGCCAGCGCTGGGCGAGAATATCGCGACTGCGCTCGTCAAGGTCAGCCAGTGCGCTATGCAGCTGGGCCTGGGAGTTTTCCTGCCAATCACCCTCTTCCACGGTCACGGCCGGGTCGGCTTCGTGATCCTGCAGGTAATATTGAGGTGATTGCCAGCTGTCCTCGTCATCACTGTCAGTCGGCAGGTCGTAAGCGACATCGCGACTGGACAGACGACCCTCCATGCGCTGCACTTCTTTCACGTCTACGCCGAGGTCCTCAGCAACTGCCTGCGCCTCATCTGCGCTCAACCAGGCCAGGCTCTTCTTCTTGCTGCGCAGGTTAAAGAACAATTTGCGCTGGGCCTTGGTGGTGGCCACTTTCACGATGCGCCAGTTACGCAGGATAAATTCATGCATCTCTGCCTTGATCCAGTGCACAGCAAACGACACCAGGCGCACACCTTTTTCCGGGTTAAAGCGTTTGACCGCCTTCATCAAGCCCACGTTGCCTTCCTGAATCAGGTCCGCCTCGGCCAGTCCGTAACCGGAATAACTGCGCGCGATATGCACGACAAACCGCAAGTGCGACATGATTAATTCACGTGCCGCATTAAGATTGTCGTTGTAGTAAAGATCGTCAGCCAGCTCGCGCTCGCGCTCCGGGCTGAGTACGGGGATGCTGCTCACGGCCTGGACATAGGCGGGAAGATTAGCTCCCGGTACCATCTGGTCTACAGGTTGCAGGCTGAAACTCATACTGGGTTCTCCATTAATTGGGCGGCAATATTAGCACTCTCTATATTAGAGTGCTAATTCGGGAAAAGTTCAACATCCGGGGGGTTAAAGTGACGCTATTTCCAATTAAATCAGGGTGATAACCATGCACTGAGCGAGTTATGACCCCGAAACACTGCGTCCGGTTCCAGCCCAAACCCAGTGACAACCGGTGGAGCCCAAAGCAGCCACAGGCGTCACCGTGCCATGCTACCGGGGCTCGATATCCGCCAAATGCCGGGTTACCGCAAGCCAGGCACCGGCGAGGCCCAGTAGCCCCCCCAGTAACAAGAGATTCAGGCTACCCATAATACCCAGGCCCTTGAGCGCAAAGTCGCTCTCATAGAGGGCGGCGAGTTGGGAGACAGGCGCCTGCAGGAACCAGAGGCAAATACCCACCAGTATCGCGGCTACCAGCCCGCCACCAAAGCCAAACCACAACCCGGTGTATAGGAACGGGCGGCGCACAAAAGGGTTACTGCCACCCACCAGCTTGACGATGACAATCTCCTCCCGCCGATTTTCTATTGCCAGACGGATCGTATTGCCCAGAATCAGTACCACGCCGACCACCAGCAGCCCGCCGATGGCCAGGACAATGCGCCTGGTAAGCTCCATCAGGCTATTGAGTCGCTGCAACCACTCCATGTCCAGGACCGCCTCGGCGACTTCTTGGCGCTCACCCAGCTGCGTGCGCAGATTACCTACCGCCGGGCCCTCCAGCTGCGCTGCCGGGGTCACCAACAACAGATTAGGCAGTGGATTCTCCTCCAGGCTGGCTAACACATCGGCAAAGCCCGACAAGGCACTGAATTCGGTCAGGGCTGCCTCACTGGAAACAACCTGCACAGCACTTATGTCCTCCCGCTCCTCCAGCTGGCTGGCAAGCGCCGCCGCGTCATCGCCGCTTATACCATCGCGCAAGAACAGGGAAATCTGCGATGGGCTCTCCCAGCCGGCACTGAGCTGGGTAGCGTTATCCAGCGCCACATTCAACCCAACGGGCAGCGCCAGTGCTATACCGATAACCAGGAAGGTCATGAGTGAAGAGAGTTTATTGGCGAGCACTCGATGCAGGCTATCTGCCGCAGAGAGGCGGTGATGACGCAACCAGGCGTTATAGCGATCAGCGAATCGCGCGCGACTCTGGCGGGCGCCCTCCGGGCGTGACCTGTTCACAGCACACCCCCGTTAACCAGGCGTCCTTCGCTCAGGGTGAGAATGCGGTGACGCAGGCGGGAGATCAGCGCCAGGTCGTGACTGGCAATTAACACCGTTACCCCAACCTGGTTGAAGTCTTCAAACAACTTCATTATTTCCGCCGAAAGTTCAGGGTCGAGGTTGCCGGTGGGCTCGTCGGCCAGCAGGATACTGGGTCGACCCACCACAGCCCTGGCAATACCTACTCGCTGTTGCTCACCGCCCGACAGCGTCAGCGGCATCGCTCTTTCCTTAGTGAGCAGACCCACCTTGTCGAGTGCGGCACGCACCCGGCGCCCTACCTCGCGATACTCGTAACCACTGATTATCAAGGGCAGGGCGACGTTATCGAACACGGGACGATCGAAGAGGAGTTGGTGGTTCTGGAAGACCACGCCGATGTCCCGGCGATGGGCGGGGATATTACGCCTGGCAACGGTGGCCAGATCGACTCCGTTAACCAGTACCTTGCCGCGAGTGACGCGGTCCATGAGCATGATAAGCCGCATCAGCGTGCTCTTGCCTGCCCCGGAATGCCCGGTGAGGAAGACCAGATCGTCACGCGCAATGTCGAAACTGACCTCACGAAGGGCGTCGTGGCCCTCTGCATAGCGCTTACTGACGCGCTCAAAACTGATCATCCCGATGCGTCGTCCCCTGCAAACAATGCCTCGATAAACGGCTCTGCCTCAAACGGCCGAAGATCGTCGGCGGCCTCACCAATCCCTATGAAACGAATAGGCAGACCCAGTTTCTTGGCGATGGCGAAAATCACACCGCCCTTGGCCGTGCCATCGAGCTTGGTGAGTGTCAGCCCCGACACGCCCACCCACTGACGAAAGTGGTCGGCCTGGGCCAGCGCGTTCTGGCCAGTACCGGCATCCAGCACCAGCATCACCTCGTGCGGGGCGCTGTCATCAATTTTTCCCATCACCCGGACCACCTTCTTTAATTCTTCCATGAGGTTGTCCTTGTTGTGCAGGCGACCCGCGGTGTCAGCGATCAGCACATCCACGTTGCGGGCCTGTGCCGCCTGCAGGGCGTCGAACAATACCGAGGCACTGTCAGCACCCGTGTGCTGTGCCACCACAGGCACATCGTGACGCTCACCCCAAACTTGCAATTGCTCCACTGCAGCGGCGCGGAAAGTATCACCCGCGGCCAGCATTACCGAGCGCCCCTGCGCCTGAAAACGCTTGGCCAGCTTACCGATGGTGGTGGTCTTCCCTACTCCATTAACGCCTACCATCAGTATTACATAGGGTTTGTGACCACTTACTGACAAAGGCACTTCACAGGGCTTGAGAAGGTTCAGCAGCTCACCCTTGAGCGCGTTCTGCAGGGCTTCGGGATTGGTCAGCTCCTTGCGGGATACTCGCTGGGTAAGGTGGTCGATTATCTCCAATGTAGCGTCGACACCAACATCGGCCATCAACAATCGGGACTCCAGCTCCTCGAGCAAGTCGGCATCTATTTCCTTGCGGCCAAGGAACAGGTTTCCCATTCCCTGCACCAGGTTGTCACTGGTGCGGCTGAGCCCATGACGTAGCCGAGAAAAGAAGCCCGGCTTGTCTCCAGCGCGTTCCGCTGATTCTTTCGGCGGTGCGGATGGAGCGGGCTCCGCCGCAAGGGTCGCCGTCTGTTCGTCAATGTCTGCGACCGGCTTCGGCTCCGAACCCGGCACCGACACGGGCATCTCTGGCGCAGGCTCAACCGCGCTAATGGGGACCGGCTGGGCAACGGCTGCACTTGCCTCCATGTCCTGGCCCGGCAGAACCAAATCAGCCGGCCTTGCAGCAGGGGCAGAAACCGCTGCTCCTTTCTGTGGCTCGGCAGCGCCCTCCGTCGCGCGATCGTCCCGCGCCTCCCCCGGTACTTCTGCGGCGGCTTGCTGCTCCGGATCAACGGGCGAGTCGAGCTCCGGCTTCTTTTTACGTTTGAAAAATTTCATATAGGTCGTGTTAGAGTTTGCAGTCTCCAGAGTGGCGACCGCGACAACGCCTATCCTACCATCCCTGAACAGAGTGATTAAATGTCGAGAGGTCCAAAAGCAGGCAGCGGACGCGGTCAATTGCGCATCATCGGTGGACAATGGCGCGGCCGCAAGCTGGTCTTCCCCGACATCGAGGGTTTGCGCCCAACTACGGACAGGGTGCGTGAGACCTTGTTCAACTGGCTGGCGCCGCACATCCATGGTGCCCGCTGCCTTGATCTCTTCGCCGGCAGCGGAGCGCTGGGCCTCGAGGCACTGTCCCGCGGCGCCTCACACTGCAGTTTTATCGACAACTCGCGCAAAGCGACGGCACAGATTCAGGATCACTTGCAAGCACTTGCCGCCGCCGATAGAGGCGTGTGCCAGACGGCGTCGGCCATTAACTTCCTCGCTGGCAACACCGGGCCGTGGAACATCGTCTTCCTGGACCCGCCTTTCGGCCAGAGCCTGGTTGCGCCGTGCTGCGAGTTACTCGATGACAGTGACTGCCTCGCTGCGGAATCACGGGTCTACATTGAAAGCGCCGCAGGAGAGCCGGCACTGGCGCCCGGCAACCATTGGGAACTGTATCGCCAGAAGCGCGCCGGCAACGTCAGCTACCAGCTGTTCATTGTTCACGCCCGGTAAATCAGGTTACCATTCCCCGTTCCTAGCCGTCAGGTTGCACCATGCGCACCAATACAGTGATTTACCCGGGCACATTCGACCCCGTTACCAACGGCCACGTTGATCTCACGGAGCGGGCGGCCAGGCTGTTCGACCGGGTGGTGGTGGCGATCGCCTATAGTGAGAAGAAAACGCCACTGTTCTCGCTGGAGCAGCGCGTCGAGCTGTGCAAGGCCTCCCTGTCACACCTGGACAATGTAGAGGTCACCGGATTCAGCAACCTGCTGACAGACTTCGCCCAAAGCCAGGGGGCTCGGTGCGTTTTGCGCGGCCTGCGCGCAGTGGCAGATTTTGAATATGAGTTTCAGCTCGCCAATATGAATCGCGCGATCTATCCCGAGTTCGAGAGCATTTTCCTCACGCCATCGGAACACCTGTCATATATCTCATCGTCCCTGGTGCGAGAAATCGCCGCGCTAAATGGCGATATCAGCCCCTTCGTGCCGCCGCACGTGGCTGCGGCGCTGGAGGAGCGTTTCGCGCAGCAGTCCTGAGGGGCATTCGTTTTATTCCACTGCGTCTTGTTCCCGGGCTGCCCGGATGCTGTCAACGTCCTTATGGGTATAGCCCGTATTTCGACAACCCAGGCAACGCATAAAGGTAGTTTCACCGGGCCCCAGAACGAGTGTCTCCGCGGCTTCGCCAGCGTGCCCCGCCAACAGGGTGAAAGGCAGGCTGACCAACCAGACTGCAGCGCCACCGGCCGTCATCACCAGGCCCACGGGCCGCGCTACCAAAAGATCGCCCACCATCGCCCACTCATTGGGGCTTTCATCAATCGCTGATTCAGCCAGCAGCGCCTGCGGCATCATCAGGCAGGCAATCATCAATGCAGAAACGGCGCAGCGAGCGCCAGTATTTTTTTTCATTTTATTACTCCCGGGTTGCATCCCCGTCCCCTATGGAAATTTCAGTTTAGCCTGTTCACCGCTGGCAGGCCACGCAGTAAATGGTACTTCGTTGACTTATTCGCAATTCGCGCAAGGGTAGGCCGCAGCGCTTGCAGGGCTGCCCTTCGCGACCGTAAACATAGAGTTGTTGGGCAAAATAACCCGGCTTGCCATCACCGCCAACGAAATCACGCAACGTTGTGCCGCCTTGACTTATGGCGGAAGTAAGTACTTGCTTACTCCGATCTGCCAGAGCTTGATAGCGAGCGAGTGAGATACGCCCCGCGGCCCGGTCGGGCCTGATCCCGGCGAGGAAAAGCGCTTCGTTAGCGTAAATATTACCAACGCCGACCACGATCTTCTGGTCCATCAGGAAGGCCTTGACGGGCCCCTTGCGGCCGCGCGAGCGGCGATGGAGTAACGCTCCGTCAAAATCATCCGAGAGAGGCTCTGGTCCAAGGTCCCTCAGTAACGGGTGCTCCTCACTCGGCGTAAACCAGAGGCAACAGCCAAAACGACGGGGATCATTGTAGCGAAGCACGCTGCCGCTATTGAGTTCAATATCGAAGTGATCATGTTTTGCCGGCAGCTGCCCGGGCGACACAACACGCAACGACCCGGACATGCCCAGGTGAATCAGCAGAGTTCCGGCGGGAGTGACAAACAGCAGGTATTTTGCCCGCCGCTGCACTGATTCCACCCTCTGGCCCTGCAACAGAGCGGGCAAATCAGCGGGAATGGGCCAACGCAAACGCGATTCGCGAACGACGAGCCTGGTGATCTCGCGGCCCTCAACATGCGGCAGGACGCCACGGCGGGTGGTTTCTACTTCGGGTAGTTCCGGCATTGACTAGTGCTTTAACCAGGAGAGCACAATAATAACCTGCCTGCAGAAACAAAAAACCCCGGAGCATGCCGGGGTTTCTGGTCTGGTTTCTACAGGGGGCCTTACTTGATCTTGGCTTCCTTGTAGATCACGTGCTTACGGGCAACCGGATCGTACTTCTTCATTTCCAGCTTATCCGGTGTCGTACGCTTGTTCTTGTCCGTGGTATAGAAGTGTCCGGTACCAGCGGAAGAGTTCATGCGGATTTTGTCTCTCATGCTACTTCTCCTTATACCTTCTCGCCGCGAGCACGCATGTCGTCAAGGACGGCCTCTATGCCTCTCTTGTCGATAATGCGCATGCCCTTGGAGGACACGCGAAGACTGACAAAGCGCTTCTGCGATTCCACCCAGAAGCGATGCTGGTGAAGATTGGGCAAAAAACGGCGACGTGTGCGGTTCTTCGCGTGTGATACGTTGTTTCCGGTTACCGGACGCTTACCGGTTACCTGACATACTCTTGCCATGATTCTGTCTCTCCCAAATTGCGGGAAGTTGATAAAAAATGAGGCTATTAGCGGGCCCAAAACGGAACCCCAGCCGCGCGGAGCGCGACTTTATACCAGAACACTACCTGCAAGGCAAGGAGAGATCCGCCATCTCGATGGCTAGAGCAGGCCTTCTTCGGCGAAGGAATACTCCCGACCCCTACCCACGATAATGTGGTCAAGTACGCGCACGTCCAGCAAACCAAGTGCCGAACAGAGTCTTTCGGTGATGCGGCGGTCAGCGCTGCTCGGCTCTGCGACACCCGAAGGATGGTTGTGGGCA
The DNA here is from genome assembly GCA_963845135.1 of uncultured Gammaproteobacteria bacterium. Lineage (GTDB taxonomy): Bacteria > Pseudomonadota > Gammaproteobacteria > Pseudomonadales > Halieaceae > Halioglobus. Next base: position 72,645 of record CAWJQW010000016.1, on the reverse strand, counting down.
AGGATGACAGCTGCGGCTCGATATTGCAGAGCCCTGACGGCAACTTCCCGGGGATATACCGCGGCCCCGTCAAGCGTGCCCAGGAACAGGTCTTCACACCGAATCACCCGGTGCTGACTATCGAGAAAGATCACGCTGAAGATCTCGCGCACCTGGTTGCCCAGGTGGTGTTGCAGAAAACGCCTGGTCTGGCCGGGACTGGACAACACATCTGCCCCTTCCATCTCCTGCAGTGCCTGGCGCCTGGCGACCTCTGCCGCGGCCTGCAATACAGCGTACTTGGCCCGCCCCACCCCCTGGCAGGTGAGCAACAAGCTGGCATCCGTGCGCAAAACGCCGGACAAGCCACCAAACTGCTGGAGCAATTCGGCCGCCAACTGCACCGCATTGCACTGGCGGTAGCCGGTTTGCAACAGCACAGCCAGGACTTCAGCGTCAGACAGCGCCTGAGCGCCGCGCAACATCAGCCTGTCCCGCGGACCCTCCCCGGGCTCCCAGCCACGTTTCTCCATAACGCTCCTCCCTGAGCGGACGAACCCGGGCGGTGTCAAATACCCGAGTCAGATGCTATCTTTCCCTGCCTTTACCTCTATTGTGGCAATTCGAGCTGAACAATGGCACATCTAATCAATCGCAATGTCCTGCTGGGCGTTAGCGGCGGCATCGCAGCCTACAAATCGGCTGAACTGGTCCGCCAGCTTCAGGAGCTCGGCGCCACGGTCAGGGTGGTAATGACCCGCGGTGCCCGCGAATTCATCACTCCACTCACCCTGCAAGCCCTTTCGGGGCACCCGGTGCATACGGAACTGCTGGACGAGGCCGCTGAACAGGGCATGGGCCATATAGAATTGGCCCGCTGGGCAGACCTGCTGGTACTGGCGCCCGCCACCGCTGACCTGCTGGCTCGCCTGGCAGCCGGGCGCGCCGATGACCTGCTTACCACGGTCGTGCTGGCCACGCCTGCTCCAGTGCTGTTGGCGCCGGCAATGAATCAGCAAATGTGGCGCGACCCGGCCACCAGCCGCAATAACCAAACCCTGGTTGAGCGAGGCTACAACGTGATCGGGCCTGCGGAGGGTGTACAGGCCTGCGGTGATGTGGGCCCCGGGCGCATGGAGCAGCCAGAGGTGATTGCCGCCGCCGCTGCGCAACTGTTTGAGAGCGGCCTGTTGCAGGGAAAGCGCGTGCTGATCACCGCCGGGCCCACCCGAGAGGCGCTGGATCCGGTTCGTTATATTTCCAACCACAGCTCTGGCAAAATGGGCTACGCGCTGGCCGAAGCCGCAATTGCTGCTGGAGCCAGCACTACCCTGGTAAGCGGGCCGGTGGCGCTGGCCGTACCCGAGCACGCACTATACCGCCCGGTAGAGAGCGCCACCGAGATGCTCGAGACCTGCCTGGAGTTAGTGCCGGACTGCGATATATTCATCGCCTGCGCTGCCGTTGCAGACTATCGTCCGGCGCAGATCGAAGCGCAGAAGATCAAGAAAAGCGAGGCTGAGATCACCCTGACACTGGTGCGCAATCCAGACATTGTCAGCGCGGTCGCCGCCAGCGAACAACGGCCTTTTACCGTCGGTTTTGCCGCGGAGACCCGCGACGTGCGCAACTATGCCCGGGAAAAAATGCAGCGCAAGGGCCTGGACATGATCATCGCCAATGACGTCTCTGATCCGGGCATAGGCTTCAATAGTGAGGAAAACGAAGTCACAATCATTCGCAGCGATTCTGAGCGGGTGCTAGGCAGGGCCAGTAAGACCACCATCGCCAGGCAAATTATCGAAGAGATCGCCAGCTGCTGTGACAATAGTTGTTGAAAAAGCACTATTCGCATTCACCACGGCGCCCCGCCGTACTATTATCTCGGGCTTAGAGGGATCGGCCAAAGAAAATGCTGAATCGACTTAAAAAGAAGAAAAAAGCCAAAGCCAAAGCGCCAGACAAAAAGGCGTCGCGTCAGGCTGCAAGTAATCCCCAGGGGATCGGCGCCTCCGGCAATGCCACTTATAAGGTCGCCCTGACTGGACTGCTGCTAACGGTGCTGGTCATAATGGGTAGCTTTGCCTATCTATTAATGGTGCGCGAACCAGGCCTGCAAACCAGCCAGGCTGACCGCGTGGCCGGGGCTTTTGCCACCCAGCAAGCCACCAACATGCACTCGCGGGTTCTGTTATTGCGGCAGCGTCTGCAGAGTGCAGCGAAGTCTCCGCTGGCTCTTTCTGCCATCGCCAGCCGCTCGGAGCAGGACATTGAACTGGTAGAGCAGGCCGTCCTCGACTATTTCCCGGACCTGATCAGCCTGAAACTGGTGCCTGTGGGAGACATGGGCACCGCGATCTTTGAGGGCGGTGACCAGGGCCTGCGCAATCATATTGAGGTCGATCTGGTGCGGCGCACCGCGGGTGGCGAAGAAACACTGCCTGAGTCGTTCAAGTTCGAGGAACGGTGGCTGACCACCATTGCAGAATTGGTAGAACATCCGCGTATGGGCGGACGGCGTGCCGTGCTGGTGGCGTCTGTCGATAACGAGACGCTGGCCGAGCTACTGCGGGCGATCAACGCCGGGACCGGCAAGTACGAACTGGAACAGATCTTTACTGCACGCGACGGCAAGAAACGCACGACTACGATAGCCCAGACTGGCAGGGGAGACGCTACTCGCTACCGGCGCTTTGCCGTGATACCCGACTCCAACTGGCGCGTGGCCTTTACGCCGTCCAGCGAGCTGGTGGCAACACTAGGCGCCTCCAAACTGCCGCTTTATATTGCCCTGGCCTTTTGCCTGCTTGCCGCAATCGGCGGTTTCGCTGTCGTTGCACTGCGTATTCCGCGAATCATCGGCGAAGACGTGAATCGTATGATCTCCGCCTCGGATCGCAAATCAGAACTGAAGCTCAGCATTCCCGAGCTGGTCGGTGTGGCGAGACAACTTCGTCGCGCGACCTTGCGGGCCCTGCGCCAGAGCGAGGGAGGCAGCCATAGGCATGGCACGCTACCAAGCATGGAGGTTGAAACGCTGGACTCCATTGAGCAGGCACCTTCGGCCGCAGACCTGGACGACGTTCTGGAACTGGACCTTGCAGCAGAAGAGCCCCTGGAGCAAGCGCCTGTCATTCCCTCCGGCTTCCCCGCTCATATTTTTCGCGCATACGACATTCGCGGTGACGCCGAGAAGGAGCTAAACGAAGAAATTATGGCACGAATCGGCCTGGCCATTGGCACCACCGCCGGAGAAATGGGCGAACAAACACTGTTGGTGGCAGCAGACGGAAGGCTGTCCAGCCCCGCGCTCAAGGCCGCGCTGATACGCTCGTTAATGGAGTCCGGTCGCGACGTCATCGATATTGGCCTGGTGCCAACCCCGGTACTTTACTTCGCCACCCGCCACCTGGAGTGCCGCTCAGGACTGATGATCACCGGCAGTCACAACCCTAAAACTGACAATGGCCTGAAGATCGTACTCAACCAGCAGACCATTCATGCGGGCGGCATCGAGGATTTACGCACCCGCGTGCTTGAAGGCGATTTCAGCAAGGGCAACGGGCGGATGATAAAGGAGCAGGTTATTGACGCCTATATTGACGAGGTTGTGCAGGACGTCGCCATAGCAGTACCCCTGAAAGTGGTTATCGATGCAGGTAACGGCGCCACCAGCGAGGTTGCGCCATTGCTGTTTGAGGAACTGGGCTGTGAGGTAGTGCCCATGTACTGCAGTGTTGACGGCAACTTCCCCAACCACTCGCCTGACACCTCCAACGAAGATAACCTGCGCGCGCTTTGCGAAGCCGTCGTCAGGGAGGAAGCTGACTTCGGCGTGGCATTCGACGGCGATGGTGACCGACTTGCGGTCGTCACCGGTAGCGGCCGTATCGTGCGCTCAGACATACTGCTGATGATATTCGCCCAGGACGTGGTTTCCCGTAACCCCGGTGCAGACGTTGTCTTTGACGTTAAATGCAGCCGCAACCTGACAGAGTTAATTACCCGCAACGGCGGCCGGCCCATATTGTGGAAAACGGGGCATGCCTTCATGAAAGAGAAGATGGCAGAAACCGGTGCCCTGCTGGGTGGCGAATTTTCCGGTCATATGTTCTTTGGGGAACGCTGGTTCGGCTTTGACGACGGCATGTATGCGGCCGCGCGACTGGCGGAGATCATGAGCACCCAGGGCGATAGCCTGGACGACATGATCGACACCTTCCCGGCCACCGTGAATACGCCCGAGATACTGATACCAGTGCCCGAGCATGAGAAGTACCCACTGATGGACCGGATAATCCGAAATACCGACTTTTCTTACGGTAAGGTCAACACCATGGATGGCATTCGCGTGGACTTTGCCGACGGCTGGGGCCTGCTGCGGGCTTCGAACACCAGCCCCGCACTCACCGCCCGATTTGAAGCGACAACGCAAGAGGCGCTGGACATGATAATCAGTGAGTTCCGCGAGCAAGTAGCGCTGGTAGACTCTTCCCTAGAACTGGATTTCTGAGCCCGAGGCTCCCGCAGGTTTATCACCCATGTCACTTGATCGCGAGGCCGCCCTCAATATCGCCCAGGTACTCACCGAGGCATTGCCCTACATCCAGCGCTTTACCGGCAAAACCATTGTGGTCAAGTTTGGCGGCAACGCCATGGTCGACCCACTGCTGCACGAGAGTTTTGCCCGCGATGTCGTGCTGATGAAGCTGGTGGGTATGAATCCGGTGGTCGTGCACGGCGGCGGGCCACAAATAGGAGCGCTGCTGGAAAAACTGAACATACACACCGAGTTCGTGGATGGCATGCGGGTCACCGATGCCGCAGACCATGGACGTGGTTGAAATGGTGCTCGGCGGCAGCGTCAACAAGGAGATCGTCTCCTCTATCAATCGCAACGGCGGCAAAGCCATTGGCGTGACTGGAAAAGACGGACAGCTGATTCGCGCCAGGCAACTCAAGGTGACCCGCCACAGCCCAGAGCTGGAGGCTCCGGAGATCATCGATATTGGCCACGTTGGGGAGGTCGACCAGATCGATACAGAGGTGCTCAACCTGATTCTAGGAAGTCACTTCATTCCCGTTATCGCCCCCATCGGAGTAGACCGCGAAGGCAACAGCTACAACATCAATGCGGACCTGGTTGCAGGCAAGCTGGCTGAGGTCATGCGGGCTGAAAAGCTGATGTTGCTCACCAACGTGGCCGGCCTGCTGGATAAACAGGGAAACATACTCACCGGGCTGAGCACCGGGGAAGTCGACGCGCTGATCGAGGACGGAACCATACACGGCGGCATGCTGCCGAAAATCAGCTGCGCGCTGGATGCGGTAAAATCCGGGGTGGCAAGTTCGCATATTATCGACGGTAGAGTACCCCATGCGGTGCTGCTGGAGATTTTCACCAACCAGGGTATCGGCACACTGATTACCAATCGCCGCGACCAGCAAATCTGAAAAAGCATTTTATTTCAGGCCGATTTTAGTCTCTGCTTATTGCAGCGCCCACAGGTAATCGCTAGCATGGAGACAACCCTGTTCGATACATAGCCTAATGCCCCCCAGAAAGTCGCAACGACGTCAGCAGATCCTCGAAGCCCTGGCCCAGATGCTGGAAGCCAATCCTGGCAACCGCATCACCACAGCCGGACTGGCGAAACAGGTCGGCGTCTCAGAGGCAGCCCTGTATCGCCACTTTCCCAGCAAGTCAAAGATGTTCGAGGGCCTGATTGAGTTCATCGAGGAAACCCTGTTCAGCCGTATCAAGTTGATCATCAACGAAGAATCCACCGCTGCGGGTCGCTGCGAAAAGATGCTGATGTTGTTGCTGGCCTTTACGGAGCGTAACCCGGGCATCACCCGTATTCTTACCGGCGATGCTCTCGCCGGGGAGACGGAGCGTCTGCACCTGCGCGTGGCACAATTGTTTGACCGTTTCGAGACCCAGCTCAAGCAGGTCATCAGGGAAGCAGAGGTGCGCGAAGGTCTGCGCCCTGCGATTCCTCTTCCCGCCGCTGCCAACCTGTTAATGGCCACGGCGGAAGGGCGCATATCGCAATATGTTCGCTCGGGCTTCAAACGCTCACCGACGGAAGACTGGAAACTACAGTGGGACTTGCTGATGTCGGGCTTTTTCAAGCCTGCTGTCGCCAAACCACTCCCGGGTCAGAGCGGTTTTGCCCAACCGTTGGGCTAGAGGCTAGCGCCTCGGATCCAGCCGCTGTTCCTGCTTTTCTGCACGCTGCTGCGCCATCATGGTGCGACGGAATTCCACCATATCCAGCAAAATCGTAAAGCGGGCGATATCGGCCTCGAAAGCTTCGTTGACACCCGCTACCTCGACCTCGCGGTCCGCGATGGCGCGATCAGTAGCGGCAATTTCCGCCTGCAAATCCTCGATAGCCTGCAGGCGCTGCACGTCTACCGGTCTGCCCATGCGCTCCAGTTCAGCCGCTTGTGCCTGATAATTTTCTACCTGCTGCTTCAGGGAGTGTTTGTTGCTCTTGAGAATGCTGACACGGATCCGCAGGTCCATCAATGCACGCTCCTGCGCCGCTTCGATATCCTCTACCGTGCTGTAGCGCAACAATAGTGACTCATCCCACTCCTGCAGGCGCCGCTGGTCGGCGAGTGCCTGGGCCTCCAGGCGCTCGCGAGCATCCGCCTCTTTCTGTTCTTCCTCGGTGAGCTCCCGCGGCACGACCCGAATCACCACGCCTTTATCGTTGAGCACCTCGTAGCCTTTTTTGACATGCTCGGGGGGCACCTGGTAGTCGATAACCGTGCTGCCCTCGTCATTGGTATAGCGATATAACTCCACTGCCAAAGCGAGGGGCATATGGCTGAGGAGTATGGCTGGCGCCAGAACACCGGCAAGGAAGGACCGCATGAATTTCATGACGCCCAATATAGGGGCTGGGCCGCGCTGCGACAAGTCAAACCCCGTAGCGGCTTCGGTAATCTTTCATTGCATCCAGCGCAACCTCAGCGCCCCCGGCCTGCTCGAGGTATTCAATGAGATGGGCCATCTGAATGATGCTGAGCACCGGTATCGCGTAGGCCGCCTCCAACTCCTGGATTGCCGAGCGCTCACCCTCGCCCCGCTCCTGCCGGTCAAGGCCAATGGCGACGCCGGCCAGTTCTGCACCGGCCCCCTCAATCATGGCAATCACCTCACGCACCGCGGTTCCGGCCGTTATGACGTCGTCTATCACCAAAACACGCCCTGCCAGCGGCGCACCCACCAGCATACCGCCCTCTCCGTGCGCCTTGGCTTCCTTGCGATTATAGGCAAAAGGGACGTCCATACCGTGGTCGTCAGCGAGCGCAATGGCAGTGGCGGCGGCCAGTGGAATGCCTTTGTAGGCGGGACCCAGCAACACATCGAAGTCCAGGCCTGAGTCGACAATGCGACGGGCGTAGCAACGCCCCAACAGTGCCAGGGCGCGGCCGCTGGAAAATTCGCCAGCGTTAAAGAAGTAGGGGCTGATGCGACCGGATTTAAGGGTGAATTGACCAAATTTGAGTACTTCATACTCCCTGGCCAGCTCTATAAAGTCAGTCTGGTAAGCCTGCATGAACGTTAACCTTGTGTCTTTGACAGTAATTCATCGCCGATTGTCGCCTCGGTGACTTTGTTCTGGGGGCATTCCCCGATAGAATGGCAGTCGGCCGGCAACCACTAATCGCTATCCAGCAGACCCGTGCCGCGAACAACATTAATAACGCACTGCAGCAAAAACGATAGTCTGCAACAATCGAGTTGTGACTATTTGATTGTCTGTGATGCCGACGGCACCGCCGTCGGACAGGGCAGCAGTATGATACACGCTCTCATTTCAAGGGGCTATAAATGCGCATTATCAGTTTCAGCGCGGACGGCATCAAAGACGCCGCCGAAAAAGGATTTTACGACTGGCTGAAAGAGCAGGATGCTGATTTTGTATGCATTCAGGACTTACGCTGTTCAGAGTACGACTTGCAGGACAGCCTCTTCTTCCCGCCCGAGTACAACCCCTACTTCTTTGACGACATCGACGGCAAGGCGAATGGCGTCGCCATCTACTGCCGCCAGTTACCCAAGGCCATTATGACCGGCCTGGGATTTGCCGACTTTGACATGGAAGGCCGCTATATCCAGGCCGACTATGAAAATATCAGCGTGGCCAGCCTGCTCGCACCCATAGCGGAGCCGGGTAACGCGGAACAACAGGCTCGAAAAAACGAGTTCTACGAACTGCTGGGCAATCACCTGCAAAAAGTACGCAACAAACGCCGCGAATTCATCATCTGCGGCAACTGGAACGTCGCTCATACCCCGGGGGACGTGCAGGATACGGAACGCAATAGCACCGTATCAGGTTTTCTTGCTGAAGAACGACAGTGGATGAACGAACTCTTCCAGGACGGCTACGTCGACGCCTTTAGGGAAATCAATTCAGACCAGGACGAATACAGCTGGTGGCCCGAAGGCGACCGCTCCAGTAATGGCTGGCGCAGCGACTTCCACGTTATTTCAAAAGGCTTACAGTACGCCGTGGATTACGGCGCCATCTATAAGAGCCGCGAGTTTTCCACCCATGCCCCGGTCATCATGGATTACGATATAGAACTGTAGGCGATAGCGGCAGGCACCGGGGCCTGCTCTCCTGCATCTAACTTCAGGCGCATCATCCCGCGGCCAGCGCGGCCTTCTGTATGGTTACCAACTCGGCGATGCCCGCGCCAGCCAGGTCCAGCATCGCATTGAGCTCCTCGCGGGCAAAATGCGCACCTTCTGCAGTACCCTGCACCTCAATAAAGCTGCCTGATTCACCCATCACCACGTTCATGTCGGTGTCCGCGGCGAAATCTTCCGGGTAGTCCAGGTCCAGCACCGGCTCACCTTCATACATACCAACGGATACGGAAGCCACCATTTGCTGCAGGGGATCCGTCTTGATGACTTTTTTGCGCTGCAGGAAATTGATGGCATCGACCAGGGCCACACAGGCGCCGGTTATTGATGCCGTGCGCGTACCGCCGTCAGCCTGGATTACATCGCAATCGATAGTTATGGTGTTCTCGCCCAGCAGTTTAAGGTCCAGGGCGGCGCGCAGTGATCGACCAATAAGGCGCTGAATCTCTACCGTGCGCCCGCCCTGCTTGCCGCGAGCCGCCTCGCGGCCCATTCTCGTATTCGTTGAGCGCGGCAACATGCCGTACTCCGCCGTTACCCAGCCCCGCCCCTCACCGCGCATAAATCGAGGCACACCTTCCTCAACGGAGGCGGTGCAAATTACACGCGTATTGCCGAAGCTGACCAGCACCGACCCCTCCGCATGACAGGTGAAGTTGCGGGTAATGGTGATATCCCTGAGTTGACTGGGGTTACGGCCACTTGGTCTTGGCATTAAATCTCTCCGACAGTGATAAACCGCCAGTATACGCGCCCCACTGTGAGCAGTCCCGGCAAACTGCTACACTCTGCTGCTCACCGCTCGCACCGAACGAGGAACCGCAGTTTTGGGCCATATACACAGCATGACCGCCTTCGCCCGGGAAAACAGCAATACCGGCCAGGACGTGCTGACCATAGAACTGCGCACCGTCAACCACCGCTATCTCGATTGCAGCTTCAAGCTACCCGACAGTATCAGGGCGCTGGAGCCAAAACTGCGTGAACGCCTTGGCAAGGCCCTGGCCAGGGGTAAAGTCGACTGCTTCATTCGGATTCAGCAAGGCGCACAGCGCGGCCCGTCACTCAGCCTCAACCACGACAACCTGGACGCCCTGAAGAATGCCTGCGCACAGGTGAGCGCCACGCTGGCAACCCGGGAGCCTACGACACTGGAAGTGCTGCAATTTCCCGGCATCTGCAGCCCTCCGGAGCAGTCGGAAGAAGTCCTGCACCAGGCGGTACTGGCACTATTTGAAGAGGCCCTGGCTACCTTGGCCAGCAGCCGCGGCCGCGAAGGAGAGAAGCTGAGCCTGATGGTGACTGAGCGTATTGACCAGGTTGAGCAGCAGGTGGCCAGGACCCGGGAACGGGTACCGGCCCTGTTGCAGCAGCAACGCGACAAGGTGCTTGCGCGCATTGAGGACCTCGGCGCGGACGTTGACCAGGGCCGCCTGGAACAGGAGTTGGTTTACATGGCCCAGAAATCCGACGTCGACGAGGAGCTGGACCGTCTGGACGCCCACGTCAGCGAGGTGCGGCGCACCCTGAAGAAAGGCGGGCCCTGCGGCCGCCGGCTGGACTTCCTGATGCAGGAGCTTAACCGGGAAGCCAATACACTGTCCTCCAAATCGACTTCCAGCGACACCACCCAGAACTCGGTTGAGTTGAAGGTGCTGATTGAGCAAATGCGCGAGCAGATCCAGAACATCGAATAAGAGCCCTGACCATGAGCCGAACAGGAACCCTGTATACCGTATCCGCACCCTCAGGGGCGGGGAAAACCAGTCTCGTCGCCGCACTGATCGACCGCAGCAGCGGCCTGCGTGTTTCCGTCTCACACACCACGCGGGCCATGCGGCCCGGCGAGCGCGATGGGGTTAACTACCACTTTATTCCGGAGTCGACATTCCTGGCCATGCTGGACCGCGCTGAGTTCCTGGAGCACGCCAGGGTATTTGGCAATCTCTATGGTACTTCCCAGGTCTGGGTTGAGGAGCAGCTGGATAAGGGTACCGATGTCATTCTGGAAATAGACTGGCAGGGGGCCCAGCAGGTCAAGCGCCTGCGACCCGCTACCCGCTCGATATTTATCCTGCCGCCCTCCCGCGAAACCCTGTTGCAGCGACTCACCAACCGTGGCCAGGATGACCAGGAGATTATCGACAAGCGCATGGCCGAGGCCGTGGAAGAGATGTCTCACTACGTGGAGAGCGATTTTCTCCTCGTTAACGACGACTTCGAACAGGCACTGGCCGAATTTGAGTCCATTATCCGCTGTCACCGCCTGGCCACCGACAAACAGCGAGAGAATCTCACACCACTGCTCAGCCAACTGCTGTCCTGAGTGACTTAGGGGATTTTTCACGCTGGAGCCGCGCCCGGTGTCGAGGTATAATTTCCTGTTCCGAAATTTTATTCAGCAAGAGATTGATAGAGATGGCACGCGTAACTGTTCAAGATTGCCTGGAAAACGTCGCAAACCGCTTTGAACTGGTCATGGTCGCCAGCAAGCGCGCCCGACAAATTGCCACTGGCGGCAAGGACCCCATGGTAGAAGAAGAATCCGACAAGCCCACGGTAATCGCCCTGCGCGAGATCGCCGAGGGGCACGTCACCGCAGAGATACTGACCCGCGAAGACGAAATGGAAGCCGAGGAAGAACTGGCGGAAGTGATGATGGAGGCGAGCACCGAGGCCCTCTAAACAGAGGGGGCATCGCCGCAAGGCAACTCTATGAACGCCATACAGTCTATCGATGCCCTGACCAAGACGCTCCATACCTACCTTACACCGGAGCAAAGCAATAACGTAAGACGCGCTTACTACTTCGCCGAGCAGGCCCATTTCGGGCAGCTGCGGCGCAGCGGCGAGCCCTATGTGACCCACCCCCTCGCCGTCGCCGGTATCCTGGCGGACATGCACATGGACCACCAGAGCCTGATTGCGGCCATGCTCCATGACGTTATCGAGGACACCGGCATCCCCAAGTCCGCCATTGGGGAGCAATTTGGCGCACCCGTGGCCGAATTGGTCGACGGGGTCAGCAAGCTGACCCAGATGGAATTTGAGTCCCTGGAGGAAAAACAGGCGGAAAACTTCCAGAAAATGGCCCTGGCGATGGCCAGGGACATCCGCGTCATTCTGGTCAAACTGGCCGACCGCCTGCACAACATGCGTACCCTTGGCGTATTGCAGACTGGCAAAGCCAGGCGCATTGCCCGGGAGACCCTGGACATTTATGCACCCATCGCCATGCGCCTGGGCATGAACAACGTGCGGATGGAGTTCGAGGACCTCGGCTTTTCTGCTTTGCACCCCATGCGCGCCCGGCGTATCGAAGCCGCGCGGCGCAGCGCTCGCGGACACCGCACGGAGCTGGTGGAACAGATCCGCCAGCAGATCCTGGCAACCCTGGAGCAGGAAAGCCACCAGGCCGAGGTCATCGGCAGAGAGAAGCACCTGTACAGCATCTACAAGAAGATGAAGTCCAAGCGCAAGTCCTTCTCCGAGATCATGGATATTTACGCGTTCCGTATCATCGTCGATTCGGTGGATACCTGTTATCGCGTGCTGGGCTGCGTGCACAGCCTCTACAAGCCGGTTCCCGGGGAGTTCAAGGACTACATCGCCATTCCCAAGGCCAACGGCTATCAATCGCTGCACACCGTGCTCATGGGAATGCACGGCGTGCCCATCGAAATCCAGATCCGCACCCGCGAAATGGAAGACATGGCCAACAATGGAATTGCCGCCCACTGGCTGTACAAGAGCGACAGCCAGACCAGCAGCGGCAGCCATGCCCGGGCCCGTGAATGGGTGCAGGGCCTGCTGGAAATGCAACAGCGGGCAGGCAACTCACTGGAGTTCATTGAAAGCGTCAAGATTGACCTGTTTCCGGATGAGATCTACGTATTTTCGCCCAAGGGCCGCATCATGGAGCTACCGCGAGGGGCCACCGCTGTCGACTTCGCCTATGCGGTGCATACCGACGTTGGCAATAGCTGTGTCGCCTGCCGGATCAACCGCCGCCTCGCACCCCTGTCTGAACCACTGCAAAGCGGGCAGACCGTAGAGATTCTGACTGCCCAGGGCGCCAGCCCCAACCCCTCCTGGTTCAACTACGCGGTGACCGCCAAGGCGCGAACTAATATTCGCCACTTCCTGAAGAACCAGACCCGGGACGACTCTGTGGCGCTGGGACGGCGCCTGCTTGATCGCGCACTGGCAGCCAAGGACAGCAGCCTGGAAACCATCCCCGGTGATGAACTGCAGGCATTCCTCGAAGAGCAGCAGTACGAAGACATTGACCGTTTGCTCGAGGATATCGCCAGGGGCAACCGCCTGCCCGCGATTACCGCGCAGCAAATGCTGGGCGAGACCGCCGACGATCGCGTCGAGCCCGAGCACAAGCATCCCGTGGCAATACGCGGCACCGAAGGCTTTATGCTCACCTATGCCAAATGCTGTCACCCGATTCCCGGTGACCCCATCGAAGGCTACCTCAGCTCGGAAAAAGGCGTGGTCGTGCATCGCGAGCGCTGTCACAACCTGAATGAGATGCGCGAGAATAGCGAGCGCCTCGTCGCCCTGCGCTGGGATGACCAGATAGAGGGCGAATACGCCGTGGACCTGCGCATTGAGGTGGAAAACCGCCGGGGCATGATTGCGGTCATCGCCACCCGCATTAACGCCATGGGCGTCAATATCGAAAAGATCACTACCGACGACAAGGATTACCAGTTCACCTACGTCAACCTGGAAATCCTGGTGAAAAACAGGGTGCACCTGGCGCGGATCATGAAACGCCTGCGCAGCACCAATTCCGTTCGCAAGGTCGTCCGCATCAAGAACTAAACCAACAGGAGCACTCACGTGACCAACCGCGCCATCATTTCCACACCCGGGGCCCCGGAGGCGATCGGCCCCTACTCCCAGGCAGTAAAAGTAGGCGGAACCGTTTGGGTGTCCGGGCAAATACCGCTGGTACCTGGCTCAATGGAACTGGTGCAGGGTGATATTACGGCCCAGGCTGAGCAGGTGTTTCGCAATCTGGCTGCCATCGCCGAGGCCGCTGGCGGCAGCCTTAACGACGCGGTAAAAATCAATATCTCATTGACGGACCTGCAGGATTTCGCCGCCGTGAATGAGGTCATGGCAAGCTTCTTCGAGCAGCCCTATCCCGCCCGCGCCTGCGTGCAGGTGGCCGCGCTACCCAAAGCGGTAGACATCGAAGTGGAAGCTATTCTCGCTGTCTGAATTATGACACTCACCGAACTTCGATACCTGGTCGCCCTGTCTGAGGCCAGCCATTTTCGCAAGGCAGCTGATGCGTGTAACGTCAGCCAGCCTACCCTGAGTATTGCCATCAAGAAGCTGGAAGATGAACTCGGTATCAGCCTCTTCGAACGCGCCCGCCACAAGGTGAGTCCGACGCCCATTGGCGAACGAATTGTCGCCCAGGCGCGCACCATACTGCAGGAAATCAATAACCTGGTGACCCTGGCTGAACAGGGCAAAGACCCGCTGGGAAGTGTGCTTTCGGTGGGCGCGATCTTCACTGTGGGCCCATACCTTTTTCCCAGGCTGGTGCCGCGCATCAAACAGTTGGCGCCGGATATGCCGATGTACATTGAGGAAAGCTACACCGCAGACCTGCGCGTGAAGCTGAGCCGCGGCGCACTGGACGCTATTTTCGTCGCCCTGCCTTTCACTGAGCCGGAGGTGGTTACCCGGCCCCTTGTTCGACGAGCCCTTTGTGGTACTACTGCGCGAAGACCATCAGCTGGCTGATGCGGCCAGTATCGAGCCGGCAGAGCTGGCCAAACACAAGGTGCTGCTGATGGGTGAAGGCCACTGCTTCCGCGACCAGGTACTGGAAGCTTGTCCGGGTTTGCAGCAGTCCATCGCCGAGCACAACAGTCGCGACCACGCTGTCGTCGAGGGCAGTTCACTGGAGACCCTCAAGCACATGGTCGCCAGTGGCATGGGTATCACGGTCCTCCCCGAATCTGCTGCCAGCACGGCGCTCTACAGCAACGGAGAGCTGGTGGTGCGACCCTTTTCCGACCCTGTGCCCTTTCGCACTATCGCCCTGGCCTGGCGCGTGAGCTATCCCCGCCACCAGGCAATCGACATGCTTGCCCAGGCCCTGAAGGACTAGTGTTCGCCGGGGTGACCAGGCGCTGATGGCCGGTATCGCCAGCGAACCGGTCACGCCAGTTGCGAGGCGTGGGCCCGAAACTCGCCGGCAAGCTTGGCGAGGTAGGCATTTACCGGGTGGAAGACCTGCTGTTTCACCTGCCACTGCGCTATCAGGACCGCACTCGCGTTACGCCGATAGGCGGCGCTGCAGACGGTGCTGACGTGGTCATAGAGGGTGAAGTGCGCGTCGCCGACATCGCTTTTGGCCGGCGGCGCAGCCTGGTGGTGAGACTGCAGGACGGTACGGGCACCATTAGCCTGCGCTTTTTCCATTTTTCCGCCGCACAAAAAAACAACCTGCAGGCGGGCACGCGCCTGCGCTGTTTCGGCCAGGTGCGCCGGGGTGCCAGCGGCCTGGAGATGTACCACCCGGAGTATCGCCAGATCGAGTTGGGTGAAACCCCGGTAGAGGAAGCGCTTACGCCCGTTTATCCAACCCCTAACGGGAATGGCCAGAATCAGTGGCGCAGCCTCTGCAGCCAGGCAGTGACCCGGCTGCGCCACGCCGCCCGACAGAACTGCTGCCTGCCGGCCACCGCCTGCGCTATGGCCTGGCGGAAGCCCTGTTATACCTGCATTCCCCACCCCCGGATGCGCCACAGGAGGCGTTGCGTGATGGCGAACACCCCGCGCAACTGCGGCTGGCACTGGAAGAGCTGGTTGCCCACAACCTGACCTTGCAGGGACTGCGAAATGACCAACTAAAGGCTGGTGCGCCCCAACTGAACGCCGCAAGCGACCTGCGGGAACGTTTTTTGTCTTCCCTGCCCTTCGCGCCCACCGCGCGCGCAACACCGGGTCATGGCAGAAATATGCGCAGACCTGTCACAGCCCCACCCCATGCTGCGCCTGGTACAGGGCGACGTGGGCTCGGGCAAAACCCTGGTGGCCGCAGCAGCGGCGCTGCAGGCCATTGCCAGTGGCTACCAGGTTGCGATGATGGCACCCACGGAAATCCTCGCTGAGCAGCATCGCGCCAACTTCGAGTCCTGGTTCGCATCACTGGGTATCGAGGTGGGCTGGCTAAGCGGGCGCAGCAAAGGCAAGAAGCGCGCCGCCGCACTGGCAGCAAATTGCCTCCGGTGAAGCCGGACTGGTGGTGGGCACCCACGCCCTGTTCCAGCAAGACGTTGTATTCAGCAGGCTGGGCCTGGTGATCGTGGACGAGCAGCACCGCTTCGGTGTTCACCAGCGCTTGTCGCTGACGGAGAAGGCCGCGCCCGGGCACGGGCCGGCCGCACCAGCTGGTCATGACCGCTACGCCCATACCGCGCACCCTGTCGATGGTGGCCTATGCAGACCTGGACTGCTCGGTGATCGACGAGCTGCCCCCGGGCAGGCAGCCGGTGGAAACGGTGCTCATCGACAACAGTCGCCGCGAACAAATTGTCGACGCGCGTGGCCAACGCCTGCGCCGAGGGGCCGGCAGGCCTACTGGGTGTGCACGCTGGTAGAAGAAAGCGATGTGTGCAGGCACAGGCGGCGGAGGCCACCGCGGAAGAGCTGCGGACGGCACTACCCGGACTGAGGTTGGCCTGGTGCATGGCCGCCTGAAGCCGGCTGAAAAAGACGCCGTGATGGCCGCCTTCAAGGCCGGCGAACTCGACCTGTTGGTGGCGACGACGGTGATTGAGGTGGGTGTGGATGTTCCCAACGCCAGCCTGATGATCATCGAGAACCCGGAGCGTCTGGGCCTGGCACAGCTGCACCAGCTGCGCGGTCGCGTCGGGCGCGGCATGGCGGCCAGCCACTGTGTGCTGCTCTACCAGAGACCGCTGTCGGCCAATGGCAAGCAGCGGCTGACAGCAATGCGCGAGAGCAATGACGGTTTTTACATTGCGGAGAAGGACCTGGAGCTGCGCGGCCCGGGCGAGGTGCTCGGTACGCGGCAGACGGGGCTGATGGAGTTTCGTGTGGCGCGCCTGCCGGAACACAATGACGCTGCTGGATGATGTGCAGGCTGTTGGCGGCGCAGATTCAGGCTGAGCACCCTGAGTTGGCGGAGCCCTTGATTCAGCGCTGGACGGGGTCTGCTAGGGAGTTTGCGAAGGTTTAGTTGTAATCCCGCCGGCAAGGCAGTGGGGACAGGCGTCCAAAGCGGCCGCACGCTCCGTCGCGTGTTCGGGCCGCTGCGGAACTCGGCAAAGGTTGCTGGACGCAACCTTTAAACGCCTCAGACAGTCCTCGCGGACAGTCCCCCGAAAACGCGACTGCGCTAAAGGCGGCGGCCTGATTGCTTTGGACGCCTGTCCCCACCGCCTTGCCTCTATCGATTCACCAGGGCATAGACACCTCGATTTCGCCAAAATCAACTCTGATCAGGAAATATTAGAGGTTCGGATGTGGGGAGGCGCCTCACGAAAATGTGCGTAGCCAGGGATGGCGGAGCCCAAGCAGACAGGGATGTCACGCTTTTGCGGTTTTCGTGAGGCGCCTTCGCCGCATCCGGACCGTGCCGAAGGAAAAATTACCCTTTCAACAGACCAGGCTATCCCACCGCCTCTGCATCTCATCGACCCCCAAACCCTCCAGCGTCTCAATATTTCTTTCAGGAATCGCCTCCGGGTCGGGAAATTCTCCAAGCACCCTGGACAGCATGTCCTCGCGGATCAGGTGGATGGTGGGCCAGGGCGCGCGGTTACTGAAATGACTGGCGGCGTTTGCGGTTCACCTGCGAAGCGATAATCCGGGTGGAAGCTGGCCAGCTGCACCAGGCCCTCCAGCCCTGCATCGACGAGCAGTTGCTGGGCATAATCGAGAAAGTCGAGGTAGTCTTCGAAGTCGCCCAGGGCCGCAGTGAAATACCAGCAGGCTGGTCGCGATGTCGGCCTCTGGGGTGGACTGCAGCAGGTCCATTTCGCCGAGGACGAAACGGCCCAGAGCCTCGTCATCTGCGCCGTCGCACACGGCGACGCGCAGTTGTGGGCTGTCCAGCAATGGTCGCGCAAAGGGGCAGAGGTTCAGGCCAACGACGAACTCGGTGAGCCAGCGACGGGTCTGTTCCTCTGCGCGGGCAGGGTCGGCAAGCGCCCGACCCTCAGGGCATGATGGCCGGCAGTTCTTTCTGCAGGGCCATCTTCTGACGCGTGGCTTCGCCAGTCAGGGCGAAACCCAGCAGCGCGCCGGCGGCGTCGCGAAATTCACCCTTTACGTTATCGCCGTCGACTTCGAAAGACCACTCACCGGCGGCTCCCCGGGGCGGCGGTGCGACTGTTACCGGACAGGCTGGCGTCTTGATAGTGACCGGCATGGCCGGGTAGCTGACTTCCGTCGGCTCACCGGTAAGTGTCTTCGCCAGCGCCCTGGCCTGGGCCATCAGGGGGGCGACATAGACAAGTACGTGACCACTTACTTCGGCGCAATCGCCCATTGCATAGACATTGGGTGCGCTGGTCTCGAGTAACCGATTGGTTACAACACCACGATTGGTCTCGATACCGGAGGCCTGTGCCAGGTCTACGCGCGGCCGCACGCCAACGGCGGAGACCACCAGGTCGGCGGCGATGGTCTCACCGTTGTTAAGGCTGACGGTGACCCCACTTTCGGCCTTGTTCACGGCGGTGACCAGCGGACCGAAGTGAAACCTGGCGCCCTTTGCTTCCAGGGCAGCTTGCACCGCTTTACCCGCGGGCTCGGGCAACAGCGTGGGCAGGCAGTAACCCAGTGGGTCAACGGTTTCCGTTTCGAAGCCGCCGTTGATCAGGTCGTTGGTGTACTCGCAGCCAATCAGGCCGCCGCCGATCAGGCAGATCTTCTTCGCCTCGTTCTTACTCATGGCGGTGCGAAAATCATCATAATCGGCCAGGTCATTGACCGAATAGACCTTGTCCAGCGCATCGCCCTCAATGGGCGGGCGGATCACGTCTGCACCCAGTGCCAGCACCAGTTTGGAATAGTGCACTGCGGTCTGGGCATCACCCACCTTGATCAGCTGATTGGCGGTGTCGATCTCGGCAACCTTGGTCATGGTCCATACACTCGCCTTGAGCATCCGGCCCATACTGCCCGCGTCCATTTGCGCCAGGTCGGTGGTGGAGAGATCCTTGGTGTAACCAGTGGAAAGCATCGGCTTGGAGTAGGAGCGTCCGTCATCAGAGGTGATCAGTACCAGCGGCGTATCCTGGTCATGCTTGCGGAACTCCTTGGCCAGGCCATATCCGGCGAGCCCGGTACCCAGAATCACCACCGGCGCATGGACTTTGTCGACCACAGGCTCCTCGTGGTGTGGTGTTACATCTACGGGTGACTCCTCCAGCAGTTCGAAGTCTTCCTTACCTACGCCGCAGTCCGGGCATAGCCAGTCCTCGGGAACGTCCTCCCACTTGGTGCCGGGGGCAATGCCATCATCGGGCCAGCCATCCTTCTCATCGTAAACCAGGCCACAGACAATACATTCCCATCTACTCATGTTCTCACTCGCTTTCTGTTTGCTCTGTCATCTGCCGGGCGCGTCGCCCGGCCAAATCTTTAATTGAGGACGGAACACTATAGGGTTGTCGGCAGATTCTGCAAGGGGCGATTACCCGGCCACGGTCGTGCTTTTTGTGCCAGGGCCTTGCACGTGTTTTCAGTATCGCGCATTCTCGCATTCCCATGACTCTCCACAAACCAGATACCCAGCTTGCAGCAACCGCCCGGGGCGACATTGCCAGCCGCGGAGCCAGCCTGGCGGCCACAGCAGCGTTTCGGCGCGAGACAGCTCTCGTCCGCAGTTCGCGGCTGGCTGCTCGACGATGGATCGCTGACACAGCGGCTAACAGAGCAGGGTAGAGGGCCTTTTCGAGTCGTCAGGCTCAAGCAGGGCTGGGAAGTTCCCTTACCCTCCGAACGCGCGCTGCTGGACCTGCCCCAAAGACAAGTGGCCATCATCCGCGAGGTCATCCTGCAGCAGGGGGAGCGCAAGGTGGTGTTCGCCCGCAGCGTTATACCGATTACCAGCTTACGCGGCAGACTGGCTCACCTGCGACGACTACAAAACAAACCGCTTGGGGCGATCCTGTTTGGCGCCAGCGGCATGCGGCGCAGCCCATTTGAGCTGGCGAGGATACACAGCGGCAGCAGCTATCTGCCGGACCAACTGCGCCATCAGCAGTCGACAGCGTGGGGCAGGCGCTCGCGCTTTGAGGTGTATGGCCATAACGTTATGGTGAGCGAGGTGTTCCTTGATGAATTTGAGCCCTGGCCAGCGCTGATTCCGCTGCATCGCAGTCGCCGCGGCAAAGTCGCCACTGCAATTGTCGGCACAAAACAGTAAGCTTGCCCTTCTGCTTCCCACCGAATAGACGATGTCCGGCGAATCCAAACTCCACGCCCTGCTGCAGCTGATCCGCATAAACAAGCCAATCGGCACGCTGTTGTTGCTTTGGCCAACGCTGTGGGCGCTGTGGATAGCAGCAGGTGGTGTTCCCGAGTGGGATCTGCTGTTCATTTTTACCCTGGGCACGATTCTGATGCGCTCGGCAGGTTGCATCGTCAACGACCTGGCGGATCGCCACTGGGACGGGGAAGTCAATCGCACCCGCGGCAGGCCGCTGGTGACAGGGGCTGTCAGCGTCAATGAAGCACGGCTGTTCTTTCTTGTGCTGCTGATCGCGGCCTTTGTGCTGGTACTGTTCACCAACACACTGACCGTAAAACTGTCATTTGCTGCGGTCGCCCTGGCGTCGACTTACCCCTTCATGAAGCGCTACACGCAACTGCCGCAACTGGTCCTGGGCGCGGCATTCTCCTGGGGTATTCCCATGGCGTTTGCCGCAACGACGGGGGAACTGCCTCCGGCTCTCTGGCTGATCTACTTTGCCAACCTGTTCTGGACCATGGCCTATGACACCAAGTACGCGATGGTAGACAGGAACGACGACCTGGTCGTGGGCATCAAGTCATCGGCCATTCTCTTCGGCGACCACGACCGGCTCATCATTGGCATCCTGCAACTGGCCTTTCTCGCGCTGATGGCCGAAGCCGGCGTGCTCTTCGACCTGGGCGTCCTGTATTATCTTGGGCTGGCAACCGCTGCGGCGCTGTGCGCGTATCATCAGTATCTGATTCGTCATCGCGACCCGGACGCCTGCTTCAAGGCATTCCTGCACAACAACTGGGTGGGAACCGTCATATTTGTTGGGCTGGCGCTGGATTACGCATTCTAGAAAGGATTCACATTGGAGCTCAAAGCGGAATTCATCACCAGTCTGAGGCAGGTCCCTGCCGGGGAGTGGGATACCCTGTGCGATACGAGCTACCCTTTCCTGCGTCATGACTTTCTCCTGGGCATGGAAACCAGTGGTTGCACCACGGCGGACAGCGGCTGGCAGCCTTGCCACCTGATACTTCGCGAGGGTGATCGCGCTGTCGCCCTGCTACCACTCTATTTAAAGTCGCACTCCTACGGTGAATATGTGTTCGACTGGTCCTGGGCCAACGCCTGGCAACAGCAGGGTCTGGACTATTACCCAAAGCTGGTCAGCGCCATCCCTTTTACCCCGGCCACCGGGCCGCGCCTGTGCCATCTGCCTGAACTCGATACAGCGACTGCATGGGATATGGCAATCAGTGCCCTGGAGCAGTTTGCCCGTGAGCAGGAGATATCCAGCTGGCACCTGTTGTTTCCGACACAGGACATATCAGACCAACTACTGCAACGTGGCATCGCCCAACGCCGCACCGTGCAATTCCACTGGTTCAATGATGATTACACGTGTTTTGACGATTTTCTCGACACCTTCAACAGCCGCAAGCGCAAAACGCTCAAACGCGAGCGTCGCCGGATCCAGGAGCAGGAGCTGGATTTACAAACGCGCGTGGGCGAGCAGATCAGCGCCGATGACTGGGCAAGGTTTTATCGCTTTTACCAATTCACTTACGCCAAACGCAGCGGGCATGGCGGTTATCTCACCCGGGAGTTTTTTACCGATGTTGCCGCGGCGATGGGAGAACAAGTGGTGATGGTAATGGCCAGCCACGGCGGCGAAGCCATCGCCGCAGCCCTGTATTTTCGCGGCGGGGATACGCTTTACGGGCGCTACTGGGGCTGCACGCGGGAATTTGACGCGCTGCACTTTGAGGCCTGTTACTACCGCGGTATCGAGTATTGTATCGAGGAGGGTATCGCACGCTTCGACCCGGGTGCCCAGGGCGAGCATAAAATTCAACGTGGCTTTCGCCCGGTAGAGACGTTCTCCAACCACTGGATTGCCGACCCACGCCTGTCTGCGGCAGTGAGCGACTTTACCCGCAGGGAGCAACCCCATACCGAAGCCTACCTGCGCGAGACCACCACACTACTGCCGTTCAAATCCCGGGGCTAGGCCCCCGGAGCTCAGCGCCGGCGCCAGACCAGGAGGCGGTTATTGGCTGGCATGGCATTGTCCTCTTCGAGCTCGAAACCGGCATCCCTGGCGAGGGCATCCACTTTCTCGAAGTCCCTGATCGCGCTGGCGGGGTTGCGCTGTGCCAACCACTGATCAAAGCCGGCATTGCTGTCTGACGTATATTCGCCGCCGTAGTTAAAGGGCCCATAAACCACCAGGAGCGTGCCCGGCATGGCTCTTTCCGCCAGCTCGGCGAAAAGCTGGCACACGGCATCCCAGGGCATGATATGCAAACTGTTCGCTGTGAACAGGGCATCTGGCAAGGTGCCCGGCTGCCACGGACGTTCACAGACATCCAAGGGCAAAGGCGGTAACAGGTTGACGGCCAGGCTGTGCTCACATCGCGGACGCAGGGTATCAAGCGCCCCTGGCATCTCCGTTGGCTGCCAGCGCAGGTGTGGCAGGTGACTGGCAAACCAGGTCGCATGCTGTCCCGTGCCTGAGGCAATCTCCAGCACTGTTTCGCTGTCTGCAAACACCCTCTCGAGCACAACCAGAATAGGGACCTTGTTGTTCTCACAGGCCTGGGAGAAAGGCAGTTGCGGCATACTGCTGTGACCGCCTAGTTTGCCGAGGGAGGCTGATCTCGCGTAAACACCAGCTCCCGGGCGGTGGACTCTGCCCTGTTGTAACGATAGCCGTCGCTGCGGAACTTCTTCAGGCCGTCGGGTTCGTTAAGCTCCTTGTCAACAATGAAACGCGCCATCTGGCCTCGCGCCTTCTTGGCGTAAAAGCTGATTACCTTGTACTTGTCGCCCTTCAGGTCCTTGAAGACAGGCGTGATGATGTCAGCATCAAGGGCCCTGGCCTTCACGGACTTGAAGTACTCATTGGACGCCAGGTTGACCAGTACCGGTGAGCCGGACTTTTTCAGTTGCTTGTTCAGGGCAACGGTAATTTCGTCACCCCAGAACTCATAGAGATTCCTGCCGCCGCTGTTGTTGAACTTCAGTCCCATTTCCAGGCGATAGGGTTGCATCAGGTCCAGCGGGCGCAACAGGCCATACAGCCCGGAGAGGATACACAGGTGCTTCTGGGCAAAAGCCCAGTTGGGCCGCGCTCAGTGTCTCGGCCTCCAGCCCGGTGTAAACGTCCCCCTTGAAAGCCAGCAACGCCTGTTTGGCATTGTCCAGGCTGAACGGGGCCGACCAGTTCATGAACCGCGCATGGTTCAGCTCGGCGATATTCTCGCTAACGCCCATCAGGGCGCGAATGTCCTGGGGGCTCATCTCGCGCGCGTCCTCAACCAACTGCCGGGCGCGATCGATAAACTGCGGTTGCGTAGCCTTGCGGGTGGTCGGTGGCGTCTCGTAGTCCAGCGTTTTTGCCGGGGAAATCACTGTTAGCATCGGTTCGGGCCTGTGTTCAGCGGTTGGCGGTAGTGTCGTCTTTTGCGAGGGCTATGATACTCTGCACGCCTACCAATAAAAAAGACCTGTCCACCATGTCCCTGTTGCGCAGACTTGTGCAATTTATCGACCTTGTTACCGACCGCAGCGGCCGCCTGCTGGCCTGGCTGGCATTGGCCATGGCCTTGCTCACCACGCTGATCGTGGTGATGCGTTACGGCTTCAATACCGGCTCAATATTCGGCCAGGAGCTGGTCACTTATATGCACGCCACCCTGTTCATGATGGGAGCGGCTTATGCACTCAAGACCGGCGCCCACGTGCGCGTTGATATTTTTTACCGCGGTTTCAGCGCGCGAGGCAAGGCCTGGGTCAATGCCCTCGGTGGTGTGGTCTTCCTGATACCCCTTTGCCTGTTCATTACCGCGGTGAGTTGGAATTATGTTTCCGAGTCCTGGGCCATGCGCGAGGTGTCGACCGAGCAGGGAGGCATTCAGGCGGTGTACCTGCTGAAAGCTCTGATTCCGGCCATGGCTATCAACCTGTTGCTGCAGGGCATAGCCGAGACCTTGCGCAGCACCCTGCTGCTGGTGGAAGGGGAGCCCTGAACATGGAGTTTATGCCTCTTTACCTGTTTGCGGCCGTATGTCTGCTGCTCATGCTGGGGTATCCCGTGGCGTTTACCCTGGCCGGCACCGCACTGGCCTTTGCTGCCGGCGGCATACTCGCCGGAATATTCGACGCCGGTTTCCTCTCGGCCCTGCCCGCCCGCGTCTTCGGCACCATGAACAACACCACGCTTATCGCTGTGCCCTTGTTCATCCTTATGGGTACCATCCTGGAAAAATCACGCATTGCCGAGGAGTTACTGGGCAGCATGGCGCGGGTTTTCGGGGGCCTGCGCGGTGGGCTTGGCATCTCGGTGGTGGTGGTGGGAATGTTCCTCGCAGCTAGCACGGGCATCGTCGGCGCCACCGTGGTCACCATGGGCCTGTTATCGCTACCCAGCATGTTACGCGCTGGCTACAGCCCGGCCCTTGCCACCGGCACCATTTGCGCCACCGGCACCCTGGGCCAGATCATACCGCCCTCCATTGCCCTGGTGCTGCTGGGCGATATCCTTGCCAATGCTTACCAGCAGGCACAACTGAGCATGAATGTGTTCACCCCCAAGACGGTGTCCGTTGGGGACCTCTTCGTGGGTGCGCTGATCCCGGGACTGGTGCTGGTCGCCATGTATATCCTCTACCTCAGCGTTTATGCGCGGCTGCGACCCGAGGCAGCACCGCCCGCTGAGGGCGAAAAGATCTCACTGCTGGAAGTTATGCACGGACTGCTGCCGCCACTACTGCTTATCTTCCTGGTACTGGGCTCGATCCTGATAGGCGCGGCAACGCCAACGGAAGCGGCGGGCTTTGGCGCGGTTGGCGCCCTGGTGTTGGCCCTGCTAAGGGGGCAG
Source organism: uncultured Gammaproteobacteria bacterium (assembly GCA_963845135.1). GTDB lineage: Bacteria > Pseudomonadota > Gammaproteobacteria > Pseudomonadales > Halieaceae > Halioglobus. The sequence continues at coordinate 47,634 of CAWJQW010000016.1, read as the reverse complement.
ATGACCATGGCGCGTTTGCGCGAGGCCGTTATCGACACGCTCGGCGTCACCTGCATGGTGTTTATGATTCTCATTGGCGCCGCGGTGTTTTCGCTGGTGTTTCGCGGGTTCGGCGGCGAAGAGTTGATACACGGCTTCTTTATCGACATGCCCGGCGGCGTCATGGGCGCCACCCTGGTGGTCATGCTGGTGATCTTCCTGCTGGGCTTTATCCTTGATTTCATCGAGATCACCTTTGTGGTGGTGCCCATTGTCGGCCCCATCCTCCTGGCCATGGGCGTGGACCCGGTCTGGCTGGGCATAATGATTGCCCTCAACCTGCAGACGTCGTTCCTGACGCCCCCGTTTGGCTTTGCCCTCTTCTACTTGCGCGGAGTGGCGCCCGACAGCGTGGCCACCAGTGCTATTTACCGCGGGGTCATACCCTTTATAATCATTCAGCTCACGTTGATCGGAGCGCTGTGGTACTGGCCGGAAATGGCCACCTGGCTGCCCGAGAAACTTAAACAATAACGCATAACCCAGGCTTCTCATGAACGATATCGACAGCACCCCGATACCACACGGCGACTTGGCCCTGCAGACAGTCGCAATGCCCAAGGACACCAACCCCAACGGCGACATCTTTGGCGGCTGGTTGATGTCACAGATGGATATTGCCGGCATGGTCACCGCCTGTGAGGTCGCGGGCGGCCGGGTCGCCACCGTGGCTATCGACGCAATGGCATTCCTGACACCAGTGCACGTGGGCGCAGTGGTGTCATGCTATTGCGATGTGCTCGAAATAGGCCGCAGCTCCATTCGCATCGTGGTCGAGGTATGGATCAACTCGAAGCACGACGGGGAGCCCATCAAGGTAACCGAGGGCGAGTTTGTGTTTGTGGCCATTGATGACAATGGGCGGACGCGTTCTATCCAGCAGTGATTGGATTTCAGGGTGTTTAGTCTTCGCAATGGCTTAGCATTACAGGCTTTTGATCCCTGAATCTAGATTTTGGATTTAGCTAACCCATGCGCCCGGAGGGTGGCGAGCCCCCGTCATGGGACCGCCAAAAAGCGTCGTCCATGACAGGCTTGACCTCGGCCATCCATGGCCTCCGACATCCCGTGACGGGGGCTCGCCACCCTCCAGGCTTAGAGCGGAAGTAGCCGCAAGCGTGAAAAGATTGTGGCGGATCAATAATCTTCATCACCCAACACCACATCCCGGAGGTTGATATAAGCCTGCTCCGAAATATGGTGATAGTTGCGCACGCCTTTATAGAATTCGCTATACGAGGCATAGACCTTGGCCGACATGGGGTCCCTGGCGACCAGTTCATCCAGCGCCTGACGCGTCCCCTGCCACAGCGCCTGCAATACGTCGTCGGGGAAGCGGCGAAGTTGCACGTCGTGCTCTTCAATCAACTCACGCAGCGCCTCATTGTTGCGAGCGGTGTATTCATCCAGCATATCCTGGCTGGACGCCCGCGCAGCCTCGCGGACGATCGCCTGCGAGATCCGGCGGCAGCTCCGCCATTGAGTCCTTGTTGATGATAAATTCCAGGATGGAGCCGGGCTCGTGCCATCCCGGATAATAATAATAGCGCGCCACTTCATGGAAGCCGAGAATACGGTCGTTGTAGGGGCCGACCCACTCCAGCGCATCGACGACGCCCGTTTGCAGCGACGTATACAGCTCGCTGCCGGGCAGGGTCACGGAGGTACCACCGGCTGCGGTGAACACTTCGCCGGCCATGCCCGGAATGCGCATCTTCAGACCCCTGAGGTCTTCAATGGAGTTGATTTCCTTGTTGAACCAGCCACCCATTTGTACCCCGGTACTGCCGCCGGCCATGGGTAACAGGTTGTAAGGCGCATAGGCCTCCTCGTAAAGCGCCAGGCCGCCACCGTAATGCAACCAGCCGTTCATTTCCTGGGCATTCAGGCCGAAGGGAACGGCGGTGAAAAAGACGGAGGAAGGTACTTTGCCTTTCCAGTAATAGGCTGCGCCGTGACCCGCGTCAGCCACGCCCTGGGAAACGGCATCGAAGACCCCCAGGGCGGGCACAATTTCCCCGCCGCCATAGACGCGAATCTTGAGCCGGCCATTGCTCATCTCCTCCACCATGCGGGAAAGATTTTCTGCTGCGCTGCCCAGTCCCGGGAAGTTCTTCGGCCATGTGGTGACCAGTTTCCACTCGAACTCTGGCCCAGCGGCTTCACCGGATGCCATCGCCGCTACAGGTTTACCACTTCCCGCCTTGTCTGCAGCCCACAGACCGATTACGGCCACCAGAGCCGCCACCAGAGCGAGAATAATCAGCGGGGCAAACCGCCTCTCCAGAGATTCCATCGCCATAGCCGTATCCTTATTATAAAAGTTGCAGGTTGGCGTATTGCAGCACCAGCCACTTGCTGCCTTCATCATCGAAGTTGACTTCGACCCGGGCGCTATTGCCACGACCCTCAAAGTTTAGCACGACGCCCTCGCCAAAAATCTGGTGGTAGACCCGTTGCCCCAGGGACAGGTCGGTATCCGGCACCGAGGCCTGGGCAAAACTGCTGACTGGCCGCGCGACGGTATTGTTGATGCGCACCTCCTGCAATAAATCGGCTGGAATCTCACGAATAAATCGCGACGGTGTGTTGAAGGTTTCGCTCCCGTGCAGGCGTCTTGACTCCGCGTAGGTGATCATCAGGCGCTCCATCGCCCGCGTAATACCCACATAACAGAGGCGACGCTCCTCCTCCAGTCGGCCGGGCTCTTCAATCGACATGCGGTGGGGGAACAGGTTTTCTTCCATGCCGGCAAGGAACACCAGTGGAAACTCCAGTCCCTTGGCCGAGTGCAGGGTCATCAGCTGCACGCTGTCCTCGTGCTCATCGGCCTGGGCATCGCCAGCATCCAGTGCGGCACTGTCGAGAAACTGCTGCAAGGGCGAGGCCTCGTCGGTTTCATCCGCCACAAACTGCTTGCCTGCACTCACCAGCTCCTCCAGGTTTTCTACCCTTGCCTGCCCCTTCTCGCCTTTTTCTTTCTGGTGGTAGTCGATAAGTCCGGAGTGCTGGATGCAATGCTCTACCAGATCATCAAGGCTCAGCTCATCTGAGCCCGAGTCCAGCTCATTGATCAATACGCGGAACCCATCCAGCGCCGACAGCGCCCGCGGCGGTAAGAGCTTGTCTGCAATCACCGCTTCAATCGCCTGCCACAATGAAATGCCGCGACTGCGCGCGCAGCTGCGCACCACATCGAGAGTCTTGCTGCCAATACCGCGTGGCGGCGTGTTAATCACCCGCTCGACCGCTGCATCGTCACCACGGCTCTGCAGCAGGCGCAGGTAGGCCAGGGCGTTGCGGATTTCCAGGCGCTCGTAAAAACGCTGGCCCCCGTAAATGCGGTAGGGCATGCCCCCCCGTATCAGGGCTTCCTCCAATACCCTTGACTGGGCATTGGAACGATAGAGGATCGCCACAGAGGATCGGGTGCGGCCACCGGCAATCCACTCCTCAATTTGTTCCACGATAAAACGCGCCTCATCGTGTTCGTTGAACCCGGCATAGAGCATGATGGGTTCGCCGTGTTCTCCTGCCGTCCACAACTCCTTGCCCAGCCGGCCGAAGTTGAAGGCGATCACACCGTTGGCCGCCTGCAGAATAGTCTGCGTAGAGCGATAATTCTGTTCCAGGCGTACGGTTCTGAGTGCCGCTGAAATCATCGGTAAAGCGCTGGATGTTCTCAATCTTGGCACCGCGCCAGCCATAGATCGACTGGTCGTCATCGCCCACCGCCATCACCGGAATGTCCTTACCCGCCAGCACTCGCAGCCAGGCGTACTGGATGGTATTGGTGTCCTGGAATTCATCCACCAGAATCTGGCGGAAGCGGCCCTGGTAGTGCGCCAGCACGTCGGGTTTTTTGAGCCACAGTTCATGGGCCCGGAGCAACAGCTCGGCAAAATCCACCATACCACCCCGATCACAGGCCTCCTCGTAGGCGCGGTAGACCTGCAACATCACCTGCGCATAGAGGTCCCCGTGAGGGAGCTTCGATGTGATGGGAGCGCAGACCCTCATCCTTCTGCGAATTGATGTACCACATGGCCTGCTTCGGTGGCCACCGGCTCTCATCCAGCTCCAGCTCCCGGCAGACGCGCTTGACCAGGCGCAACTGGTCGTCACTGTCCAGAATCTGGAAGTTCTGTGGCAAGCCCGCTTCCTGCCAGTGCGCCTTCAGCAAGCGGTGCGCCAGACCATGGAAGGTCCCAACCCACATACCGTGACTGGGAATCTGCAGCATCTCCTCGATTCGGGAGCGCATTTCCCGCGCCGCCTTGTTGGTAAAGGTGACTGCGAGTATCGACCAGGGCGAAAAGTCCTCGGCCCGGATCAACCAGGCTATACGGTGAACCAGTACCCGGGTCTTGCCACTGCCGGCGCCCGCCAGCACAAGCATGTTCTGGCTTTCGGCAGCGACGGCGTCGCGCTGGGCCTCGTTTAGTGGGGAAAGAATGTCTGATACGTCCATCGGCGCATTCTAACCGAGTGCTCGTCGCCACGGGTCGAATTTTTACCTGCAGATTCGCTGGCACCGACAAAATGTCGAGAGTCGGGAAATCGACGCGGGCAGATACGGCAAAACCACTGTGGGTTTGCTACTATCTGCCGCAGACGGGGCAGACCGAGCGGTAACGCAAGATGAAAGACAGTGACAACGAAGATCAGGAAGAGCGCGCGGAGGCATCTGCCGATAATGGCGCAGACAGCTGGGAGCGGCGCAAGAGCCCGTTTACAGACTTCGATGATGATGAGTTTGAGGAATCGGATCGGGACAGCGACTTCAATGCCATTTACACCGACTCGGAAGACGAAGAGCTGGAACTGGATGAAGACGATGACGAGCAGGAATGGTCGCTTGCAGAAGAGGAAGCCCCTTTAAACAATAAACGCAATAACAAGGACGGCACACCCTGGGACGACGAGCTTGATGACGAGGAGTTCGAGACCGGGGAGAACGACCTGTGGGATATGGACGTGAACCCCGAGGGCTCCTTTGACGACGACCCACCAGAGGAAACACCACAGCCGATGACTATCGCCACTGCCACCTATGCCAGGGCACATGATCGCACTCAGGAGTGGGACGAACTGGAAGAGGAAGAAGAATATGAAGAGGAGGAAGAGCGAGAATTGAATATCTCCCTGGGCATGATTGTGGTTGCCGTCTTTGCACTGATACTGCTGGGCGCCGGCGGTTACGGGATTATTGAGGAGCGCGCCTCCCTGCAGGAAGAAATTCGCCAGCTGCGCGCCAACCTCGCCACGTCAGCCTCCCCCGATGAGGTCACCGCCAGCCGCGAGGCCACGGCTCGGGCCAGTGAACGCAACGCACAGTTGCAGCAACGCGTGGAAGACATGGGCCGGGAGAACCGCAGTTTGCAGGCAATCATCAGCGGCCTCGAGTCGCAGTTGACGGCCCAGCAGGAGGCTCTCGAGCAAGCATCGACAAAGGCACCGGAACAAGTCGCTGTCGCCCCCGCACCAAAGCCCGCGCCCAAGGCACCCCCAAAGCCCGCGCCCAAGCCCGCCGAAAAGGCCCCGGAGAAACCGCAAGTGGTTGCTTCAAGTGGTGACTGGTTTGTCAATTTTAGTTCCTACAGTCAGCGTGGCGCCGCCGAAAGCTGGGCAGGCAAGCTCAAGCCAGCCGCCGGCAAGGTAGTGGTTGCGCCCGCACAAAGTAACGGCAGGGATATCTTTCGAGTACGCGTCATCGGTCTCACTGACAAGAGCTCAGCCCAGGCTGTGGCAACCCAGTTGCAACGCGAATTCAGCACCGGCAAGCTTTGGGTCGGACGTGCGGACTGACTTGGCAGCGGCCGCAACCCCTGCTAATGTTTTCTTTTCAGGCAAACCGGTAATAGGAACCATAATATGCAATTCATAAAATACACTGCCCTGGCAATGGCCCTGGGCACCACGCCCGCCCTCGCCGCTGACTGCATCGCGCCCGAGTCGCCAACCATGCCGGATGGCGCCAGCTCAAGCATGGAAGACATGCTGAATGGCCAACAGGCCGTAAAAGCCTTTCAGGCGGCCAACCTTGAGTACATGAAGTGCCTGGAACCGTCGCTTGCCGAGGCAGAGGCTGCCGTTAAGGCAGGCGAGGAAGGCGCTGACGCCGCCTACCAGAAGGCGCAGGAGACATACAATGCCGCTGTCTCTGCGGAAGAGTCGGTAGCGGGCCAGTTCAACACCGAGATACGCGAGTACAAGGCGGCTAACCCCCAGTAGTCGCCACCTTCGGGGGCCAGGAGCTGGCCCCTTATCCAAGCGGACCCCAGGCCGAGTGGTTGACTGCCACGGCAACAATATAGCCGGCCACGCTTATCGCAGCCAGGTAGGCAGCGAGCCTGACCCGATGCGTACTGGCAAATCGCAGCGCCACCATCCCCAGCCCGATATAGAGAAGCAACGCCACCAGCTTGGCGACCACCCAGGGCAGGCTAAATGGCGACACGTCCCAGATCCACAGCATCCCCAGCGCAGTGGCCAGCAGGCATGAATCGACCAGATGTGGCAGCACTCTGGCCAGCGGATGTAATCGCAACGGGTTTTCCTGCAGGGCCCAATACCCGCGTAGGGCAAAACCGGAGATAGAGAGCAATGCACACAAAATGTGTGCGGTCTTCAGGGCAGCAAAGGTCGTCATCGGCACCAGTGTAGCAGCCTCCAAAGCACTAACTGCAGATTTGTGCAAACAGCGCTGGCCACAGTATTCGCACATTGGTATGTTCCCCAAGTGTTCCCCTCGGCCGGATGCCCTCCGCATGTTTTCCGCGTTTCGCCTTCTTATTACGCTCTCCGTTGTTCTGCTGGCTGCCTGTCGGATGCCAGTAGAGGTTTCCGGAGAGGGCTTTATCTATGGCCAACTCTCAGGGGAGACATACACTGACGGCTACCTGTTTGATATCAATGAAGACTTCGAGGAGATTTTCTGGCCGATACCCGCCCCTGGTCACAGTTTCGCACGCTGGACCGATATCTGTGACCGCACCTACGGTCCCTGTAAGCTGAACTTGACTCGCGAACTGTGGGAGCAAGATCTCGAAGTGCCCCTCGGTTCCCGTTTCGCCCCGGGTTACCGGGGACCGCTGGAACTGATCAATTACGAGCTCTACTGGAATGAGTCGACGCGTACCCTGAGTATACCCGTGGATAGCCTTGAGCTTGCGGGCGTGAGTGCGCGGGGCAACCCACGCCTGTTTATGGCCCCGGCCGACCTCGGCGCCCTGGTCCCCGCGAGACGCGTGGGTGACGACTACCGCTTTCGTCTGCCGAACAATGATTATAGCTTCCGCGACTACTGGCTGTTTGTTTCCGCACTGGACAGCGAGGGTGTGATCGCCAGCGCATCCTTCAACTTCGGCCTGGCAGACCAGGTAAGGGTTGAGGAACTGCGTGCGCATAGCAAGCGATCACCCTATGCGGACGTGCTTCCCGCCTGTGTCAGTGCCAACGACCCTTTCGCGATTTGCACGCTGGGGGAGCTGCCCTTCCTGGGCAGCACAACCGCCGACCCGTCAGTCAGCAATATACTGCAGCGCACGGTGGTGTCCCACGGTTGGATGGGCAAGCGCTTTGCCGAGGTGCTGCAGCGCCTGCCCCGGGACATGCTGAAAATGTTTCGCGGAGTTACCGCTGTAGTGATCAGCTCGCGCGTGCGGCCTGCCTTCTATATTACTACCTCAGGCGCTATTTACCTCGATCCACAGGATCTGTGGCTCACACCGCGCGAACGCGCCACGATAGACTGGGAACCTGACTACCGCAGTGGTTTTGGCAGTGCGCTTGAATTTATCTCTGCTGACCTCTATGTCGACGGCAATCGGCCCGCATGGTTCTATTCCTCCCAATACGGGGAAGAAGAAAGCCGCCAGATACAGGACATCGTGTGGCCGCTTGCCAACCTGTTAGTTCATGAGCTGGCTCATGCCAACGATGCTATGCCGCCGGCGCTGCTGCCCCTGGTTTCAGCCAACGAGACGCCGCTCGATGCCACTTTCCGTTTTGACCAGCAGTCAGCCAGTACCTTGCTGGAAAGCACTTATCCGTTGCGTTCAGAGCTGCTTATGGAGCTCGGAGACGTCCTCTTTCGCGGGCGCCCGGCGAGCAGGCTCATTCTCTCACTGACTCCCCGCGAGGTGGGCCTGGAGTTTGCAGCAGATGATGCCAGCGCGCTCTATGGTTACGCGACAACCTACGAGGACACCGCAATGCTGGTGGAAGAGGTACTGACTCGGTACTACTTTGGCCTTGACCGCATCGCATCCTTTCTTGAAGTGCCGGATTCGGCCGACCCGGACTGCACTGAATTCACTTTGCGCTGGGGCGTTCGCAACCGCGTGGCAACCCCAGCCGTGCGTGCCAGGGCGGAGCTGGTGCTGGCTGGAATCCTGGACGAGGCAGACGTCTCTCGCTATCTCTCCGCGGTGCCGGAAACAGAAGAACTGCGGCGCGGCATTGGCTTATGCGAAAGCCTGGTACTGCTGCCAGGCAATGTCAGCGGATCACTGCCAGGCCAATTTATCGCTCCCATGGCACTGGCGCGCCAGCGAGCGATACAAGTCGAAACACATCGGCAGGTGCGTGAACGCGCAGGCCGGGGCCGCGTCAGCATCCAACACAGGTAACCCTCAGAAGCTGTAGCGCCCCTGCAAAGCAAGGGTGCGTGGGCGACTCACACTACCGATGGTGGTGGTCCCCACCGGCACCACCTGGCCACCGAAGAAACGGAAAATCAAAACCAAAAGAGCTGGACTCATCCAGCAGGTTGCGCCCAACCAAAGCCAGCTCCCAGCGACCGTCCGGTCGAGCCAGGGCAAGGCGCAAGTCCAGCAGCGTCAGGGAGCCATCAGGGCTGGCCTCCAGGCGTTGCTGGTACTGCTCATCACGATAATTCACTGCTCCCTCCAGACGCCATACAAGGCCTGCCAGATCAAGCGGCAATGTCCAGGCGGCGTCAAGCGCTGCTGACCAATCCGGTGCATAGGGCAGTGTTAGCCCGCTGTCCTTTTCCTCGGCGTCAGCGTAGGTGGCACTCGCGCCAACCAGCAGATCAGTTGTAACTGACCAACGGGTCTCAAACTCAAGGCCACGACTGCGCGCAGGTACCGTAGAGGTCAGGAAGCCGGTACCAATGAAGGAGACCACCTGGAAGTCATCGATATCGGTGTGAAACAGGGCCGCGTTGAAGATGCCAGCACCGCCGGCCAGCTGCCACTTGAAGCCCAGTTCCGTGGTTTCGGCCTTTTCGGTATCAAACTCAGCCTCATCAGGTACGGCGACATTGTTGGTAAAGCCGCCACTCTTGCTGCCCGCAGCCCAGGACAAATAGCCCGTGAGCTGGTCACTGAAGTCGTACTGCACGCTGGCTGATCCATCGAGATTGTATTCGGAGCGCTGCAGATCGGTGGGCGCAACTTCAGGGCTGAGCAGGTCTGCGAGTATGTCTGCCAGCGGACCGCCGCTGCGCAGGCGCTCACGGCCCCACAGGGCGTCCTTGTCTTCCTCGGTGTAACGCAAACCCAGGGTCAGATTCCAGCGCTGTCCCAGGTACCAGCTTGCCTGGCCAAAGGTGGAGAAAATTTTCGTATCCTGGTCGTAAGTGAGCAGGCTGCTGGAGTCCACCGGTAACGGACCGACAGTGAATGGCGGTGGAAAAGCTGAATCGGTGATATTGCCATAGTCCAGTTCGCTATCGTGGTAGTAGATACCTACCATGTACTCCAGGCGCTCTCCCTCGGGCGAGGCCACTCTCAACTCCTGGGTGAACTGCTCATAATCGCTGGCAAATACCGAGGTCAGGTAATCGACAGAGAGGAAGTCTGTATCGGTCAGTCGGTCATTGTCGTATTCAGACCAGCCCGTCAGGGAGGTCAGCGTGAAGCCCCCAAACCGCTGTTCATACTGGACGACCGCGCGCCGTGATACCTGCTCATCATCGGCCTCTCCATGACTGCTGTAGCGGGTGAATGCGTATTTGTCGGTGTCCAGGCCTATGTCTGCCAGTGGGTCCATGGACTGCATGAATCCAAGGCTGTCCCGGTCGGGTTGAAAGGTATCACCGGTAATCTGCAGATCGTCATATTCGTAACTCAGGTCCAGGTTGCCATCGGCCCCTATGCTGAATTGAGCGGAGACACGCAACGTGGTTTGTTCGCGCTCCGGTACCTCGCTACCCGTGGCGTTGTTGTCCACGTAACCTGCCTCATCGACCGCGTTGAACGCCAGACGATAGTTACCCATTCCCGTAGGCACATCCACGGCGCCTGTCAGGTAACTGCTGCCAAATTCGGTCTCGTAGTCAGCCTGAACATAGCCGGCAAATACATCACCAGGTTTTGTGCTGATGATACTCAGGGCACCCAGGCTACTGTTCTTCCCCAGCAGGGTATTCTGCGTGCCTTTTATGACTTCTACCCGTTCCACATCGAACAGGGCGGTCTGGAAGTCCCGCACCCGGCCGCTCCATATACCATCGATAAACAGGCCCACGGACTGGTCCAGGCTCTCACTGGCGGAGCCAGTCCCAAGTCCTCGAATGGCTATCTGGGCGAGATTTTGCGGCGTGCTCTGGATGGTAAGGCCGGGCACTGAGTCGGCCAGGTCAGCTGTATTGCGGATTGAAAAATCGTCGAGTCGTTCTGCGCTGACCACGTTAATGGTGACCGGAATATCCTGCACGTTCTGCACCCGCTTCTGCGCTGTTACCAGGACCTCCTCCAGCGCAGGGGCCACTTCCTGGGCGTGGCCTTGCCCCATAACTACAAGCAGCGTGACGCCGCCTACTGCTTTATTCAACGCCAGGATGTCCTTATGAAAAAATTCGCGCAAAGGTGTTAGCCAGGTGGCAGGTGTTGCAGGCGTGATGATAGCCCATCAGGCCGGTTCATCGATATCTCAGGCGCGCTTGCGCGATGCTGCCTGCAAATCAATTACCTCTGCTGCGCGCTTGCTACGCCGCGCCTTTGCCGGGGGCTTGCCCGGGCGCGGTTTACGAACCGCAGAATTGGCTTTCGTCGCGACCTCTGTTTGCGGTGCAGAGCGCAACCAGTGCGCCTCATCAATTTCAAACTCATGCAGTATTCGGTCTAGTGTACGGCCAATGCGCGTGGTCGTATCAATTACCGGCAGCCTGGGCCAGGTGGCGCGCTCCCCGGCGGCAATCAACTTGATCATCTCATCCTCATCAAGGTTGCGCAGAATATCCGCCAACCGGGTGTCGCCAAAGCCCGGCACGATATTCACATCGGCCTTGAACTGTTGATCAATCAGAGCATTAACCGCCTCCATCGCGGTCGCCAGGCGAGGACCGACTTTGGCGCGATGCTGCACAAAGTCGAGACAGCCGCGAACCACCTGTTTGGTGGCCGCAATTGAGGCATCGGAGACAATCTTGCGCACGCCTGGTTTGAGGTTTACGTCGCGCCCCAATCCAGGCAGCACCTGGCTGACAACGAAATGATTCACCCCATACATACGCGCAAGGCGTTTTGCCGGCAGGTCCTGCGAGACCGAGCCGTCTATCCAGCGGCGCGACGGTAGGTACGGCTTTATCTTGCCCTGCACGTCACGCGCTTCCAGCTGCACCGGAGGAAATACGCCCGGCACAGCAGAACTGGCCAGTACGGCTGAGCGTATCGTGACGTTGGGAGAGGCAATGTGATTAAGCAGGCGCGAGGTCTGGCGTGGCTCCGCCGGGGAAATAGTGATGTTGATACTGCGCCCTGTCTTCTCGTAGGCTTCGAGGAACGTCATGTCGGGAATGTGTCGCGCCATCTCCCGCTTGATGCCCCGCATATCTATCTTGTTGGCCATGCCGATACCGATTTTAATATCTGCATTGTTGCTGGTGAGCTCACGGGCCAGGTAGTTGCCCTCGAAGAGCGCCAGGTACTCGGAATCAGTGCGGGTGCCAACGACAGCAGCGACAAAAGCACCTGCACTGGCGCCGGAAATAACCACAGGGCACAACTCCTGCTCAATCAACGCCCTGAGCACACCAAAATGAAAATAGCCCAGGGTACCGCCGCCACTGAGCATCAACGCCGAGCGCCCATAGCAGTGACTGGCGCGCTGGAAAAACTCTATACGATCTGCCCAGGGAACACTTTTCAGACGTCGTGGCGCGAGGTGATCCAGGGAATCACAAATTTCGTTGATGTATTCCTCGATCAGCAGCTTGGTGCCACATTTTGCCTGCTGATATAGCGCCGACTTCCCCATTCCCGCCATATTGCCGTGAATGCCCTCATTGAGGGCAAACAACAAACCATTATCGTCACCCTGCTTGCGCAACTTACGCAACCTGCGCAGGCGAACCTTGATATTGGCAGCGTCATAGAGCCCGGACTCCGGCTTCTGGCGCCAACGCTCACCACCGGTCTCCAGGTCGTGAATACTGGCCAGTTCATACCATTCCTGGTAACTGCTGGCCTGCTGCATATCACGCTCTATTCTCTTTAGCTGACGCGATGCAGGACTGAATCTGCTTTTTTTCATCGATCAAGAACCTCTAGCGAATTGGCCGAGCCCACACTTCTCATGCTCGCACCAAGGACGCTAGAGTGAAAATCTAGAATGTTCTGCCTAATTCGCGCTGAAACAACCAGGCGTCTCAATTATGCAAACTATGGTCAGCAAAACTTGCCGTGGTTTATTCCACAGTCACTGATTTGGCGAGGTTGCGCGGCTTGTCGACGTCAGTGCCCTTCTGCACCGCCACGTGATACGACAGCAGTTGCAGGGCAACCGTGTACACGATTGGCTTGATCACCTCAGGGCAGTGGGGCATGTTCAGTACCTTGACCCGGGGCTCACTGGTAAAGCCCGCAGCCCGATCGGCAAAGACAAACAGCTCGCCACCCCGGGAGCGGACCTCCTCCAGGTTGGATTTGAGCTTCTCCAGTAACTCGTCACCCGGCGCGACTGCAACCACTGGCATATCGTCATCAACCAGGGCCAGCGGACCGTGCTTCAATTCCCCGGCGGGATAGGCTTCCGCATGGATATAGGAGATTTCCTTGAGCTTGAGCGACCCTTCCATGGCGATGGGGTACTGGATGCCGCGACCCAGAAACAGTGCGTGGTGCTTGGGTATAAATGCTTCGGAGAGCTTTTCGATGTTCGCATCCAGCTCCAGTGTTTCCTGAACAAAATCCGGCAGACGGTGCAGCGCGTCCACCAGGTCCTGCTGCTGCTCCTGACTCATATCCCTGCGCCTGCCCAAGGCAACCGTCAGCATCAGCAGCGCCACCAACTGGGTGGTAAACGCCTTGGTTGATGCGACACCAATTTCGGCGCCGGCCCGGGTCAGGAACACCAGGTCACTCTCCCGTACCAGGGAACTGTTATCCACATTGGCGATGACCAGACTGCCGACAAACTCATCACCGCCAGCGTCGCGCAGTGCAGCCAGGGTATCGGCAGTCTCACCGGACTGGGAAATGGTCAACAGCAGGGTCCCCTCATGCTGCACCCGCTTGCGATAACGAAACTCGGAAGCCACCTCCACTTCACAGGCGATGCCGGCCAGCTCTTCCAGCCAGTAGCGGGCCACCATACCCGCATGATAACTGGTACCGCAGGCAACAATTTGTACCTTCTTCACACGGTCGAAGATCGCAGCACGCGCCCTCGCCGAAAGGCATCATCTCAGCAACGTTCTCACAGGAATTAAAGCGTTGCGGCCAGCGCCCGCGGCTGCTCGTGGATTTCCTTGAGCATGTAGTGGTCGATAGTCACCGAGCTCAACCGACCTCAACCGCCTCGTCGATGCGGGTCTTCACGATGCACTGGCTCACCCAGCACGTTGAAAACCTGCAGCGCAGATGGCGATATTAGCGCCATATCCCCTTCCTCCAGGTACATAAACCGATCTGTGACCTGGCGCAGGGCCATCTGATCAGACGCGAGGAAGTTTTCACCAATACCCACACCAATCACCAACGGGCTGCCCTGGCGGGCCGCGATCACCTGATCGGGGTGCTCCACATCGACAGCGGCCAGGGCGTAAGCCCCTTCCAGCCTGGACACGGTCTGACGCATCGCCTCAAGCAGATCGAGACCCTGCTCCAGATAGGAGTGCAACAGGTGTACGATCACTTCGGAATCCGTGGCCGAAGTAAATTCGTAGCCCCGCGACTGCAACTCACTGCGCAGCGTTTGATGGTTTTCGATGATGCCATTGTGCACCAGGGCCAGGCGCTGGCCCGATATATGCGGATGCGCATTCGCCCCAGAGGGCTCACCATGAGTTGCCCAGCGGGTGTGCGCAATGCCCGTGCAGCCAAAGTACGGCTGCAGCGCCTGGGCGTGTTCCAACTCGCTGACCTTACCCAGCTGTTTGTGCAACTGCAGGTGGTTTTCATTGTCGATCAGCGCCATGCCCGCAGAGTCATAACCCCGATATTCCAGCCGCCGCAGGCCCTCCAGTAAAATCTCGGATACTTCCCGCCGGGCCGCCGCAGCCACTATGCCACACATATTAGTCTTCCTTGTCTTGCGCGCCGGGGCGCTGCCAACCCTGGATATTACGCTGCTCGGCCCTGCTCACCGCCAGTTCATCACTGCCGACTGCCTTGGTGAGGGTAGAACCGCCGCCACAAAGCCGCTGGCGGCAATCTGGATAGGCGCCACCAGGGTACTGTTGGAGCCGATAAACACGCCGTCACCCAGTTCTGTCTTGTGCTTGTTCACACCATCGTAGTTACAGGTGATCGTGCCAGCGCCCACGTTCACGCCAGCGCCCATGTCGCAATCACCGATATAACTGAGGTGGTTTACTTTGCTGCCGACACCGATCCTGGCTTTCTTGGTTTCCACGAAATTTCCCACGCGGGCCTCTTGTGCAAGCACCGTGCCCGGGCGCAAGCGCGCGTAGGGGCCGACGTGGCGCCAGCCCCCACCTGGGCCTCTTCCAGATGGCTCATCGCATGAATGCTGGCGCCATCGTCTATGCGCACGTTCCTGAGTACGCAATTGGCGCCGATGACGACGTTATTGCCCAACACGACCTCACCCTCCATCACCACGTTGACGTCGATGCTTACCCCTACGCCACAGGTCAGGGTACCGCGAATATCCAGACGCGCGGGGTCGGCAATAGCGACCCCGTCGCGCAACAGCTGCTCTGCCCGGCGCAGTTGAAGCTCCCGTTCCACCTGGCAAAGTTGCAGGCGGTCATTGACGCCGAGAATCTCCAGTTCAGTACTGGCGACTTGCGCCGGCACGCGCTTGCCATCGGCTACGGCCATGGCCAGCACATCGGGCAGGTAGTATTCGCCCTGGCTATTGGCGTTGCCAACCACGGGTAGGTAATGGTTAAGGTCCGCGGCCGGGGCGGCCAGCACCCCGGTATTTATCTCGTTCACCTGCCGTTCTTCGGCGCTCGCATCCTTGTGCTCTACCACACCCATCACATTGCCGTGCTCATCGCGCAGCACACGGCCATAGCCGGTGGGGTCCTGCATGCGCGCGGTCAGCAGTGCCGGGCCCGATGCCGCTTGCTCGACCAGTGCTCGCAGCGTTTGCGAGGAAAGCAGCGGCACATCGCCGTACAGAACCAGCACCGTACTGTCCTGCGCCACCGCCGGCATCGCCTGCAATACAGCATGCCCGGTACCCAGTTGCTCCGCCTGTATCACCCAGTTGAGCTGCTCCTGGGCAAGTGCATCCTGCACCGCCTGCGCGCCGTGGCCTACCACGACATGAATGGCGACGGGATGCAGCTCCCGGGCTGTGTTGACCACGTGCTGCAGCATGGGCACCCCGCGACCGGGTGCAATACCTTGGGCAAGGGAGACTTCATGCGGGTGCCCTGGCCCGCAGCAAGAATAATAATTTCAAGGTTCATTAGTAGTGTTTCCCAGAGAGCCTGCAGACTCACTGTCAGTTATTTTTTGACACATAGTGCTGGATAACTGCATATTAATACTGCAAATTATCAATACAACGCCTATTGTCACAAAATATTTGACAACAAATGAAGCTTGAAAGCCTGCATCAGCTCGGTCTGGATGACCGGGAAATTGGAATCTACCGCGCCCTGTTACGCCTGGGCCCTGCCTCCATTCGCGATGTCGCAGCGGCAGCGGGTGTCAATCGCGGCACGACCTACGAGACCCTCAAACAGCTGGCGACCAAGGGCGTGGTCAACTACTTTCCCGCGTGGCAAGCGCCGGGTCTTCCAGGCCGAAGACCCCGATCAATTGCTGCGCCTGGCGGAACGCAAGCAACAGGCCCTGTCCCAGGCCATGGAGCAATTGCGTAACGAGGTTATCCCTGAACTCAAACAGTCACGGGCCGTATTCAGCCCTGGCAATGTTCGCTTTTATGAAGGTGATGACGGCGTTGAACTGGTATTACGCGACATTCTTAACAGCACAGAGGCGGACCCTGAGCGCGGTTATGCGGTCATCTCCACCAAAACCCTGCGCGAACACCTGTATCGGCCGTTCCCTAACTTTACCCGCCAGCGCGAGAGTCGCGGCATTCGCGTGCGCGTGATCGCCGTCGGGGAAGGCGGCGATGAGGCCGAGTACGCGGAACGCAAGTGGCTGCCTTCCAGTGACACCGCAGACGCATCCTATATCGCCATCTACCCGCCCAAGGTGGCAATGATCACCCTGGCAGATGAAAACTATCCGGTAGTGGTGATTATTGATTCCGCTGCCATCGCTTCTACGCAGCAGATACTGTTCGATACGCTCTGGCAATTGCTGTGACACGCTAACCCCAAGGGGTTAGACCATCGCTGGCAACGCTGTAATATCCTGCTGGTCTACCCTTATTGCAACAGGCCCTGGAGAGCAGACCCGCCATGACCCGAAGCGTTACCTTTGCCGCCACGCAACTGGCGATAAGCTGGGACCTTGATGATAATCTTCGCAAGGCCGAAGACGCCGTCCGCGAGGCTCATGCCGCCGGCGCCCAGGTGATCCTGTTGCAAGAACTGTTCGCCACGCCCTACTTTTGTAAAACCCAGCAGTATCGCTACCTGGAGCTGGCTGCTCCCCTGGCTGGAAATCCGCTGGTAGAACGTTTCTCTCGCCTGGCCGCTGAGCTGGAAGTGGTGCTGCCGCTGAGCTACTACGAGCGTGACACCAACACGTTCTTCAATTCCCTGGTGATGATAGACGCAGATGGCACGGTTATGGGCAACTATCGCAAGTCGCATATTCCAGACGGCCCCGGCTATTGTGAGAAATTCTACTTCACCCCCGGGGACACTGGATTCAAGGTTTGGAAAACGCGCTACGGTGTCTTCGGCGCCGGAATTTGCTGGGATCAATGGTTCCCGGAAACCGCCCGCTGCTGCGCGCTGATGGGGGCCGAGGCCATGTTTTATCCAACGGCTATTGGCTCCGAGCCACAGGACCCTGCGCTGGACTCCAGCGGCCACTGGCAACGCGTCATGCAGGGGCACGCGGCGGCTAACCTGTTGCCGGTGATTGCTTCAAATCGCACGGGTATCGAAGAAGACGACGGCATCACCACCACGTTCTACGGTTCCTCTTTCATCACCGACCATACGGGGGAAAAAATTGCCGAAGCAGGCAGGGAAGAGGAGAAGATCTTGCTGGCATCCATCGACCTGGATGAGGCGGCCCGCTACCGTCGCAACTGGGGCCTCTTTCGCGACCGGCGCCCGGAGCTCTATGGTCCCATAGGCCACAACGCCTGCGGCGCCGAAAACGAATGAGCAAAACGCTGGACAGCACACCGCGCCAGGACGGCTTTCGCATGCCCGGCGAGCACGAACCGCAGCTGGCGGTGCTGATGGCCTGGCCCGAGCGCGCGGACAACTGGCGCGAAGGCGCAGCGCCCGCCCAAGCAGCATTCGCCGCAGTAGCGACCGCCATCAATGCCGCAACCCCGGTGATCGTCTGTGCCTCTGCGGCGCAACAGGGCAGGGCCCGGGCGCTGTTGCCCGCAGGCGTGGAAGTGCTGGAAATCCCCAGCAATGACAGCTGGATGCGCGACATAGGCCCCAGTTACGTGATTAATGATGCGGGGGAGCGGCGCGGCGTGGACTGGCACTTCAACGCCTGGGGCGGAACAGTCAATGGCCTCTACGCCGACTGGTCCCTCGATGATGCTATGGCAGGCAAGCTGCTCTCCCTGCGCGGCGAAGGCCGCTACCGGGCACCGCTGGTACTGGAAGGTGGGTCCATCCACGTCGATGGCGAGGGCACCTGCATTACCACGGCGGAGTGCCTGCTGCACCCTGGCCGAAACCCCGACCTTGACGCAGGCGCGATAGAAGCCCTGCTGGCTGACTACCTTGGCGTCGACAAGATAATCTGGCTACCCCGCGGCCTCTACAACGACGAGACCGATGGCCACATTGATAACATCCTGCATATCGCCGGCCCGGCTGAAGTGCTGCTGACCTGGTGTGATGACCCTGCAGACCCGGTTTACGCTATTTGCCGTGATTGCCTGGCCATACTGGAGCAGGAGCAAGATGCTCGCGGGCGCAGCTTTACCGTCCATAAACTGCCCATGCCCGGCCCACTTTACCTCTCCGAGTCGGAGGCCGCGGGCGTAGAACCTTCCACCGGGATGACGCGCTGCGCCGGAGAGCGCCTGGCCGCTTCCTACGCCAATTTCCTGATCACCAATGGCCGCGTGATCTTTCCGCTGCTAGACCCGGAGCACGACACCACCGCCCACGACATTTTGCAGAACGTGTTCGCGGACCGGGAAGTCGTTGGCGTTGACGGTCGCGAGATACTGCTGGGCGGCGGCAATATCCACTGCATCACCC
This sequence comes from uncultured Gammaproteobacteria bacterium, assembly GCA_963845135.1. Lineage (GTDB taxonomy): Bacteria > Pseudomonadota > Gammaproteobacteria > Pseudomonadales > Halieaceae > Halioglobus. The sequence goes on along the minus strand of CAWJQW010000016.1, from coordinate 28,823 downwards.
AGCAAATTCCCGCCTGAGGGCGAAACCTCCGGAATTGTTGAATATTCACACGAAAAAGTGTGAACAACCTCATGATTTATATAAGAAAAACGGAACCCAGAGTCGTGTGCCGCCGCTAGATTTCATATAATCACTGCTACTAATTCGCCCGCAGAAAAAGAATTACAGCTATGACAACCACCGAGCAGACGAGACTGGGCCGGGTATTGCGGCTTGCAGCATTACTTTGCCTTCCCGGCCTCGCCCATGCAGAGGGCTCCTGGCAATTTGGCCTTGCGGAGGGGCTTACCCACGCGCAGCCCCTGTTTGAGTACGACAACAATTACAATGCGAGTGCTACCGGGCTGCAGCCCGAGCCGCGGCCACTCTACGTCGACCTGATTGACAGTACCGAAGTGATCAACGTGTCACTTTGCGGCACCGCAGACGACGATGACATTCGTATTGAAATATGGGATGAAGCGGGCACCAGCCAGCAAAATACGACATTTACCTCGCCATCGGGCAACGTCAGTTGCAGCGACTCCTTTGCCGGCACGCTGGCGACGCCCTACCAGTTCTCCCCGGGCGCAGCGGGCACTTACCAGGTGCGCGTCTTCAATGATGCCGGTAACGGTGAAAACGGGGTATTCGAACGTTTTGACGTTACCGTCACCAGCAGCGCAAGCGATACCGTGCGCCCCAGTGACAACCAGGGGCGCCTGTGGGCAAGGCGCTGGGCCTTTCGCTGCAACGCGGGCAACGTCTGCTATTCAGACGACTACTCCACCAGTGCTGACCTGTACGCCGTCGTCGACGGCGGTTTTGCCAACGGTTACTACGTGTGGCAGCTGGACCTCAATAGCTTTGCCGGCTACGCCTACGAGATCACCGCCAACAGCATTGGACTAAACAGCCCGAACCCGGACGGCACCGTCGTTGCGGCCTTGTCCGCCTGTATCGACTCCGACACACCTACAGGCGGCTGCGGCAGCGTTTCAGGCAATCGCAACAGCGTCTCCGCTATCTATCCAATCTACACTTCGGACCCGGCCCTACCCTACCCCCGGCCGACGGAACCTCCCCGGATCAGCAACTTTCGCTTCCTCGATGATGCCGGCGTTGATGACTCGATTTCACCTAACGACACACTCACGGTTCAGGATACCGGTGACTTCCTGTTCACCACCAACCTGGTGACCGAAGGTACGTATAGCATCATCATCGACATCTCCAGTGACGGCAGTTTCGGTGCGGGAGACGTGGTCCTGACAGGTATCGCCACCGCCGGCGACAACAGCGTCAACTGGAACGGCCGGGATAACAGCGGCGCGGCCATTCCCAACGGTTCTTACAATGCGCAGATCGTGCTCAAAACCGGCGAGTTTCACTTTACTGCGGCAGACGCCGAGACCAGCGGTGGCAGTGCCGCCGCGGGGCTGACCATCAATGCGGTGCTGGACGACGGATCCGTCGATAACAGCAACCTGGTGTACTGGGATGATGCCACTATCCTCGGTCTCTCCGGCGCCAACGCCTTCAACGCCGATGGCGCGGCTCGCTTCCATAACTGGGGTGACTTCAGCAGTGGTGGTGATGGCAACCGCGCCTATATCGACACCTATGTGGTAGGCGCGTTTGCCGAGCCGGTACTGACCCAACTGGAGGTAGAACCCATCCCCTCCACCGATGGCGCCAAGACGCGGCTTGTGGGCACTGTGTTTGATGACGTCAACGGGGACGGTGTGCAGAACCCGGGTGAACCCGGCCTACCCAACGTCGTTGTTGCCATTACCGAGCAGGGCAGTGGCAATACCTTCTTTGTCACTACCAATGACAACGGCGAATACGTGGCCTTTACGCGCGATTCCAGCGTCTCCGCTGACGTCGATGAAAGCACACTGCCGACCGGCTATACCCGAACAGCGGGAACAGACGGCGATGTTGTAGCGGTCGCCTTCGGTGGAGACAACGACCTGGGCAGTGATGGCTTCCGCCCCACGCTGGGCAGCGTGTCCGGCGAGGTACGCGAAGACACGGATGGCAATGGCGATCCCGCCGATGCTGACAGCGGACTGGATGGCATTACCGTGGAGCTGTTCACCGACCCCGATGGTGATGGTGACCCGGGCGATGGTGTGCTTGTCGATAGCACCGCCTCGGCACCCGATGGCAGCTTCAGTTTTAGCGATGTCCCCCTGGGCGACTATGTCATTGTGCAGACCGATGCCCCCGGCTACACCTCTTCAGGGGAGTCTGATGGCAACGCCGACAACCGCATTGCGGTCAGCCGCACCGGCAATACGCCAGTGGATGGGTTAGTTTTCCTCGATACCCGGTTAGCCAGCACCATTGTCATTGATGCCGCGGCGGTGTGTGTCCAGGATGCGCCGTGGGTAGAGTGGGATATCACTGCAGTCAACTTCACACCCACTAACCTGGCAACAGTGGAATGGCTGGACGCCAATGGCGATGTGGTTCGCACCGATACCAATCAACCGCTGACCAACGGCCGCCTGCTATGGCCGGACGCCGCTATCGATGGCAGCGGCAATGGTGTGGCCTGGCCGGGCTGGGAATTCACGGGGGGCGTCTGGGTGGAGATCCCTTCAACGGTGCGGCCCGAGGTAACGGTACGCATTTCCGTTAACCCGACGGCACAGGTGACGTTGACGTATCCGCCCGCGACGGCTGACTGCGCCGCTGCACCCTTCTTTAACAGCCCCGCACCACCTGGCGTGGGTGGCTCCTCCGGTGGCCGCTCGCCCTATGGCGTACCGGCGTTGCCGCTACCGGGCCTGGTGCTGATGACAGTTCTGCTCGCCCTTGCAGCCGCTAGGGCGAGGCCCGGTCCAGCGCGAGGCGGGCGCCGGCACCGGGCGGCACACAAGTAAAGGTCAGCGCATTGCCCGGCTGGGCCACCCGCTCACGCAGGTCCCCTGCGCTGCTTTCGGTGCCGAGAGTGTCGAGGTAGAGACCGCCGTGGCGCAGGGCCGAGTATCGCACTGACTCCAGCACGCCCCGGACGATCAGGTCACACTCCGGTAGCGGCTGCACCACGTCGGCCCTGGACTCCAGCAGGTCGAGACGTTGCAGCTGCTCTGTAGGGCTGTCACCTGCCAGCGTGACCTGTTGGCCCACCACCGGGGCCATATTGCTGTCGGCCACCATCACAAAACGCACAATGTCAGCCTGGGTTTGGGTAACCGGCGCCGGAAAAACGAACGTCGGTGAGGCAAAAAAATCACCCAGGGTGGCAATCGAGCCGTCATGAAGATAGCCGAACCCCTTTATCTGTTGACCCGTAAATGCACCATCGCCGAGGTTTCCTGACGTGCCAAACATCCCGACCTTGGCATAGGCGTTACGGAAGTGGGGTATCTTGAAGTTTTCAGCAATGCCCGCGCCTTCAAAACTCATCAGGCCCGAGGTACCGAAATGTTTTTGCTCCGGCTCCAGCGTGTGGCAGTGGTTACAGCTGCCAGTGCCGGTGATGCTGTCAAAATTAAAATAAATGTCGCGGGCGCGAGCCTGGGCAGGCGTCAAGCTGTTGTCCAGGCGTCGCACCGGGTTCGGCGGTGGAGTCAGGGCCATAGCGAAGTCAGTAAAGTCCTGCATCTGGTCAGGGCCCAGTTCCTCGCTGCGTCCCACCAGGCCGACAAACGCGGGGTTAAACTCCTTGAAAGCGGCAGCTTCAATGCTCTCCATTTCGCCGTTGACCTGTTGCCGGTTTTGTCCCGTGCGATCACCGCGCCAGTGCTGGGGCCCGCTGTCGGCAATGCCGCGCAAAGTCTGGGTCGTCATGGGGCCCTTCATCGGATGAAAATTAATTGTGGTCTTGATACTGCGCGTCACATATTCGTTGGGGTTTTCCTGCAGCAGGCCATCCGGGTTGCCAAGATCCCAGGCAAGCTGATCCATGTCGCCGAAGATATGGCAGCTGGAGCAGGCTGATGTACCGTTTGCTGAAGTTTCACGCGCGTCGTAAAGCAGCGCCCTGCCCCGCACCACAGCTGCCGGCTCAGGGCTGAAGAGCGACCGGTGCGCCAGCATGTTGCCCGACTCGGTATCCCATAAGGAGATGCCGTTGTCGAAGCGGGTGTACACCACAAGCCTGCTTCCGTCGCCGGACAGTGCCAACCCGGAAGGGCCGCCAGCCGGCAACTGGACGTGCAACGATGGGTCAGGTGTATAAGCACCAGCGGAAAGTTGCGCTGTGGGAATAGCCGCCACCTTGCCGGAGCCAAAGGCGGCGACGTAGAGGCGACTACCGTCCGGACTGACCACGAGGCTGGTAGGCTGGCTGAGGCTGCGCTCAACCTGCGCAGCGGGGTATGTGGTACCCTCATGTACGTCAAAATCAATATGATTGTTGAGGTGTGTGCTGACCACGCCATCGTCATCAATGACTGAAATCCGGCTTTCAGCAATGCGGCCGCGCACTGTAGTGGCAGTTTCCCCTGGCCCCTCAAAGCGAATATCGTTAATGACTCCAGGTTACTGACATAGAGTTCACCCGTGGACCGGGTTGGTCGCCATGTTGAACAGGGTGGTACCGACACCGCTCACCTGCTGTGCAACCTCCGGTATCGCTGCCGTCGCATCAATCGCAAAAACGTCAAGATCGGGCAGATCAAACAGCACTTCAGCAGACCAGTCGGCGCCGTCCTGTCACGCCAGGCAGCCGCACGTTTCTTCACAATAAGCCCGGTATCCGGCTGCCTCACGCCCTCCGTGCTGGCCCGCGGCATGGGCTTGGCGTTGCGCACTACGTCCTGGGAAAGACTGGTCGTACGATTACCGGACATAAACGCCGCGGCAAAAACTGTGGCTCCGTCTGCTGAAACTGCCAGCGCCCTGGGGCTATCTGCGAACAGGTTGATAATGGTCAGCGGACTGCCGTTCAGGCTGCTATCGAGTTTGTCGCGTTCGTACACCCAGACATCAGCCCGTCCCAGACCCTGGCGAGTCAGGTCATCGGGACGAAAGTCGGGGTGGTTCTGGCCACGATACGCGGCGGTGATGAAGGCGCGATTTCGGCCTGGCCCGGCAAAGACGATATCGCGGGGTTCATCGCCTACCTGCAGGGTTTGCTTCACATAGGGGGTCCCGTTGAGATCGACAATGCTGACGGAGTCACTGAGATGGTTAACAACCCAAGCTTCGGAGTCATTGGCAAAGGCCACCGCTACCGGCTCAAGGCCCACCATGACCGTGGACTCGAGGTTGAAACCCTGGTCAGATACCGCGTAAATCTCCAGGCAATTAGCCGGCGCATTGGCAACCAACAGTCGCGCCCCATCATCACTCAATGCAACGGGCCTCACCGGACCGCTTTCAAACAGCGTGTAGCTATCGGGGGCCTGCTCGGCAGTCAACGAAGCGGCACCGGAACCACAGGAAAAAGCCGTTTGCGGTGCCGGCGGTACTATCGGATCAACGGGGTCTGGCTTGGTCGGTGGTTCCGGCTCTGGCGCTTGTGGGCCTGAGGACGATGAGCCTCCACCGCAGGCCGCCAGGGCCAGCAGCAGCGCTACGACGGAAAAATGCTTGTACACATAAGAAGCCTGTTTTTATTAGCTGTGCAGACGGTAACCGATTCCCCGTCCACAGCCAAGTTCACGCAGGCGTTAGATCAGGAAAGCAACAAGGCCTGCAGCACCGTTCAAACCAGGGTTACACCGGCAAAAGGCAATGCCCCAAAAACCAGAAAGCCCCGACAAATGCCGGGGCTTTCTGTTATTAGCACAAGGTATAGCTATTCGTGCAAGACTATCAGACTATCTGCTATTAACCACGACCCGCGCGGTTCTTGAGCTTACGCAGGGTCGCGAGCTGGGCTGCCGCCTCTGCAAGTTGCGCAGAGGCACGGCCGTAGTCGAATTCGCCTGACTGGTTAGCCAACGCATGCTCCGCTTCCTTACGCGCTTCCTCTGCTGCTGCCTCGTCGACATCGTGTGCACGGATAGCAGTATCAGCGAGAATCGATACCACACCGGGCTGCACTTCGAGAAAGCCACCAGACACATAAAAGACCTGCTCCGTGCCTTCCTGGGTTACTAGACGGACGGGGCCGGGGGTCAGGCTGGTCAACAAGGGCGCATGGCCATAGCTTACACCCAGCTCGCCCTCGCCACCTGTTGCCACCAACATTTCCACCAGGCCGGAGAAGATTTCTTCTTCGGCGCTGACGATGTCGCAGTGAATTGTCATTGCCATAATACTGGCCTCTCTAAACGACGACTGACTTACAGGTTCTTGGCTTTCTCGACAGCTTCTTCGATGCCGCCCACCATGTAGAACGCCTGCTCTGGCAGGTGATCGTACTCACCGGCAAGAATACCTTTAAAGCCTGCAATGGTGTCCTTCAGTGAAACATACTTACCGGGTGAACCGGTAAATACCTCTGCCACGTGGAAGGGCTGGGACAGGAAGCGTTCGATCTTACGCGCCCGGTTTACAGACTGCTTGTCCTCTTCAGACAGCTCGTCCATACCCAGAATAGCGATGATGTCTTTCAACTCCTTGTAGCGCTGCAGTACCGACTGAACGCCACGAGCAGTCTCGTAATGGTCTGTGCCGATAATCAGCGGGTCCAGCTGACGGGACGTTGAATCCAGGGGATCAACCGCCGGATAAATACCGCGTGCAGCAATGTCACGTGACAGTACGACCGTCGAATCGAGGTGAGCAAACGTGGTCGCCGGTGAGGGGTCAGTCAAGTCATCCGCCGGTACATATACCGCCTGGATAGAGGTGATAGACCCTACCTTGGTGGAGGTAATGCGCTCCTGCAGCACACCCATCTCTTCAGCCAGCGTGGGCTGGTAACCCACCGCTGAAGGCATACGACCCAGCAGTGCCGATACTTCGGTTCCCGCCAGTGTGTAACGATAAATATTGTCGACAAACAGCAGTACATCGCGGCCTTCATCACGGAACTTCTCAGCCATGGTCAGGCCGGTCAGTGCGACACGCAGGCGGTTGCCGGGGGGCTCATTCATCTGGCCGTAAACCATGGCCACTTTTGAGTTGGAGAAGTTCTCAACGTCTACAACGTTGGACTCCTGCATTTCAAAGTAAAAGTCGTTACCTTCACGAGTTCGCTCACCGACACCGGCAAATACGGACAGGCCGCTGTGCTCGGTGGCGATGTTGTTGATGAGCTCCATCATGTTGACGGTTTTACCAACGCCGGCACCACCGAAAAGACCGACCTTACCACCCTTGGCAAACGGGCAAACCAGGTCAATAACCTTGATTCCTGTTTCCAATAGCTCGTCTGACGCAGCCAGCTCTTCATAGGTGGGCGCCTTGCGATGGATAGAGGCGCGCTCTTGTTCACCAATGGGGCCACACTCATCAATCGGGTTGCCCAGTACGTCCATGATGCGACCCAGGGTCTCAATACCCACCGGCACCGAGATTGGCGCGCCGGTGTTCTCAACGGCGAGGCCGCGGCTCACACCTTCAGAAGACCCCATGGCAATAGCGCGTACCACGCCATCACCCAGCTGCTGCTGGACTTCCAGGGTCAGGTCTTTTTCCGGCACTTTCAGTGCGTCGTAGACCTTCGGCACATCTTCGCGTGGAAATTCCACGTCGATTACGGCGCCGATAATTTGTACGATACGTCCGCTGCTCATGTTCGGATCCTCTATTCGATAGTCAATTCTTGCTGGCCCGCGGCATCGCCCCGGGCCGGGTTTGGCCTTTAGCTGATTGCCGCCGCGCCACTCACAATCTCGGAAAGCTCCTGGGTAATCGCCGCCTGACGTGCCTTGTTGTAAATCAACTGCAGGTCGTCGATAAGATCGCCGGCGTTATCTGTCGCATTCTTCATCGCCAGCATCCGCGCGGCCTGTTCACAGGCACCATTTTCTACCACGGCCTGGTAAACCTGGGATTCTATGTAACGCGTCAACAGGCCTTCCAGCAACTCACGTGCATCGGGCTCGTAAATATAGTCCCAATGGTGGGCCATCTCGTCAGATTCAGCGGCTTCAAGCGGAAGTAGCTGCTCTACTGATGGCTCCTGGGTCATGGTGTTGACGAACTCATTGCTCACCAGGAAAAGGCGATCGATCTTGCCCTCTTCATAGGCGTCCAGCATGGCCTTAACACCGCCAATCAGGTCGGACAACGCGGGTTCTTCACCCAGGTCGCGAACTGCAGCGATGACATTGCCACCATAGCTGTTGAAGAATGCCGTCGCTTTGGCGCCAACCAGGCTCAGGTCAATGCTGATACCCTGGTCATTCCAGCCTTTCATCGACTTGATAGCTGCTTTAAACAAATTGATGTTCAAGCCACCACACAGGCCGCGATCAGTTGAGACGATGATATAGCCAACGCGCTTTACCTCACGCGTTTCCATATACATATGCTGGTACTCTGGAGCAGCGTTGGCGATGTGACCGACCACCGAGCGCATGCGCCGGGCGTAAGGTTTACCCAGCTGCATCCTGTCCTGAGCCTTACGCATTTTGCTCGCCGCCACCATTTCCATGGCGGAAGTAATCTTCTGCGTGCTCTGGATGCTCGAGATCTTGGTGCGTATTTCTTTTCCGGCTGCCATCTAGCGGTCCTCGGCTCTACCAGGTCTGGGTAGACTTGAACTTCTCAATCGCGGACTTAAAAGAACCCTCGATCTCGTCGTTGTAGTCTCCGCTGTCGACGATGCTGGTCATCAGCTCGCCATGTTCGGCATGCATGTAGGACAGAAGTGCGCCCTCAAAGTCGCCAATCTTGGCAACTTCAACATCGCTCAGGAAGCCTTCGTTCGCGGCATACAGCAGCAGGCCCATCTCCGCGATGCTCTGCGGGGAATACTGCTTCTGCTTCATCAGTTCGGTCACGCGCTCACCGTGGTCCAGCTGGGCCTTGGTCGCGTCATCAAGATCGGATGCAAACTGGGAGAATGCCGCCAGCTCGCGATACTGTGCCAGTGCGGTACGAATACCACCTGACAGTTTCTTCATGATCTTGGTCTGCGCCGCACCACCTACACGAGAAACGGAGATACCGGCGTTCATTGCCGGGCGCACGCCCGCGTTGAACATGTCGGCTTCCAGGAAGATCTGGCCGTCGGTAATCGAAATCACGTTGGTCGGTACAAACGCTGACACGTCACCCGCCTGGGTTTCAATCACGGGCAGGGCGGTCAGTGAGCCGGTTTTGCCCTTCACTTCACCGTTAGTGAAATCTTCGACGTACTTGGCGTTAACCCGCGCGGCACGCTCCAACAGACGTGAGTGAAGGTAGAACACGTCACCGGGGTAAGCTTCACGGCCGGGGGGACGGCGCAGCAGCAGTGATATCTGGCGATAAGCCCAGGCCTGCTTGGTCAGGTCATCGTAAATGATCAGGGCATCTTCACCGCGGTCGCGGTAGTACTCACCCATAGTGCAGCCGGCGAAAGGCGCCAGGAACTGCATGGCAGCCGGGTCGGAGGCAGTCGCAGCCACCACGATGGTGTGATCCATTGCGCCGTGCTCTTCCAGCTTACGCACTACCGCGGCAACAGAAGATGCCTTCTGGCCGATTGCGACGTAGACACACTTAATGCCAGAACCTTTCTGGTTGATGATGGCGTCAACCGCAATCGCCGTCTTACCAATCTGGCGGTCACCAATAATCAGCTCACGCTGGCCTCGGCCGATCGGCACCATCGCATCAACAGCCTTAAGGCCGATTTGCACGGGCTGGTCAACTGACTGGCGAGCGATAACACCGGGTGCAACCTTTTCCAGTGCGTCGGTCATGGCCGCGTTCACGGGGCCTTTGCCGTCAATGGGGCTCCCCAGGGCGTCAACCACACGGCCCTGCAGTTCCGGGCCTACCGGTACTTCCAGAATCCGGCCGGTACAACGACAGCTCTGGCCTTCGGCCAGGCTCTTGTAGTCGCCCAGAATTACGGCGCCGACGGAGTCACGCTCCAGGTTGAGCGCCATCCCGTAGATGCCGCCTTCAAATTCAATCATCTCGCCGTACATAACGTCAGCGAGACCGTGGATACGGATGATGCCGTCCGTTACGGAGACGACGGTACCTTCGTTGCGAGCTTCAAACGACACATCGAGCGAATCGATGCGCGACTTGATGATCTCGCTAATCTCAGATGGATTCAGTTGCTGCATGCTCTGTTCCTCAATCCTATATTCTAGGAGTTCATTGCTTCGGCCAGCTTGTTCAGCCTGCCGCGCACGGAGCCATCGATCACCAGATCACCGGCCCTGATTAATACGCCACCTATAAGGTCGTTGTCAGTGGAGGTGCTGACCTTCACTTCGCGTTCGAGTTTCTTGCCCAGTACAGCCGCCAGTTTGGCCGCCATAGCATCGTCCAGGTCAAAGGCCGAGACGACTTCCACGTCCACCGATTTCTCCAGGTTCGACTTGAGCAATTCGAATTGGGCATAAATTTCCGGCAGCAGCGACAGGCGCTTGTTGGAGGCGAGAATGCTTACAAAATTCTTCACCTTCGGCGCCCGTCGCGTCGCCACAGACGTCATTGAGCGTCTGCGCCTGCTGCTCATCAGTGATAGACGGGTTGTCCAACACCTTATCCATACCCTCGGCCATGGTCACCGCAGCAGCAATGCCCAGTTGCCCGGACCACTGCGCCAGCGCATCCTGCTCGCGGGCGTACTCAAACGCGGCCTTGGCATAGGGGCGTGCCAGTGTGCTTAGTTCAGCCATAGCTCCCTCGCTATTACAGCTCTGCGGCCAGCTTCTCGACCAGCTCTTTGTGAGCCTCCCGGTCGATTGCAGCACCCAGAACCTTTTCCGCGCCGGCGATGGACAGTGCGGCAACCTCGCCTCGCAACGCTTCGCGTGCGCGGTTGGATTCCTGCTCTATCTCTGCCTGGGCAGACGCCTTGACCCGATCAGCCTCAACCACTGCGGCACCTTTGGCTTCTTCAACCAACTGATTCGCTCGTTTATTGGCGGAGTCGATAATTCCCGCTGCCTCTACCTTGGCTTCTTTCAGGCGTTCAACGGCCTTCTCTTTTGCCAATTCGAGATCATGGCTGGCGCGATCTGCAGCAGCCAGGCCATCAGCGATCTTCTTCTCACGCTCTTCCATGGCCGCGATAATTGGCGGCCAAACGAACTTCATGCAAAACCACACGAAGCCGACGAAGGCGATCATTTGTCCGATAAGCGTAAGATTTATATTCACGCTCTTCTCCTCACAGGTTATTGGGGAGGCGCTGAAATACCGCGGTCCCCGTTAATAAATGTCTCTATTAACCTGCTACAACGAAGATCAGGTACATCGCGATACCAACACCGATAATGGGTATCGCGTCTACCAGGCCTGCGCCGAGGAAGAAGGTTACCTGCAGTTTGGGAGCCAGTTCGGGCTGCCGTGCAGAGCCTTCAATCAGTTTTCCGCCCAGCAGGCCTACACCGATAGCGGCACCAAGACCACCAAGACCCATCATGATGGCGGCAGCAACGTAGATCAGTTCCATGAGTTTCTCCTAGAGTAAGTAAAGAACCAAAAGGTCGAGTTACAGTAAATTAATGGTCTTCATGAGCCATGCTGAGATACACAATCGTCAGCACCATGAAGATGAAAGCTTGCAGGGTGATCACCAGAACATGGAATATCGCCCAGCCTATCTGCAGCAGTCCAGCAGGCGCCATCCAGGCAATACCGGCACTAAACAGGGCAGCAATCAAAATAAAGATCATCTCTCCAGCGTACATGTTTCCGAACAGACGCAGGCCGAGGGAGAAAGGCTTGGCCAGCAGGCCAACCACTTCCATGAACAGGTTCACCGGGATAAACAGCCAGTGGTTGAAAGGATTCATGGTCAGTTCCTTGACGAAACCAAACCCCTTCACTTTGATCGAGTAGTACAGCATCAGGATAAATACGCCAACCGCCATGCCCATAGTGATGTTGGGGTCGGTAGAGGGGACAATCTTCTGGTATTCCACGCCCAGCAGCATCAGCGTGTGCGGGACCAGGTCAACCGGCACGAGGTCCATGAGATTCATCAGGAAGACCCATACAAAGATGGTCAGGGCGAGAGGTGCCACCAGTTTGTTATGTCCGTGGAACGTGTCTTTTACAGTGCCATCGACAAACTCTACGATCATCTCGACCGCGTTCACAACACCGCTGGGCACACCTGACTCGGCTTTTTTGGCGACCGAACGGAACAGAAAGCAGAAAACGATACCCAGGCCTATGGACCACATCATGGAATCGACATGGATCGCATAAAAGCCCATGGCCGCGGCTTCGGCCCCACCGTGGGCCATAGTCCAGACACCACCATCAGCGACGACAGAGCCGTCGTAGCGCTCAAAACCGCCAGGGAGCTTGCCATAGGTAAGATTGGTCAGGTGGTGGACAATATATTCGGAGATTGTCTGGGTTTCGCCTGAAGCTGCCATCTATCGAACTCTTGCGTCTCTGTTTTCAGCGGTTGCCTGCCAGCAGCAAACCGCTCCCAATAATTTGAATCACCAGCATCACCAGGTATCCGGCGAAAACTGCAAGGCCGTCAATCGGCCGAACCGTCGCAAAGACAACGGCAAACCCGGCGATGCTCAGCAAATACTTGCCAATCTCCCCAGCGTAGCTGGACCGGGCGATGGCCCTGGCTGATTTGGCACCCCGCCATCGAAAAGCGAGCCTGGCAAACCAAGCCTGCGGAATGATGGCAATCAAGCCTCCCGCTGCAACGGACCAGGCGATCACTTCGTCGTATGTCCACAATGGTAAACACACGCATGCAAGTATCGCCATTTGCGCCAGGCTGATGCGGTGGACAGGAGGTCGTGCTATCTCAGCACCGGGCATAATCAACTACCCTTGCATCACTATCCATGGGCCGCACGGGAATCATCCTCGTTCAAGGCGCGCGCATTATATGAGCAATAGAGTGCAGGTTCAACCAGACTATGGCCGGTATACAGCGAAGAAATAGCCGCATTTACCCGCACGATCCCTGCAGGATTACGCGGTTTCTACAAGGGCTCCATCGCCATATACCCCATATTGTGGATGACTCCGGTAAATACACCAGATAGTGTGTCGGCCAACACCGGGACCGGCAGAATGGGTCGCAGCCGCCGCAGGCACGGCGGCCGCCCCGGGCCGACCTCTATCACTATCAGAGGCGCCAACCGACAGACAACCGCAGCTGGCGTGGCTCGAACACATGGTAATGAATGTCCTCGATGCCATCCGCCTGCTCTCCAGTTAACCGCGAAGCGTAAAAATAATCGATATCGTGATCGTCGGAATCAAAGAGATTCAGCGTATCGAGCTGCAGCCGCAGGCGCTCACCCTCCCAACCCAGGGCAAGACTCGCCAGGGAGGAACCATCCGCTTTCACGCTGGCGTCCTCTACCAGTGGTGCTCCACTGAACTGACGCAGGCGCAGGGAACCAAACCAGCCATTGGGGTAAACAGCGTTGAGCGCGCCGCTTAACACCCATTCAACGGCGCCCGGGATGTGGTCGCCCTCGGGCGCCCTGTCGTCGAATCGCGCGTCGGTCCAGGCCAGGTCCAGCTCCACAGACCAGACCTCGCTGACATCCCAGTAATTATTCCACTCCACACCCCAACGCCGGCTGGGGCGGCTGGCTTCGGTGTTGCCAGCATCGCCGACAAAGAGCAGCTCCGAGTCGAGCTCCAGATACCAGAGCGCCAGCGAACTGTTAGCCGCGCCCCACCAGTCATTGCGCATGCCGATTTCAGCCCCGCGTGAACGAACCAGAGGGTCCACCGGCTTGACCGGGTCGCCACTCGCCGGGTCTACCCGGATTGTGGTGCCCCTGGCGTCATTGGAGTGAAAGCCCAGGCCCGCGCTCAGGTAGAACTCACGATCTGCACTGGGCGTATAAATCAAGCTGGCCTTGGGGCTGACGATAGTGTCGTCGTCACTGCCACTATTGACCGGGCGGTCTGAATCCACATCAAAATGATAGTAGTCGCCGCGCAGGCCACCTACCGCGCGCCACTGGTCACTCCACGCCCAGTCGAGCTCGTAGTAGAGCCCAAGGCTGGTTTCTGCCACGGCATCAAGGCGCGTTGTCTCCAACCGCTGGCGGCCCTGTGTCCGAAACAACCCGACCTTGTCGATATCATCGTGGCGTAGCTCAGCACCCACAGAGTGTTTAAGATTTCCCTGGGCAAACCAGTGCTGATGCCAGCCGGCGCCGTAAATACGCCGACCATCGAGCTGCTCAAACTGGTCACCTTGTTCCGGGTCGTCCAGCAGGTAGGTGAAGTTGGACCACAGCTGCATCTGGTAATCGATGGCATAGGCAGAGAGCTGCAGGCCGCCAGTGTCATATTGCCGCTGCAGGGCCGCCGAGAGGCTATAGCGGCTGGAGTTGCCGCCCAGTGTTTTATCCAGAGACCCGAACTCATCAATCAGGCCCTGGCCAACGGCGCGTTCGGGGATCTGGTCAGCGGAGTTCCACTCATTGTCGTAGCCCATGAAAGTGACCGACCAGTTGCTGCTCTCATCGCCCTGGTAGTACCGCAAGAGGCCGTTTGTTTTGTCTACATCTTCTTCTATATCGGTCCAGGGCCCATCGTACGCCTGGCCCTCGACAGCCACACTGAGGCGGCCCTCGCCGAGGTCTGCGCCACCCATACCAAGTAAACGGCGATAACCGTTCTCGCCAAACTGCAAGCGAGCCTCGGCACCGCTAAACTGCTCTGCCGTACTGATATGCGCCCCGCCGGCCGAGGAAAAGTCCCCGAGTTCCGCATGGTAAGGCCCTTTGACATATGCGATTGTGCGAATCGTTTCCGGGATCAGGAAATTGATATCTGTATAACCCTGGCCATGGCCATGGGTGCGCATATTGACGGGCATACCATCCACCCAGGTCGCAAAGTCTGTACCGTGATCAAGATTGAAGCCGCGCAGGAACATCTGGTTGGATTTACCCGAACCACTGTGCTGGGTGACCACCATGCCGGGCACCGACTCAAGTACGTCACCGGCTCGCAATAGTGGGCGTATCTGCAGGTCCTGCTGCCCCACCAGGCCTTCCGAGGCACTCCTGGCCTGCTTGATCAGCACCAGGCTGCGGCCTTCTACTACGACCTC
The DNA here is from genome assembly GCA_963845135.1 of uncultured Gammaproteobacteria bacterium. GTDB lineage: Bacteria > Pseudomonadota > Gammaproteobacteria > Pseudomonadales > Halieaceae > Halioglobus. The sequence continues at coordinate 13,753 of CAWJQW010000016.1, read as the reverse complement.
TTCCAGTTCATGGGCACCCGCGCCAGCGGACACCAGGGCCAGAAGCGGCCAGCACGCTATATCTCCGCCTGGTTTTATTCATCGTCTTGCTTGCATCGTTATTGGCTCATAGGAAAGCCCGGGGCTCGGCCCGTTGGCGCGCCATGAAGCAGCCCCTGCCGCTTGCTACGCCCGCATCGTCCGCTTCCTATTTATCACTTGATGTGTGCGAGAATCCCATCCAGCTCATCCAGCGAGGAGTAAGCAAGCACCAACTTACCCTTGCCCTTGGCAGAATGCTGTATCTGCACTTTGGTACCCAACCTCCGGGACAGATCGTCCTGCAGGTGCCGTATGTTCGGGTCCAGGGTCGGGGCCTCTCTGGGCTTGTCCTTTGCCTCCAGCAGATGGCGGACCAGCGCTTCAGTCTGTCTCACCGACATGCCCTTACCCACGACCTGGGCGGCCGCGTGGGACTGATCGGTTGCCTCCAGGCCAAGCAGGGCCCGGGCATGGCCCATCTCCAGATCGCCATGCTCCACCAGGCGGCGCACATCCTCCTGCAGGCTCATCAGGCGCAGCAGGTTAGTGACGGTAGAGCGGGATTTGCCCACGGCATCGGCCACCTCCTGTTGGGTAAGGTCGAATTCCTGCTGCAGGCGCTGCAGGGCGATGGCTTCTTCAATCGGGTTGAGGTCCTCGCGCTGGATATTCTCAATCAGCGCCATGGCGATGGCGGCCTCATCCGGCACATCGCGAACCACGGCAGGAATGGTATCCAGGCCAGCGAGCTGGGTAGCGCGCCAACGGCGCTCGCCGGCAATAATCTCGTACTTGCGATCCGACACCGGCCGAACCACGATGGGCTGCATGACACCCTGTGCCTTAATGCTGTTGGCCAGTTCCTGCAATGATTCGGGCTCCATGTCCCGACGCGGTTGGTATTTGCCGCGTTGAATCAGGTCGATGGCTAACTCTTTGAGCGGGTTACCCGGGTTGGCGGCCGTCTGGGCCACAGTACTCTCGGCAGCCTCGGCGGCTTCATTGGCCATCGCACTCGCGCTTAACAGTGCATCCAGGCCTCGTCCCAGCGAACGCTTTTTGGACATACTAACTCTCCGTTATTCTGTCGCCCCGACAACAGGCTGTGCCGACTGCGAGGCCAACTTCTCTTCGCGGCGGATAATTTCCCCGGCCAGGGCCATATACGCTTTGGACCCGCGGGAGTACTTGTCGTAGTACATGGCAGGGACACCGTGACTGGGGGCCTCAGCCAGCCGCACATTCCGCGGCACCACCGTACGATAGACCTTGCTGCCAAAGTGGCTATGTAACTGGTTCGATACCTCGTTGGTGAGGCTGTTGCGAGGATCGTACATGGTTCGCAGTATGCCTTCGATCTGCAAATCCGCATTGACCGACTCGGCAATGCTGCTGATGGTGCGCATCAGGTCAGAGAGGCCCTCCAACGCGAAATACTCGCACTGCATGGTGATAATAACGCCATCGGCGGCCACCAGTGCATTCAGGGTAAGCATATTCAGTGACGGCGGACAGTCGATCAGGATGTAGTCGTATTGCGCGGAGGCCTCGATCAACGCGGCGCGCAGGCGACGCTCCTTGTGATCGACCTCGATCAACTCGACTTCAGCAGCTGTGAGGTCACTGTTGGAGGGCAACACGTCAAAGTTGCTTTCACCGGCGCGACAAATCACTTCGGTCACCGGCGCGCGATGCACCAACACATCGTAGATGCTGCGCTCTATGGCGTATTTGTCTATCCCGCTGCCCATGGTGGCATTGCCCTGGGGGTCCAGGTCCACGAGCAACACACGTTGCTTCATGGCGGCGAGAGAGGCAGCAAGATTGACGCAGGTAGTCGTCTTGCCGACGCCGCCTTTCTGGTTCGCGATTGCGATAATTCTTGCCACAGTGTCCCCTGGTTCCAGTTTGTGCGCCTGCCTCAGCGCAAAGTCATATCTACCAGGTGGCGTTGCTCGCCCAGTCCCGGCACGTCTAATTCATGTACCGCTTCCAGGTGGCAGGTCGCCGCGACAGCGGCCAGTTCCTCCTCCGGAAAGGCGCCCTTCATAGCGAGGAAGTGACCCCCCTCGGCGAGCAGATGGCGACATCCTGTGACCATATCTTCCAACGAGGCGAAAGCACGTGATAACACGGCGTCGAAGGGCGCTTCGCTATAAAAAGATTCCACGCGCGCCTGGTGGACCATCATATTATCCAAGCCCAGCGCAGTTTTCACCTGAAACAGGAAGCGGGTCTTCTTGCCATTACTATCGAGCAAGTGAAATTCACGCCCCGGGAAAAGAATTGCCATGGGCACTCCGGGCATACCGCCGCCCGTACCCACGTCAATCAGGCGTTGGCCTGTCAGGAAGGGAGCAATAGCAAGGCTGTCGAGCAAGTGCCGCGTCACCATTTGTGCAGGTTCGCGTACCGCTGTCAGGTTGTAGGCCCGGTTCCACTTTATCAGCAGTTGCAGGTACTCCAGCAGACTCGCCTGGGTGGCATCGTCGCCGGCCACACCCAGCGCGTCACAACCATGAGCCAGCTGGCCCTGCAGGGTGTTGTCCAAGTCAGGCTAACTGGCGGCGATCGTCAGGAGCCAGTTTACCCAGGGCGCCGCGCTTCTTCAGGTAAATCAGCAACAAGGACACTGCCGCGGGTGTTACCCCGGGTATACGGCCTGCCCTGGCGAGCGTTAGCGGGCGCGCATCGTTGAGTTTTTGTTTTACCTCGTTGGAAAGTCCGTCGACCTGTAAATAGTCCAGGTCTGCCGGCAGCGCTGTCTCTTCATAACGCCGCAGCCGATCAATCTCACCCTGCTGGCGATCGATATACCCGGCATATTTTGCCTGGATCGCTACCTGCTGGGCGGCCTGTTCATCGGCCTCGGGGTCACCTTTCAGGCCGGCAATATCAGCATAGTCCAGCTCCGGGCGCTTGAGCAGGTCCGCGAGTGAATACTCCCGGGTCAGCGGGCCCGCCAGCTTGGCTGCCAGTGCCTTTGCCTCACTGCTGCCCGGTTGTATCCAGGTGCTGGCCAAACGGGCGCTTTCGCGTTCCATGGCCTCCCGCTTCTGCTCGAAGCGCTGCCAGCGCTTGTCGCCCACCAGGCCCAGCTTGCGACCTTGGCCGGTCAGACGCAGGTCAGCGTTATCCTCGCGCAACAAAAGTCGGTGCTCGGCGCGGGATGTGAACATGCGGTAGGGCTCTATCGTTCCCATGGTAATCAGGTCGTCTACCAATACACCGATATAGGCCTCATCGCGCCGCGGGCACCACTGCGCTTCACCTTTCGCCGCGAGGGCGGCATTGAGACCCGCCAGTAAACCCTGGGCGGCCGCTTCCTCATAACCTGTGGTGCCATTGATCTGGCCGGCAAAATAAAGGCCGGGTAGTGCCCTGGTTTCCAGCGAGTAGTCCAGGTCACGGGGGTCGAAGAAGTCGTACTCTATGGCGTAGCCCGGGCGCGTAATGTGGGCGTTTTCAAAACCCTTGATGGAATGCACCAGTTCAACCTGCACATCGAAGGGCAGGCTGGTGGAGATCCCGTTGGGATACAGCTCCGGCGTGGTCAGCCCCTCGGGCTCTATGAACACCTGGTGGGAACTCTTGTCAGCAAAGCGGTGGATCTTGTCCTCTACGCTGGGGCAATAACGCGGGCCAACACCCTCTATCACACCGGAGAACATCGGCGAGCGGTCAAGGCTCGCGCGGATAATGTCGTGGGTGCGCTCGTTGGTGTGGGTGATCCAGCAGCAGCGCTGCTCTGGATGTTCCGCCACGCTACCCATGAAAGACATGACCGGCATGGGGTCATCGCCCCACTGTTCTTCCAACTCACTGAAATCAACGCTGCGGGCATCGATGCGCGGTGGCGTGCCCGTTTTCAGTCGCTCTACGCGAAACGGGAGTTCGCGCAACCTGTCTGCCAGGGCAATTGATGGCGGGTCACCGGCGCGGCCGCCGGCGCTGTTTTCCAGGCCGATATGCAGCTTGCCGCCAAGAAAAGTGCCCGTCGTCAGCACGACACGGGGCGCGCGGAAAACCACGCCCATCTGGGTAATGGCACCCGCAACCACGCCATTTTCGATCAGCAGGTCGTCCACCGGTTGCTGAAAAATAGAAAGGTTTTCCTGGCGCTCCAGAATTTCGCGAATGGCGTTGCGGTAGAGCACGCGGTCAGCCTGTGCCCGGGTTGCACGCACCGCGGGCCCTTTGCGCGAGTTCAGCGTGCGGAACTGGATGCCCGCGCGATCAGTGGCGTGGCCCATGGCTCCGCCCAGAGCGTCTACTTCCTTGACCAGGTGGCTCTTGCCAATACCGCCAATAGCGGGATTACAGGACATCTGCCCCAGCGTATCAACACTGTGGGTCAGCAGCAGGGTACGGCAACCCATGCGCGCCGCCGCCAGGCAGGCTTCCGTTCCCGCGTGGCCACCACCGACCACGATCACATCGAACTGTTGCTTGAATTCCACTGGGTAGCCTCGCTGGCTCGCACCGCTTCAGGGGGCGCGATTATACGTGCGCAAGCGCCGGTGTTCAAAAAATGTTCGACGGCAAAATTGCCGACTGGCGGCACTTGGACAAGCCACAGCCAGCTTGTGTAAAGTGACCGCTGCTGCGAGCCGGCGGGCTCGCTTCATCTTCTCGCACAAGGTGCTGTAATTATGGATTGGCTGCTGGCATTTCTGGCTCTCTTTAACCTTATTTCGATGATCACCGTGTTCACCCCGCGGGCGGTACCCAGAAAAGCGGTCCCCTGGGCCACGTTCGGTACTGCGCTGCTGGCTACGGAGCTGGCATGGATCTGGCTGCCACTGCAAGCCCTGCTCGCCTGGCTGTTTTGCCTGGGTGGCGCACTGGATTCCACGCTGGGCAACCTGGCACTGGTCGTGTTGCTGCTCACCTGGCCGGGACTGGTGTGGTCGATGTGGAAGTCCACCAAGGCAGAGGAAACCGTGGAGGCGGCGCTGGCCAGCGGCCTGGGCCCCGATTACCGCGCCACCGTGCCTGACGCCCGACGCGAGCAGTTCCGCGAAAGCGTCAGTTTCAGCGACTGGCAAAACCCTGTAGGTTTCGGCGACCCCGACGTTGAAGTCATCAAGCATATTCCCTACGGCCCGGCAGGCGTGCGCCAGCAACTGGACATCTACCGGCCCCGCGTCATACCTGAGGGCGGTTGTCCGGTAGTGTTACAGATTCACGGGGGCGCCTGGATGATGGGCGACAAGGGCAGCCAGGCGCTGCCGCTGATGTATCACCTGGCCGCACGCGGCTGGATCTGCGTCGCCGCCAACTACCGCCTTAGCCCCAGTGTCGCCTTCCCCGCCCACCTTACGGACTGCAAGAAAGCCCTTTGCTGGATTCGGGAGAACGGGGCGGAATACGGTATGAATACGGACTTTGTCGCGGTCACGGGCGGCTCTGCCGGCGGCCATCTCACTGCCTTGATGGGCCTGACAGCAAATCGCCCGGAGCTGCAGGAGGACAACCCCGCCACGGACACGTCACTACAGGCAGCCGTGCCCTTTTATGGTGTATACGACTTCCTGGTGCGCTATGACCAGCACCCCAACAAGGAGGTCTATCAGAAGTTTCTCAACGGCAAGGTGCTGCACCAGACCATGGAGGACAACCCCGAGCTCTGGGACCTCGCCTCACCCGTCGCGCAGGTGCACAAAGACGCGCCCCCGTTCATGATCTTTCACGGCACCCACGACACCCTGGCCGCCGTGCGCGACGCACAGGTGTTTACCGAGAAGTTGCGAGCGGTCTCTGCAGAGCCGGTTGTCTATGTGGAAATGCCGGGCGCTGAGCACGCCTGGGAAATCTTCCACTCCATGCGCACCGAGCACACGATCAATGGCGTGCACCGCTTCCTCGAATGGGCACTGGCCGAGCACCGGGCGAAGCAGGCATCTGACGAGGAAGTGACAACCGGATAAAACGGCGGCACAGGTGCGCCGACTACCGAAGCCGACTCATTCGGTCACTGCATTGACCACTTGCCGGTCACACCATTGCAGCAAGTCGGCATATACCTGCTCGCGCTCCGGTTCGTTGAAGATCTCATGGAAGAGGTCGGGGTACAGCTTCAGTGTCTTATCCTGCGAACTGGCGGCGTCGTAAATAAACTGCGAACCAGCCGGCGAGGTCATCGCATCTGCCGCGCCGTGCATCACCAGCAGCGGCAAGGTGATCTCGGCCGCCCGTTCCTGTATCAGTTGCATACCCCTGAACAGCTCTGACACAAAGCGTGCGGACATCTTGCCGTGGTTGATCAACGGATCTTCGCAGTAAGCCCTTACTACCTCTTTATCCCTACTAACACCTGACGGGTCCAATGCCATGACACCCATTTTCGGCGCCAGGCGCGACAACAGGCGAATCATCAGGGTCTGGAACACGCCGGGCTCCAGTTCAGTTTTAATCGCCGGTCCGGACAGTGCACAGCCGGCAAACTCGCGCTGGTGCTCCAACAGGAAGCAGGCACTGATCAAGCCACCCATACTGTGCCCGAGCAGGATAACTGGCAGACCGGGAAACGCCTCCGCAACCCTGTTGCGAAACACGGTCAAGGTATCCAGGTGCTGCTGCAGACTCTCCATGTGGCCATAACTACCGTCAGATTTGCCATGCCCGATGTGGTCTAATGCGGCCACCGCATAGCCCTCCCCACAGCAGTGTGTCGCCAGGGGCGCGTAGCGAGTGCTGTGTTCACCGGCCCCGTGCACCACCAGTATTACCGCCTTGGGCAGTGCATCCGGCGTCCACACCTGAAAATAGATGGAGTGGCCTGCCGCCCCTTCAAAACTGCCGTCCTGGTGCTGCATTGCTGTGCTCCGTAGTTCTCTGGAAAAGAGTATTGCCCAGGAGCCCTGGCAGGGCCCTGATCGGCTCAGGATAGTGCATATACCCTGCCCAGACTACGCCCGACTATCGGGCATATACCTGAGAGTGGGCCGTTTAGCCGCGGTTTTTCCTGTCTTGTCAGCGTCCCGGGATGTTAGGTAGCATGCAGGGGCAAGATCAAATAATAAACACCATGGAGTCAGCTTATGTCTGAATATCATGTGGTACCCCCCTTGCTTGGCTTCGCCGGCCTGGTCGTCGCCTTTGTCATCTACCATATTATGATTCGCCACAATCACGGCGACGGTGTCGTAAAACGCATCGGCGACCAGATTCACCTGGGCGCCATGGTATTCATGCAGCGGGAATACAAAATGCTGGCGATCTTCGCCTCGGTGCTGTTGATCTGTATCGTCGTCTCCCCGCTTGGGATAAATACCGCGATTTCTTTTATTGCCGGCGCTCTGTCCTCGGCTACCGCGGGCTTCCTGGGGATGTTCGCCGCTACCAAGGCCAACGTACGTACCGCCGTAGCAGCGCACAATCACGGGCAGGACCTCGCCCTCTCCATTTCTTTCTATGGCGGCTCTATTATGGGCCTGTGCGTGGCCTCCCTGGGCCTGGTCGGGCTGGGCAGCGTTTACTGGTACTTTGGTGGTGACCCGCACACCGCCCACGCCATTCACGGTTTTGGCATGGGTGCATCCGTTGTAGCCCTGTTTTCCAGAGTGGGCGGCGGCATCTTTACCAAGAGCGCAGACGTAGGCGCAGACCTGGTGGGCAAAATAGAGGCCGGTATTCCGGAAGATGACCCTCGCAACCCTGGCGTGATCGCGGACAACGTGGGCGATAATGTGGGCGATATCGCCGGTATGGGTTCAGACATTTTCGAGTCCTACTGCGGGTCTATGATCGCCTGCATTGCCATTGCCTCGACTATGGCCATCGATGCTGGTGTACAAAGCGCGATGATGTTCCTGCCGCTTTCATTGGCCAGCATCGGCCTGCTGGCGTCACTCTGCGGCATTGCCATTGTCCGCGCTCGCAGCCACGCAGCGCCAGAAGCCGCATTGCGCACTGGCACCCTGGCCGCCCCGGTGATTTTTGCCGCTATCGCCTGGTTCCTGATTCAGGGCATGGGCCTGGAATCGCATATCTGGTGGTCCGTGGTCAGCGGAGCAGTGGGCGGCGTGCTGATCGGCCTGATCACGGAGTACTACACCGGGTCCGCGCCGGTACAAAAGATCGCCAAGTCAGGAGAAACCGGCCCCGCCACGGTAATGATTACCGGCCTCGCGGTGGGCATGCAGTCCGTGGTCCTGCCTATTCTCTTTCTCGCGGCCATTATTTATGTCTCTACCTCGCTCTCCGGCTTGTACGGCGTGGGCATCGCTGCGGTAGGCATGCTGGCCACCGTTGGTATCACCATGGCCATCGACGCTTATGGCCCGGTCGCTGACAACGCCGGCGGCATCGCCGAGATGGCCGGTATGGGCGAAGAGACACGCAAGATCACCGACGGCCTGGATGAGGTGGGTAACACCACTGCAGCCATCGGCAAGGGCTTTGCCATAGGTGCGGCAGCACTGGCGGCACTGGCCATCATTGCCGCCTTCGTTGAAACCGTGGAAATAAACAACCCGGGCTTCAGCCTGGAGATATCCGAGCCCATCGTCCTCGTGGGTATGTTCATCGGCGGCACCGTGCCCTTCCTGATTGCATCTATCACCATGACAGCGGTTGGCGAAGCCGCGTTCGATATGATCACTGAAATCCGCCGTCAGTTTCGCGAGATACCCGGCTTACTGGAAGGTAAAGCAGAGCCCGATACTGCGCGCTGCGTGGATATTGCTACCACAGCAGCGCTGCGCCGCATGATCCTGCCCGGCGCTATTGCCGTGGTAACACCGGTGGCGGTCGGTTTTGGCCTGGGCGCCCAGGCACTGGGTGGCATGCTCGGTGGCGCGCTGCTCGGTTGCGTACTGATGGCCCTGATGATGGCCAACGCCGGTGGCGCATGGGATAACGCAAAGAAATATGTGGAGAAAGGTAACCTCGGCGGCAAGGGCTCCGACACCCACGCCGCGACGGTAGTCGGTGACACCGTGGGAGACCCTTTCAAAGATACCTCCGGGCCGTCCATGAATATCCTGATTAACGTGATGGCAATTGTCAGCCTGGTGATTGCGCCCATGCTCTAGGGCATGGGCTGCAAGCGACGACTTGGCACACCGCTCAGGGTGGCACCCGCGCTGCTCAGGCCAGGACAGCGCGGCTGATCAGCTCCTTCATAATCTCACTGGTGCCACCATAAATTCGCTGCACCCGCGCATCGACAAAGGCGCGGGAGACGCCGTATTCGCGCATAAAGCCATAGCCGCCATATAGCTGCAGGCAACCATCGGCAACTTCTCCCTGCATCTCTGTGCTGGCGAGTTTGGCCATACTTACCGTGGCCGCATCCAGTTCCCCGCGCAGATATAACCGGGTGCACTCCTCGACAAAAGAACGGTTAATGCGCACCTTCGTCGCCAGATCTGCGAGCTTGAAACGCGTGTTCTGCAGTGCCGCGATGGGAGCACCAAAGGCCTCGCGCTGCTTGCAATAATCCACTGTCTCAGCCAGAACCCCTTCCGCGGCCGCCACTGCACCTATTGCAAGCACCAGGCGCTCCCGCGGCAATTCGTTCATCAGCACCGCAAACCCGCGGTCAAGCTCACCCAGCAAGGCGCTGGCGGGCAGGCGCACGTCTTCAAAGAAGAGCTCCGAGGTGTCACTGGCATGCAGGCCGATCTTCTCCAGGTTGCGGCCCCGGGAAAACCCCGGCGTGCCTCTTTCTACCAGAAACAGGCTGGTGCCTTTTGCACCGGATACAGCCATATTCGTGCGGGCGACCACGACCACCAGGTCGCAGTGCTGGCCGTTGGTGATAAAGGTCTTGGAGCCATTGAGAACCCACTCGTCGCCCTCCTGCCTGGCATGGGTGCGCACCCCTTGCAGGTCACTGCCAGCACCCGGCTCTGTCATAGCGACAGCGCCTACACATTCGCCACTGACAAACCCGGGTAGATACCTGCGCTTCTGTTCTTCACTGCCATTGTTGAGAAGATAATGGGCAACAATATCCGAGTGTACGGTCATCGGGCCGCCCAGGGCGCCAAAGTTGGCACGACTGAACTCTTCGAGAATGACCGTGGAAAAAGTAAAGGCAGCGCCCGCACCGCCATATTCCTCAGGTAAATCCACACAGAGCAGACCCTGCTCTCCAAGCTTGTTCCAAACCTCCGGGGAAAGATCTCATCCTTCTCCCACTGTTCATAGTGGGGGGCTATCTCTCGCTCGATAAAGCGTTGGACGTTGTCACGGAACAGTTCCAGCTCTTCGTTTAATTCCATAATTCGGTTTCCTGGTAATGGGTTGGGGGCGGCAAGGCATGGCCGCCGTTTATGCGTCACTGACAATAGCGCGCCAGGCCCCACTTTCACGTTGTGCCAGCCCCAACAGTTCCAGTTTGGCCAGCGCATCGCTGACATCAAAGTCAAAACAGCAATCCCAGCGCGCCGCGAACCACTGTTCTATTTCGGCATCCAGCTCATTGGCCGAGAGCGGCTTCGGAGCCCTGAGCAAAAAACTGTAGGCCAGCAAAGATTCCTTGCATTCGGACTCCTCCGCTTCGTCCAGTATTCGATATAGCACGCCGGCATTGTTGTCCAGCAGCTTGAAGTACAGGTTTTCAGTGAGCGTCTGGGTAAAGCGTAGTTTGCGATTACGGAAACTGGAGTACTGTTTCCATAGATAACCCAGTATCGTGCCCAGGCCCGCCAGCAATACCAACACCGCGGCCCGGTCCAGCTCCACCGGCTCAGCATGAACCCCCAACCAAAAGCCCACCAGCGAGCCCAGCAGAACCAGCGTTGCGCCAAGCTTGGTCGTCATCACCACCGAGCCGCTCACAATGGCAGGGACACCTATCATCAGTTTATCGATCAGGCGCATACCCACCCGGGTGTTGGGGAACAGCATTTCCACGTCTGCTCCGGGCACGTTCTGAAACAGCTTGAGCATGGTAGAGCCGGGCTGGCATCCGCCCAGCGTGCTTTGCGCATCAACGTCATCACGAAAGCGGATAAACAGCACCACGCGCTCGAAGTTCATAAACTGTACCCGGCGACGACGCAGCCCGAAAAAGCTTTTTACCTCCTCTTCCTGCGGACTTGCGCCGCGGGTATAGAGCAACACTTCCTCAAATTCGTCCAGATCGACGTGTAGCTTCAATTGAAACAGCGAAGCGGTCGCGAAAGCGCGTTGTAACTGTTCCGGAGACACCTTTTCATAGTTGGCCCGATCCAGAACCTGTTCAAGAATGGCGCTGAGCTGCTCTATGGCATGCTCATCCCGGAACTCGGCCACGGCGCGTGTATCAGCGTCGGGGTCAAGGGGGCCGTAGGCGTGCTTCATCTCCTGTTTTATGTCATGAAATTCGCGCTGGAAATAGTCTTCTATCTGCTCATTGGCCGATGCCAGAGCGGCAGGGGAGTCTGGCCGCCCCGCCAGTTCAGCGCTGCACATTTGCAGTACGTCCGCACGACGGAATGGGATAAAGCGCAGCCTGGGAATATCTGGCATGGTTTGATAGCTTCTTCAGCGGAACGAATTGACCTGCCATAACCCTACAACGGCGAGCGGGTCCAGTGCACCGATTATGCGCAGCATCGCTGTCTAAATAAAGTGCTGCTCTAATTCCCTTGGGCTATACTCAGCAGCTCGATTTTAGCCCTATGCCGCAGAAGAAAGAGGTTTCCGGCCAATGCAGTTCACCGATCAGCACAACGAGATACGCCGCACGGTTCAGCAATTCGTGGAGAAGGAGGTTAACCCCTACGTGGATGAGTGGGAGGAGGCTGGCATCTTTCCCGCACATGAGGTCTTTAAGAAAGCCGGGGATCTCGGCCTGCTGGGCATCAACAAACCAGAGAAATACGGTGGCATGGGCCTGGACTATGGCTATGCGATGGTCGCGATGGAGGAGTGGGGCCTTACTGCCTGCGGTTCAATCCCCATGGCCGTAGGCGTGCAAACCGACATGGCAACGCCGGCAATGGCGCAGTTTGGCTCCGAGGAACTGTGTCAGCAATTCCTGGCACCGGCGATAGCAGGCGACATGGTTTGCAGCATCGGTGTGAGCGAACCCCACGCGGGATCTGATGTTGCCGCGATCAAGACCACCGCGCGCAAACGTGGTGATGACTACGTGATCAATGGCACCAAGATGTGGATCACCAACTCGACCCAGGCGGACTACATCGTGGTTCTGGCCAATACCTCAGACGACCAGAAGCACCAGAACAAGTCGCTGATTGTGGTGCCCACGGACACACCCGGATTCTCGCACTCTGAGCGCCTCAACAAGCTGGGCATGCGCTGCTCGGACACGGCCCAGTTGTTCTTTGACGACGTGGTGGTGCCTCAGTCCTACCGCATTGGCGAGGAGGGCAAGGGCTTCCAGATGCAGATGATGCAGTTCCAGGAAGAACGCCTGGCGGGTGCTGCCATGACCATCAAGGGACTGGAGCAATGTATTACCCAGACCATTGAATACACCAGCCAGCGAGAGGCTTTCGGTAAGCCCCTGATCGACAATCAGTACATCAACATGAACCTGGCTGAAATGCAGATGGAGGTCGAAGCGCTGCGTGCCATGTGCTACCAGGCCTGTGAGGTATTGGTGGAGGGTGGCGACCCGACTCTGCTGGCATCCTACGCTAAATTGAAGGCTGGCCAGCTTACCCGCACCTTGCCATCCAACTGCCTGCAATTCTGGGGCGGCATGGGCTTCATGTGGGACAACCCGGTGGGCGTGCCATGCGTGACATGCGCATAACCTCCATCGGCGGCGGCGCCGATGAAGTGATGCTCAACATCATCGGCAAGCGCATGGGCCTGATGGCCAAGTAGGTCTCTCCACGGTCAGAGACCCATTTGCCGTACCGCGAGGTCGACGAATATTTCCTCTGATCCGCCGCCTATCGCGAACACTTTAACCTCACGGTAAATCCGCTCTATGGGGTTTCCACGCAAATACCCCGCGCCACCGAGAATCTGCATCGCCTCCGAGGCACAAAATTCCAGTGCTTTGGTGGCGGCAACTTGGCTTTGCAGATTTCAGCCACGGGCATAGTACCCTCGGTGACCTGCCAGCAAATGAGGTGCATATAGGATTCTATCTGGTCGATCTTTGCCGACATGTCGGCAATCTTATGGCGTATGACCTGGTGCTCCAGCAAGGGCTTGCCAAAAGTCACTTGTTCCCTGGCATAGGCGATGGTTCCTCGAGGCAGGTTTTCATCATGCCCAGGGCGCCGGCAACCAGCGACAGGCGCTCAAAATTGAAGTTTTCCATAATAGCGATAAAGCCACGGTTTTCCTCACCCATCAGGTGGCTCGCGGCACCCGACAGTCATCGAAATACAGCGTGGCCTGATTGACGCCCACCAACCCATCTTGCGCTCCAGCGGAGTGCGACTGAAACCAGGGCTGCCAGCGTCGACAAAGAACAGCGATATACCGAGTAAGCCCTCGCCGCCGGTTCGCGCGCCCACCACAAAGTAGTCGCCCTTCATGCCGCCGGTGATAAACGTCTTGGCGCCGTTAATCACCCACACGTCGCCATCGCGGGTAGCCGTAGTCTGCATATTGGCAACATCTGAACCGCCGCCGGGCTCGGTGATCGCCAGGCAGGAGCCTTTGCGCCCAGCACGATATCTTCAAGCACGCGCGCGCGAATTGCTGCACCGGCCAGATGCTCTATAGGACCAATGGAAATGCGCGCCCGCCAACGCCCGCCCAAACCGCAGTGCCCCCTGCCCTGGCCATTTCTTCCGCGGCCTGACACGCA
>CAWJQW010000015.1:0-8596 GCA_963845135.1 uncultured Gammaproteobacteria bacterium | reverse complement strand
GGCGAGATCCAGTCCCCCAGGCGTATCGATGCGCAACAACAGCAGCTCGGCCTGCGCGGCTTCCGCCTGCGCCAGGCCCCGAATCATATGGTCGGCCGTGGCCGGGCCGATAGCGCCTTCAACATCGATCAGCCATACGTCCGCCCTCGCCCCGGCCGTTGTCAATACCATGTAAAACAGAAACAGACAGGCCCGGGGAACGCTGTCGTGACGAGTCCGATTCAACAAGCACATAGTGTGATTGTACGTGAAATGCGCTATCAAATATATCCACTAACGCGCAACGTCAAAATCCGCCGAAGTACTGCGGCACACACAATGCGGCCCGCGCTTTTTGCCAGGCAGACCGACGCAATCTGAAATGCCGACTTAAACGTAAGGTTTATACAGGTATGAGATCACTGCTGTCCCACAAATTGAAACAAAGAAGGCTTAACTCCCGCCCTGTTGATACAATGGATGTGCTAGCAAACATCGTAAAACAAAGGGGAATTAAGCCTTGGCACATCGTAACACAGTTCTATCTCAACTCCTCGCGCTGATGGATCGACATGAGTTTGAAAGCCTGGCCAAGGAACACCATGAAGGCCAAAAGCTTCGAAGAATGACACGCTGGGGTCAGTTTGTTGCCATGTTTGTTGGGCAGCTTTCAGGCAGGCGAAGCTTGCGTGACATCATCGCCAACCTGGGTGCGCAGCAACACAAGCTGTATCACGCCGGTGTTGGCGAGGTCAGCCGATCCAGTCTGGCGCGCGTCAATGAATCGCAGCCCTATACGCTTTATGAAACACTCTTTGCCAGGCTCCTTGGGAGATGCCGCAACCCTGCCCCAAAACACAAATTCCGATTTAAGAATCCGCTCTTTTCAATGGACGCTTCGACGATTGAATTGTCCTTGTCGATTTTTCCCTGGGCTGAATTCCGGAAAAAGAAGGGTGCCATCAAGCTACACGTAGGCTTGGACCACGACGGACTCATACCGGCATTCATGTCGATTACCGAAGGCAAATGCCACGACATTCAGGCGGCGAGAAATATCGATTTACCGCGTGGCAGCATTTTGGCTATAGACCGTGGCTACAATGATTATGAATGGTTTAACAGTTTGAATGACAAGGATATTTTCTTTGTGACCCGATTGAAGAAGAATGCTAAATACACCGTTGTAGAGCGCAGGAGCTGTATCAAAACGGGCGGATTAACCAGCGATCAGGAAATAAGGCTGACCAGCAAAAAGGGTAGCTTCTACAAAGGACGTCTGCGTCGCATCGGCTTCATATGCCCTGAGACGGGAAAGCACTATTTCTTCCTGACCAATAACATGAAACTATCAGCCAGGACGATTGCGGCAATTTACAAAGAACGCTGGCAGATTGAGTTGTTCTTCAAGTGGATCAAACAGAATCTGAAGATCAAAAGCTTCGTGGGCACGTCGAAAAACGCGGTGCTTACCCAGATATGGATTGCGATGTGTGCCTATCTGTTGATGGCCTATCTGAAGTTCTCTAGCCGGATCACGATGGCAGTTTCCGAAATGGTGCGGCTGCTTCAACTGAATCTGTTTGATCGCAGAATTCTGCACGAATTGCTTAGCCCACCAGGCAGAC
The DNA here is from genome assembly GCA_963845135.1 of uncultured Gammaproteobacteria bacterium. Lineage (GTDB taxonomy): Bacteria > Pseudomonadota > Gammaproteobacteria > Pseudomonadales > Halieaceae > Halioglobus. The sequence goes on along the minus strand of CAWJQW010000015.1, from coordinate 6,989 downwards.
CTGATCCGGATGATGACAGGCAGCTGGTAATGTTATGAAACTGTGGGACAGCAGTGACCGATGACATCAAATTACCGGGCATGCTGTTTGCGGATATGGTGCGCAGCCCTTACGCCCACGCCCGCATCAAGAACATCAACAAGGACAAGGCCCTGGCGCTGCCGGGCGTTCACGCGGTACTCACTGCCGATGACCTGAAACCACTGAATTTGCATTGGATGCCAACCCTCGCTGGGGACGTGCAAGCGGTACTGGCTGACGAGAAGGTGCATTTCCAGTACCAGGAAGTCGCCGTGGTCATTGCTGACGACCGTTACATTGCCGCCGACGCAACCGAATTGGTTGAAGTTGAATACGAGGAACTGGAAGTACTGGTCGACCCGCACCGGGCCATGGATGCAGATGCCCCCGTCCTGCGCGAGGACCTGGTGGGTAAAATGGACGGGGCGCACAGCAAGCGCGTCCATGACAACCATATTTTTAACTGGCAGGCAGGGGAAAAGGACGCCACGGACCGGGTCTTCGAGCAGGCCGAGGTCACTGTCAAACAGGACATGTACTATCCCCGCGTCCATCCCTGCCCCATGGAGACCTGTGGCTGCGTTGCCTCGTATGACAAAGTTAACGAGCACCTCACAGTCCACCTTACGTCCCAGGCGCCGCACGTCGTCAGGACAGTAGTATCCATGCTTTCCGGCATCCCTGAAAGCAGGGTTCGTATTGTCTCGCCTGACATTGGTGGTGGTTTCGGCAACAAGGTGGGCATATATCCCGGCTACGTTGTCTCCATTGTGGCTTCCATCGTGCTGGGTGTGCCGGTGAAGTGGGTAGAGGACAGGATGGAAAACATTTCCACCACCGCTTTCGCCCGGGATTATCACATGACCGGAGAGATCGCCGCAGACAGCAATGGCCGCATCAAGGCCCTGCGCGTCAATGTGCTGGCTGATCACGGTGCTTTCGATGCCTGCGCCGACCCTTCCAAGTTCCCTGCGGGGCTCATGCATATTTGCACCGGGTCCTACGATATCCCGGTCGCTCACCTCAATGTCGATGGGGTTTATACCAACAAAGCTCCCGGCGGTGTCGCCTATCGCTGCTCCTTCAGGGTTACGGAAGCCGTCTATGTGATCGAGCGTACCATTGACGTGCTGGCACAGAAGCTCGGAATCGACAAAGCGGAAATCAGGCGGCGCAATTTCGTCAAGGTCGAGCAGTTTCCCTACAAGACATGCCTGGGCTGGGAGCTGGACAGCGGTGACTACCACACCGCTTTGGAAAAAGTGCTCAACGCCGTGGATTATGAGTCGCTGCGTGCGGAGCAGCAGGAGAAACGCGCGCAGGGCGAATTGATGGGCATCGGGTTGTGCACCTTCACTGAGATCGTGGGTGCCGGTCCGTCACGTAATTGTGACATCCTCGGTGTTGGCATGTTCGACAGCGCCGAGATCCGGGTGCATCCCACCGGCAGTGTCATCGCCAGGATGGGCACCATTACCCAGGGCCAGGGACATCAGACGACTTACGCGCAAATTATCGCCAGTGAACTGGGCATTTCGTCGGATGATATTTCGATTGAGGAGGGTGATACCGATACAGCCCCTTATGGCCTGGGAACTTACGGTTCGCGGTCTACCCCGGTTGGGGGTGCGGCGACGGCGGTAGCGGCTCGCAAAATTCGCGCCAAGGCACGCAAAATTGCAGCGCACTTACTCGAGGTCAGCGAAGACGACATCGAATGGGACATCGACCGCTTCAAGGTGAAAGGTGTACCCGGCCAGGAAAAAACCATGAAGGATGTGGCGTGGGCCGCCTATAACAACGTACCCGAAGGTATGGAGCCGGGCCTCGAGGCGGTAGATTACTATGACCCACCCAACTTCACCTTCCCCTTCGGCATCTATCTGTGCGTGGTGGACATCGACAAGAGCACCGGCGAGACGACGGTGCGCCGATTCTATGCGCTGGATGATTGCGGCACCCGTATCAACCCCATGATTATTGAGGGGCAGATCCATGGAGGACTTACCGAGGGCTTTGCCGTGGCCATGGGGCAGGAGATGCCCTTCGACGAGCAGGGCAACCTGTTGGGTAACACTTTGATGGATTATTTCGTGCCCACCTTTGTCGAGACGCCACACTGGGAGACCGATTACACCGTCACCCCGTCACCGCATCATCCCCTGGGCGCCAAGGGGGTTGCGGAATCTCCCCATGTCGGCAGTATCCCCTGCTTTACCTCGGCGATCGTCGATGCCTTCGCGCACCTCGATGTGACGCACATGAACATGCCGCACAGCGCCTTCCGCGTGTGGCAAAAGGTGCACGAGCTGGGGCTTGACTCACATGCTTGACCACGCCCGCTCAATCGGCGGTGCCGTGGAAACAAACACTCTATTCATGCCTGGAGATAGGTAGATGCAAGTCGATTTAGAAAAGCAATTCGAATTGCCAGGTTCATCGGCGCAGAGTTGGGAATTCCTTCAGGATATTCCCGCCGTCGCCAGCTGTATGCCGGGCGCTGAAATTACCGAGGTGGTCGATAAAAACAACTACAAGGGCAAGGTGAAGATGAAAATCGGACCCGCCGCCATGGCCTTCGAAGGCGACATCGTGGTGCACAACGTCGATGCGCAGAAGCGGGAGATAAACCTCGTCGGCAAGGGCCAGGATACCAAGGGCACCTCCTCTGCCTCCATGGATCTCACCGCCTGGATTATCGACGCCGAGTCCGGCAAAAGTGCCTTGAAGGGCAGCGCCACGGTAAAGATGACCGGCAAGGCTGCCAGTATGGGCGGGCGCATGATGACCCAGGTTGCGGACCAGATCCTGAATCAGTTCGGGGCAAACTTTGCCGAACACATTGCCGCCATGGGCGAAGGCAAGGAGGCGGAAGAGGCGCGCGAACACATCGCAGAGCAGCCCCAGGAAATCAACGGCCTGAAATTCGCCTGGTCGGTATTTATTGGCTGGCTGAAGAGCCTTTTTGGTCGCAAGTGAACCCGACTTTCGTCCGGATACCCAAGTGAAAGGTGCGCAGAACATGGGGGGAGAGGATCGGGTCACCGCGCTCCAGTCCAGGCTCGGTGAGGCAGGCTACATTGCCGAGCGAAGCTTGAGCGCCAGCCTGCTGCTGTTCACCGAAATGCAACGGCCACTGCTGTTGGAGGGCGATGCCGGGGTGGGGAAAACCGAGATCGCCCATGTGGTCGCTCAGGTTTTCGACTGCCCCCTGATCCGGCTCCAGTGTTACGAAGGGCTGGACGTCAATTCCGCTGTGTACGAGTGGAATTACCAGCACCAGCTGCTCTCTATCAAGTTACTGGAGAGTGGCCAGGGCCTGGACAGTGATGCCGAGCAGACCATTTTCAGTAAACGCTTCCTGCTGGAAAGACCCCTGCTTGCCGCCATTACCCAACCGCAGTCGCCGGTCCTGTTGATCGACGAAATTGACCGTGCCGATGAGGAGTTCGAAGCCTATCTGCTGGAGCTGCTGTCTGACTTCCAGGTCAGCATTCCCGAGCTGGGAACTATCAGCGCGACCAGTAAACCCTATGTTGTGATCACCTCCAATGGCACCCGCGAGCTCAGTGACGCACTGCGCCGTCGTTGCTTTTATCACTATGTCGACTATCCCGAATTCGACAAGGAGCTGCGTATAGTCAACGCCCGTCTGCCCGAGATCGGCTTGCAGTTGGCGCGCCAGGTCGTCGCCTTCGTGCAGGATCTGCGAAAAATGGATCTGCGAAAAAAACCGGGAGTCGCCGAAACACTGGACTGGGCTGCGGCCCTGCTCAAGCTCGGGATCAATAGCCTGGACACTGAGCCCCAATTACTGCTCGATACTCTGGTATGCTTACTGAAGACTCGAGAGGACAGCGCCAGGCTGGAACCCTTCGAAATTGAGCGCCTGGTGGCGCGGGCCCTGTGAGCGCTGGCGCCCTGACCACGCTGGAACAACCTCAGTTGGCCAGTTTTTTGCAAACCCGTCTGGTGGAGTTTGTCCGCCTGGCGCGCAGCAATAACTACAGGGTCGGCGTCGCCGAGGAAGTGGACGCCCAGAGCGTTGCGCTCCTTTGCGGGCTGGACGACAGCACCCGACTGCGCTGGGGCTTGCGTGCCCTCCTGTGCTCTGACCAGGACGACTGGGAGCGATTTGACGAGCTCTACGACGCGTATTGGCACCCCGCCAATGTCAAAAGCCGATACAGCGCAGCAGCGGGCGGTGGCCTGAAGCAGCGACCCAGGCACGGTAGCTCCAACGATGCCTCTCAACAGCAGGCACTGCGCCCTGCCGATGCCGATAGCCAGTGCGGTGTTGGGAGTGAAGACGAATCGATCGGCGGTGAGGGAAGCCGTGAGGGTGCCAGTTTCACAGCCACCCTGGCGAAGGCGGACTTCATGGCCCTCACCGACCCGGATCAAATGCGCGCGGTGGAAGCGCTGGTCGACCGACTGGCACGACAAATGCGCAAGCGAGCCGTTCGCCGACAACGCAGCAACAAGTCGGGACACCAAATACAGCTTCGAAAAACCCTGCGGGACAGCATTCGCTTCGGCGGCATGCCGCTCACGTTGCATTATCGGCAGCGCATCAAGCGCCAACCCCGGTTGCTCCTTATTGTCGATGTGAGCAGGTCTATGTCGATGTACAGCTTCTTCTTCCTTCGCTTCGCGCGGGGACTGGTCACTGTTTTTCGTGACGTGTCGGTTTTCGCCTACCATACCCAGCTGCTTCCCATCACCGAGGCGTTGCGACAGACCGATTTAATGCGCGTTCGCAACAGCCTTGCGATGGCCTCCCAGGGCTGGTCTGGCGGCACCCGAATTGGCGAGAGCCTCGCAACCTTTAACGACAAGTACGCTCAAATTTTAAATAGTCGCACCATCGCGGTCATTGTCAGTGATGGCCTTGATACGGGAGATCCTGGCCAGCTGGCAACGCAGCTTGCGCGCATCAGGCCCCGCTGTCACAAACTGGTGTGGCTGAACCCTTTGCTCGGGCGCGATGGCTACGAGCCCGTCAGCCAGGGCATGCAGGCCGCGCTGCCCTATCTGGACCTGTTCGCACCGGCGCACAACCTGAGCAGTTTGCAGGCCCTGGAGCCGGCCCTGACCCGGCTGTGATGGACAAAGGCGACCGACCGTGATCAACGACAGCAGGCTTAAGGAAAAAGCAATGCAGCTTGACGCCGAACGCACACCCTACGTGCTGGCTACCGTTGTAAGCTGCAAAGCACCCACCTCGGCACAGCCTGGCTACAAGGCTTTGGTTACCGCAGCAGGGGATATTCACGGCTGGATCGGTGGCGGTTGCGTGCAGCCTGCCGTGGTAAAAGCGGCCAGCCAGGCTTTGCGTGAAGGCCGTCCACAGCTGATTCGCGTCAGCCCGGCCAGTGACGCGACCCCGCCAGACGAGGTAGTGGGTTTTAAATCTGCCTGTTTCAGTGGCGGCACCCTGGACATTTTTATCGAACCAGTATTGTCTCGCCCCCCATTGTTATTGCTGGGTTCCTCCGAGGTAGCCCGGTCACTTGCCACCCTCGCCCACTTTGCAGGCTTCAACGTAACGGTTGCGTCGCCGGCAGCGGATGAGATCGGCTTTCCGCGGGCCGACCAGGTCATCAGTAGTTTCGAAATCAGCGATACCACCTTTCCCCAGCCGCCGCTGGTGGTCGTGGCAACCCAGGGGAAAGGGGATCAGGCGGCGCTGCACACGGCGCTTGGCGTTGACACCCCTCACCGAGCGTTTATTGCCAGTAAACGCAAAGCGGACAAACTGAAACAAATGATGATAGATAAAGGCCATGATCCAAAGGCCGTCGACGCCATTGTCGCACCAGCGGGCCTGGATATTGGCGCCAGGTCTCCTGAAGAAATAGCCGTTTCGGTACTGGCCGCGCTGATTGCCGCGCGTCACCCAAAAGCGGCGGCACCGGCAAGCGTTTCCCCCGTGGCCGAAACCGGCCCGGCAGTAGAGGCTGATACCAGCGGCAGCTTAACCGAGACCGGCTGTTGCGGGGGTAACAAGAGCGCATGACCAGGCACATAAAAAAGTCCTTGTCCGCGGTACTGCTGGCAGCCGGTGAGTCGCGCCGGATGGGCACTACCAACAAGCTCACACTTCCCCTGGCCGGTACCCCTCTCCTGCGCCGCTGCGCCGAGACCCTTGCCCGATCCGGGCTGGTTGAACTGGTGGTGGTGGTGGGACATGAAGAGAAAGTCGCCCGGGATTTACTGCAGGGATTGCCCGTTCGCATCGTCTACAACGAAAATTATGGCGCTGGCCAGATGACTTCAGTGGGGCGTGGTCTCGAAGCCCTGCAACAGCCCTGCGCGGGCATCATGATCTGTCTGTCCGACCAGCCCTTGCTCGAAGTCGACGATATCCGGATCATCGCCGAAGGCTTTGCAAGCTGCCCCACCTCGATTATGGTTCCCGTCTACAAGGGCCGGCGCGGCAATCCGGTGGTGCTGGACTATCAGCATCGCGGTGAGATTTTGGCCGGCCGCAGTAATCTTGGCTGCCGACGCTTGATAGAGAATAACCCTGACCGGGTCACCACGATGGAGATGCCCAATGACCATGTCGTCGTAGACCTCGACACCCCCGAGGCCTATGCCGCCGTGGAGCAGCGACTAGCAAGCAAAAGTGCGCAGCGGGAAGAATATACAGTTACCGGATAAGGAGCCCCATGACAAAAGATATCTTTGACGTCATTCAGGACATGCAGGCCAGTGCAGAGCCCTTCGCTATTGCAACCGTGGTGGAAACCCGGGGGTCAGTTTCCGCCAAGACATCATCAAAGGCAGTCATCGATAGCGAGGGCCGGGTTGTGGCCGGCTGGGTTGGTGGTGGCTGTGCAGAGTCCAGCACCTGCGAGCAGGCGCTGGACTGCATTCGTGACCGTGAAACGGCCATCCTCGACATTGACCTGGATGACGAAATACTCGGGGCAGGGATGCCCTGTGGAGGCAGTATGCGCGTG
>CAWJQW010000014.1:0-42996 GCA_963845135.1 uncultured Gammaproteobacteria bacterium | reverse complement strand
TCGCGAAAGCGCGTTGTAACTGTTCCGGAGACACCTTTTCATAGTTGGCCCGATCCAGAACCTGTTCAAGAATGGCGCTTAGCTGCTCTATGGCATGCTCATCCCGGAACTCGGCCACGGCGCGTGTATCAGCGTCGGGGTCAAGGGGGCCGTAGGCGTGCTTCATCTCCTGTTTTATGTCATGAAATTCGCGCTGGAAATAGTCTTCTATCTGCTCATTGGCCGATGCCAGAGCGGCAGGGGAGTCTGGCCGCCCCGCCAGTTCAGCGCTGCACATTTGCAGTACGTCCGCACGGCGGAATGGGATAAAACGCAGCCTGGGAATATCTGGCATGGTTTGATAGCTTCTTCAGCGGAACGAATTGACCTGCCATAACCCTACAACGGCGAGCGGATACAGTGCACCGATTATGCGCAGCATCGCTGTCTAAATAAAGTGCTGCTCTAATTCCCTTGGGCTATACTCAGCAGCTCGATTTTAGTCCTATGCCGCAGAAGAAAGAGGTTTCCGGCCAATGCAGTTCACCGATCAGCACAACGAGATACGCCGCACGGTTCAGCAATTCGTGGAGAAGGAGGTTAACCCCTACGTGGATGAGTGGGAGGAGGCTGGCATCTTTCCCGCACATGAGGTCTTTAAGAAAGCCGGGGATCTCGGCCTGCTGGGCATCAACAAACCAGAGAAATACGGTGGCATGGGCCTGGACTATGGCTATGCGATGGTCGCGATGGAGGAGTGGGGCCTTACTGCCTGCGGTTCAATCCCCATGGCCGTAGGCGTGCAAACCGACATGGCAACGCCGGCAATGGCGCAGTTTGGCTCCGAGGAACTGTGTCAGCAATTCCTGGCACCGGCGATAGCAGGCGACATGGTTTGCAGCATCGGTGTGAGCGAACCCCACGCGGGCATCTGATGTTGCCGCGATCAAGACCACCGCGCGCAAACGTGGCGATGACTACGTGATCAATGGCACCAAGATGTGGATCACCAACTCGACCCAGGCCGACTACATCGTGGTTCTGGCCAATACCTCCGACGACCAGAAGCACCAGAACAAGTCGCTGATTGTGGTGCCCACGGACACCCCCGGATTCTCGCACTCTGAGCGCCTCAACAAGCTGGGCATGCGCTGCTCGGACACGGCCCAGTTGTTCTTTGACGACGTGGTGGTGCCTCAGTCCTACCGCATTGGCGAGGAGGGCAAGGGCTTCCAGATGCAGATGATGCAGTTCCAGGAAGAACGCCTGGCGGGTGCTGCCATGACCATCAAGGGACTGGAGCAATGCATTACCCAGACCATTGAATACACCAGCCAGCGAGAGGCTTTCGGTAAGCCCCTGATCGACAATCAGTACATCAACATGAACCTGGCTGAAATGCAGATGGAGGTCGAAGCGCTGCGTGCCACTGTGCTTACCAGGCCTGTGAGGTATTGGTGGAGGGTGGCGACCCGACCCTGCTGGCGTCCTACGCCAAACTGAAGGCTGGCCAGCTTACCCGCACCTGCCATCCAACTGCCTGCAATTCTGGGGCGGCATGGGCTTCATGTGGGACAACCCGGTGGGGCGTGCCATGCGTGACATGCGCATCACCTCTATCGGCGGCGGCGCCGATGAGGTGATGCTCAACATCATCGGCAAGCGCATGGGCCTGATGGCCAAATAGGTCTCATCCAGCGGCTCAGAGGCCCATTTGCCGTACCGCGAGGTCGCGCATGATTTCCTCTGATCCGCCCCCTATCGCGAACACTTTAACCTCACGGTAAATACGCTCTATGGGGTTTCCACGCAAATACCCCGCGCCACCGAGAATCTGCATCGCCTCCGAGGCACAAAATTCCAGTGCTTTGGTGGCGGCAAACTTGGCTTTGCAGATTTCAGCCACGGGCATAGTACCCTCGTTGACCTGCCAGCAAATGAGGTGCATATAGGATTCTATCTGGTCGATCTTTGCCGACATGTCGGCAATCTTATGGCGTATGACCTGGTGCTCCAGCAAGGGTTTGCCAAAAGTGACTCGTTCCCGAGCATAGGCGATGGATTCCTCGAGGCAGGTTTTCATCATGCCCAGGGCGCCGGCAACCAGTGACAGGCGCTCAAAATTGAAGTTTTCCATAATAGCGATAAAGCCACGGTTTTCCTCACCCATCAGGTGGCTCGCAGGCACCCGACAGTCATCGAAATACAGCGTGGCCTGATCTGACGCCCACCAACCCATCTTGCGTTCCAGCGGGGTGCGACTGAAACCAGGGCTGCCAGCGTCGACGAAGAACAGCGATATACCGAGTAAGCCCTCGCCGCCGGTTCGCGCGCCCACCACAAAGTAGTCGCCCTTCATGCCGCCGGTGATAAACGTCTTGGCGCCGTTAATCACCCACACGTCGCCATCGCGGGTAGCCGTCGTCTGCATATTGGCAACATCTGAACCGCCGCCGGGCTCGGTGATGGCCAGGCAGGAGCCTTTGCGCCCCAGCACAATATCTTCAAGCACGCGTGCGCGAATTGCTGCACCGGCCAGATGCTCTATAGGACCAATGGAAATGCCGCGCCCGCCAACGCCCGCCCAAACCGCAGTGCCCCCTGCCCTGGCCATTTCTTCCGCGGCACTGGCGCGCATAAACGCGTCATCAAACCCCAGCCCCCCGTAGTCCGCCGAGACGCCAAAGCCGAAGTAGCCCATGGCACCAAGCTCCTCGTGTATGCGCCATGGAAAATCACCGGCCTCGTCCCAGGCATCAACATGAGGCTTTATTTCACTCTGCACATATCGCCTGACGGTTTCACGGAATGCCAGGCGCTCTTCGGTGTCAAAAGGGTTCTGCATATCGGTGACCTCTGGTGTTATCGCGGGTGGCGCGAGCCTGCCCTGCGCACCCAATGTCCTGTGCAAAAAGAGCGTAGCCGCCCTGGTTATTCCTCTGCCGCGATCTCCAGCACAATCGCCGCCGAAGCGACCTGTTCGCCTTCGGCAACATGCACCGCAATGACCTCACCGGAAACTGGCGAACTCAAACGGTGTTCCATCTTCATGGCTTCTATCACAGCAACATCCTGGCCCACGCTCACCCGATCACCCGGTTGTACGAAAAGAGACATCAGGTTGCCGTGCATGGGTGCGACAATCGTGCCGCTGCCAGCGGTGGGTGCATCTGCGCTGGCAAGCGCAAACGCGTCGGTCACTGCCACTGCTTCGCCGCGCAGCTGCACCTGCGCCTGGCCGCGTGCGGGCAGGCAGTATCGGGCGGTGAGCTGGACGCCGTCCAGCAACACCCGAGCGCTATTCCCGGTTTCATCAACCCACTGCAGGGACAGGCACTGATCGCCAACCTGAACCTGAAAATCCCCAGGCGCTGGTTCCTCAACCAGAACATCAATAGCCTGGTCCCCTGCGCCAAAGCGATAATGGTTGCGCAGCGCGCGCGCGCCGGTGTAACCATCCATTGCCGGCAGCGCTGAAACCGCGATAGCGCGCGCTTCGCTGCGCGCCTGCCGATAGAGCAGGCAAGCGGCCAGTGCGAGATGCTGCACACTGGCTTCAATCGCCGCCGCTGGCTGTGCCCCATAGTGGTCGGCGATAAACGCGGTAGTCGCCTTGCCGTCAATGAAGTCTGGCTTACCCAGCACATCAAGCAAAAATTCACGGTTGTTGGGCAGCCCGAGAAGGGCCGTGGCCTCCAGTGCGCGCACCAGTCTGCGGCGGGCGATAGCGCGATCTTCACCCCAGGCGATGACTTTGGCCACCATCGGGTCATAAAAGGGTGAAACTGCCTGACCCTCCGCCAGACCATGGTCAACGCGTATGCCCTCCCCCCGGCCGGTGACCAGACACTGGCGATACCGGTAGCGGGCAAAAAGTCGTTAGCGGGGTCTTCCGCGTAAAGCCTCACCTCAATCGCGTGGCCTTTGAGCGCAACTTCAGGCTGCGTTAGCGGCAACGGGTAACCATGGGCCACGCGCAACTGCATCGCCACCAGGTCCAGCCCGGTAATCATCTCCGTCACCGGGTGCTCCACCTGCAGTCGGGTGTTCATCTCCAGGAAGTAAAAGTTGCTGTCTGCATCCAGCAGAAATTCGACGGTGCCGGCGCCCACGTAATTGATGCTCTTCGCCGCGTTGACCGCAGCTGTGCCCATGGCCTCGCGCAGGCTTCAGTCATGACCGGACAAGGCGCTTCTTCAACGACTTTCTGGTGTCTCCGCTGCACCGAGCAGTCCCGCTCACCCAGGTGAATCACATTACCGTGCTCGTCACCAAAAACCTGTATCTCCACGTGGCGGGGCCGCAAGACGGCTTTCTCCAGAATCAGCTCACCACTGCCGAACGCATTCTCAGCTTCAGAGCGCGCGGCTGCCAGGGCTGCGGCGAGCTCATCCAGAGACTCAACCAACCTCATTCCACGGCCCCCGCCGCCAGCCGCTGCCTTGACCATAATGGGTACGCCAATCTCCGCGGCCGCGGCTTGCAGCGTTGCGTCTGACTGATCCTCGTCCTGGTAGCCTGGGATACAGGGCACGCCCGCAGCAAGCATACGGCGCTTGGACGCCGCCTTGTTGCCCATGATTTCTATAGCCTCGGACGAGGGCCCGATGAAGACAATACCGGCCTCAGTGCAAGCCCTGGAAAAACCAGCATTTTCCGACAGGAAACCATAGCCGGGGTGTATCGCCTGGGCGCCCGTCAGCCTGGCCGCCTCCAGTATTTTGTCACTTCGCAGATACGACTCTGAGGCGGCAGGCGGGCCTATCATGACCGCCTCGTCCGCAAACTGCACGTGGGGCGCAAGGGCGTCCGCCTCTGAATAAATAGCGATTGTTCGGTAGCCCTGCTGTTGCGCGCTGCGCATCACCCGCAGGGCTATTTCACCGCGGTTGGCAACCAGGATACTGTCAAAGTGTTTCATATTGGGCTTGCCTCAAGTGGTCCAATGTTGGTCGCCTCAGCACAGTAAGTAACTATTCACTTACTTTGTATACCAGGAAGGTTGGCGCTTATCGGCAAACGCCGCCAGGCCTTCCCGGGCTTCATCAGCAAGCATGCAATCGGCGAAACGCTGGGCGGCAAAGTCAACCAGCTCATCGCCATGCAATTCTCCGGCGGCGTTGATAATCTGCTTGGTGGCCGCTATTGCGCCTGGCGCTCCGCGGCGGGCATGGGCAAGCAACTCAGCTGCCTGTGCCTCAAGCGCCGTCGTGTCAGCCGCCACGTAATGCGCAAAACCCAGTCGTCCGGCCTCTGCGCCATCGAATGTGGCGGCGGTCAGCAACAGACGCCGGGCCTCGGAGAGTCCGATGCGCTGGATAACCACCGGGGTGATTTGGGCGGGCGGCAAACCCAGGGTCACTTCACTGAGTGCATACCGCGCATCTCGCGTCGTGATAACCACATCAGCGAGACAGGCCAGGCCCAGGCCTCCGGCCAGCGCAGCGCCCTCTATCAGCACCACAAAAAGTTGCGGTAGTGCATGAATCGCTTTCATCAATCTGCCAAATTCAGCGTTGGCCTGCACAATTTGATCGCGAGAGCTGTCGCCCTGGAACACGCTCCTGAATAGCTTCAGGTCGCCGCCGGCACAAAACACGCCGCCTTTTCCCCTGAGGACAACGAAGCGAATGCCCTGCTCGCCGGGCAGTGCCTCGAGCACGGCAGCCAGGTCGTCGGTGACTTCTGCCGACAGGGCATTGCGAACTTCGGGCCGGTTGAACCAGATTGTCAGTGTATCCTCGTCCTGTTCGAGGAGAATGTTATCGACCTTGGGGAGCATGGTTTTTCCTGCTGTAGTGGTTGTTTTTATGGCCGGTTATCGAGGCCTTGCTGCCTGCGGTGATACCGGCAATGACATTACATGCGACCAACACCAAAACTGTTGGGGCATGTCTTGCGGTTGCGCGCTTCCCAGCAGGTCTGCAGGGCAAAGCCGAGCACTTTGCGAGTATCGCGCGGGTCGATAATGCCGTCATCCAGCATCCGCCCCGAGGTATAGAAGGCATCGGACTGCTTATTGAAGTGGGCGATAATCTTCGCCTCCTGCTCAGCTATCACTTCCTCTGGCACCTCGATCCCCTTACGTTTGGCGCCTGCCAGCATGACTTGTGACATTGTTTTGGCAGCGGACTCGCCGCCCATCACACCGATATTGATATTGGGCCAGCTAAACAGGAAGTCCGGGTCATAACCCTGGCCACACATGCCGTAGTTGCCGGCGCCAAAACTGGCACCAATCATGAAAGTAATGCGCGGCACCCGGGTATTGGTCACCGCCTGTATCATTTTGGAGCCATGCTTGATCATGCCGCCCTGCTCCATTTCCGTTCCGACCATGTAGCCAGTGATATTTTGCAGGAACACCAGTGGGATATCCGCCTGGTCACAAAGTTGAATGAACTGGGCCGCCTTGGTCGCACCATTATTATCAATGGGGCCATTGTTGCCGATGATCCCTACCGGCATGCCGAAAACCCTGGCCTGCATGCAAACCGTGGCCGCGCCATAAGCCGGCTTGAAATCCAGAATGTCAGAGCTGTCTACAATACGCGCTGCCACTTCGCGCACATCATAGGGCTGCCGGTAATCCGCTGGCACAATCCCAGCCAGCTCATCGATATCGTAAAGTGGCTCGGCATACTCCCGGGGCGGCGGCTGTTGGCACAAGCGGTTCCAGTCGAGGCGCTCCACCAACTCCCGGCAAATAGCAATCCCGTGCGCATCATCTTCTGCCAGGTATTCCACCAGACCGGTGACACGCGAGTGCATTTGCGCACCACCGAGCTCCTCGTCATCAGCTTCCTCGCCTGTTGCCGCCTTGAGCAGGGCGGGGCCGGCGAGATAGGCCTTGCCGTTACCCTTCACACCGATCACATAGTCACTCATCCCTGGCATGTAGGCGCCACCGGCTGCCGAGGCACCGTGGAGAACGACAAATGTCGGCACCCCCGCTGCACTGAGGCGAGCAAGACGCGCAAATACCCCACCCCCATCCATCCACATCTCTACCTGGTACTCGAGCAGGTTGGCCCCGGCACTTTCAACCAGGTGAATAAAGGGTAATTTTTTGTCCCGGGCAATATCCATGGCGCGGTTGGCTTTCTTGGTAGACAGGGCCGTCATTGCTCCGGCGTTAATGCCGGAGTCGTCTACCATAACCATGCAACGTGCGCCGCCTATATAACCGATACCGACAATGGTGCTGCAACCGGCAACAGAGGTGTCCCGGTTATCATCATCCACCAGGAAGCCGGCCATGTTCATCAGTTCCAGGAAGGGCATCCCGGAATCCAGTACCCGGCTGAGTCGATCACGGGGTAGTAACTGCCCTCGTCGCTCAAAGCGAGGCAGGCTCTTATCAGACAGCACCGCTGCACGCTGAACGATATCTTCGAGAGTGCCGATTGCACTGAGCATGTCTTCGCGGTTCTGCGCAAATGTTGCTGAATTGGGATTAACGCTGGAATGAAATTGCGTCATGACTCGTTCCTCAAACCCTCAGGTTGCAAGTTGAATTGGGTAGCCAGGGATCGGGGTACCTGCACCAGCTCTGTGAGCAAAAGCTGCGCATATCCCTTGCCCTGGGAGTCGGTGCGCAGGCTCGCCACACCACCACCGCCGAGAACGTCGTGCAGCAGGAAGTTGAAACCATGGCAGCCTGGCAGGAAGAAGCGCTCTACAGGGCGTTGCTGGCCTGGTTCAAGGAAGTGATTGAAATACGCAGCTACCTTTTGCTCGCTTAGCTGGGCGGCGATATAGGGTACAAATTCCGGATGCCGTCGCGATGATGCCAATATTGGCTTTGCTACCCTTGTCCCCGCTGCGACCCCAGGCCAGGGACTCCAGTGTTACGCTCACGCTGTCAGCGCCAGCTTCTTTTTCGGGCGCTTTATGACTGGCTTCCTCAGGTATGTAAGCGATTACATTTTTATCACTGTATGGCAGTACTTCCGCGCCAGTATCTATTTCAATCTCAATGCGCTCCCGCGGAACCAGGGTAGAAAAGAGCCGCACTACCGGTGAGGGCTTGGGCCGGGCACCGGCGAAAGCCGTGAGTCCGGGCGGCGCCGTCAGGGCCATGCCCACCATCTCCTTGAGCAGGACAGCGACCCCTTTGGGGCTAGGGTGTTTGACCGCGATTTTTACATCGACTTCTCGCACCCGGCCCTACTTTGCGCGCCGCGCCGAAGTGTGATTCCGCTCCTATCACCTCTACACTGGTTTCGGTAAATTCGGGCAAACCCATCTGTTGCAATACTGCGCGACAGCGACGCATCACCGCTGCAGCAAAGCGCTCTGCCTTGATATCTGCATCGCGACCGTAGAGTGTCCAGATATTGCCTCCACGAAACCCGTCTGCATAAGTCGCACTGACTTTAAGTGTTTCTGGCGCACCCAAACCACGGGCACCACGCACCTGAACCCGGTCGGTTTCGAGTTGCTGCAGGGAGACCTGGCTAAAATCACAGGCCACATCAGGTAGCAGATAGGCCTGTGGATTGCCTATTTCGTAGAGCATCTGCTCCGCGACCGTACCCACCGTCACCGTGCCGCCGGACCCTTCCGGTTTACTTATTACTATGTCACCGGCCTTGTTGATTTCGGCGATGGGATAGCCTGCCTCGGGCAGGCTGTCGATCACAGTCTCCCAGTCAGTAAAGTTGCCACCCGTGGCCTGGGTGCCACATTCCAGCAGATGGCCGGCGAGGCTGCCCTGGGCGAGCTTGTCGTAATCGCCTTGCTGCCATCCGAACGCGTGGATGCAGGCGGCGAGGGTTACCGCACTGTCAACACAGCGGCCGGTGATCACAATATCCGCACCCGCTGACAAGGCCTGGGCAATCGGAAACGCTCCCAGGTAGGCATTCACACTGGCGATTTTTTCTACGGCCGGGAACGACTCTCCGGAAAACATCTCTACACAGCCCTCCGCCGCGAGGTCGGCAACAGAGCTGCTCAGGTCATCACCCAGGACGACTGCTACCGTTAAAGATAATCCCTGCTCGCGAATCAACGTCCTTGCTGCATCTGCGCACGCCCTGGGGTTAACGCCCCCGGCATTGGCGATCACTTTCACACCCTGGCGGGCAATCTGCTGCAGGTTTGGTTTCAGCACAGCGGTAATAAAGTCGGTGGCATAGCCCATCTCGGGGTCAGCTGCGCGGGCCCGGGCCATGATGGACATGGTGATCTCTGCCAGGTAGTCGTAGACGATATAGTCCAGTTTTTCTGTTGCCAGCAGTTGCGGGGTGGCCAGGGAAGCATCGCCCCAAAAACCTGAAGCGCCGCCGATATAGATGGTATCTTTCATTGTGCTTTTCACCAGCAGCTGGAAGTTTATTGAATTATATTGTGATACTATACTAATATTAAGTGCTGCTCAAATTATGCGGAAACGCAGGCAGGAAATCAATTGAAACGAGAAGATGAATAAAGCCGAAAAGAATAAATCCCGCACCAGACTCGAGCAGCGTGAGTCGGACATTATGGAAGCCGCCACCCGGCTTTTCGCCGATGAGGGTTTCCATGGCACGTCTACCCGCAAGATCGCCGCCGCCGCAGGAGTGTCAGAGGGGACACTTTTCCATTACTACGGCACCAAGAACGTCCTCCTGCTGGCGATTCTCGATGATTTCTATGAACAACTGACCGAATCGGCGCGCGAAGGTGTGGAGTCAGTCATGGGCACCCGGGATCGCCTGTTATTCCTGGCTAATAATCACCTGCGGGCTCTCATGGATAACCAGGCTTTGATGATGAGACTGATACAGGTCTACCTTTCAGTGGATATCCATTACTACCGGGATTATAAGAAATCACCCATACACAAGTTGAATTATCGCTATACGCGAATTTTCGATAACGTGGTCCGCGAGGGAATGGAACGCGGTTACATCCGCGAGAGCCTGGAACTTTCAGCCATGCGCGACCTGTTCTTCGGCGGGCTGGAGTACGGTATGCGCACGCTGATAGGACGCAAGTACAAGCAGGAACGCATAACAACATACGTGGAGGCTATCGTAGAACCACTGTGGCAAAGTATGCAGGCGCCTGTGGCAGCGGGCCATGAGTCGACCACTGACTCGCGTCTGGAAGCTAACTTGCAACACCTCGAACAGATTATTGAACGCCTTGAGCAGGTTAAATAGCCCGGTGGTATTTTCAAGCATCAGGCTTTGCCATTATCCGGGTACCCGGTAGACCCTGCATTTTCGCGAGCTGATTGCCTGGTGTGACCCTCAGGATCTCAGCAATGCCTCCAGGGCTTGCACGTGGGGGTCGTTATCACCCAGCTCACGCAGTGCTTCGGCCAGGTTCAGGAGGTAATCGCGATTGCTGCCGCTGGGTCCATGGGAGCGGTCAATATGCTGTGCCAGCTCCGCCAGCGGTGCAGCGCCAAGGAAAGCCGGGTTATGCTGGTCTGCTACATAAACCACGCCGTTATCGATTTGCTCCCCTGAATCAAACGCTATCTGTACGGGAAAACGCTCATATCCATTCTTCTCCCGATGGTCCAGGTGCTCGAATACGGAATGTTCAACCAGGTAGGCAACTCCCCTGCACAGCGCGGCCCCGTGCAGGGACCAGGGTAACGACTCGACCCGGAGAGTCCGGCGTGCCGCGATGGTCGTGTGAACCCTGCCAGAAGCGCCTTTGCCAGCCGGAGATAGTCCCTGTCTCCCGGCGTAAGAAGGGGAAATCGACTTTGTAAATTAACGAACCATAGCCAAATACCCAGGTTTTGGCGGCAAGTTCAGGCTGCTTCTTTTTATCGGTGCAGGTAACGATCTTTTAGCACCTCTCGCTTTGACGCATCCAGTTGCAGGGCTGACTCATAGAAGTGCTCCCTGGACTGGTAGCGCTGACGTATCTCCTCAAAGCACGCCCGAATATATTCCGGCCTCACCTCGATCAGCGAGCGCAATACGTCGCGGGAAACCGCCTGCCCGTGCTGGTCGGTAAACTGGTCTGCGAGGCGTTCAACCTCGTCTTCGATTGGCAGGTAGCGATTGGTCAGCAGGTAGTCCTCGACTATGGCGTCTTCTTCGACGCCAAGTACGTCAAGAATCAGGGCAGCCCCCACGCCGGTCCGGTCTTTGCCCGATGCACAGTGAATCAAAGTGGGCCTGTCACCGGACAAGATGAGTTGAAACATCTCGGCATACCGGGGCATCTGGTTGGCGATCATGTCGCGATTCATCGCCTGCATGAAACCGCTGGCGTCCTCCACAGCAATAATGCCCTGGTGCAGGTTTTCTATAAAATTGTTCTGGCTGCCAGGTGTCACTGGCAAGCTGACATAGTCATGCTTGCTACCTGCTCCCAGGACAGTCGGGTCCAGCTCCTGCTCTACGGCCTGGCGAAAATCGCAAACCAGGGTAAGGCCCAGGCGATCCACATAGCCCATATCGTCCTCTGTAAGCGACGATAGCTTACTGGAACGGTACAGCTTGCCCCACTTGAGCTTTTGACCGCAGGCGGTGGCATAGCCCCCGAGGTCACGGAAATTAGGTGTTCCCGACAGGGTAAGTTTGCGCTCCGCAAGAATGACGCCATCTCCTCCTGAAGATTGCAGGTAAAAGTAGTGGCGAACGTTCTTTTCAGGATTACGCACCAGTGCCTGCTCAGCTGTGGTTTGCGCAACCCACTGCCCCGGGTCATCACTGTGGTAATAGAATCCGGGATCATCACTCATGTATATGGAAACACGTTGTCCGGGATGCACACTGCGCCAGAACAATTGGTAATCACCCTCGGCGGTACGCTCCACATAGCAAGCACTTAGATCAAACATGTTAACGTCACTTTATTCACCGAAGACGCCTTAAGGACGTTCCAGTTTACTCAACAGTCCGGGCACCACACGCTGCAGATGTGAAATGGCCACCAGGGCCAGATCCACTTGCTCCAGGCCAATGTGGCGTTGTACTTCATCATTCATGTCGATAGACCGACCCAGGTTATACATCAACCAGTTTACCCAATCTCCCTGCACGCAATCGAATGCGGCTTCCACCTCATCCACAGGAGCCTCTCCCCCTGAAGCCAGGTACTGCTCAATAAACAAATCGAAAAGGTCTTCTTTAAAGTCCAGGGTAATACCACCCCAATCCAGGGCTTCGAGAATGACTTCGTGCGTAGGGTTGACGTATTGTGCTGACTCCCAGTCGATAAGCAGTGGCTGTACCGGAGAATTCCAGAGAACGTTTTTATGATCAAGGTCTCCATGGCTGGCAACGTTTCTTGCAGACAGGACCCAGGATGCACGTTTTGCATTTGTCAGGATATGTTCCAACAGGGGCAGATTCTCTCGCAACAGATCACTGCGGCTTGAATTCCTGCTACGAGCAAAATCCAGCAGCACGTGTAATTTTTGTTCCCCATGGTGTTCGGGCTTTGGTACCGCGAGACCTTCTACCTGCAATGCTGCTCCATGCATCCGCGCAAAAATTTCGGCCACTTGTTGAACATGTGATTTTTCGATCTCGTCGCGACGCAGGGCCTGCGCATTAGTCCATGGGTAAACCAGGTACCCTGTGTCATCGATAACTTGCAGCGCTTGTTCACCCGCACCCAGTGCATGCAATGCGGGTATCCCGACATCGGCAAAAGCGATACTTACTGTCTCGGAGCACTCGAAGTGTTTAAGGACTTCCGGGTCATGCAGGTCTGTGTCGGGTGCCAGCTGTTTAATTGCGTAACGGCCTTCCCTGGTGGAGAGATCCCACATGCTGTGATGAAAACCACCCTGCACTGACATAAGTTTTCGTAAGCGTTGACCAAGTGAGAAGTGTGCACAGAGGGCGTCCAGGTGATTATCGTTTTCTGACAGGGGGGTCATTCTGGTTGGCACTGCGTGTTCCTTGCAAGAACTTTGTGTTTTTTTTAAAACCGCTGCATTTCTCTTAATTAAAGTAATGAATATATATTATGTATGTATATAAGGATTATTGTTGTAGTAATTATTAAGCGCCTGTTTACCTGTGGAGAACAGTATATTTAATACTTAAATCAACGGGATGCAGCAAGTATAAGTAGGCAGATAAAGCCTTGGTCTGGCGGTGAAAAGCTCTGTCCTGGCTGGGGACTGGTTGGAGATAAGTCCCAGAGTTTGAGAACGTAGGTACCAGCACCCTGGGTTATCCAGAATTCGCTAAGTTGCTTATCCCCTTACCTTTACAGGCCTTATCCCCAGAACGTGTTTAATTCCGGTAACGGGGAAGTCACCATTGTGAAAGTCTGGGAATAATGTGTTAACAGAATAGATAACCTCTGTATTAGCTGTGTACAGCGTGGGGAAAATAGCCGTTGGTCTGATTTATTTGCCGATACAGAAGCTGGAGAATATTTCGCCCAGTAGAGCGTCCGAGCTGAATGCGCCGGTAATTTTGCCCAGGTGTTGTTGGCATTCTCGCAAGTCCTCAGCCAGAAGCTCTCCCGCGCCCGCATTTTCGAGTTGTGTTTTGCCTGCCAGCAAGCAGCGTTTGGCATCTTCCAGGGCGACCAGGTGTCGTCTGCGGGCGCTAAAGTTGGTTTCGGTACTTTCGCTGTAGCCCATGCAATTTTTCAGGTGGTCAGTGAGCAGTTCCATACCTGCACCGGTTTTCGCGGAGAGTTCTATCACCGTTCGATCTTGTTTGCTCTTTATGCAGTGTGGTCGCTGACTCAGGTCGCATTTGTTATGTACGACCGTCACAGGAATTGCGCGAGTGAGATGTTTATCAATCTCCGGCCAGATGACCGCTGGATCATCGCTGTCATGCTTTGGATCGGCGCCGTCTACAACCAGGAGAATATGGTCAGCCGTTTCCATCTCCTGCCAGGCGCGGCGAATCCCCTCCTTTTCGACTTCGTCGCTGCTTTCCCGCAGGCCGGCAGTGTCAACGATATGCAATGGGAGGCCATCGATCTGGATGTGTTCCCGCAGAACGTCCCGCGTCGTGCCCTCTATGGCAGTAACAATAGCGGTGTCTTGCCCGGAGAGAGCATTGAGCAAGCTGGACTTGCCTGCATTGGGTTTGCCCGCTATCACCAGCTTCATGCCCTCCTGGAGCAGGCTGCCCTGCCGTGCCTGACGGGTAACGATGTCTACTTGCTCTATTATGGAAAGCAGTTGGGAGCTGACTTGCCCATCGCCGATGAAATCAATTTCTTCCTCCGGGAAATCGATGGCGGCTTCCACATAGACGCGTAGCCGGATGACCCGGTCGACCAGTTCATCGATCTCCTGCGAGAAAGCACCCTGCAAGGAACGGCTGGCGTTAAGTGCTGCCTGTTCGGTGGTGCTGCTGATCAGGTCGGCAATCGCCTCTGCCTGCGCCAGGTCCAACTTGTCATTGAGGTACGCACGCTCGGAAAATTCCCCTGGTCGGGCTTGTCTTGCGCCGAGCCCAGTGCAGCGCTTGACCAACAGGTCCATGATGACCGGGCCGCCATGACCCTGTAGTTCTACGACGTCTTCACCGGTAAATGAACCTGGTCCGGGGAAGTACAGCGCAATGCCGCTGTCCAGGACGGTGTTATCTGTATTGGTGAACTGACAGAAGTGCGCACGTCGTGGCGCTAGTGTTCGTCCGCATATGGTTTCACCAATAGTAAGCGCTTGCTGTCCCGACAGGCGAACGATACCAACACCACCGCGTCCTGGCGCTGTGGCGACGGCGGCAATGGTGTCCTGGTCCAGTGCTAGGGGATTTTCCATACCGCCAGTATACCGCCCCGTTACAGTTGGGTAACGAGAGGCTACTGTCAGGCGGGCTCAGACTTTTCGATTTGCTTGGTAATCACGTACTGCTGTGCCATGGACAAGAGGTTGTTCACGACCCAGTAGAGCACCAACCCGGATGGGAACCACAGGAAGAAGAAGGTAAACACGATGGGCAGCCATTGCATGATTTTTGCCTGCATCGGATCGGTAGGCGGAGGGTTCAGCTTTTGCATAAACCACATGCTGGCACCCATCAGAATGGGCAGAACGAAATAGGGGTCCATTACTGACAGATCATCT
Organism: uncultured Gammaproteobacteria bacterium; assembly: GCA_963845135.1. Classification (GTDB taxonomy): domain Bacteria; phylum Pseudomonadota; class Gammaproteobacteria; order Pseudomonadales; family Halieaceae; genus Halioglobus. Next base: position 28,007 of record CAWJQW010000014.1, on the reverse strand, counting down.
ATCCACAAGGCGAAAGGCGCATGGCGCAATTCGACACTCTCCATCAGTACCCAGTAAAGGGCGATAAACACAGGCATCTGCACCAGAATAGGCAGGCATCCACCCATCGGGTTGACCTTTTCCTTGCGGTACAACTCCATCATAGCCTGCGATTGTTTCTGCTTGTCGTCCGCGTACTGCTCGCGGATGTCCATCATTTTCGGCTGGACCTTACGCATGCGCGCCATTGAGCGGTAGCTGGTAGCTGAGAGTTTGAAGAAGGCCAGCTTGACTACCACGGTAAGCAGAATGATGGCCACACCCCAGTTACCAACCAGGGCATATATTTTATTCAGCAACCAGAACAGCGGTTGCGCAATCCACCACAACCAGCCGTAGTCCACGACCAGGTCAAGGTATTCCGAGATCTCTGCCAGGCGATACTGGTCCTTTGGGCCAGCAAAGAACTCGGCGCCAGTGGATCCTGACTGGCCTGGGTCGAGCGTCAGTGCCGGGCTGGTAAACCCGGCGATATTAAAACCGGCAGTGGTTACCCGCGTACTATAGGTATGGCTTTGCTCGGCATTGGGTATCCAGGCGCTGAGAAAATAATGTTGCAGCATGGCAATCCAACCGCCCGGCAGCTGGGCCTTGAAAGGCTCTTCTCGCATATCCTCGAAGGTAAACTTGGTAAAGCGTTCGTCCGGCTGGGTGATTGCCGCACCCAGGAAGGGCTGGATGCCCATGCCGGAATCACCGGCCGGGGCCTGGGAACTGTCACGTTTGATTTGTCCGAACAGGTTGCCCTGCCAGCGCTCGTCGCTGTTGTTGTCAACGAGGTAGTCAATCTTGATCAGGTAATCACCGCGGGTGAAGGTGAAGCGCTTGGTTACTTGCACGCCACCCTGGCCTTGCCAGTTAAGGTCGACGACCAGCTGGTCTTCGCCTGCGGCCATATCGAAGCGGGTCGCGGCACTGGTGAAGGTCGCGCGACCTTGACTGTCAATGCCGTCAGGGCCTATCAGCCCCGACTGGGCGATGTAAGTACGCGTCTGGTTTTGTTCCAGTAAGGTAAAAGGCACGTCAGGTTGGTCAATCTCTTCCAGGTAACGAGGCAAAGCCAACTCAATGATGTCCCCCCCGCGCAAATCAATAGCCAGCTGCAGGCTGTCGGTAAAGACCTCTATGATGTTGCCGCTATTGCTGACCTGCGCTTGTACTTCAGGCTGATCAGCTTCTTCATCGATGACGCTGGGAATATCTTCACTTGCTGTCGTTAGCGGTGCGTCCACTGCAACCGGGAGCTCGCCAGCATTGGTGTGTTCATTGCTGATTAGGCGCGTGGTCTCGGGTACTGATGCTGCTGTCTTTTCATCCTTGAATGTCACCCACTCTGTGAGCAGCATGAAAGACAGTACGGCAATGGCGCCGATAAGCAATGTGCGTTGCAAATCCATAATGTTATCTTTGCTTTAGTGAGTGTGGCTGCAGGGAGGGACGGGATCAGCGCCCCCTTCGTGCCACGGATGGCATTTGGACAGTCGGCGCAGAGCAAGCCAACTTCCTTTGAACACGCCGTGTGTGGCGATTGCATCCTGGGCGTAGCTTGAGCAACTGGGGTAGAAGCGGCAGGTGTTACCCAGGAACGGACTCAGGATTACCTTGTAGCAGGAGATAAGGAATATAAGGACGCGACGCATCAGGGTTCTGTGCCTTGGCTGTTTTGGGACATATGGCGAACAAGTTTTTGCCACTGCTGCCGCAATATAGTTGATAGCTCGGCATTATCCAACTGATCGAGTCCGCGGCGTGCCAGCAATACGACGTCCAGGCCTGGCTCGGAATCAGGCATGGTCCGGAAGACCTCCCTTGCCGTTCGCTTGATTCGGTTGCGTTGTACGGCGAGTCGGACGTTTTTTTTGGCTATGACCAGACCCAGGCGGTGCCCAGGTAGGTCGTTGGATCTTGCCAGCAGCAATAAATGCCTGTGCGAAGCCTTGGCCTCGGCGCCGTCGAATACGCGACTGTAATCTTTGGCATTGAGCAGGCGCCTGGCTTTACCAAAACTTGCATCGGCGCTCACTCAGAGCCGACTCCTTAAGCGGAGAGTACCTTGCGACCTTTGCCACGACGGCGATTGATAACAGCTCGCCCGCCCTTGGTAGACATGCGTGAGCGAAAACCGTGGGTGCGCTTGCGCTTTAATACGCTGGGCTGAAATGTTCTTTTCATGACTGAGTTCCAGTTGGTTAATGTCTTGGGCCGGATTGCTCGGGGTGCGAAGCATCCATGGCCGGAAAAAAGGTGGGGTAGTCTAGTGAAATGTCGGCTTCAATTCAATGCGGCTGCGTTATTTAATACCATTAAGTTCGCGGGAGTTTTCCCTGTGTTTGTGGTTCAGCAAAAAGTCGCCGGTCGCTCCCCGACTCCCCGCCAGCAAAGGATTTGGAGCATCGGCCCACACTTTTTACAGAATATATACACAGGTTATACACAGAAAAGGTTATGCAATGTTAATTTTGGCGAAGTGATTAAAAAGTGTACTGATGTAATGTAAGTTGTTGATATAAAGCAAGTAAAAAGAGTCCTGTCCCGCCGAAATAATTGTGGATAAGTCGGTTTTTGGAGAGTATTATCTCTCCTCCGTCGGCATGGGTTCACACCGGCGGAACTAATAAATTCAATCCAATGTGTTCAATAAAGGCCGCGCCTTCCGGTGCGCTTTGAGGGGAAAGCTTTGCCCGGTGTAGTTTGGCAACAATGTGTCGACAGGTTGCAGGATGAATTGCCTTCCCAGCAATTCAATACCTGGATCAGGCCGCTACAGGCGGCGACTAATGGTAATTCGCTGACATTGTTTGCACCTAATCGGTTTATCAAGGACTTTGTGTCCGACAAGTTTGCAGGCCGTATATCCGAGTTGGTGGCAGAATTGGAGCCGGCCACCCCCATGAGTGTTGTGCTCGAAATCGGTGGCAAGGGCAGCGTGCCAGCACCTCGTCCGGCGACAGCGAAACCTATACCGGCCTCGCAAGAATCCCCCGGCATGCCACCGGCGATATCCGGTGCAGCCGTGTCCAACAATCGTCCTGCAACTGCCGCACCTGGACCAAGGGGGCCGGCAACCATTGTCGATACCCACCGGCAAGCGGAGATAGAAGGCTCCCTGCAACACCAACAAAACCTGGTGGGAACGTATACCTTTGATAACTTTGTAGAAGGTAAGTCGAATCAGCTGGCACTTGCCGCGGCCAAGCAGGTCGCTGAGAATCCCGGCGACTCCTATAACCCGCTCTTTCTATACGGGGGCGTCGGCTTGGGTAAGACGCACCTCATGCACGCCGTGGGCAACGCACTTAAACAGCACAAGCCCAATGCCAAGATTGTCTACCTGCACTCGGAGCGATTTGTTGCCGATATGGTGAAGGCGCTGCAATTGAATGCGATCAGCGATTTCAAGCGTTACTACCGCTCCGTGGATGCGCTGCTTATTGATGACATACAATTCTTCGCAAAAAAGGACCGTTCCCAGGAAGAATTTTTCCATACCTTCAATGCCCTGCTCGAGGGCGGACAGCAGATGATTCTTACCTGCGACCGCTATCCCAAAGAGATAGACGGCCTTGAAGAGCGTTTAAAGTCGCGCTTTGGTTGGGGACTGACTGTGGCGGTTGAGCCACCTGAGCTGGAAACCAGAGTGGCTATCCTGATGAAAAAGGCGATGCAGGCGCGCGTTAACCTGCCGCCAGACGCAGCTTTCTTTATAGCGCAACGGATTCGGTCCAATGTTCGAGAGCTTGAAGGGGCGCTGAAGAGAGTGATAGCGAATGCTCACTTCACGGGTAAGGATATCGATGTTGATTTGATCAAGGACAGCCTCAAGGACTTGCTGGCACTGCAGGACAAGCAGGTGAGCCTCGATAATATCCAGAGGACTGTCGCTGAGTATTACAAGATCAAGGTAGCAGACTTGATGTCACGGCGACGCAGTCGCTCAGTAGCCCGACCCAGGCAGGTTGCCATGGCCCTGGCAAAGGAGCTGACAAATCACAGTTTGCCAGAGATCGGAGACAGCTTTGGTGGCAGAGATCACACGACAGTTCTTCACGCATGTCGTAAAATTAAGGAACTTCGTGAAACCAACTCGGATATTCGCGAAGATTATAAGAACTTGCTGCGATCACTCACTACCTGAGGTAGAAGAGAGAAAGGAGCGTTTGTTTTATAAATGAGGCGCCAAGGTGCCCTTTTCGTGTTGAGGAATAACAACGCATATGAAGTTCACTGTTTCGCGGGACGCATTACTTAAGCCCTTAAACCTGGTGGCGGGCGTGGTAGAGCGTCGCCAGACGCTACCCATACTGGCCAACGTGCTGATGGTTCTGGAGGGAAACAGGCTGGCGCTCACAGGCACAGACCTGGAGGTTGAACTGGTAGGGCGACTGGAGCTTGATACAGCCGACGCTGAATCGGGTGAGCTCACAGTGCCTGCGCGCAAGCTGGTCGACATCTGCAAGTCGCTCCCCGAGGGGAGTACGATCAGCTTTAGCGCTGAAGATGGCAAGGTGACAGTGAAGTCTGGCCGCAGTCGGTTTACCCTTGTCGACGCTTCCGGCGAGGGAGTTCCCCAATGTGGAAGACAGCATGGGTACTCATCAGTTGACCATCAAGCAGGGCCAGCTAAAGCGCCTCATTGACCGCACCGGTTTCGCCATGGCCCAGCAGGATGTTCGTTACTACCTGAATGGCATGTTGTGGGAGTTGAAGGAGCAACGGCTTCGTGTTGTCGCAACAGACGGACACCGTCTTGCGCTGTGCACCCTGCCCGGCAAGGTAGATGCCAGTGGCGATACCCAGGTAATTTTACCGCGCAAAGGGGTGCTGGAACTGGCTCGTCTGTTGATGGATGAAGACGATGACATAGCAATCGTGATTGGCAGTAACCATATCCGCGCCACAACTAACGACTTTACCTTCACGTCCAAGCTGGTCGATGGCAAGTTTCCCGATTACCAGCGCGTATTACCGCGGGCGCCGAACAAAATCGTCATGGGTGACCGTCTCGAGTTACGCCAGGCCTTCACCCGTGCCGCTATCCTTTCGAACGAGAAGTACCGGGGTGTGCGCCTTAAGTTGACGGACAATAGCCTCGATATCGTGGCCAACAACCCTGAACAGGAAGAGGCAGAAGAGACTGTAGCTGTGGATTACCAGGGCGAATCCCTGGAAATCGGCTTTAATGTCAGTTACCTGCTGGATGTGCTTGCTGTGCTGAGTGGCGAGCAGGTTAAGCTCTCCCTTTCGGATCCAAATAGCAGCGCGTTGCTGGAGGAGTCGGACGAAGGCGATTCGCTTTACGTGGTGATGCCGATGCGCCTTTGATTGGGGCGCTCCTTCCCCACTTTCCTGATTAGCGCTGATGTCTGCTGATTCCTGCCTTTCGCGATTGCAGATTAGCCAGATTCGTAATCTGAAGAGCGTTAAGCTGGAAGGGCTGAAGCGCGTTAATGTGTTTTTCGGACGAAATGGCAGTGGCAAGACCAGCGTACTGGAAGGAATCCACATGCTGGGAATGGCAAGGTCGTTTCGGGGCAACGTGAAGTCACTGGTTACGCATGGTGAGCTCCACTGCACCGTATTTGGCGCGCTGAGTCCAGGAAATACGACACTGGGAGTTCAGCGAACGCGGTCAGGAGACGTGAGAATCAAGATTGCCGGATCCCCCGTGCGTACCGTCGCAGAGCTGGTGGAGTATCTACCGCTTCAGGTGATCAACTCGGATAGTTTTGATTTGTTGACGGGGTCGCCCGGGGCACGGCGTCAGTACCTGGATTGGGGGGTGTTCCACGTGGAACATCGCTTCTTTGAGCAGTGGCAACGCTTTCAGAGGGGTATAAAACAGCGCAATCAGCTGTTACGCCGTGGTAAAATATTGTCTGAAGAGTTGTCTGCCTGGACTAACAAGCTTGCTGGCTCCGGGGAGTCCCTGAGCCAGTACCGAGAAGCCTACTTTAATTTGCTGACGCCCAGGTTTAAGCACATCATGGCACAGTTGGCACCCTCCCTGGAGGGGCTTGAGTTGCGCTACCGGCGGGGCTGGGATAAGCAGTTGAGCTATCAGCAGGCGCTGGATAATAGCGTCTCCACAGATCTTGAGCAGGGCTATACACATGTGGGCCCTCAACGAGCCGATATTCGGGTGTCCATCGATGGTCATCTGGCGGCCGACACGCTTTCCAGGGGCCAGCAGAAGCTGGTTGTCTGTGGATTAAAGCTGGCGCAGGGTCAATTGATGGCAGAAACCGGGCGGGGGCACTGCACCTACCTTGTCGATGACTTGCCATCCGAATTGGACCGTGAGCACAGTGCTCTGGTCTGTCAGCAGTTGGCGTCAATGAAAGCATCAGTATTTATTACTTGTGTGCATAAAAAAGATATAGAGAACGCCTGGCCCGCCCAGGAGCAGCAGGATCTGGCCATGTTCCACGTGGAACATGGCGATATCGCCCTTCAGTCCGGTTAGAGGGCGATATTGGGATGCCTGTATAAATAGAAGCGATAACGAGAGTAACTCATGAGCGATACAGAACAGAATTACGATTCCTCGAGTATTAAGGTGCTGAAAGGCCTCGATGCGGTGCGTAAGCGCCCAGGCATGTACATTGGGGATACGGATGACGGCACAGGCTTACACCACATGGTGTTTGAGCTGGTGGATAACTCGATCGACGAAGCCCTGGCCGGGCACTGTAGCCGAATCGATATCGTCATTCACCCTGACGAGTCTGTCTCGGTTAGCGACGACGGGCGCGGTATCCCGACTGAAATGCACGATGAGGGTGTGTCTGCTGCGGAGGTCATCATGACTGTGCTGCATGCGGGCGGTAAGTTTGATGATAATACCTACAAGGTCTCAGGCGGATTGCACGGCGTAGGTGTATCTGTAGTTAATGCCCTGTCCTCTGAGTTGGTGCTGACGATTCGCCGGGAAGGTCGCTTGTATGAACAGGTTTATCGGCATGGTGTGCCGGATGCGCCTCTGGCGGAGATAGGTGAAACAGAAACGTCGGGCACATCAGTGCGCTTTCATCCCTCGACAGACACCTTTACTAATATTGCGTTCCACTTTGATCAACTTGCCAAACGCCTGCGGGAACTGGCCTTTCTTAACTCAGGCGTGTGCATTGCCTTAAAGGATGAGCGTTCAGGGCAGGAAGAGACTTATAGCTATGAAGGCGGGCTTAATGCTTTCGTTAACTATCTCAACAAAAACAAGACACCGGTCAATAAACCCTTTTATTTTCAAATAGATACAGACGATGGCATCGGCGTCGAGGTGGCGCTCCAATGGAATGATTCGTTCCAGGAGAATATCCTCTCCTACACCAACAACATTCCCCAACGTGATGGCGGTACCCACCTGGCAGGCTTTCGTGCGGCGCTTACCCGGAACCTTAACAGCTATATCGAACGGGAAGGCCTGGCCAAGAAGGCAGCCGTTTCCACCACGGGCGATGATGCGCGTGAAGGCCTGACGGCGATTATTTCGGTGAAGGTGCCCGACCCCAAATTCTCCAGTCAAACCAAGGATAAGCTTGTCTCCTCAGAAGTGAAGACAGCGGTGGAACAGGCCATGAACAAGGAGTTTAGCGCCTACCTGCTGGAGAACCCGCAGGAAGCCAAGGCTGTTGTCGGTAAGATGCTGGATGCGGCTCGCGCGCGGGAAGCGGCCCGAAAAGCCCGTGAGATGACGCGTCGCAAGGGCGCCCTGGATATTGCTGGCCTGCCCGGTAAGCTCGCAGACTGTCAGGAAAAGGACCCGGCGCTCTCCGAGATTTATCTGGTGGAGGGCGATTCCGCCGGTGGTTCTGCCAAGCAGGGCCGTAATCGCAAATTCCAGGCGATACTTCCCCTCAAGGGCAAGATTCTCAATGTTGAGAAAGCACGCTTTGACAAGATGCTGGGCTCAGCCGAGGTAGGTACTATCGTGACGGCGCTGGGCTGTGGTATCGGCAAGGAAGAGTTTGATCCGGACAAGCTGCGCTACCATAGCATCATTATCATGACGGATGCGGATGTGGACGGGTCCCATATTCGCACGCTGTTGCTTACTTTCTTCTTCCGCCAGATGCGCGAGTTGATAGAGCGCGGCCATGTCTATATCGCCCAGCCGCCGCTGTACAAAATCGCCCGCGGCAAACAGCACCAGTACCTGAAAGACGATGAGGGTCTGAATCAGTACCTGACCCAGTCCGCGCTGGAAAACGCCTCGATATTCGTCAACCCCGACGCACCGCCGATTTCGGGAGAAGCGCTGCAATCGCTGGTTGACCAGTACCGTGGGGTAGCGGCGACCATTGATCGTTTGTCTCGTTTGTACGCCCCCGAAGTGCTGTGGCAAATGGTGTACGGCTCCGCCTTAAGCCTGGAGGACATGCGCGACGAGGACATTGTGAAAGCGTTCGCCAACCAACTAAGTGAGTGCTTACTTACCTCAACCGCCAATACCAATGCCTACTCGGTAGTAGTGCGGAAAGACCAGGAACGTCAACTTTATTACCCCGTGGTCAAGCTGATGGCCCATGGCATTGAGAACGAAACCGAGTATCACCATGAGTTTTTCTCTTCAGGCGAGTATCGCAGCCTGGTGGCCCTGGGTGAAACCCTCAACACGTTGATAGAAGAAGAAGGCTACTTCCAGCGTGGCGAGAAGACCCTGCATACGCGTAGTTTTGTTGAAGGCCTGGATTGGTTGATGAATGAAGCGCGCAGGGGTTACACCATTCAGCGTTACAAGGGCCTCGGTGAAATGAACCCCGACCAGCTCTGGGAAACCACCATGGACCCCGAAGTTCGACGCATGTTGCAGGTGACGATTGATGACGCGATTGCCGCGGACCAAATCTTTACCACGCTGATGGGTGACCACGTGGAGCCGCGCCGTGAATTCATTGAAGAAAATGCCCTGTCGGTCGCCAACCTGGATGTTTGATGTGCGACCGATGTTGGTTCTCACGCTGTTTGAAAATTTCTCACGATAAATGACCCAGTTGCTGGGGTCTTTCTGTCCCCAGGCTTTGTTGATCAAGCTCGGGGGCGATAGCAGGCCTTTCCCATTCCGGGGGGACCCCAGAGGTGCTTCAGGCGAAGTCTTAGCGGCCCCGGCCTGGATAAATCCTTGAACATGCGGGCGTATTCTCGGAACGTCAGTTTTACCGGGTTATACCCGGGCGTTGAGTCAATCAGGCTGACCACGCCATATTCAACCTGTTCATCGGGGGACTCCACGGCATAGGTCCCGAACAGGTGGTCCCAGACCATGAGCACACCACCCATATTGCGATCCACATAGCCAGGGTTCCTGCCGTGATGCACGCGGTGATTGGAAGGTGTGTTGAATACCCATTCGAAAGGTTCTGGAAATCGTCCAAACCATTGTGTGTGGGGAAATATCTGGAATATCAGGTTTGCAGCCAACATCAGCAATACGGATTCAGGTGTGAACCCCAGTATTACTGCTGGAATGAAAAAGATGTAAACGCCCACAAAGGCATAAAGAACGCTCTGGCGGAAAGCGACCGTATAGTTGAAATGCTCCGATGCATGGTGCACCTCATGTACTCCCCATAAGAAACGCACACGGTGTGCGGCCAGATGGAATAGGTAGAAACAAAAATCCACCAACAGGAAAAGCACCAACAAGCTGACGGCGTTAGTTGCGAGGAGAACAATCGGAATTGATAAAGCCACTCATAGGCCGGCAATACCAGGGCCATAACCATGACGCCTTCGGCAAACAGAACGTAAACAGCCCCCATCGCGATACTGGCGGCCGAATCTCGAATTTCAAAGATGTCAGTTCGCCGGAAATGGAACCATTCCATTGTTGCGAGCACGAGAATTATGGGTAGTGCCGACAGGGTTAGTAATTGGCTGACTGGCAAGGCAGCGAGCAAATTCTGAATAGCTTAGCACTGCCTCTGCAAAATAGCTCCGAAATCATGGTTGGCTCCCGATGGTCGTGCGGTGTAAGAGACGGTCATATCCTTCGTATCCACCTGTTGCCCGATGAAGTACGCGAGCGGTTGTCCCACATGATCAACATGTTGCTCGACCACTTATGGCGGTATTGGAACTGTTGACTGGTTTGCCACTGGTGAAGCTCCAGTAGAGGTCTGAGGCCGCGTCCTGCTCCATACCCTCTATACCGATGATATAGCCGATACAACCGAACAGGCTTTCCCTGCCGCTTTCCGGGTGTACCTTTATCAGCGGGTGCAAAAGAGATGTCCCTGGCAGCTTCGGAGGCCTTTACCCGCATACTGCGACCGGAGCCCTCATCTGCCTTGCCGTAAAGTCCCTCGGGTGCATATCCGCCCGCGGCCGAATGGATCGCATGGCGACCCTCAATCCTGGCCCTCAAGGCCGAAGGCATTTCCTCAAGTGCCATGTACTGGTTGGCAAACAGCGTGTCTCCGCCGGATTCAGGAATTGTGATCCCGTAAAGACATGTGCCAGCGGGCGGATTACTTTGAAAGCTCCAGTCGGTGTGCCATGCCTCTGCAAATATAGAGGAGGTCTCATCTGCGTTACGTTGAATGGCGATGATATGCTCTCGCCCGGGTATGGGTTGTACGAAAGGGTCCTCACCGAAATCACCAAAATAACCAGTGAAGCGCTCAAGGTCATCATCGGTTATAGACTGGCCGGGGAAGGCGAGAACACCGTGCTCAATCCAGGCTGTTGCGAATGTTGGCGACGAGGGACGTCCCCAAGGTCCCTGCTTAAATCAACGCCAGATACCGCTAGCGCCACAGGCCTGGCCACTGGGTGTTACCGTTATTTCATTTACTTACTCCTTCGCTCTTACTATCACTTTCGATGATAGGTAGACGTACCCGACAATTTGATTGACATACTACGCCATGATTTATACATATCACGCCAAAATGTTGGCACATGGTGATTCGAATATCGGGCAGTTTTAGCCAGATTCTCCGCCTGTGGATGGTGCGCAGGGGGATTGTCTGCGAAAGTCTGGAGACAAGGCTGGCCCTGGCCTCGCAACAAGAGACAGTGAGTGTTGAAGACTGGCGCGATTTATTAAAGGAGGCAGAAGAACTTTGTCCCGGCGAGCCTGTGGGGCTGCAGATTGGGTCTGAAGTTCAAGTCACACATGCCGGTGTTTTGGGTTACCTGTTGCTCAATAGTGATAACCTTGCAGACGCACTGGAGACTTACCTGCTCTGTGAACGACATTTTTATGGTGTCAATTTTGCGGAGCTATCGCGAGATGATTCGGGCTGGATGCTTGCCTGGCCTGATCAGCTTGGGAATGATAATGCTGTGTTTGTTCAAGTCGGCCTGACGGCGCTGGTGACCTTTTTTCGTCAGCGATTCCCGGGGGCTGTGACCTATTATCAGTCTCTTGACCGGTGATGAACCGGAAGACATCGTTCCCTTTCAGCGATTTTTCGGCTGCCCAGTCACGTTTAATCGGTACATCCAGGGCTTAACTTTTGATGTAGATACGATTCACCGGTCCAGCGTGGGGGCACTGCCAGAAAACTTTCGCGCGATGCGCCAGCAACAGTAGGTCGCGTTTTCTACTGTGGCTGGTACCGACGACCCTTTTCTGAAAAGTCTGCAATCGGTGCTGTTGAAGGCGATTCCAGAGGGTGGCGCAACCCTGCAAAAGTTGCCAAGGGAATGAATTTGTCCACCAGAACCTTCAACGCAGGCTGGCGGAATATAATTTCTCGTACCAGGCCTGCATGATGCTGTTCGAGAACAGCTCGCCCGTCGCTATTTATCGCGTACTTCCCTGATGTTGTCTGAAATTCCTCTTTTGCTGGGTTACTCCGATCAAAGCGCCTTTAACCGTGCGTTCAGGAGTTGGACAGGTATGACGCCAGGCCGATTTAGACAACTGGAGAGAACGGGAAGGTGAAAGCGGGTGCTGGTAGCGGTTGGCGTTGAGAGCTCCGTCAGAGCTAACCCCTTCATAGAAGGTTTTTCTAACAAATAGACTGAGAATTTCGCGATTGAAGCAAAGATAGTGAGAAATCGCTCTCTTTGTTTCTCATTCATATTTGGTACACGGGAATGAAGACAATTACTAAGGTATTTCTCTATTTTCATTTATGATGAGAGCCGACGTTTGGTTGTAAAAAACAGCTACTCGTCGCTTACTAAAACACGAACACAAGTAAGAGAGGAAAGACGTCTGTGGCGTATGAATTAACCGGCAGGATTAAACTCCTGCAGGAACCCAGGACATTCGACAGCGGCTTCACCAAGCGAGAGATGGTTGTTGTTGTGGAGGACGGCAAGTATCCCCAGGAAATCAACCTGGAGTTTGTACAGGATAAGGTCGCGTTACTTGATAGCCTGCAGCCTGGTCAGGAGGTTACGGTTACCTTCGATATACGAGGCAGGGAATATAACGGTCGTTACTTCAATAACTTGCAGGGTTGGAAGGTGGCCGTAGCTGGAGAGCAGCCGGGCATGAATCACGCTTCTGCAGTACCGGTGGCACCGCAGGCCGAGATTGAAGACGATGACATTCCGTTCTGACGCCCCACCGTCAGCAACGAGGTTGGCTAGCCCTCTGACCCTGCTTCAGGACAGTTCAGACGTCGCAGCTTGTCGTGCATTTCTATCGCTTCATCGCGGCCCAGCGGTCACTCACCGAAACACGGTTTCACTCAACCCCACTTTCTCCTACTTTTAGTCCCAAGAACAGCGCAAGACGGTCTTGCTCTGGACAAGGGTCGGCAAATGGCCGGACTAACCTAGGGAGAGTTACCATGAACAACAAAGCAATCAAAACCATCCTGTCCGTCGCAGCATTGAGCCTGACAGCGGGTATCACCAACACTGCAGCGGCTGGCTCAGTCGATGAAACCCTGGTACAGGGACAGGCACTGCCGGAGCAGCGTGTGAGCTTTCACCGTTCCGAGCTGGCGACGGAAGACGGCCGCACTATTGTTGAGCGACGCATCAAGAGAGCCGCAGAAAACGTGTGTGGTAGTCAGAACCTTCGCGAGGTTGGCAGCCTGAGCATCTTCGCCAGGAACCGGGAGTGTTATGACGGCGCTGTTGCCCGGGCGATGGACCAGGTCAACGGCCAGAGCGTAGCTGCTATCGACTAATACCGGTTGCCGGCCCTGGCTACCCCTGGCGAGGGCCACCCCGGGGCGCTGTCTGCGGAGGCAGTGCCCCTTTTATTGTCGCAGGCATCAACCTGCAGGTGCTTTATCCTCGGCAGCGATCACCTCCAGCTTCACCTTCTCCGTGGTATCGTCTTCCTCGTCAGACTGTAGTTGCGCCAGTTCGATGGCCTCCAGTCGTTCGATCTCAATATCGGCGTGAATAGGCTCCAGGTCAGTCAGGTTCTTGCTGGCCTTGCTGGAGAGCTGCCGGAAGCGTTCGACCTTGCCGTGCAGGCCCTGCTGTCCCGCAAGCCCCTTTACTGCCTGGTTGTAATGATTGTTAGCGGCCTTCAGCGTATTGCCCAGCTTCTGCAGGCGTTCAGCAACCAGGCAGACCTGGTTATAGATCTCGCCAGCGCGAGTACTGATTTCCCTTGCCTCGCGGTTGCTCTGGTCGATCATCCAAAGGTTGGCGACGGTACGCAGTATTGGCATGAGTGTGGTGTGCGAGACCATTACCACCTGTTGCTGGTAACCATAGTTGAAGAGGTCACGATTGTATTTCATCGCCTCAATGTAGGCCGGCTCAATGGGCATAAACAGCAGTACAAAGTCCGGGCTGTCCAGGCCTGAGAGGCTGGCGTAGTCCTTGGAGGACAGGTCATCAATGTGATTCCGTACAGCCTGGGCGTGGGCCTTGAGTGCATCCCCGCGTGCCTCCTCTGTTTCTGCGGAGATTGCCCGCTCGTAATCCACCAGTGATACTTTACTGTCGATGACCAGGCACTTGTTGTCCGGCAGCTTGATCACAAAGTCCGGCAGGCGCCGCTTACCCTCGGCATCAGTGTAGCTGGCCTGCGTTTCGTAATGATCGCCGGGCAACAGGCCTGCCAGTTCCAGGGTTCTCTCCAGCTGGGCTTCACCCCAGTTGCCGGTGGTCTTCTTATCACCTTTCAGAGCGGTGGTCAGGTTGGTCGCCTGGGTGTTCATTTCCAGCCCGACTTCCAACACTTTCTTGATCTCTGCTTCCAGCGCAGACTGCCCTTTTACCGACTCGGTGTGGACCTCGTTGATGCGTGACTGGAAGCCGGTTATTTGTTCCCGGAAAGGTTTCAGCATCGTTTCCAGTGACTCACGGCTGGTAGACGTAAAGTGTTTGCCCTTGTCTTCGAAAATGCGATTGGCCAGCAGTTCAAACTCTTGCTTGAGATTGTCGCGCGCTTCCTTGAGCAGGCCAATTTGCTCCTGGTGCTGCTCTTCTCTTTCTTCCTGCTGGGTGTGCAGGCGGGTGTGTTCATTTTGCAGCGCATGATAGCGCCGGTTTACCTGCTCCAGCTCCCTGCCCTGCTCTTCGAGGCGGTCGCGCTGATCCTGCAGTCGCTTGGATAGCTGGTCTCGCTCTACTTCCAGGGCGGTAAGCTGGCGCTGTGCCAGCCCCAGTTCTACCTGCAGGCTGTCATTCTGTTCGCCCAGGCGGGCGCGCAGCCGTTCAGAAATGTTCTGGCCGCGCAGCAAGCCGGCAAGTAAACCGATGGTGAAACCGCCCAGGGCGATAGCCCCGGCGATAAGCATTTGTTGGATTTCCGCTTCCGACATGTGTTGGCCCCGTTTACTGTATGGCCAGTTTAAATCAAAGCGCGGTCGCTTAGCGGATTAATTCGCCTGGGAGGGTTCTACCTGTCGCCTTTTCGGCACGGTCGGGGCTAAATAAGGGCCTGCGCCGCAGCGGCCAGGTCGGGGTAGATGGGCACGGTATCCGGGTCGGTAATAGCAACGTCCGCAGCCTGCAACTGCGCCAGTGTTTGCTCGCCCTTGCCAGTCAGCACCAGAACCGGCTGGCATTGCATGGCACGTGCCGCCTGCAGGTCCTTGAGGCTGTCGCCAATAAAGTAACTGCCGGCGAGGGGTTGTCCTAATTCCGCTTCGATGGCTTGCAACAGGCCGGTGGCGGGTTTGCGACAGTCACAGCCCTCGTCTGGCAGGTGCGGGCAGTAAAAGATGCCGGCAATGTGGCCGCCCTGCTCTGCCACCAGGTCCCGCAGTTTTTGATGGATGGCTTCCATGTCATCAAGGCCGAAGTAACCCCGGCTAAGCCCGGACTGGTTGGTGGCTATGGCTACGGTGTAGCCAGCCCGGCAAAACCGGGCGATTGCCTTAATGCTGCCGGGAATTGGCAGCCAGTCCTCGACACAACGAATGTAGTCATCGCTGTCCTGGTTGATAACCCCGTCGCGGTCGAGAATCAGTAAAGCCACTGTTACTTGCCGACCACCAGCTGTGAGATGTCGGCTACTTCAAGGAACTGGTCGCGCAAGCACTTCAGCAGATTCAGGCGATTGTTGCGCAGTTCAGTATCTTCCGCGTTCACCATGACGTCGTCAAAAAAGCGGTCTACAGGTTCGCGCAGTCCGGCCAGGCTAGCCAGCGCTTCCCGGTACTCATCGTTTTCCAGATGACCCTGAGCAACGCTTGATAGCCGTGCCAGCTTCTCTGCCAGCTCTGACTCTGCAGGCTCCTGGAGTAAGTTAGCATTCACTTCACCAAATTGATGGTCACTCTCCAGCTTGTCGAGAATATTGGAGACCCGCTTGTTGGCGGCGGCCAGGGAGGCAGCCTCGGGGAGCTGGCTGAAGGCGTTTACCGCCATTACACGGCGCTGGATATCCAGTGGCTGGCTGGGCTTGCGCGCGGCCACGGCGCGGAAAACCTCCACCGGTATCGCCTCTTCCTCGTACCAGGCACGAAAGCGCTCGATCATGTAGTCCAGTACCTGTTCGGCCGTGCCGGCAGCGATAACGCCCTCCGGGTATTGCTGTGCAGCCGCTTCAAGGCAGTCGCGCAGGTCCAGGTCCAGCTCTTTTTCCACGATGATGCGCAGCACCGCCAGGGAGGCGCGGCGCAGGGCGAAAGGGTCTTTGGATCCGGTTGGTGGTTGGCCGATGCCAAAAATCCCCACCAGGGTGTCGAGCCGATCCGCCAGTCCCAGGGCGCAGGCGGTCATCGACTCCGGCAGTCTATCGCCGGCGAACTTGGGCCAGTACTGCTGGGCGATGGCGGCGGCAACCTCGGCCTCTTCACCGTCGTGCAAGGCATAATAGGAGCCGGCGATACCCTGCATGTCGGAAAACTCCAGCACCATTTCGGTTACCAGGTCGGTTTTGGCCAGTAGCGCGGCGCGCTGGGCCGATTCGACCGGCGCACCAATTTTTGCAGCCAGCTGACCCGCCAGTTGCTGGACTCGCCGTGTCTTGTCGGCGACGGTCCCGAGCTTCTGTTGGAAGACAACGCTTTCCAGCTTCTCCACGCGATCTGCCAGCGCTGTTTTCTTGTCTGTTTCGAAAAAGAACGCGGCATCGGCAAGGCGCGGCCTGATAACACGCTCGTTGCCGGCGATAACCTGTATCGGGTCCTTGCTCTCGATATTACTGAGAGTAATGAAGTTGGGCAGTAGCTCGCCTTGCGCATCCACCAGGTGAAAATACTTTTGATGTTCTTTCATGGAAGAGACCAGGGCCTCCGCAGGCACCTCCAGGAAGCGCTCTTCGAAGGAACCGGTCAGTGCCACGGGCCATTCCACCAGCCCGGTCACCTCGTCCAGCAGGTCCGGGTCTATCACTGCGGTTGCCTTGAGTGCGCTGGCCTCGACTTCCACCTGGTCGCGAATCATTTGCTGGCGCTGTGCATAGCTGGCAACGACCCTGGCGTCTGCCAGCGCTTGTTCATAGTCTTCCGGCTTTGCCAGCTCAATGGTTCCGCTGGAATGAAAGCGGTGGCCGCGCGTGGTGTTGCCGGTGGCCAGCCCCAGCACCTCGCCGTGATCATGCTTGTCGCCGAGCATGGCTACGATCCATTGCACAGGACGCACGAACTCGACATGGCTGGCGCCCCAGCGCATGCGCTTGGGAATGGGCAGTCCGGCGATCGCTTCGTGAATGATGTCGTTGAGGCAGTCGCTGGTGTTAAGTCCCGGCTCCACTTTCTGCAAGCCCAGGCGAGTGCCCTTGGGGGTTTCGATAGCCTGCAGGTCTTCGGGAGCAACCCCCTGTTTCCTGGCAAACCCGGCGGCTGCCGGCGTCCAGTCGCCCGCATCATCCCTGGCCCGGTCGGCCGGTGGACCCAGTACTTCGACGTGCTTGTCTTCGCCCCGAACCTGGACACCGGCGATCTGCACCGCCAGCCGACGCGGCGACGCGAACCAGGTAACCTCGTTGTGGCCCAACTCGCGTTGAGCCAGGCCGGCGACGATACCGTCACGAAAAGCCAGGCCCAGCGTTTTCAGGGCTTTGGGCGGCAGTTCCTCTGTACCCAATTCAACCAATAGCGTTTCTGTCGTCATGATTTCGCCTCCGCCTGGATACGCCCCAACACTTCCTCACGGATGTTGTCGGCTGCCATGGGGAATCCCAGCGCGGCGCGGGCATCAAAGTAGGCCTGGGCCACTGCCCGGGCGAGGGTGCGTACACGCAGGATGAACCGTTGGCGCTCGGTCACCGAGATGGCGTGGCGTGCATCCAGGAGGTTAAATGTATGGGAGGCTTTCATGACCATTTCGTAGGCGGGCAGGGGTAAACTTTTCTCGACCAGGCGCAGGGCCTCTTTTTCGTAGTGATCGAAGAAGCGGAATAACTGCTCTACGTCTGCCTCCTCAAAGTTGTAGCGCGACATTTCCACTTCGTTCTGGTGAAACACATCGCCGTAGGTGACCCTGCCTGCGGGCCCATCTGCCCACACCAGGTCGTAGATGCTGTCCACGCCCTGCAGGTACATGGCAATGCGCTCGATGCCGTAGGTTATTTCCCCGGTGACCGGATAACATTCCAGGCCGCCAGCCTGCTGGAAATAGGTGAACTGCGTGACTTCCATACCGTTAAGCCAGACTTCCCAACCCAGTCCCCAGGCACCCAGGGTGGGCGATTCCCAGTTATCTTCGACAAAGCGCACATCGTGTATGGCGGTATCGACGCCAAGTGCCTCCAGCGACTGCAGGTACAGCTCCTGAAATTCGGCCGGCGAGGGCTTCATCACGACCTGGAACTGGTAATAGTGTTGTAGCCGGTTGGGGTTTTCGCCGTAGCGGCCGTCGGTAGGCCGACGACTGGGCTGTACGTAAGCGGCATTCCAGCTTTCCGGGCCTATCGCCCTGAGGAACGTGGCCGGGTGAAAGGTGCCGGCGCCGACTTCCATGTCCAGGGGCTGCAATATGACACAGCCCTTATCTGCCCAGAATTGCTGTAATCTCAGGATAAGTTCCTGAAACGTAAGGATTTTGTTTTGGTCTTCAGTCACGTTGTGTCCGTGAGGTGGGTGCAAGGGGCGGCTATTATACAGGCTCTTTTGGCGGCATAATACGCGCTTGCCTCGATTGTGAATTTCACCCATGGATAGCCTCAAGGCTGCGTTGATTAAATCGCTATTGCACCTTTGTGCACTGCTACCGTTGTCCTGGGCCAGGGCTCTGGGCCGCGGCGTAGTCCGTCTTTATTGGCCATTCGGTGGGCGCAGCCGCAAGGTCACGGAGCGAAATATCCAGCTGGCCTTTCCTGAGC
Source organism: uncultured Gammaproteobacteria bacterium (assembly GCA_963845135.1). Taxonomy (GTDB): domain Bacteria; phylum Pseudomonadota; class Gammaproteobacteria; order Pseudomonadales; family Halieaceae; genus Halioglobus. Next base: position 9,328 of record CAWJQW010000014.1, on the reverse strand, counting down.
TGGGTAGCCGCGAACGTGACCAGTTGGCGCAGCGCAGTCTGTGCGCCACCGGAGAGCTGGCCGCCGAAATGGGTCATGTCTGGTTGCGCTCCTGGGAACATGTCCAGGCCCTGGTCCAATCCGTTGAGGGGGCTGAGCTGATTAGTGAGGCGCAGGCGGCCGGTCGCGGGGTGATCGTGCTTGCACCGCACATCGGCAACTGGGAGGTAATCGGTCTGCACCTGGGAGTCCTGGGTAGCACGGTCTCCTTGTATGAGCCGCCCAAGCTGAAACCACTGGGAGCGCTGATCGAGCGCGCCCGCCAGCGCAGTGGCGCCACCCTGGTGCCCACCGACAGCCGTGGTCTGGTGAAATTGCTCAGGAGTGTCAAAGGCGGAGACATCTCCGGCATTTTGCCGGACCAGGCTCCCGGTGATGTTAACTCCGGCGAAAACGCCGAGTTTATGGGTATCCCCTGCTTCACCCCTACCCTGGCCAGTAACATGATTCGCCGCACCGGGGCATTGGCGGTATTCGGTATGGCTGAACGTGTCCCGGGTGGCTTTGCCCTGCGCTATTTCCTCCCCGAGGAGGCCATCTATGACCCGGACAACGCGCTCTCGCTGGCCGCCATGAACAGGGGTGTTGAGCGCTGCGTGGCTTACTGCCCTGAACAGTACCAATGGGAATACAAGCGCTTTCGGGTCCGCCCCAAACAGGGCCCCGGGGTTTATGACGACCTGTAACGCACGGGGCTTCGGCGCGCCGTCTCTGCAGTCGGCTGAAGCAATACTCGCGCAAAACACACGACGGATATAAAGAGGGCACGACCTTGTTCTACGGAAAATTGATTGGCGGCATTATCGGGCTGCTGACGCTTGGGCCCCTTGGGCTGATCATCGGACTCTTCGTCGGCCACCTTTTCGACAGGGGGCTGTGGCAGACCATGAAGTTTGCTTCACCGCAGAATATCGCCCGTATCAAGGACAGCTTCTTCGAAACCACGTTTTTGCTGTCCGGCTTTCTCGCCAAGGCGGATGGGCGTATCTCGGAGCAGGAGATCGCGCACACAGAAGCGGTATTTAACCAGATGGGGCTCAGCGCAGAGCAACGCAAACGCGCTATTGGTTTCTTCAAACAGGGCGCTGCCGCTGAGTTTCAACCCGAGTCCGCGGTGTCGAGTTTCATGGAGATTTGCCGCGGCCAGCGCCAGCTTTGCCAGACCCTGCTTTTCTTCCAGATCTCGCTGGCCCTGGCCGACCACAAAATTGACGAGGCGGAGCATAGTGCGCTGCAGCGCATTGCCACGCTGCTCGGCTTCACCCCTGCGCAGCTGCAGCAGTTTCTGCGTATGGCGCAGGCCCAGGATCACTTCCACGGTTCCACCGGTGCTGGTGCCGGAGCGCAAGCGGGCACGAGCCTGGAAGATGCTTACACAGCCCTGGGTGTCACCGCCGACGTTGATGACAAGGCCCTCAAGCGTGCTTACCGCAAACTGATGAGTGAAAATCACCCGGATAAGTTGATCGCCCAGGGTGTACCGGAGGATATGGTCAAGTTGGCGACTGAGCGTTCGCAAGAGATTCAGGCGGCGTATGAGATGGTGAAGAAGTCTCGGGGACTTTAGGCTCTTTTTGTCTATCCGGCCCTGTGCGTGTGGGGGTGGTTTAACGGGACCGCAAAAGCGCCATCCCTGGCAGCTCGGGCTCGGCCATCCTTGGCCTCACACGTCCCGTTAAACCACCCCCACACGCACAGGGCCTAAGCGTGTTTTGCGCCTCTAGCCTCAACTTCAGCACCAGTGATGTCTTTTAAAGTCGACAGAGCATTGGGTACAAATTGCCGTAGAGGTCAGCAGTGGGGGGCTGGCGTGCCCGGGACGTCGGAGGCCATGGATGGCCGACGCCGAGCCTGACATGGACGTCTGCTTTTTGGCGATCCCGGGCACGCCAGTCCCCCATTGCTGGCCGGTCACCAAGGGAGCTTACCCCAAAGGCTAGCCGTCAAATCCGCCAGAACATCGGCGTGAACAGGACCAATAAAGTGAACACCTCAAGCCGCCCTAATAGCATGGCAAAGCACAAGACAGCCTTTGCTGTGTCTGAGATAGAGGCGTAGTTAGCGGCCACTTCGCCCAGACCGGGGCCGAGGTTGTTGATGGATGCGGCAACCGCGGAGAAGGCCGTGGTGAAGTCCAGGCCGGTGGCCATCAGCACCAGCATGATGATGATAAAGCTGGTGGTATAAACCGCGAAAAAACTCCATACCGCACTGACGACAGAGGCCTCCACCCGGCGCCTGCCCACCTTCAACGGGATGATCGCATTGGGGTGCACCAGCTGTTTGAGTTCGCGCACGCCCTGCTTGTAGATCAGCATCAGGCGCATTGCCTTCATGCCGCCGCCGGTAGAGCCGACACAGCCGCCCATGAAAGAAAACATCAGCAACATGACCGGCAGAAAGGATGGCCAGTGGGCAAAGTCCTGCGTGGCGAAGCCGGTTGTGGTGGTGATTGATACGGCCTGGAAAATGCCGTGAACAACACTGTCTGCAGGATCCAGCGTTTTGCTGACGATCAGGTAAGCGCAGGTGATGGCAATGCAGATCAGCAATACGCTGGAGAAAAATCGGGTCTCTGAATCCTTGCGATAGGGCGCGATGCTGCGTCGGCGCCAGAACACGAAATGCAGGCCAAAGTTGATGGCCGAGATGTACATGAACAGGCTGCAGATCATCAGAATGGTATTGCTGTCGAAGTAACCCATGCTTGCATCGTGGGTAGAAAAACCGCCAATGGCGACCGTCGACAGAGCGTGGGCAATCGCGTCGAACTCGGTCATACCGGCAGCCCAGTATGCGCCGGCGCAAATGAGGGTGAGGGTGATATAGACCGTCGCCAGTGCCTTGGCAGTCTCGGTGATGCGCGGGGTGAGTTTGCTGTCCTTGGATGGGCCCGGAGTCTCTGCCTTGTAGAGCTGCATCCCCCCGATACCCAGCATCGGCAGTACGGCGACGGCGACTACAATAATACCGATGCCGCCCATCCACTGCAGTAGCTGGCGGTAAATGAGTATTGAGCTGGGCAGCGAATCCAGGCCAACGATGACGGTCGCACCGGTGGTGGTCAGGCCGGATATGGATTCGAAGATCGCTTCAGTAGTAGTGAGGTTGAGGCTGTTGGTCAGGGCGAAGGGCAGCGCACCGAACAGCCCCAGTACCGTCCAGAACAGGGACGTAATCAGAAAGCCATCCCGAATCCGCAGTTCGTGTCGCGCGTTCATTACCGGGACCCAGATTGTCAGCCCGGCAAAGAAAGTAATGCCCAGCGCGGAAAGAAAGCCCTGGGCAGTGCCATCGTCAGCAACCAGCGCCGTTCCCAGCGGAATCAGCATGGTGCTGGAAAACAGCATCAGGAGGATGCCGAGAATGCGCATGGAAACGGAGATATGCATGGATCAGAAGAATCCGAAGCCTACGGCGAACAGCTTCTCCACGGCATTGATTTTGCGCTGGTCGACCAGGAACAGAATCACGTGGTCGTCGGTCTCTACCACCACATCGCTGTGCGCCATCAGTACTTCTTCGCCGCGCACAATGGCGCCAATGGTGACACCCTCGGGCAGCGTTATTTCGTCCAGGCGCCTGCCCACTACTTTTGAGGAGTGGCTGTCACCATGGGCGGTAACCTCGATAGCTTCGGCTGCGCCCCGCCGCAGTGAGTGCACATTGCTGATGTCGCCCTTGCGTACGTGGGTGAGCAGGCTGCCAATGGTGATCTGCTGGGGTGAGATGGCGATGTCGATTTCGTCCCCGACCAGCTCGGCATAGGCGGGGTTGGTAATCAGTGTGATCACTTTTTTGGCGCCCATACGCTTGGCCAGCATGGACATCATGATGTTGGATTCGTCGTTATTGGTCAGGGCGCAAAACACGTCGTTGGCTTCGATATTTTCCTGCGCCAGTAGCTGCGGCTCCGACGCGCTGCCATTGAGTACGATGGTGTGCCGCAGTCGTTCCGACAGCACTCGGCAGCGCTTGTAGGACTGCTCTATCACCTTGACCTGGTAGCTGTTTTCTATCGACTGGGCGAGCGTAGCACCGATATTGCCGCCGCCGGCGATCATTACCCGCTTGTAGGGCTTGTCTATTCGTCGCAGCTCGGACATTACGGCGCGAATGTTTTCCCTGGCGGCGATAAAGAACACCTCGTCACCGGCTTCCACCACGGTGTCCCCTTCGGGGATGATGGGGCGATCCTGGCGAAAAATGGCGGCCACGCGCGTATCTACCTTGGGCATGTGGGTGCGAATCTCACGCAATTCATGCCCCACGATAGGCCCCCCGTGATAGGCGCGCACGGCAACCAGCTGTACCCGGCCATCGGCAAAGTCCAGTACCTGCAAAGCCCCCGGGTTGGCGATCAGCTGTTGGATATTCCTGGTCACCAGCTGCTCAGGGCCAATAATGACGTCTACCGGAATGTGATCGCGATTGAACAGCTGTTCCTGGTGCGCCAGGTAATTGGGCGAACGTACTCGCGAAATCTTGGTGGGTGTATTGAACAGGGTATGGGCGACCTGGCAGGCCATCATGTTGATTTCATCGGAGTTGGTGACGGCGATCAGCATGTCGGCGTCTTCTGCGCCGGCCTTATACAGCGTATTGGGATGTGAAGCGCCACCGGCGACCGTGCCTATGTCCAGCCGATCCTGCAGGGCACGCAGCTTGCTGCCGTCGGTGTCGACGACGGTAATGTCATTTTGTTCGTTGGCGAGGTGTTCTGCCAGGGTGCCGCCGACCTGGCCGGCGCCGAGAATTATGATTTTCATCGTTTGCGGGCCCAGCTAACTATGCGCAGACAATAAAGAAAAGGCCTGGACAATGTAAGGGCTGCCGGGGGGAATTGTGCACAAAGCGCTGCCACCGCTGCTGCGCGATTGCGTTGGCATGTTGCGCTCATGTCTTTTGCACCAGGCAGTAAAACAGGCCATCGGGGCCATGTCCGGAGGGCAAAAGCTGTCGCCCGTACCGTGTTTCCTCGCCCCAGTCTGCCTCGATGGGGACCACGGTTGCGTCCGGGTGGTGTTGCAGGAACAACCCGATCACGTCGTCATTTTCGCCCTCCAGGACTGAGCAGGTGGCATAAAGCAGGCGGCCACCGCCCTTCAGTAAGGGCCACAGCCCGTCCAGTATGTCCCTCTGCTGTTTACCCAGCGCTGGAATGTCCTGCTCGCGCCGAAGCAGCTTGACGTCGGGGTGGCGGCGGATAACACCGCTGGCACTGCAGGGAGCATCTACCAGTATGCGGTCGAAGTTAGCCGCCAGGTCAGCGGGTGGTTTCGCCGCATCCATCTCCAGCCGTGTGGCGGGCAGTCGCAGCCGCTGCAGGTTCTCCTCCACTCTCTCCAACCGCAGTGCGTCAACGTCCGCGGCCACCAGCTCGGTGATGCCTGGCTGTACTTCCAGAATGTGACAACTTTTGCCACCCGGGGCAGCGCAGGCATCCAGTACTCGCTCGCCAGCCTGGGCCGCCAGCACAAGTGCTGCCATCTGTGCGCCTTCGTCCTGCACACTCACCATTCCCTCAGCAAATCCGGGAAGCTCAGTCACATCCACCGGTGCTTTAAGGTAAATCGCTTGTGGCGACAGCAGGCCGGCACTGGATTCAATGCCTGCTTCGACAAGCATCGCCCGGTAAGGATCGCGTTGTATTTGTTGCGCGTTGACACGCAGTGTCATCGGCGGCTGGTTGTTATTGGCATGAATAATCTGGTCACTGTGTGCTGGCCATTGTGCCCGTAGTGTGTCGTATAGCCATTGCGGGTGTGCTGCGCGAGCACTGTCATCCAGTGCCGCCAGCAGTAACTCGCGCTCCCGCAGGAAGCGCCGCAGTACGGCATTGGACAGGCCCTTTGCCCAGGGCTTTTTCAGGGCGCGAGTGGCGGCCACGGTGGCGGAAACGGCGGCATGGTCCGGGATGCGGGTATCTTCAAGCTGATATAGCCCGCACAGCAGCAGGCTCTGCACATCGGCATCCTTGTCGCGCAGTGGCTTGTCCAGCAGTTGGCCCAATATCCCCTGTAGCCGGGGCGCCTGGCGCAGGGTGCCGTAGCAGAGCTGTTGCAGCAGCCCGCGGTCTCGCCCGGACACCCTGGCCAAAGCCTGGGCGGAGCGCCTGATTCAGTGACCGACCTGCCATCACCTCGGCCAGTGCGCGTGCCGCGACGGCGCGGGTATCTGCGGCCATCAGTTGCTGGCTTGCAAAGAGGAAACGCTGGCCCGGCGCAAACAGCTCAGCGCTGCCATTGAGCACCTGTTCTGCGCTCAACGGCTTCGCCGCCGGGGAGCTGCAGTTGCTGGATCATCAGCTGGCCTTGCCCGCAATTGACCAGGATGCCCTCGCGACTGGACCGCAAAATAGTGCCGGGTGGTTCCGGTAACAATGCGGTGCCCGCCGGTTGTGCCTGCCAAATCTTGACCCGCTGCCCCTGCAGGTGAGTAAAACAAATCGGAAACGGGTTGAAGGCACGGACCAGTCGGTCCAGCTCTCTGGCTGGCCTTGCCCATTGCACCTCCGCCTCGCTCTTCGTTATTTTGCTGGCGTAGGTGGCCTGGCTGTCGTCCTGCCGCTGCGCGGCTGCCTGGCAGGATGGCAGGTCTTCAAGCACTTTCTGTAACAGGGGCGCGCCGAGTTGGGCGAGCTGGTCATGCAGGCTGGCAGCGGTGTCTTGTGCGTCAATGGGGCAGCTGGCCGTGGCGAGCATGGCGCCGGTATCCAGGCCCTCATCCATTTGCATAATGGTGATGCCGGTCTCGCTGTCCCCGGCTTCGATAGCGCGCTGGATAGGCGCGGCACCGCGCCAGCGCGGCAGTAGAGAGGCGTGCACGTTGAGGCAGCCCAGGCGAGGGGCCTGCAACACCGCCGTGGGAAGAATCAGGCCATAGGCAACAACGATCATGACATCTGCACCGAGCGCGGCCAGGCGGGCCTGCTCCTGTGGGTCGCGCAGGGTATGGTGGTTGATAAACGGGGATGCTTCGCTGCTGCCGCCAGCTCTTTGACCGGGCTGGCCTGTAGCTTCTTGCCCCGGCCTGCGGGCCGGTCGGGTTGGGTATAGACCGCTAATAAGTTGGTGCTCACTATCAATAAGAGCCTTGAGATGTATGGCGGAGAACTCCGGAGTGCCGGCAAAAATCAGTTTTAGGGGCATGCTGCATGCGTCAGGCCCGGTGGCGCTGGTCTTTTTCCAGCTTCTTGCGAATTCGGTTGCGCTTCAGGGGCGACAGGTAGTCAACGAACAGCTTGCCATTGAGGTGATCGATTTCGTGCTGCAGGCAAATCGCCAGCAGGCCATCCAGCTCCCGGGTGCTGCTGGCACCGTCGCGGTCCAGCGATGTTACCCGGATGCGCCGGGGGCGATTACCGTCTCATAGAAACCGGGGACAGACAGGCAGCCCTCGTCATATTCGCCCAGCTCCGGGTCCAGCACCTCCACCTCCGGGTTGATAAAAACCAGCGGCTGGCTGCGCTCTTCGGAGATGTCGATCACCAGAATGCGCTCATGTACGTTGACCTGGGTCGCGGCCAGGCCAATGCCGGGGCCGCGTACATGGTCTCGAGCATGTCGTCGATTAATGCCCGGTGTGCGTCTGTGACCTGACTGCCACCGGTGCGGCAACGGTGCGCAATCGGGGGTCCGGGAATTCCAGTATGTCCAGTACTGCCATGGTTTGAAGCGCTCTTTCTGCGATTACAGGGGGCCGCGATGAGGTGCGGGAAAAGTAACTTTTTGGCTTGCCAGCGGAACAGCGCGGCAGCACACTGTAAGCTATTATACTGTCTGGGAATAAGGGGTGCCCAGTGGTGGCGGCAAGGTTCGTTCACCGGGTGATATTTCCCGACAGGCATCGCGTATGGGTGAAAGCCGGCCCGGCGGGGTGTAGCTGCCAGCGTTTTTGCGCCTGGCGGGACATAAAAATGGCCAGGCAGGGACGGAAAAAATGAAAATAAGGTCACTCTCGATCGGATTGCTGTTGGTTTCGCTGATGTTCAGTGCACTCCCGCAGGCAGCGGTGGAGCTTAAAGAAGACGTACCTGAGACGTATATCGTCAAAAAGGGCGATACTCTCTGGGGCATATCCGGCATGTATCTCAGGGAGCCCTGGTTGTGGCCGGAATTGTGGGATGTTAACCCACAGATCGACAACCCCCACCTTATTTATCCCGGTGACGAACTCTACCTGGTATGGGTAGATGGCCAGCCCAGGCTGCGCATGCGCCGCGGTCGCGACGTTAAACTGACCCCCAGTATGCGGGTTAATCCGCTGGATCTGGCCATCCCCGTGATTCCGCTGGATCAGATTGGCGCTTCCTGCTGCGTCACCGCATTCTGGACGCCGACGACCTCAATAACTCGGCCTATGTCGCCTGTTCTGTCGTTACCTGAGTTCAGGTTTACGTATTGCTGACGCGTCGGCGCGGTCGACGGTCACCTTGGGCCGCAGTGTCTGCCAGCGCTCGTCGATCTGGTCGGCGTAGGGGATCGCGTCGGGGCTTCGGGCACCGACGAGCAGCTGCACCGACCGGGCGGCCAGGCTTCCTGCGGCGGCAGCTTCGATCACCGGTCGCAGCGGAGCGAGGCCGAGCCCGCCGGCGATCGTCGACACGTCGGCGCCGGACAACGCGTCGAGTTGCCAGCCCTTCCCGAACGGGCCGCGCACGCCGATCAGGTCGCCTGGTGCCCGCTCGCACAGGCGCCACGCTGGCGGCGCCGAACGAGCCGCGCACCGTGTGGTCGACCCCGCCGACCGGGCCCGATCCCGCTGTACGAGATCGGGATCTCCCCGATGCCGGGCACCCAGAGCATGGCGAATTGGCCGGGGAGCGGCATCGCCACTTCGTCGGGCATGGTCAGCGAGATCGTGACCGTGTCGGCAAGGTCGTCGACCGTCGGCCTCGACCGCGGCCATCGCCGGGGTCAGGGTGCACGAGGACGACTCGCACGCGCATCGCCGGGCCCGTAGAGATCGAGGAGTTGCAGCCGAGTGGCGTGCAGCCCGCGACTTGAGCATGGTGGCGAAGCGACGGTACAGCTCGTGGCCGAGCTCGGGATCGTCGGTGCACTTGCCTCGCAGACAGGCGGCGTCGACTTCGATGGCGCTGCCGTGTTCCACCACGGTGGCATCGAACTCGCTGACGTACGGCGAGGCGATCCAGGAGACGCCGAGGATTTCGCCGGGCTCGAGGCGGTCGATGGTGATCGTGCCCGTCGCTGCGCCGTGTAGCTCGACGTCGACGCGGCCGTGGTGGATGATCCAGAAGTGGTCGGCGTGGTCTCCGACGGTGATG
>CAWJQW010000013.1:0-258666 GCA_963845135.1 uncultured Gammaproteobacteria bacterium | reverse complement strand
GCAACCTATCACGTATAGCCTGAGGTTAAAATTGTTGCCCGGTTAACGCCTTTATCGAGGCCAGCTCCTGCCAGTTGAACTCGTTGAAAAGTTGAAGGTATTCCTGCGGCAGAGGGGCCTCGATAGTGATTGTTTTCCCATCAGGATGGGGAAGGGTTAGACGGTGTGCATGCAACAGCAGGCGGTGGCAGTTGAAGCGCTCACGAAACAAACGATTGTGTCGCCCTTCTCCATGACTGGTACTCCCAATGAGTGGATGAAATATGTGGTGAAAGTGTTTGCGTATTTGCCGCATACGACCGGTTTTCGGTATTACCTTCACCAGTGAGTAGCGAGTGGTTTGATAGCGTCCAACGGGAATCGGTAGCTCTACGGTGGCGATGCGTTGATAGTTGGTGATGGCCTCCTGTGCTGGTTTGTGCGGCTCCTCCTGCAATGGATAGTCGATATTCCCCGACTCGTCGGTATAGCCTCTGACCAGCGCCAGATACTCTTTAACCACGTTGCGTTGCTCAAAAATTCCACACATCGTACGTGCGGAATCACTGGATAGCGCGAACGATATGACCCCGGAGGTGGGACGGTCCAGTCGATGTATCGGGTAGACGCGGCGGTTGATTTGATCACGCAGTGTTTGCAGCAGAAAAACACTCTCCTCCTGAGCGATCCAGCTGCGGTGAACCAGCATACCAGAGGGTTTGTCGACGGCAATGTAATGCTCGTCCCGATAGAGGATGTTGAGGGGCTGCATGGTGCGGTGTGTCTGGAATGTTTCTACTTGAAGACGACGACGCGATCACGCCCTTCCGACTTGGCCTGATAAAGCGCCTTGTCGGCCCGGTTCATTAACTCGCTTGCGCTGGTCTCTTTTTCTGGCGTGATGGTGGCCACGCCGATACTGAAGGTGATGTGATTGGCGATCTCCGACGTATGGTGTGCGATGTCAAGATGGTTAATGGCGAGGCGTAAATTTTCCGCGACCAGGCGGGCATGCTCGGGTTCTGTTTCAGGGAGCAGAATGGCAAATTCTTCGCCGCCGAGGCGTGCCGCCACATCGGTTTCACGTCGGGCCATAGAGCTGACGATCTGGGCCGCCTGGTATAGGGTGTCGTCACCGGCGAGGTGGCCGTAATGGTCGTTGTAATATTTAAAGTAATCGATGTCGATATAGAGTAAAGAGAGCGGGGTATGGCGTCGTATCGCCCTGCTGAGTTCTTTCTGTAGCGACTAGATCAAAGTAGCGGCGATTGGCAATGCTGGTAAGACCGTCCAGGGTTGAATGTCGCTCCAGCTCCTGAATGACATCACGTATGCGTTTGAGCATATCGTTAAAGGCGTTGCCGAGTGTATAGAGCTCAAGTAGCCCGCCAGACTTGATAGTGGTGTCCAGTTTTCCCTGACTATAGGCTTCAATGCCAAGTAACAGGTTGCGCAGCGGGGTGAACAAACCAATGCGCAGTAGCCATAAGCTCAGGAGCAGTATCAGAAAGATCAGGGTAAGAAAACCAATTACGGTAAACCACTGGGTCTGTAGCATGTCCTGGTTGAGCTTGTTAATATTTTCCAGCCCGATCATGCGATAGGCGGCAATCCCATCATCACCAATCAGGGTGTACTCAATGGGTAGCAACGGAGACTTTCGTTGCTATTCATCTGGGTGGAGAGTAGTGTTCGTGAGGCAGTAGTATGGTGACGGGCATACGGGTCATTTGAGAGACGGTGCGCAGGCTGTAGCGAGGGTCAAAGATCACCTCTAGATACCCCTCAATGTGTAATCCACCCACGGGTAGAAGTATCGATACTAAGGGCCCTTTTTCAGCAACCCATAGCATGCTCAGTGCCTTGAGACGGTCTACCCCCTGGCGTTTCGATGCCAGGAAGTGGAGATGTGGCGGCAGGTGAAACGGGAGTTCGCTCAGGCCATTCACGCTTTGGGCTACAGGTGAGAGTGTGATGTCATAGACGCGTACCTTTACCAGCTCAACATCATGAGCCCCCACAAATCCGGTGATAAACGGGTCATCCAGGATCGCAACGATCTCCTTCGTTCGTTGATCCTTCTTCCAAGAGTGCAGGGCCTGCCCAGATTGTTCTGGGCATTGATGGAGGTGCTGAGGTTGAGGGCGTGTTGCTGTAACTTGCGTAGAATTTCGTGGCTGGCTATCTCAATAATGCGTGACAGACTTTTTGTCTGTGCGTCCAGTGCGGCTTCACGAAAATAGTTGCCGGCGAGTGAGGAGAGCAGGATGAAGAGCAGCCCGATCAGTGTGACGCTGATTATGGTGCTGCTGCGAAGAGAGGGCCGTTTCAAGGTATCACTGTTATTTGCTAACAGGTAGATTTTTCTCACGCCACTCAAACCAGCCTCCACGGAACCAGTAGATGTTGCTATAGCCCCAGGAGAGGGCCTTTTTGCAGCACTGGTACTGCGCAGGCAACGCACTCCATTACAGTAGAAGAGGAGGGGTGTCGTTTTGTCACTGACATGAATGGAGAGGATCTCTTCGGTCAGCTCGGTATTGAGCAGGTTAATGGCGTTTTCGATGTGGCCCTTGGCATACTCATCGGATTTGCGCGCATCAATAATCACCAGATCCGGTGTATTGAGTATTAACTCAATTACCTGTTCAGCGCTCAGGTTTTCCGCACCGCTGATCATGCTGGGGGCGGTGGGTTTCTCAGCATAGGCGGAAATCGCAAAAAGCATTAGCAGTGGCAGCCATAGTTTTCTCATAACACCCTCTCTCTGGATGGTTTCTATTTTTTTGTTGTTTGTAGCCCGGTATTTTCCCGTACTGTGTTTATAACTTATTCGCTTGCCTACATAATGGCAATATAAATCCCGCATTTAAAATAGGTTTTTGTCCTACATGTAAGATCCTGCCCCAAATATATCTATTCTTAGACGAGAGAGGGGATAGGGCTCGACCTGCCCAAACATATGACCGACGGCTGCACTCAGCGCCTCGCTGCGCTCTGCAGAGCGTAGCTGGGTCAGCAGTACAGGGCGCATACCCGGTATAATCAGATCCCCATCACCTGGGCGAAGGCGTCCAGACTAAGGTTGTTTTGCGCCAGCGCCTCGACAAAGTCCTTCGCGTTCCTGTAGCAGGGTCTCCAGTTGCGTGCTGCGATGGCGGCTAGCAGATGGATATTCTGAGCATAGTCGCTCTGTAGTGCCATGGAGACCGCCTGCGAGGCTAGACCCTTGCCGCTCAATGCAAACGCCCGTAGCAGTGCAGTAAGGATATTTATGTCGGCTTCAGCGCTTGCCAACTCAAGCTGTAATCGTGTCAGTAGGGCTTCTGTTATGGCGGTTGGTAGGGGTTCGTTTTCCAGAAAACCGCACAGCGCGATCAGTGCCGCTGCCAGGGAGTTGCGGCAGAGCGCTAATTACCGTGGCCTCATTGTTGTCTTCGTTGAGACGGGCAGCGATATCGGCAAAACCCTGCAGACCAACAAAGGCCCATTAATAGTAACCGGGCTTACCTCACAGATAGTCTCGGGCATGGTCGTAAAATCGGCTGGGTGGTTGGCCAAGTGTCTTCAGGGCCTTGGCATGGAAGCCTGCCATCATGCTCTCTTTGGGTTTAAAGCCAAAGGGGCTCTCACCCATGGCATCGGTAAATTCACCGCCTTCACGAGCCGCCTGAATGTTGCTGCCCAGTGTCTCCAGCAGGCCATGCAGAAAACTATCACGGGCTGAACCAATCAGTGTGCCGGTCTCATCCAGAGGGAATTTGAGAAACCAGATAAAATGCTCCTCCTTGCTCTCATGATTCCAGCCCAGATCCCCAACCATGCATGTTGTTGCAGCGGAAAGGGGTAGGGCTGTTCACTGTTCTCGAAGCGTCGGAAGGTCTCGGTGTCCGGTTTCCCGCGGATGCCGCGGCCGAGATCAAACACACGGTAGCGGGTATGGCTCTGATCAAAAAAGGCGCAAAGTGTTTGAGGGAGTTGCATGGTTATACTTCCGGGTAGAGGCTCCGGTGACTGTTTGCCACCGGGGTGTTACGTCATTGAGCAGTGGAGGGGCTCAGTCCTCCTGATTGTTGCGCTCCTTGCGCTCGGCACCTTCGTTGACGCGCAGGTTGCGTCCCAGGAACTCCATGCCGTCTAGCTTCTTGATCGCCTTGGCGGCGCCACGCTCATTCATCTCGACAAAGGCGAAGCCGCGCGGACGGCGGGTGGCGCGGTCTTTCATAATGCGTACAGAGTGTACATTACCGTACTTGGAGAACAGCTCGTTGAGTTCATCGGGAGAGGCCTTGAAGGCGAGGTTGCCGACAAAGATGGTCTTTTTCTCACCGGAATCGGTGGTGGCAGTTGCACCAAACTGCATGGCAGAAATCAGGATGCCAATAAAGGCACCCGCGGCGATGCTGAGGGTGAAGAGTTTTTTTCATTGCAGTCTCTTCCAGGCCTAGGGAGGGGAAGAGAAAATAGGCCGCTACGGCTAATAGGACGGCGATAACGATGGATTTGATCAGGGTGGAAAAAAGAGGAAAGCTCATTAAAAAATCACCTTATAGGTCTGTATTGTTTAATCGGTCAAAGTCGGAATCTTGCGGCAGAAGGGGGAGCGATTAAGAAAATCCCCGTAGCCAGAGTAAAGTCCGCCGCCATTCTAACGTATTCGTTCAACAATCTTCTAGTTTTGTCAGGATTTCAGTGTCTTGCGTTGGGTTTGCAGGGCAAACCCCTTATTATTCCTAAAGACCAATCAATGTGGAGAGCGTAGCCTTCATACGACTCAGTCGCTTAATGTTCTTCTGGAAAACTTCCTAAATGCTGAAATTTTGAAATCTGGGCTCTGAAACTGACGCTGCGTAGCCAGCCCCAGAAATGGGTAAACGCTATTATTCGCAAGCCTGGAGGCAGTGCGTGAGTCAGTTTCCAGATACAGCTCTGACGGTTGGGGGGGCCAACCCGTTTTTGCCGAGCCTCTTGGAGGCCATTAATCACGCAGATGATGTAGCGATCGCTACCGCTTTTATTCGTATGACAGGCGTTCGCCTCATACAGGGGGCGCTAGAAGACGCTCTAGAGCGAGGTGCTCGGGTTAGAGTGCTTACCGGAGACTACTTGGGGGTTACAGACCCGCAGCACTAAGGTATTTGATGCTGCTTCATGAGCAAGGTGCTGAAGTTAAGGTATTCGAAAGTCAGGGCAAGACGAGCTTTCACTATGAAGGCGTACCTATTTACGCGCTGTAATCCGGCAACGACGCCGAGGGCTGTGCCTTTATCGGTTCGAGCAATCTCAGTCATGCTGCATTGGTGAGCGGGCTCGAATGGAACCTTAAAGTCGATCAAGCGGAGGACCATGATCGATTTGCTCGTATCCTGAGTGAGTATGAAACGCTATACGCTAATCGATCATGTAAAACGCTGTCACACGAATGGATTGATGAATATATACAGCGGCTTCCGGAGGCGTCTACAGCGCCCCCTGCGAGTGAGCCTGGCCAAGATGAGCAGGTGCCCCCACCTGTACCCAATGCAATCCAACTAGAAGCGCTTGAGGCACTAGCCGACTCGCGGCAGCAGGGCTATAGGCGCGGCCTAGTCGTCTTAGCGACAGGGCTCGGGAAGACCTGGTTGTCAGCCTTCGATAGCCAGCAAATAAATGCCAAGAGAGTGCTGTTTGTGGCTCATAGAGAAGAAATTCTCAAGCAGGCGGAGGAGACTTTTGTCAGGATTCGACCCGATGTAAAAGTAGGTCGCTATAACGGTCAAAAGAAAGAACTAAATGTAGATATGCTGTTCGCCTCTGTACAAACACTGGGACGAGCGAGCCACCTTAACCTTTTTGGTCGAGAGCACTTCGACTACATTGTCGTTGACGAATTTCATCATGCTGCTGCTAGTACCTACCGCAAATTGCTAGTTCATTTTGAGCCTAGGTTTCTCTTAGGGCTTACAGCCACACCAGAGCGGACCGATCAGTCCGACATTCTGGCTTTATGTGATGACAATCTTGTTTACACAAAAGACCTATTTCATGGCATAGAAACCAAGCTTTTGTGTCCGTTTACCTACTTCGGTATTGCTGATGAAGTGAACTACCAGGAGATCACTTGGCGCAACGGCAAGTTCGACCCCCAGCAGTTGGAGAACCAGCTGGCAACCAATGCCCGAGCAAGGCATAACTTTAGACACTGGCAAGAAAAGCACCAGAGTCGGACACTTGCATTTTGCATATCCAAAAAGCATGCGGATTTTATGTCTGATTACTTTAATCGACAGGGTATCCGTTCGGCGTCCGTCCATTCAGACTCACATGCGCCGCAATGAGGCATTGTCTTTGCTGGAACAAGGAGGCTTGCAGGTCATATTCTCGGTAGACCTGTTTAATGAAGGCGTTGATCTTCCAGCGATAGATACCGTTTTGATGCTCCGGCCTACTGAATCTAAGATTATTTTTTGCAGCAGCTTGGACGCGGCCTTAGAAACAGCTCGGAAACGGGCAAAGATAAATTGGTGGTTTTGGATTTCATTGGCAACCACGTCAGCTTCTTCAGAAAGCCAGAAGCGCTATTCAACGTTGGCGTGACAACTAAGGATCGCAAAGCCTTTATTGATGATGTTCGGAAGAAAAACTTAGAGCTGCCAGCGGGTTGTTTCGTGAACTACGACCTGGAGTCGATAGATTTCATGGAGCAGTTGATCTCAACCAAGGGTGATCAACAGATTGAAATCTATCGAAATCTGAAGGAATCTCTGGGTAGGAGGCCGTCATTAGCAGAATTCTATCGAGTAGGGGGTAGTGCAGATACGATCCGCAGAGATTTTGGCCAATGGTTTGCTTTCCTGAAAGATGAGCAGGACCTCGCAGACAGTGAAATAGAATGCCTTTCGACATTATGAGGGCTTTTTGAGGGAGCTAGAAACAACCACGTTGGTTAAGTCGTTTAAGCTAGTGCTGCTTGAAGCGCTTATCGAGCTAGATGGATTTGCCACCCCGCCTTCGATAAAAACCCTAGCGATGAAGAGTTTTGACGTCCTTCAGCGGCGGCGGGTTTTACTGACTGATTTGCCCGATAAATTTAGTCAAGTCTCCGAGATACCTCAAGATCAGGCCAAAGGATGGTTAAAGTATTGGTCTGATAACCCTATCAATGCATGGGTGGGGCAATACTCTACCGCAACCGCGCACTTCCAGATAGAGGATGCCGCTTTTCGTTTGCAACCCATATCGCAAAGCCTCTTGGTTACATTTGCTGAGATGGCGCAGGAGCTAGTTGATTTCCGTTTTAGGCAGTAGAGTCTCGTATCGAGCAGCAAGCACCTGTTGTGCGATGCTGGATCCGAAGAAGACCTCGATAGAGGTTCTGTTCTTTACAGACCTGAAAGTGGCTTGCGGCCATTTTAGGGAAAGTCCGCACGACAATACGAACATTGACTATCGACCATTGCCCTCAGTTTATGGCGCGCTAGATCCGGCTAGACACTTCGTGGCTCAAGCCATCTGGCAACTCTATGGATGGCGGTGATCATCCAATCAAAGATGGTGATTATCTTCTTTTCGAGCTTCTTCCATCTGTGGCGGTCTGAGCTGGTTGATCGTCAAATGAGATACGAGAGCCAGTGCGGAGGATTCTGAGCTAGCTGAATTGGGAACTGTCATCGCCGAGAATCGCAAAGGGTTCGGTAATGAATTCTTGGTTCGCAATGTGGAAGCGGCAGGTAGCGGGGGTTTCGTCCTTGTTGCCCAAAACCCCAGCTATCCAGAAATGCCATTGACACCAGAGATCGCTCTGGTGGCACGGCTAAAGAATGTTATCGATAAACTCGAGCTGCAGTTACATCAATCCTTTATGCGCGCAGATATTCCGCCGCTATTTGGTCTGGAATTCAACAAAGCGATCTGGGAAACAGGACATGTTTGTCCAAAAAATACTACCGATCAGATTCTGCTGGTTACCTTAAATAAGCAGGGAAAGAAAAAAGCGAGCAGTACCATGACTACTTTATGGACGAGAAAACGTTCCATTGGCAAAGCCAAAACAGCACAGGCCCCACGGGTAAAGGGGTAAAGGTATCGTTGAGCATCGAGCTCAAGGTAGCCATGTTCAGCTATTTGTTAGAAAGAACAAACTTCAAGATGGCAAGGCGGCGCCCTTTATTTATTGTGGTGAAGTTGACTACCAAGGTCACACGTCTGAGAAGCCGATGAATGTCACCTGGGGGCTTCAAACGCCTCTTTCTCGGAGCTATATGGCTACTTTACTGCATAGTAGTTCTGAGACTTGAACATGCTCTGCTCGCCTAGCTTTTTTAGCGCTAGCGATTATGAGATATATCTCGAACTAATAGTCGAGTTCAAATAGCTGGCTGGCGTGGATATCTGGGCCTACTGCTTGATGCCAAATCATGTTCATTTGGTGGTGGTGCCCGAAGCTAAAGATAGCCTCGCCATTTTCTTTCGCCCACTGTCCGATATACGGGGCTCAATCCCGAAAGCCCTATAGCCATTGACATTGGGTCGTAAACGTAGCCAAATGTCTAGCCATAATTCCTTTATATTTTTACTAACCAACTGAATTAATTACTTATTAATGGAATTTATAAGTGGCCAATAAAGTGGCCAAATACGTGGCCAAAGGTATGGATACAGATAGAAGATAAGGCTCTGATGGAGCCCATGAAAGTCTCGACAGGGTCATCCGAATACTGGCCCTGTCTGACCTGGCCGATAGAGTTGGCCAGAAAGTCAGAGGGTTTTAAAAGAAGTATGCCTGGCGGAACGGCGCGGGCGCTCTCAGATTTGGTTCGGTCAATGAATTGCTACTACAGCAATCTCATAGAAGGCCACGATACTCACCCCATAGACATAGAAAGGGCGCTGAATAACGACTACAGCGAAGACGCCCATAAGCGCGACCTTCAAAAAGAAGCCATAGCCCATATTGAAGTGCAGCGGTGGATTGATGAGGGAGGGCTGGCTGGAAGGGCTGTTAAAGTCGATGGTCTTCGAGAGATCCATAGGCGCTTTTGTGCGGCGCTGCCTGACGACCTTCTATGGGTGGAGAACCCCAGAACCGGTGAGCGGATACGCGTTGTGCCGGGCGAGCTAAGAGAAAAAGATGTTGAGGTTGGGCGCCATGTCGCCATCAGCCCCGCGGCTGTGCCGCGATTCCTTGAGCATTTTGAAAAATCCTACAGTGGTTTAGGCGAAACCGAGGCGCTTCTCTCTCTAGCGGCCGCGCATCATCGCATGCTATGGATTCACCCCTTTATTGATGGCAATGGGCGGGTAGCTCGCTTGATGTCCCATGCAATGCTGCTGGATGCGCTAGACACCGGCGGAGTGTGGTCTGTGGCGAGAGGGCTGGCCAGATCTTCACAGGACTACAAGGCCAAACTGCAAGATTGTGACTCGCCCCGACGAGGGGATCTGGATGGGCGCGGTAATCTCAGTGAGGCTGCTTTGGTGGGATTCACGCGCTACTTTCTTACAACGTGTATAGACCAGGTCGAATTCATGGAGGGCCTGGTAAGCCCCGACAAAATTCGAAATCGCATTGTAGGGTGGTCTAAAGCGCAGGTGGATGCTGGCAAGTTACCAAAGCAGTCTCCTATGTTGTTGGAAGCAGTTTTGTTCAGAGGGGAAGTTAAGAGAGGCGAGTTGATGGATCTGTTACAGGTAGCTCGCCGAACGACAACCCGGGTGGTGTCTGAGCTGTTAGAGACCGGTATCTTGGCCTCTGATAGTCCCAAGTCGCCTTTGAGAATAGCGTTCCCCGCGAAATTGGCCGCAGACATCATGCCTGGGCTATTTCCCGAGGCCACAAAAAAGGGCCACCCGTTAAGGTGACCCTTGTCTGTAATGTTGGTGGAGGCGGCGGGTTTCGCGTCTACGCCGCCCCTTCGGGACGTCTTCGACAGACCTCGCTGCGCTCGGCCACCCGCGCCCTTTGGGCTGCCGGCTCAATTCCGGCCGGAATATATACGAAAAAGGGCCACCGCTAGGTGACCCTTTCAGAATGTGGTGGAGGCGGCGGGTTTCGCGTCTACGCCGCCCCTTCGGGACGTCTTCGACAGACCTCGCTGCGCTCGGCCACCCGCGCCCTCCGGGCTGCCGTGTTCAATTCCGCACCCGCTGATATACAAAAAAGGGCCACCCGCTGGTGACCCTTTTAACTATTGGTGGAGGCGGCGGGTTTCGAACCCGCGTCCGCCAGACCTCTGCCTTCGGCTCTACATGCTTAGATTCCGTTAATTAATTTAACCGCATACAGCCCAACGGGCAGGACGTACTTGGCGAGTTCTGTTCAAATTTAGCTGCATGGCCCAGAACAAACCTTGCTGCGATCCAGTTCTATATGACAGTCAGTAGCGCGGGGCTGGAACCTTGCTAAAGACCGCTAGGGCCGAGGCCACTAGAAGTGCTTTTGTGACTGCTTACGCAGCCAGTTGGGCACCGTAGTTGTCGTCGTTGGCAACTATAAGTTTACAGCTTTTGATTTACGTGATTGGCTGTCACCACGGCATGCACCTAAGGGTTTGTATCCGTCGTCGAATCCAAATCGCCCCCGTGTGACTTTCCAGTATACGTCATTTTATGGGGTCAGTTCGGATATTTTTCAAGGCCCTGTTGCTGGTTTGCCCGGGCGCGGCACTGTATTCTGCCGCCTACTCATACGGAGACTCATATGGAAGGCTTGCTTCCCCTGGTGTTGACCATGCTGGCCACGGGTGTGGTAGCGGGCCTGATCGCCGGCCTGCTCGGCGTTGGCGGCGGTATCGTCATCGTGCCGGTGCTGGACACGGCCCTGGCCCTGCGCGGCGTGGACCCGGCGATTCGCATGCATATCGCGGTGGGCACCTCCCTGGCGACCATCATCTTTACTTCTATCTCCTCAGCCCGCGCGCACCATGCCCGCGGCGCGGTGGATATGGGCCTGGTCAAGTTATGGGGGCCGTTTATCTTTGTCGGCTCGATGATGGGCTCGGTGGTGGCCGCCGCGGTAGACAGCGCGGTGCTTTCGGCGGTGTTCGGCGTGGTCGCCCTGGTTATTGCCATTCAAATGTTGCTGCCGCTGGAAAACTACCGCCCCTGGAAGGCAGTGCCACGCGGGCCCGGGGGCATTATCACCCCGTTCATTATTGGCGGCCTCTCGTCCATGATGGGCATCGGCGGCGGCACTTTCAGCGTGGCCACGCTCACCATGATGAGCCAGCCCATTCACCGGGCGGTGGGCACGGCGGCCCTGTTCGGCCTGCTGATCGCCATTCCCGGCACACTGGGTTTTATTGTGAGCGGCTGGGGTGACCCGCGCCTGCCTGCGGCGAACATTGGCTATGTGAACCTGGTGGGCGTGGCGCTGATCGCCCCGATGACGGTGCTCATGGCGCCGCTGGGTGCGCGCCTTGCCCACAAGCTGTCCAAGCGGCAGTTGAGCCTGGCCTTTGGTGTGTTCCTGGGTATTGTGGCGGTGCGCATGTTGCTGCGCGCCACGGGTATGCCGGGTTGATGCCGGTATAAAGGCCCCGGCGGGCCTTACTGCTGCACCTACTGCTTGACGTTATCGCGCACGATGCGCTGCTTCTGCCGCGCCCAGTCCTTGTCTTTTTCTGTATCGCGCTTGTCGTGGGCCTTCTTGCCCGCTGCCAGGGCGATGCGCGCCTTCACCAGGTGTCCCTTCCAGTAGAGCTGCGTGCACACGCAGGTCTGGCCTTTCTGGGTGAGCGCGGCCAGAATCTTCGCCAGCTCTTTTTTGTTCAGCAGTAACTTGCGGGTGCGGGTGGGGTCGGGCACAAAGTGGGTAGACGCGGTGTCCAGCGGGATAATGTGCGCGCCCAGCAGGTAGGCCTCGCCGTTTTTCATGATCACGTAGGAATCGGCCAGGTCGGCCTTGCCCATGCGCAGGCTTTTCACTTCCCAGCCAGACAGGGCGACGCCCGCTTCAAAGGTTTCCAGCAGGTGGTAGTCAAAGCTCGCGCGCTTGTTCTGGGCGATGACATTGCTGGGTTTGTTGGATTTCTTCTTGGCCATGGCGCGCATTATACGGCCAGCGGCCAACACATAAACGGTATTCTTTCCCTTTTCTACCCCGGTGGGGTGGGGCAATCTAAGCCTATGATAATTTTAGGGATTTCAGGGTGATACGCGCAGCCGCGCCGGTGCTCCCGCGCTGGCGCAGCCGCACTACCTTTGTGCTGGCCCTGTCGGGCGCGGCCATTGGCCTTGGCAGCCTGTGGCGCTTTGCCTGGCTGATGGGTGAGCACGGGGGCGGCGCCTTTATGCTCACCTACGTGGTCTGCCTGTTCCTGCTGGCGGTGCCCCTGTTGTGTGCCGAGGTGGTGCTGGGCAGTTGGGGCAGGAGCAGCCCCATGCTCAGTATCCGCCACGCCTGCGACCGTTCCCTGCGCTCCCGGCACTGGCAGTGGCTGGGCTTGCTCGCGGTGCTTACCGGGGTCTTGTTGCTGGGTTACCAGTCGGTGGTCGCCGGTTGGGTACTGTCCTACGCCCGGGACATGGCCACCGGGGAGCTGTCTGCCGCCAGCGCCCAGGTAGTGGGGGATCACTTTGAGGAGTTGCTGTCCCGGGAGGCCCTGCAGCTGCAATGGCAAAGCCTGTTCATTGCGGCGGTGGTGGTGGTGCTGGCACTGGGTATCAGCAATGGCCTGGGTATTCTGGTGTGGTTACTGGTGCCGGTGATTATTGCGCTGCTGGGCTTGCTGGTGCAGTTCGCGCTGGACAACGGCGACCTGGAGGCAACACGTGACTTTCTGTTCTCGGTAAAGCGGGTGGACTTTACCCGCGAATCCATTCTCGCGGCCATGGGCCACGCCGCGCTGACCCTGGGCGTTGGGGTGGGGGCAGGCATCATCTATGGCGCCTACGCGCCGGCGCGCATACCCATTGGTCGCTCGGTAATGGCGGTGGCGGTGTTCGACACCATGGTGGCGCTGCTGGCAGGTATCGCCATTTTCCCGGTGATCTTCGCTAACAACATGGAGCCCGCCGTGGGCCCGGGGCTGCTGTTTATCAGCGTGCCTTATGCCTTTGGTAACATCGCCGAGGGTGATTTATTCGGCGCCCTGTTCTTTGCCCTGGTGGGCTGTGCCGCGCTGGGCTCGGCAGTGGCCATGCTGGAACCCGCCGTGGCCACGCTGCAGCAACAGCTGCGCCTGCGCCGGCCCATTGCCGCGCTGGTTGCCGGGGCAGGGGTGTGGCTGCTGGCGCGGTGGGTCTCCGCTTCCGTGGCCGAGGCGCAGCTGTCGGGCACGGCGAGCTTGCTCACCCGGTTAGACGCGTTCACGGCCAACCTGCTGTTGCCCCTGGTGGGTTTGCTCACCGCCCTGCTGGTCGGCTGGTGGCTGCGGCCTGCCGTGTTACGGCCGCAGTTCTCGCGGGAACTGAATGCTTCCTTCTCGCTCTGGAGGGCCCTGTTGCGCTATATTGCGCCCCCCGCCTTGCTGGTTTTGATGCTGGTGGGACACATTCTGTAGACAAGTATTTTCATGACGAGTATCAACCGCAGTGCGCTGTTGCCGTTTCGGGCGCAGCAAATGTTCGACCTGGTGAACGACATCGAGGCCTATCCCAGCTTTATGGAGGGCTGCGTCGGCGCCGAGATCCTCAAGCGGGAGGAGGGCCTGATAGAGGCGCGCCTCAACCTGTCCAAGGGCGGTGTGTCGAAGAGTTTTTCCACCCGCAACCGCATGGTCGATGCCCGGCATATCTCGCTGGAGCTGGTGGAGGGGCCTTTTGAGCGCTTTCACGGGCGTTGGGAATTCACTCCCCTGGGAGAGGCTGCCTGCAAGGTAAGCCTGAGCCTGAATTTTCGCGTCAACAATTCCCTGTTGGGCGCGGCGGCGGCTAAACTGTTCGACGGGGTCACCACTAATCTGGTGGCGGCAGTGGAAAAGCGCGCCAGACAACTTTACGGATAACGGCCATGGCAGAGCAGACTCAGACTATCAGCGTTGAAGTGGCCTTCGCGCTGCCCGACAAGCAAACCATCCTCACCGTGCAGGTGCCCGAGGGCGCCACCGCGCTGGAGGCTGCAAAGCAGTCGGGTATTACGGGTATGTATGAAGAGATCGACCTGGACAATGCCAAGATGGGTATTTTTTCCAAGCCAGTTACGCCGCAGCAGGTGCTGCGCGAGGGTGATCGTGTGGAAATTTATCGCCCGCTGATCGCGGACCCGAAAGAAGTGCGTAAAGCGCGTGCCGCGCGAGCGAAAGAGCGCCGCGAGTCTGAGAGCAAGAAGGAAGCCTAGCTCTCTTCGGTGGCTGCCGGGGCCTCAGCTGCGGCCTCCAGTTCAGCCTCTGGTTCAGCCCCGGGTCTCGGCGCGTCGCTGCTGCCACCAAAGGCCGGCGGCACATAGTCTCCCGTTATATCGACCAGTGTGTCACCGTCAAAGACGACGGTGGTCTGCTGCTCCGCCAGTACCTCCAGGCCATTGCGCTTGTTGTACAGGTAGTCCCAGCGGTTGCGGTTAAAGCTGTCCTCTACCAGCGGCGTACCCAGAATAAAGCGCACCTGGCGCTTGCTCATACCCGGCTGCAGCTGGTCCACAAGCTCCTGGGTAACGATGTTGCCCTGTTCCACGTCGATGCGGTAAACGCCGGGAAAACCGACGGCGCTGCAGGCAGTGATACAGGTAATCGCCAGGGCGATCAGGAGCATACGCATGGGGGAAAACTTCCACTTCAGTTGATGGGGTGGCATCATACCGCTACTGCATCCCACAGAGAACCCCCAGCCAATGGCCGAAGAAAATCAGGAGTTGCGCCGCGCCGGTCTGAAAGTGACCTTGCCGCGTGTAAAAATCCTGCAGATCCTGGAGTCCGCCGGTGTTGACCAGCAACACCTCAGCGCGGAAGAGGTCTATGACGCCCTGCGCGACGCCGGGGAGAACGTCGGTCTGGCCACTGTTTACCGGGTACTCACGCAGTTTGCTGCCGCCGGCCTGGTAACCCGCCACAACTTCGAAGCGGGCCGCGACGGCTCGGGTACCTCCCATTCCGTGTTTGAACTGGCCCGTGGTGAGCACCACGACCACATGGTGTGCATGGAGTCAGGCGAGGTGGTTGAATTTCACGACGCGGTGATTGAAGAGCGCCAGCGCCAGATTGCTGAAGAGCAGGGCTACGAGCTGGTGGACCACTCGCTGGTGCTGTACGTGCGCAAGAAGAGCTGAGGCGCGCTTCACCCCTCACCCATCAATCACACGCCAGCATCTCCCTGGCGTGAGCCAGCGTCTGCTTGGTGATCTTCACGCCGCCCAGCATGCGCGCGATCTCTTCTACCTTGCCTTCCTCGTCCAGCGCACTTAGCCGGGTCTCCACCGACTTCTTGTCTGCGGTTTTGCTGACCTGCAGGTGCTGGTGACCCTGCGCCGCCACCTGCGGCAGGTGGGTCACGCACAGTACCTGGGCGCGGGCAGCGAGGTCCCGCAGCAGGGTGCCCACCACCTCGGCCACGGCGCCGCCTATACCCACGTCGACCTCGTCAAACACCATACTGGGCACGGTGCCGGCGCTGGCGGTCACCACCTGTATGGCCAGGCTGATGCGCGACAACTCGCCACCGGAGGCAATTTTGCCCAGCGCTTGCGGCGCGGTGCCGGGGTTGGTGCTGATCAGTAATTCAATGTCCTCGCTGCCGTGGGGGTGGGGCGCCGGGTTATCGCGGGGGGTGAGCGCCACCGCCAGCTGGCACTGGGCCATGGCCAGGGTGCCCAGCACCTTGTGCGCCGCGGTTACCAGTTTCTTGCCGGCCTTCTGGCGCTGCTTGCCCAGTTGTTCTGCCGCCTTCTGGTACTGGGCCTGCAGTTGCTGCATTTCATCCTGCAGCTGGCTCACGCGCTCGCTGCTGCCGGCCAGTGACTCAAGTTCTTCCTGCAGGCGCGCATGCGTGGCGATGACCTGTTCGGGCATCACCCGGTGCTTGCGCGCCACGTCATAAATCGCTTCCAGCCGGCGTTCTACCTGGGCCAGACGCTCGGGGTTGATTTCCACGCCGTCGATGTGCCGCTGGATTTCACTGTGCGCCTCGCCCAGCTGGATGGCCGCGCTGTCCAGCAGCTCGCGGGCGCCGTCGGCGATGGGGCCGCTATGGGTGTCTGCTGCGAGCAGTTTCAGGGCCTGGCGGGCGCTGCTCTCCTGTTCCTCGCACAATTCCAGCGCAGCGTGGGCGGAACTGAGAATCTGCTCGGCATTTTCCAGCTGCTGCTGTTCCTGCTCCAGCGCCTCCAACTCGCCCGCCTGCAGGCCCAGGTCGTCCAGCTCTTCTACCTGGTAGGCCAGCAGCTGGGCGCGGGCGGTGTGTTCGTCCTGGTTGCCGGCCAGCAATTCCAGCTCGCGCTGGGCGCGCAGCCAGTCTGAGGCCAGCTGTTCCACCGTTGCTGCCAGTGTCTGGTGGCCGGCATAGGCGTCCAGCATTTGCCGTTGCACGGCGCGGCGCAGCAGCGACTGATGCGCGTGCTGGCTGTGAATGTCGATGAGCAGGGCGCCCAGCTCCGCGCAGTCCTGCAGGGTAGAGCTGCGGCCGTTGATGTAGGCGCGGCTGCGCCCCTCGGCGGTCACCACACGGCGCAGGATGCATTCACCCTCGTCATCCAGGTCGCGGCCCTCCAGCCAGGCGGCAGCGGCGGGGATAGCGCTGATATCAAAGGTGGCGGCAATTTCTGCCCGCTGGCAGCCGTGGCGCACGGTTTTCGGGTCCGCGCGGTCGCCCAGGCACAGCCCCAGCGCGTCCAGCATGATGGACTTGCCGGCGCCGGTCTCGCCGGTGATCACGGTCATGCCCGTGGCGAACTCCATCTCCAGGCTGGAGACGATGGTGTAATTGCTGATGCTGATATGGCTGAGCATGGTGATTCCTGGCGGTTTTAGCTGTTATACCCCAGAAGCGCGACGGCATAAACATCCGCAGCGCGCTGTGGTCAGTTTTGCGATTGCGCGCCGCTGTGATAAAACATCGGGGAGAACCAAGCAGGCTGATATGGATAGCAACACAATTTCAGAGCGCGCCAGCATCCTGTTAAAGACGCTGGTGCAGCGACACATCCGCGACGGGCAGCCCGTAGGCTCCAGGACGCTGATGGAAGAGGCCGGGCTGCCGGTCAGCGCGGCCACGGTGCGCAACGTGATGTCAGACCTGGAAGAGCGCGGCTTCCTTATTTCCCCCCATACCTCTGCCGGGCGCATTCCCACCGCCATGGGCTATCGCCTGTTCGTGGACTCCATGCTGCAGGTGCAGCCGCTGGAGCAAGAGGCCATGTCGGTGCTGCGCAACGAACTGAACCCGGACAAGTCCTCAACGGAGCTGGTGCAAAGCGCCTCGTCGCTGCTCGCCAGCATTACCGCCCAGGCGGGCCTGGTGACCGTGCCGCGCCAGGAGGCCGGCCAGCTGCGGCAGGTGGAGTTTTTGCCGCTGTCGGGTGACCGGGTGCTGGTGATTCTGGTGATCAACGAGCGCGAGGTGCAGAACCGCATCATTCATACGCGCCGGCCCTTTACCGAGGAGCAGTTACGGGAGGCAGCGAACATGGTTAACCAGCGCTTTGCCGGGCACCCATTGCAGAATGTACAGGCGCAAATTCTCCACGAGATGGAGGAGGCGCGCAGCCAGATCGACGGCTATATGCAGGCCGCGCTGGACCTGGCCAACAAGGCGCTGGACCAGGACGCGCCGGAAGACGAGTACGTGGTGGCGGGTGAGTCCCGGCTGCTGGATAACGCCACCGCCGAGGAGATGCTCAAGCTACGCGAGCTGTTTGACGCGTTTGAGCAAAAGAAGGACCTGTTGCACCTGCTGGAGCGCTGTTCCCAGGGGCAGGGCGTGCAGGTATTCATTGGCGAGGAGGCCGGTTACGAGGTATTCGGGGACTATTCGGTGATTACCGCCCCCTATAGCGATGGGGCACGTACGCTGGGCGTGTTGGGCGTCATTGGCCCCACACGCATGGCCTATGACCGGGTTATTCCCATTGTCGACGTCACCGCCGCGCATGCTCAGTTCCGCCCTCGCCAAGTAGTTTTCGCGCCGTCCCCGGCGCCTGGCCCTGAAAGCCGTTCATAACGCGCGCAAATCGCCCGCCGCGCCACTTGAATCCCCCCAATACGCCCCCATATCCGCCGGGAACCCTTTGACATTTTGTTGCCATATGGAGTGCAGACGTGGCTGAGCAAGACCCAAAACAACCCAAAACTGGAGCCCGGGAAGAACAAGTTGTTACTCCCGAGGGTGAGACCGTCGCCAAAGCAGCGGGAGACGAAGCCATCGAAGGGGCGGAACTGTCCCTGGAAGATGAAATTGCCCAGCTGCAGGAAGACGTGGCCCAGGCCCGTGACGCTGCGCTGCGCGCCCAGGCCGACGCCCAGAATGTGAAGCGCCGCGCCGAGCAGGACGTGGAAAAGGCACGCAAATTTGCCCTGGAGCGCTTCGTGAGCGAGCTGCTGCCGGTAGTGGATAACCTGGAGCGCGCCCTGGAGTCTGCGTCCGGTGACGAGGAAGTCGTCAAGCCGATCGCCGAGGGCGTGCAACTGACACTGAAGAGTTTCCTCGACGCACTGGGTAAAAACAATATCGAAACGGTAGACCCCCATGGGCGAGCCGTTTGACCCCAACCTGCACCAGGCCATGAGCATGGTGGAGAACAATGAAGTGGAGCCCAACACCGTGATCGCGGTGATGCAGAAAGGCTACACGCTAAACGGCCGCCTGGTGCGCCCGGCCATGGTAATGGTCAGCAAGAGTGCCTGAGGCCCTGCTATCACGGCGAAGCTTGTAAAAGACTTGAATTGGCCGAAACCGGCCCCAAATACAGAACATCGCAATTGAGACGGCGCCAGGCGCCAACAAACTGGAGATAAATTATGGGCAAGATCATCGGCATCGACCTGGGTACCACTAACTCCTGTGTATCCGTAATGGACGGCGAAAAGCCTCGCGTTATTGAAAACGCCGAGGGTGATCGTACCACCCCTTCTGTCGTCGGCTACACCGAAGACGGCGAAATCCTGGTAGGCCAGAGCGCCAAGCGCCAGGCTGTTACCAACCCGCACAACACCGTATTCGCGGTGAAGCGCCTCATCGGCCGCAAGTTCAAGGACGATGTGGTTCAGAAAGACATCAAAATGGTCCCCTACAAGATCATCGAAGCCGACAACGGCGACGCATGGGTAGAGGCCAAGGGCGAGAAAATGGCGCCCCCGCAGGTGTCTGCAGAAGTACTGCGCAAGATGAAAAAGACCGCCGAGGAATTCCTGGGCGAGCCGGTGACCGAAGCTGTTATCACCGTTCCGGCTTACTTTAACGACTCCCAGCGCCAGGCGACCAAGGATGCGGGCAAGATTGCCGGCCTGGATGTAAAGCGCATTATCAACGAGCCCACCGCGGCCGCGTTGGCCTATGGCATGGACAAGGCCAAGGGCGACCACACTATCGCGGTTTATGACCTCGGTGGCGGTACTTTCGACATCTCCATCATCGAAATTGCCGAAGTCGACGGCGAGCACCAGTTTGAAGTGCTGTCTACCAACGGTGACACCTTCCTGGGCGGCGAAGACTTTGACATGCGCCTGATCGAGTACCTGGCGGAACAGTTCAAGAAAGAGAGCGGTATTGACCTGCACAGCGACCCGCTGGCCCTGCAGCGCCTGAAAGAGGCTGCCGAGAAGGCCAAGATCGAGCTGTCCAGCTCGCAGCAGACCGAGGTGAACCTGCCCTATATCACTGCTGATGCGACCGGCCCCAAGCACCTGGTGGTGAAGCTGAGCCGCGCCAAGCTGGAGTCACTGGTTGAAGACCTGGTCACCCGTTCCATGGACCCGGTTAAAATGGCCCTGAAAGACGCTGGCCTGTCTCCCTCCGAGATCGATGACGTGATCCTGGTGGGTGGCCAGACCCGCATGCCGATGGTACAGAAAGTGGTCGCGGACTACTTTGGCAAAGAGCCGCGCAAGGACGTTAACCCCGACGAAGCGGTCGCCATGGGTGCTTCTATCCAGGGCGCAGTATTGTCCGGTGACGTGAAAGACGTGCTGCTGCTGGACGTAACACCGCTGACCCTGGGTATCGAAACCATGGGTGGCGTTGCCACACCGCTGATCGAGAAGAACACGACTATCCCCACCAAGAAGTCGCAAACCTTCTCCACGGCGGAGGACAACCAGACGGCGGTAACCATCCACGTGGTTCAGGGTGAGCGCAAGCAGGCTGGCGGGAATAAATCCCTGGGTCGATTCGACCTGGCCGACATTCCCCCGTCGCCGCGCGGTATGCCGCAGATCGAGGTGACCTTTGACCTGGACGCCAACGGTATCCTGCATGTGTCTGCGAAGGACAAGGCGACCGGCAAGGAGCAGTCGATTCGCATCACGGCTTCCGGCGGATTGTCTGATGAAGACATCGAAAAAATGGTGGCAGATGCCGAGGCCAACGCTGACGCCGACGCCAAGTTCGAGGAGCTGATCACCGCGCGCAACACCTGCGACGGCCTGATTCACGCCGCCAAGAAGACCATTGAGGAAGCGGGCGAGCACGCAACTGACGAAGAGAAAGCAGCGATTGAAGCGGCGATCTCCGAAGCGGATGAAGCGATGAAGGCCGACGATAAGGACGCCATCGACGCCGCTGCGACCAAGCTGACCGAGGCCACCGGCCCCGTCGCCCAGAAGATGTACGCGGCGCAAGCTGAGCAGGCCCAGGGGGGCGGCGACGCTGGCCATGAGCCTGACGGCGCGGCAGACGACGCGGTTGATGCCGAGTTCGAAGAGGTCAAGGAAGACGACAAGAAGTAAAATGGCGGGCTTCGGCCCACCATGGTCATCTCCGCGCTGCTGGGCAAGGTCTGAAGCCAGTAGCGCAGCCGCGGAGATAAAACACCTCGTCATTCCCGCGCAGGCGGGAATCCAGCGGCTTCGGCACTGGGTTCTCATCTCCGCGGGTTTAACGGTTTCTAGACACGGGAATAAAACACCAAACAGTTATGTCAAAACGCGACTATTACGAAATTCTCGGGGTCAGCAAAAGTGCCGACGAGAAAGACATCAAGAAGGCCTATCGCCGCGAGGCGATGAAGTATCACCCCGATCGCAACCCGGATGACCCGGATGCCCAGGAGAAGTTCAAGGACGCGACCGAAGCCTACGACGTGCTGATGGACAGCGAAAAGCGCGGCGCGTATGACCAGTTCGGACACGCCGGCGTAGACCCGAGTATGGGCGGTGGCGGCTTTGGCGGCGGCAATTTCAGCGATATTTTCGGCGACGTGTTCGGTGACATCTTCGGTGGTGGCGGCGGTCGCGGTGGTCGCGGCGGCCCGCAGCGCGGGTCAGACCTGCGCTACACCCTGGATATCTCGCTGGAAAATGCCGTAAAGGGCACCACGGTTGAGATTCGCGTACCCAGCCTCTCCACCTGCGAGACCTGCGACGGCTCCGGTGCCAAAGCCGGCTCCAAGCCGGAAACCTGCACGACCTGTAATGGCATGGGCCAGGTGCGCATGCAGCAGGGCCTGTTCCAGGTGCAGCAGACCTGCCCTGCCTGCAGAGGCCAGGGCCAGACCATTTCCGACCCCTGTAATACCTGTCATGGCCAGGGTCGCGTAGAGAAAACCCGCACGCTCTCGGTGAAAGTTCCCCCCGGTGTCGACACGGGGGATCGCATCCGCCTGTCCGGCGAGGGCGAGGCCGGTCCCCATGGCGGACCCGCCGGCGACCTGTTTGTGCAGATGTCCGTCAAACAGCACCCCATCTTCGAACGCGATGGCAAGAACCTCTACTGCGAAGTGCCCATTACCTTTGTGGACGCGGCCCTGGGTGGTGAGCTGGAAGTGCCGACCCTGGACGGACGCGTCAAACTGAAGATTCCCCCGGAGACACAAACCGGCAAACTGTTCCGTCTGCGCGGCAAGGGCGTCAAGCCCGTGCGCGGTGGCAGCGTCGGCGACCTGCTCTGCCGGGCGGTGGTGGAAACGCCGGTAAACCTGAACAAGCGCCAGAAAGAATTGCTGGAAGAGCTGGCCGAGACCCTGGGCAAGGACGGCAAACGCCAGTCCCCGCGCCAACACAGTTGGTTTGAAGGGGTGAAAAGGTTCTTCGACGATATGACAGCATGAGCACACGAATCGGTATTACCGGCGCGGCCGGACGCATGGGCAAGACCCTGATTGAGGCGATTCACCTGTCCGCGGATGACCTGGTGCTGGCGGCAGCGATTGAGCGGCCGGAGAGCAGCCTGGTCGGTGCGGATTCTGGTGAGCTTGCCGGCCAGGGCACCAACGGTGTGCCCGTAGTGGGTGCGTTGGATGAGGTGATTGGTGATATCGATGTGCTCATCGACTTTACCGTGCCGGATGCGACCACGGCCAATGTGCAGACCTGCGCCCAACACGGCGTGGCTATTGTTATCGGCACCACCGGGTTCACCGCTGAGCAGCAGTCCGTGCTGGATGCGGCGGCAACGCAGATTCCCGTATGCAAGGCATCGAATTTCAGCACCGGGGTTAACCTGTGCTTCAAGTTGCTGGATATGGCGGCACGGGTGCTGGGCGACGAGGTGGACATAGAGGTCTACGAGGCGCACCACCGGCACAAGATTGACGCACCTTCCGGCACGGCCCTGAGTATGGGTCAGGTGGTGGCGGATGCACTGGGGCGCGACCTCGACAAGGTGGCGGTCTATGGCCGTGAAGGCCAGACCGGTGCCCGTGACCGCGACACCATTGGCTTTGCCACGGTGCGTGCCGGCGATATCGTTGGCGACCATACCGTGACCTTTGCCGCTGACGGCGAGCGCGTGGAGATTACCCACAAGGCGTCCAGCCGTATGTCGTTTGCCCGTGGTGCCGTGCGCGCCGCTGGCTGGTTACGGTCTGCAAAAGCGGGCCTTTATGATATGCAGGATGTGCTGGGGCTGAGGTGAGGGCGGCCATGGCTGGGCTTGCTGCCGTCATTCCCGCCTGCGCGGGAATGAGGAGAACGCCCTCTGCGGGAATGACAGGGGCCGCTGGCCAAAACGATTGCAAAGAAGGAGCTTCAGTTGAGCGAGCATATCGTCAATATCGATGAAACCAACGCCGCGGCGTTGCTGATCGACGAGTCCCACAAGCGCCCGGTAGTGGTGGACTTCTGGGCGGACTGGTGTGAACCCTGCAAGGTGCTCATGCCGATGCTGGAAAAAATCGCCACCGAGTACGACGGCGCTTTCCTGCTGGCCAAGGTCAACGCCGACGAGCAGGGCATGATTGCCCAACAGTTCGGTGTGCGCAGCCTGCCGACCGTGATGGTCATCCAGGACGGGCAACCGGTAGACGGCTTCGCCGGCGCCCAGCCAGAGAATGCGGTGCGCGAATTGCTGGGCAAGTATCTGCCCAAGCCCTGGGACGGCCTGCTGCAGATGGCCCAGGAGGCGATGGACGAGGGCGACTTTGCCCGTGCACTGACGCCACTGCGCCAGGCCTGGGACGACTCCGGCCAGCTCTACGAAATTACCGTGCCCTATGCCCACGCGCTGATCGAATGCCTGCGCCTGGACGAGGCACAGGCCCTGCTGGATGGTGTGCGCATGGCGGACCAGGATGCCGCCTATGAACAGTTGCAGGCGCAGCTGGAGATCAAGCGCGAGGCAGCCAAGTCCCCGGAAATTGATGCCCTGGAACAGCAGCTGGCAGCGAACCCCGACGACCTGGACGTGCGCCACCAACTGGCCGTGCAGTTCACCAACGCCGGCCAGTTCAAGGAGGCCATGGAACACCTGGTCACCATTTTGCAAAAAGACCTGGACCACGCCGACGGCGCCACCAAAAAGTCGTTGCTGGACACCATCGCCAGCCTGGGCAAGGGCGACCCCCTGGCGGCAGAATACCAGCGCAAGCTCTACAGCCTGCTCTACTGAGCGCCCCCGGTGAACGCCGCCGCCCCCTGTGCCCTGTCGCTATGCATGATCGTCAGGAACGAGGCGTTCTTCCTGCGCGACTGCCTGCGCCAGGCAGCACCCCACGTGGATGAAATTATCGTTGTGGATACCGGGTCGGAGGACGACACCCGGACCATCGCCCGCGAGTTCACCGACAAGGTGTACGACTACAGCTGGCACGATCACTTCGCCGACGCGCGCAACTTTTCCCTGGCCCAGGCCAGCGGCGACTGGATCATTGTGCTCGACGCGGATGAAGTAATTGCGCCGGAGGACTGGCAGACCTTGCGTGCGCTGATCAACGATACTGACAACGATGCTTTTTTTCTCACCCAGTACAACTACAGCGTCGAGCCCCTGCACAAGAACTGGGTGCCGCTGGCCGCAAAGACGCCTTACTCCCGTCACTACCGGGGATACCGCCCCAACCCGATTGCCCGGCTGTTTCGTAATCGGCAGGACATCCGCTACCAGGGGCGCGTGCATGAGATCGTGGACAATACCCTGCCCGCCGGGCGCTTCCAGCAGCTGGATGTCCCCATCCATCATCATATGGATGAAGACCCGGCCAAGATGAAGGCCGAGCGCCAGCTCAATTACCTGCGCATCATCGAGCAGGACCTGGAGAACGAAACCGATGGCCGCCTGTGGACGGCGGCGGGGAGCATCTGCCTGTACTATGCCGACGACCTGCCCCGCGCTATTGGTTACCTGCAGCGTGCGGTAGCGCTGGGCTACAAGGCCGATGAAAACCGCGAGTCCATTGCTGAGGCTCGCTATCGGCTGGGTGAGCTGGACCAGGCCTATGATGACTACCTGGCCTTGCACCGGTCTGGCCACCGCACCCTTAATGTGCTCAATAACCTGGCCAACCTGGCGGTAAAACGGGGGGAGCAGGGCTTTGCCGCTGACCTGCTGGAAGAGGCGCTGGAGCAGGGGGTGAGCGACTCCCAGGTGCGAATGCGTCTCGAGCACAATATCCGCTACCTGCGCGAGCAGGCCGACGGAGAATAGCCCTGGCCAGATCCGCCAAATAGACGCGCCAAACCGAGTGCGCTGGGGTCAATTTTGGTGATCGCTGTCAACATTGTGCCATCGGGCCGCTGGGGCTAGGGTAATCGACCAGTTTTCACGGCTCTGCCGTAATTTAAGTACCCCAACAGCCAAGGAGTAAGCGCAGTGGATACCGCATTTGCACCGGAAGATATCGCCTTCCGCGAAGAGGTCGTAGCCTTCTTTGATACCGCCTACGATGACGAGCTCGACGCCCGCCTGAATAACCCCGACCCGGCCGTTTTCCAGCCGGCGATCATCGACTGGCAGAAACGCCTGTATGAGCGTGGCTGGATTGCCCCTGGCTGGCCCAAGGAGTATGGCGGAACCGGCTGGGACGCCACCAAGTCCTTTATCTACGAGAGCGAACGCGCCAGCCGCGGCATCCGCGACGTCATTCCATTCGGCCTGAAGATGGTCGGCCCCGTCATATATGCCTTCGGCACCGACGAGCAGAAAGAGCGTTTCCTGCCGCCTATCCTGTCCAGCGATGAGTGGTGGTGCCAGGGTTACTCCGAGCCCGGCGCCGGCTCTGACCTGGCTTCATTGAAAACCCGCGCGGTGCGCGACGGCGACGACTACGTGGTCACCGGCGCCAAGATCTGGACCAGCTATGCCCAGTTCTCTGACTGGATATTCTGCCTGGTGCGTACCAGCACCGAAGGCAAGAAGCAGGCCGGCATCAGCTTTCTGCTGATCGATATGAAGAGCCCGGGGATCAAGATCAACCCTATCGTGTCCATCGACGCCCACCACAGCCTGAACGAGGTGGAATTCAACGATGTGCGCGTGCCGGTAGCGAACCGTATCGGCGAGGAAAACCAGGGCTGGACGTACGCCAAGGCCCTGCTGGCCCACGAACGCACCGCTATTGCCGGCGTCGCCGACTCCAAGCGCGGCCTGGATTTGATCAAGCGGTTCGCCACTGAGGAAGTGAATGCAGGCAAGCGATTGATCGATGATCCGCTGTTCCAGAAACGCCTGTCAGACATCGAGATAGACCTGATGGCGCTGGAGTTTACCGAGCTGCGCGTACTCGCCTCCGTCGCCTCTGGCGGCGCACCGGGTGCCGAGTCCTCGCTGCTCAAGATTCGCGGTACCGAGATGCAGCAGGCAGTGCAGGAGCTGATGATGGACGTGGCCGCGCACTACCAGGGTGTGCTCCCGGGTGGTCCGGATGCCGACGTGCTGGGCCACAGCTTTGGCACCAAGGCGTTCAAGAGCTACATGTATGGCCGCGCCTCCACCATTTACGGTGGCTCCAACGAGGTGCAGAAAAACATTATCGCCAAGGCCGTTTTGGGCCTGTAACACGCGGAGACAGAACATGAATTTCGATTTTACAGAAGAGCAGGTGATGCTTCGCGACAGCGTGGCGCGCTATGTACAGGACGATTACGACTGGGAAACGCGGGTCGCCATTGCCAATTCGGAAGAGGGTATGGACCGGGCGCGCTGGCAGACGTTTGCCGAGCTGGGCTGGTTGTCGATTCCCTTCGCCGAGGAACACGGCGGCTTTGGCGGTGACGCCGTCGATGTGATGGTGGTGATGGAAGAACTGGGCAAAGGCCTGGTGCTGGAGCCTTACCTGGCCACCGTGCTGCTTTACGGCGGGCTGCTGCAGAAGGGTGGCAGCGCCGAACTGCAGGCTGCGCAGATTCCCTCCATTATTGATGGCAGCTCCCTGGGTGCCTTCGCCTACCTGGAGCGCCAGGGCCGCTATGAGCTTGCCGACGTAAAGACCAGCGCGACTGCCGGCGACAACGGCTTTGTACTCAATGGCGAGAAGGTCGTGGTGCTCAACGGCGCCAACGCCGACCAGTTTATTGTGTCTGCGCGCACCAGCGGCGAGCAGTGCGACGAGCAGGGCATCAGCCTGTTCCTGGTGCCGGCCGACGCGGCAGGCCTGGAGCGCATCGACTATCGCATGATGGATGGCCAGCGCGTGGCCAACGTGGTGCTCAAGGACGTTGCGATCCCCGCCGGCAACCTGGTGGGTGAACTGGACGGTGGTTACGCGCTGATCGAAAAGGTGGTGATGGAGGCCAACCTGGCCCTGTCTGCCGAGGCGCTGGGCATTATGCAACAGCTCAACACCAAGACCGTGGAATACACTAAAACCCGCGAGCAGTTCGGTGTGGCTATCGGCAGCTTCCAGGCATTGCAGCACCGCATGGTAGATACCTTCATGAGCTATGAGCAGGCCAAGTCACTGCTGTACCGCGCGGTCTGCGCGCTGACCGATGAGCAGGAAGACGAGGTGCTGGCCATTCACGCGCTGCGCGTCGTGGTGGACAAGGCGGGCAAGCACATCTTTGGTGAAGCCATACAGCTGCATGGCGGCATGGGCATTACCGACGAGCTGGATATCGGCCACTATGCCAAGCGGCTGATGATGATCAACACTACCTTTGGTAATGGCGACTATCATCAGGCACAATTCAACGCACTGCGCTATAACTGACAGACCCCCTGGCGAACGCCCTTTCGCGCCGCGGAAGGGCGTCGTCTTTTGAGGAGAAACGACAAATGAAACTGGGCTTCCTGCTGGGCTACTCCGGCAAACAAATTCAAATCCCCATGGACCTGATTCGTCACGCCGAGTCCCTGGGATACGATTCGGTGTGGACTGCAGAGGCCTATGGCAACGACGCAGTCACCTCGGCCAGCTGGGTGCTGGCGCAAACCGAGAAGATCAAGGTGGGTACTGCGATTATGCAGATGCCGGCGCGAACCCCCGCCATGGCGGCGATGACCGCCATGTCGCTGGACCAGTTGTCCGGTGGGCGCTTTATCGTTGGCCTGGGCGCATCCGGCCCGCAGGTGGTGGAAGGCTGGCACGGCGTACCCTATGGCAAGCCCGTGACCCGCACCCGCGAGTACATCAAGATCATGCGCGCGATCTTCGGCCGCGAGGGCCCGGTTGAGTTTGATGGCGACATGTACCAGTTGCCGAACAAGGGCGAGGGCACCACAGGCCTGGGTAAGCCGCTCAAGTCTATTCTTGAGGCCAACCCGAACATCCCGATTTATACCGCGTCTATTACTCCCGCTGGCCTGCGCTGCGCCGGTGAAGTCGCCGACGGTGTCTTCCCCGTGTGGATGGACCCCAACAAGTACGACATTATTGGCGAGCATATTGAAAAAGGCTTCGCCAAGGCGGGTAACGGCAAGGGCCTGAAAGACTTCAATATCGCGCCCTTTGTGTCCGTGGCCATGAACGATGACCTCGACGCGGCCTTCGACTCATTGCGCCCCTGGCTGGCGCTGTATATTGGCGGCATGGGTGCCAAGGGCAAGAATTTCTACCACGATTACGCCACCCGCCTGGGCTACGGCGAAGCGGCCGACAAGATCCAGGATCTCTACCTGTCCGGCAAGCAGGCGGAAGCCTGTGCCGAGGTGCCACGGGAACTGATCGACGAGGTCGCCCTGGTCGGGTCGAAGGACCGCATCCGCGATCGTCTTGGCGCCTGGAAGGAAGCGGGCGAAAAAGGCCAGGTGACCACCATGCTGCTGGGCGTGCATGACCCGGAGGTGCTGGAGCTGTTCGCAGAGGAAATGCTCTGATGGATGTTGCCGGTAAGGTCGTCGTTGTTACCGGCGGCGCTAATGGCATCGGCCTGGCGCTGTGCGAGCGATTTCACGCCGCCGGCGCGCGCAAGGTCGTCGTGGTCGACCTGGAAGAAGACAATGCACGCGCCGTAGCGGAGAAACTGGATGGCGACGCTTACGGCGTTAACGTGCGCGACGAAGCGGCAATCGCGGCGATGGTTGCGCAGGTGGAAGCGGACCACGGCCAGATCGACCTGTTCTGCAGTAACGCGGGCATCATCGCACTGGATGGAGAGCCCTGGTGGGCGACATCGGCCCCCAACGAAACCTGGCAGGCCATGTGGGAGATTCACGTGATGTCGCATGTGTACGCAGCGCGCGCCTGTCTACCCGCCATGCTGGCCCGGGGTGAGGGGTATTTCCTCAACACCGCGTCTGCCGCAGGACTGCTCAACCAGATCGGCGATGCCGCCTATTCCACCACCAAGCATGCGGCAGTGGGCTTTGCCGAATCGCTGTCGATTACCCACGGGGACGACGGCATTGGCGTATCTGTGTTGTGCCCCCAGGCCGTTGCCACGCGCATGATTGGCGACACCGGAGACGGCGGTACGGCCGGGTGTTGACGGTGTGCTGTCGCCCGCCGACGTGGCGGAAGAAGTCATGGCCGCCCTGGCCGATGAGCGATTCCTGGTGCTCCCTCACAAGGAGGTGCAGGCCTACCGCGAACGCAAGACTGCAGACTACGACCGCTGGTTGGGTGGCATGCGCAAACTGCGCCGGGCCATGGGTAACCCCGCAGTCTGATGAGCCAATCCATACAAGGCCTGGAACGCAAGGAGCGCTTCGCCAGAACCATTCTCAATGGTTTTGAGGCGTTCTTCTGCGAGTTCCAGAACATCACCCTGGCCGCAAAAACGCGTTTTGAAAACGCAGACTGGCGCGGGATGCAGGAGTCGGCAAACCGACGCATAGACCTGCGCAAGGAAAAGACCGCCGAGATCATTGCTTACGTGGAGTTGATTGCCGGCGAGTACCTGAAGGACTACGAGTTCTGGAAGGAAGTGCGCGACATCTACGCGGACATGATCGAAGGTCACAACAACTTCGAAATCGCCGAGACCTTCTTTAACTCGGTGTTTTGTGCGGTGTTCGACCATCGCATGATTCGCAATGACTACGCGTTTGTATTTTCCCCCCACGGTGACATGCCGCCTGCGGATGTCAGCTCCGTTTACCGCACTTACAAGGTCGCTGGATCGTTGCACGCCGTTTGGGAAGCGATTCTTGCTGATTACGCCTTCGACATTCCCTATGAAGACAGCCGTCGTGATGTGAACAATATCATGCAGGTCGTGGACAACTACCTGCGCCAGCACTTTTCCCTGGACGGGGACGCGCTGGAGTTTCAGGTGCTGGAGCATCACTTCTTCCGCAACAAGGGTGCCTATATTGTCGGCCGTATCATCAATGGCGAAAACTCCATGCCGTTTGTGCTGCCTGTGCTGCACAACGAGCAGGGGGCAGTGTATGTAGACACGGTCCTGTTCGGGCCGGACAAGGTCAGTGTGGTGTTCAGCTTCACGCGGTCGTACTTTTTTGTGGATGCGAGTATTCCGTCAGCTTATGTTCTGTTCCTGCAACAACTGATGCCGGCCAAGCCCATCTCTGAAATCTACAGTGCGATGGGGTACAACAAGCACGGCAAGACCTACTACCACCGCTGTGCCTATCGCCATATGGCCAGCACGCAAGACAAGTTCATGATTGCCCCTGGCATCAAGGGCATGGTGATGTGCGTGTTTACCATGCCGTCCTACGACTTTGTGTTCAAGATCATCAAGGACCGGTTTCACACCGCCCAAGGAGATGACGCGCCAGCAGGTGAAAGAAAAGTATGCCCTGGTGAAACGCTGGGACCGGGCCGGCCGCATGGCCGATACGCAGGAGTTCACCAATCTCGCGTTTGCCCGTGAACGCTTTTCCGACGAACTGATGGAAGAGCTCTACAAGGTTGCGCCCTCGATGATAGAGGAGCACGGCAAGGCCCTGATCATCAAGCATGTTTACGTAGAGCGGCGGATGATACCCCTTAACCTGTACCTGCATGACGCGACCGATGAACAGGTTCGGGATGTGATGGACGAATACGGTAACGCGATCAAGCAGCTTGCCGCGGCCAACATATTCCCCGGCGATATGCTGCTGAAAAACTTCGGCGTGACCCGCCACGGGCGTGTGGTGTTTTATGACTACGATGAGATTCAACCCCTGACCGAGTGTAACTTTCGTAAGATTCCCGAGCCGCGTACAGAGGCAGAGGAGATGGCCAGCAAACCCTGGTACACGGTCGGCCCCAACGATATTTTCCCGGAAGAGTTCCGGCTGTTTTTCTCGGGTAACCAGCGGGCACGCAAGGTCTTCGACGAGATCCACAGCGACCTGTACGAGGCCTCCTTCTGGCAGGACCTGCAGGAGCAGATTCGCAGCGGTTACGTGGAGAGTTTTTACCCCTATCGCCGCAAGCTCAGTTTTGATCGCGGGGTGCAGGGATAATGGCGACAATCTACCTGATTCGCCACGGGCAGGCGTCCTTCGGTGCCGAGAACTACGACCAGCTTTCCCCCCTGGGGCAGTTGCAGGCCCAGCGCACCGGCCAATACCTGGCCCGCGCCGGCATTACGCTTGATGCAGCCTATAGCGGTGACCTGTCGCGCCAGCGCGAAACCTGCGAGCGGGTTTGCGCGGAGTTGGGCGGTGGCATAGCGCATACGGTGGATGCCCGCTTCAATGAGATTAACAACGACGAGCAGGTAAAAAACCTCGCCCCGCTGGTGGCCCGTAATAACCCAAACATCGATGCGCTGCTGCAGCGTGGGCTCAGTAGCAGCAAGGACTACCAAAAAGTGATTGAGGCGGTTTTCAATCACTGGGTGAGTCACGACTGCAGCGAGTATGGCATTCAAAGCTGGCAGGAATACTCCGGGCTGGCCCGGGACGCCCTGCACGAGGTGATGCGCAATGAGGGTAGCGGTAAGACCGTCGGTATTTTCACTTCCGGGGGTACCATTGCCACCCTGGTAGCCCAGGCGCTCGGCCTGGACGGCGAACACACCTATCGCTTTTATGAGCCGATTTTCAATTGCTCGGTAACCCAGCTTTTCTACAGCGGAACGCGGGTGTCGGTTTCGTATTTCAACGATTGTTCTTTTTTGCGCATGCTCGGCCATGAGCATGGCGAAGAACTGGTCAGCTACCGTTAGGCCTTGCTGGGCATGACCCGCACGGTCAGCCACTTCCCGGAGCGATAGCGGCGCAGGATCATTGCCGACTTGATGCAGTAGTCCAGCAGCATGACGGCGAACAGCCAGGTGATGGAGAGGTCCAGCCACAGGATCAGCAGCGCGGGAATCAGCCGCCCGAAAATAATGCCGCACAGTGTTGCTATCAGTGGGTAGCGCGTATCGCCCGCGCCGCGCAGAGCGCCCGACAGGGTGATTTCAATCGCCATAACGGGCTGCGCCAGGGCAATCAGGTAAATGAAAATGACGGTCAGGCGCCGGGTTTCCGGGTCTTCGATCATGAACGCCGCCAGATCGCTGGCATAGAGTGCCAGCGCCACGGAAAAGATCGTCATGGCGCCCATCGCCATGCGCATGCCCCGCCAGCCTGCGGCCTTGGCCATCTCCGGGTTACCGGCGCCCAGTTGCTGGCCCACCAGGGTAGCCGCAGCGATGCTGAACCCGAATCCCACCACGATGGAAAAAGAGACCAGGCTGATACCGATGCCATAGGAGGCATAGGCCGCCGTGCCGTACCGCCCGACGATGGCAAAGAAGGCGATAAAGGCGACCTGGATAATGCCTTGCTCCAGCACTGACGGTGCGCCGATAGAAACCAGTTGCCGCAGGGTAGGACGGTCCACGGTGGCTCGCTTCAATGCTTTAAGCGTGAACTTGCCGCGCCACCAGATGGCAGCGAACAGGCAGGAGACCAGGGCCCCGGCGAAACCACCGCCAAAGCCGACGCCGGATACCCCCAGGGCAGGCAGGCCGGCCACACCGTGTGCGAGCATGTAGCCGAATGTCACATTGAATACGGAACTGAGCACCAGGAACCAGAGCGGCGTGATGACGTCTCCGGTCGCGCGCAGGGCCGTGGACAGGATCATGTTGACGGCAGTGAATACGTTGAACAGGCCCAACCAGAAAACGAACTGCGCCGTCTGGTAGGTGGTCTCCGCGTCCAACCCGAATAGCCCTGCGACGCTCTCGGGAAACAACAGCGTGGGAATGGAGAGGGTGGCCGCGACCGACATGCCCAGGGCCAGGGACGTCCAGGTGATCAGCTCCGCCTCGGCGATGCGCTGCGCGCCCCAGCTGCGCGCGACCATCGCCGTTGTGGCCACCGAGACCCCCATCAATATCGCCTGGATCAGGAAGAAGACCCGGTGGCCACTGGTGACAGCCGCCACGGCGCTGTTACCCAGGCCCGACACAATCTTGATGTGCATAAAGCCCACTGTCGCAAACAGCAGGTTGGAGACGATGGTCGGCCAGGCCAGTTGCCAGACCCGACGGCTGCCGGAACTTGTGGCGGTCATGCTTTGCCAGCCATGGTCCCGCATTCCCGGTGGCGGAAACAGTCCACGGTGTGGTCGTTGACCATGCCTGTTGCCTGCATGTGCGCATACATGATGGTAGAGCCTACGAAAGTGAAGCCGCGGCGCTTCATGTCTTTGCTGAGTGCGTCCGAGACGGGGGTGGTGGCGGGGACGTCTGCCATGGACTTCCAGCGATTCTGTATTGGCGCGCCGTCCACAAAGTCCCAGATGTACTCGGCGAAGCTGCCCTTTTTCGCCTGCACCTCCAGGAATGCACGCGCGTTTTTACGCGCGCCGTACACCTTCAGCCGGTTGCGGATGATGCCGGGGTTGAGCAGGAGTTTGTCGAGCTTCTTGTCGCTGTAGCGGGCGACTTTTTGGGCATCAAAGCCGTCGAATGCCTGGCGGTATGCTTCCCGCTTCTTCAGTACCGTGATCCATGATAGGCCGGCCTGTGCGCCCTCCAGGATGATGAATTCAAACAGGGTAGTGTCGTCGCGAACGGGCACTCCCCATTCATCATCGTGGTAGCTAACGTAGAGGGGATCCTCCCCACACCATGTGCAACGCTTAGG
This sequence comes from uncultured Gammaproteobacteria bacterium, assembly GCA_963845135.1. GTDB lineage: Bacteria > Pseudomonadota > Gammaproteobacteria > Pseudomonadales > Halieaceae > Halioglobus. The sequence continues at coordinate 224,994 of CAWJQW010000013.1, read as the reverse complement.
CAAAACCCTGTCCCTGATTGGCGAACAGGGAGTATGGGCCGGGTGCCCAACCCTGTCCAGCGCAGCGTAGTGACTGGAACCCCGCGGTGCGCTGTGCCAAACTCGGTCCGTTTCTGTAGTCAGGAAGTGCCATGAGCGACACGATTTTGTATGAACAGGCCGGCCATGTCGGCGTGCTTACACTGAACAATCCCGCGCGCCACAATTCATTGGGGCAGGTCGAATTAGATGCAATACAGGCGCGCCTTGCCCAGGTGCGTGAGGACCGGGAGGTGCGGGTACTGGTGGTTACCGGGGCCGGCGAGAAAACCTTCTGCGCCGGGGCCTCCCTGAGTGAACTGGGCGAGGGCAAAATCAGCGGTGACTGCTTTCAGGCGACCACGGACCAGTTGGCTGAAATGCCGATACCAACCATCGCCTCGCTCAACGGCAATGTTTTTGGCGGCGGCGTCGAGCTGGCGCTGTCTTGTGACTTCCGCGTGGGGATAGAGGGCAGCCGCATGCGCGTGCCCGCCGCTGCGATTGGCCTGTGTTATCCGCTGCGCGGTATTAACCGCTTTGTGGAACGTTTGGGTGTGAACCTGGCCAAGCGCATTCTCGTTGCCTCGGAGACCTTTGATGCCGAGGCGATGTTGGCAATTGGCTTTCTTGATCACCTGGTGCTGCCGGCGCAGCGTGAGAAGACGACCCATGACCTGGCGCAGCATATAGCCGGCCTTGCGCCACTGGCAGTGCGTTCCATGAAAAACGTGTTGCAGCAGGCCGCCGGCGGCGGCATCGATATGGCAGCGGCGACTGCCTTATCTGAGTTGTGCCTGGCGTCAGAAGATCTTCAGGAAGGGTTTAGCGCCCAGCGGGAAAAGCGGAAACCACTGTTTAAAGGTGTTTAGCGTGAGCTAGTTTGGGGCCAGCGGGCCGTGGCAGTTGAGCTGCCGGTCTATGGCCATCCACGGTAGCCCCAACCGGTCCAGCCAGTTCACTGCCGCTTGCTCGGTTTTCAGTCGCGCAATACTCGCAGCCCCGCAGGCGTTGAGGCAGGTGTCGGCAATCACCGAAACACTCAGCATGCCCGGCACAGGAAAGCCGTCTACCGGGCTCAAACCGCGGCCAAAGTTCTCCCCCTCAAAACTGATGCGCCGCTCGAAGTCACCGCGCATGGCAAAGCCACGGTTGTTGAGCTTTACCCGGTTGATAGCGGTGCGCCTGCCGTGTGGGTGGCGCAGGCCCAGCAGCCAGTTCGCGCCGTCGGCCTGCTTGCCGATAGTCACCGCGTCGTGGTCCAGCTCCAGAAGTGCGTGTTCCACACCTTCCTTTACCAGGCGTTTACGCACGCTATCGATGGCATAGGGGCGTATGCAGCTGTTGAGATCGATGAGCATGCCTTTCTCCGGCAGATAAGCCCCCTGGTCATCCAGCTGTAGTTTGTTCCAGCCCACCAGGCGGACCATGGCCTTGATCTGTTCCTGGGTCGCTTTCAGCTTGCCGTTGTCGTCGTAACAGTCCTGCAGTAACCGGGTGGTGGGGTCGAACAGGTGGTTGCTCTCTACCCACAGCGCCGCAACGAAGTCGAACAGGCTCCTGGCTTCGGCGTCCAGTGCCGTAACCGAGCCGGTGCCTGCCGCCTGGTTTACCGCGCTGATAACACTTTGTGGATCATATACGCTGAACTTGGACTCGACACGGGCCAGCTCAGCAATGGCGAGATCGATCAGCACCTCTGCCTCCCGGGGGGCGGCACTGACGGTCAACTGACAGGAGCTTCCAAAGCAGTGAAGACGCTTTCTTTGCATCATCATGGACTGTTCTCTTTTCCCGCATGCCTGGATAGTGGCCCTTATAGTAGTAACACCTGCGACCAGAGGCAACGTCGGACGCTGTCAGTTGCTGTAGCGGGCTGTTTCCTCGTACAGCGGCAGACAAACCGAGATCATGGTGCCGGAGTCTAGCCCGACATCCAGCTTGCCACCCAGCCGGCCGCAGAGCGCATTGATAACCCTGAAGCCTTTAGACGGTGCGGCCTGGACATTCAACCCGGAGGGTAAGCCGATGCCATCATCCTGGACAATAACAGTCAGCGTGTCGATGGTAGAGGAGGTTGCCGGTTTGAGCTCCAGCGATATCTGGATGAAGTTCGCGGCCGACCTGGCCGTGAAAGCATGTTGCAGCGCATTATCGATTAATTCGTAGAGAATAATCGCAAGGGGCGTGGCAACCGGTGCAGGAATCAGCGAGTTGGTCGAGAGATTAATAATACTGATGGTTGCTGGATCCACCGAAGCGCGGGGCAGTAACAGGTTACAGAGGCCGTCGATGTATTCGTGGAGATTGGCCGCGAGGGCCGCGTTCTCGAAGTAATAGCTTTTCTCCAGGACTTCCATCGCCGCCAGATGCCCGGAAAGGCCATCATCGCCTGATGATTGCGCTGTCACAGCGCTGATCTGCTTGATCAGGTCTATCGTTGCCGTGTTATGACGATAAGCCGATTGGACCAACCCATCCTGCAGTTCCTGACTCTCCTGCAGCTCATCCCGCACCGTATCAGCCAGCGCGTGCATTTCATCGGCTCTACGCTCCGCCTCCTGGCGCAGCAGCTTTGTGCGGTATACGCGCATGGCACCCCAAACCACGCAAAGCGCGCAGAGCGTATAGAAGGCATACGCCCACTGAGTTAACCACCACGGCGGTAGTACTTTGATACGTAGTGAGACGTTATCTTCACTCCAAACTCCAGCAGCATTCGCGCCCTTGGCCATAAAAGTGTAGTCACCTGCGGGCAGGCTAGTGTAAGTGGCTTTGTTGTTAGTACCGTTGTCGATCCAGTCTGGGTCGAAGCCTTGAAGTTTGTATTTGAACTTGTTATGAAATGGATCTTCGTAATCTAAAACATTGAAATGTAAAACTAAGCTCTTGTTAGCGCTGGACATAACAATGTCATTCAGGTTCTTCAACTCATTAAAGCCGATATCTGAAGTCTTATCGATTTTTGCGCTATACAATACGAACTTGGGTTTATTGTCTTGAGGTAGCGCCATGCTTGGATCAAAGTAAGCGTAACCCTTGACTCCACCAAAATATATGAAGCCATTGTTTCCATAAAAGTGAGCTCCAAAGTTAAAGTCAACGCTATTGAGTCCCTGCGATCTGCCGTAACGTTGAGTGATCTCGCCACTTCCATTCAGTTTGAACACACCGCTATTTGTTGAAACCCAAAAACCACTATCCTTATCGCCGAGTATGGCGTAAACAGAAATATTTGGTATGCCTAATTCACCTCCGAACCTTGAAGCATAGAAAGATCCGCGAATTGAATCACCTTCCAACAAGAGTGCACCATGCTCTTTGGTGCCAATAATGAATGTGTTTGGATCAATAACAGTCAGCGTGAATATCGTAACACCGGTAATCTCGTTCGGAAGCTGAATATCTAGCTTAGTGAAAGCGTTTATCTGCTGATCAAGTTGATAGATGTCTCTCTCTGTGAATGCCAGAAATATCTTTTCTCCGTCGGAAGCTAGACCTGTTACGGATGAGTTTTCCAGCTCCGGATAACTATAGGCTGAGTCATCCAATATCCGCCACAGACCTCTGTCAAAAGTTGCAACCCAAACTTCTTTGTTATCTTTCTTTAGTATCTTGGTCACAGAGCTTCTTCCCAGTTCAGGAATGCGATTTACTAAGAAGCGTCTTGAACTCAAGTCTATAAATTTTACTCCTTCGTTCCATGTGCCTATCCAGAGCGTGTCTCCGACCGCCTCCAGGGACATGATCCTATTATCTGGTGAGACTTCGCCATCTGGTGAGACTCTAACGATTTCATGCTCATTATGCGTTGCCTCGGAATAAAATAGTCCGCCAAAGGTTCCTACCCATAGGTTTTTACGGGAATCGAGTTCAAAACTCATAACGTCGTTATACACTCCGCTGTTAAACGAGTCTCTGTTTTGGAATAGCGTGTTTCCTATTTGGTTGAGCCCGTCGTATGTTCCGACAAACAGTTCCTTGCCAACTTCTGCGAAAACCGTTACATGGTCGTGTGAAAGCTCAGAGCCGTTATAGTGATATGAAATTGGGTCACTCAATTTCCTGTCGAACGAGAATAGACCTGAGGTTGTACCCACCCATATGCGAGACTCAAAAATCGATAGGGCCGTGATCGATGCCTTGAATTCAGATCTTGCCTCTTTGCTTAGCACCAACAGGTTCCTTTCTAAATCCAGGGTGTACAAATAGCCTTTGTCTGTTCCGATGAAGATCTCAGTATCTGAGTTTTTGGCTAAAGCAGTTATGGTTCTTCCTTCGGATGTGTTGGCAAGTTCGGTGACTACTCCCGACTTGTCGTCTACGCCTAACACTCTTCCTCCAGATGCTAAAATAAAATAGCCGGGTCGCATTCTAAGGAACTCTACGGAACCTTTTATCGAGGACAACAAAGAGTTATTTTTTGCCCATCCTATAGCTACCCCCGAGTGCTCATCTATGATCCTTAATCCCGAAGTAGTGGCGAGCCAGATACGCCTCTCTGAATCACTGAATAGACCCGTGACATGCTCAAAGTCATCTCTATGCAAACCTTCCTTGAAGGCCCTGTCGAACCTGCGTAGTTTTGGTGACCACTTAAGCAACCCACCACCGTAGGTTGCTATGTATAAGGTTTGCGGCCGTGCACCAGAAATGCCCCTGATATCAGAAACCGGAATTTTGTGTCTTCCTTTGCTGGTTGCTGAGAAAAGCTCAAAGTTTTTACCGGCAAACCGATATAATCCTGTTTGAGTGCCCACCCACAGAAACCCTGCATAATCCTGATGTATGGCGGTAATTACTGGATTTTCAACTTGTTCGGAAATTGGCGATTTGAGGATCTTTATCGAGGACGCAGCGCTCGTTGAAAAAACCAGTAGGAACAGACTAGCGTAAATGGCAATGGTTATTTTTCTGAATGAAAGCACTTGGATTAGACGTCAACTAGACCAAATGGAAGGAAAGCTCCATTCATAGACTGTACTTTCTTAGCTCGATGCGATGCATTTCTTTGGTGAACTCCGCTTTTGCTTGCGCCAGTTCTGTTAAGAGGCTTCTCATTGACTGGACGTCCCCACGTCTTCCGAAGCGCTCCATTTTTTCTGCTATGTGCCTGACTCTCTCTGCCCCGATGTTGGCACTCATAGACTTTATTGCGTGGGCGCTTTTGTATGAGGAGTCGGAGTCCTGTCGATCTATATCGCTCTCAAGTTCCGCTAGCTTGGCAGTGAATTGATCCTCGTAACTAGAAAAAATTGTTGGTAAAAGTGGGTTTCCTGTTTGGTCCTCAACATCTCGAATATTATTGAGTGCCGAATGATTTATAACTTTGATGGCTTCATCAATTGAAAGGTCTTGAGCGGGAGTCTGAGATAACCCTAATTTTTCAGTAGCAGTCTACTCGCGTTTGTGAACAACGCTCCCCGAGTACGGTCACCACATCATCAATGCCAAATGGCTTCGAAATGAAACTATCCATACCCGCAGACCTGCATTTCTCTTGATCTGCTTTAGTCGTGCCTGCAGTTAATGCGACAATTGGCGTTTTTGCTAGAGCTTCATCACTCTCGTACTTTCGAATTGCCTTCGTTGCATCAAAACCATCCATTTTTGGCATTTGGCAGTCCATTAAAACGATATCGATGCTGTCTTCCTTGAAAATTTTGACTGCCTCTGCACCATCAGGTGCTATAAACACTTTACAGCCTAGGATTTGTAACATTTCTCGGGCAATTCTCTGATTGATTTCAACGTCTTCGGCAACCAGCACGCGGGCATTAAAGTTAGGGTACTGTTTCGATCTTCCGCCCATCTCGAGTGAGTTGCTCTCTGAAGTAGATATTCGCGCGAACGAATCAGCAAGGGACTTTATTGAGAGTGGTGAGCAGACAGTGCTCCGAATCTTCGAGCCTTCTTCAACGAATTACTTGGCAAAGACTGAGCCATCAGGCACTCGCTGCTTTTTAACCTCCCAATCTCGGCTTGGAGATCGAGTGATCCTCAAGCCAATTTTCGTCGATTACGTTTAAATTAGCTTGGGGCAACATTTCCCCAACCTCTTTGATCTGAGAACAATGGAAGCCTAATCTAGTGAGGTGAGATGCAATCATTTCGTAGTGTAATTCGCTTTCAGTAAGCACGTTTGCCGACTGACTTTTTTTCATTTGACTCTGTAATGATTTGTTCGCCGATCTCAAGCTCTAACTCAACTTTAATAGTCGTTCCTCTTCCTGGACAAGAGTCTCACGGATATCTCTCCCCCCATCATTTCCACAAACCGTTTGGATATCGAAAGGCCCAAACCCGTTCCGCCATACTGCCTAGTTGTACTAGCGTCAGCTTGTGTAAAGGCATCGAAAACTCTGTCTTGTGTTGCCTCGTCCATTCCTATTCCGCTGTCCTCGACCGAGAGAACTAATGTGGAAGTCTGTGACGCCTCGTTGAGTTCCTTCGCGATGGTTCTGACGACAATGGCACCGTCGTGGGTGAATTTGATTGAATTGCTGACCAAATTCATCAGAATCTGTCTCAGTTTTGTCGGATCGCCGATGGTTTCGAAGGTTATTTCCGGGGAAGTAATATTTATCAGCTCTATGTCTTTGCGATGGGCTGGTTCGCTCTGTAGTAGCAGACTTGGTCTACTAGCTCCAGCAAATCAAAGGATACCTTTTCAACGTTAGCCTTTGACGCTTCTATTTTTGAGAAATCTAGAACATCGTTGATTATTGATAGTAAGGACACGCCGCTGTTATGCGCAGCTTCTGCAAACCTTCGTTGCTCGGCCTCCAGGTTGGTGTGAAGTAAAAGCTCAGTCATTCCAATCATGCCATGCATAGGTGTTCTAATCTCATGGCTCATTGTTGCGAGAAATTCTGACTTCGCCTTATTAGCCTTCTCTGCGCTGAGTCTGGCCTCTTCCAAGTCTGAGGTTCGTTCCTCAACTTTGATTTCCAGCTCGCGTTGTCTTCTATACGCGAGGTTCGCCTCTTTGCGCTGTCTTCTTAGAAACAGCAGGATCATTGAGAATACAATCGAAGCATAGGCCGTATAAGCATATGAGCTAAGCCAAGGCGGTGGTTCTACAGTTATTGGAAGTGAAAGCGCCTCCCAATTCCAGTTTCCGTCGGGAGTCGATGCAGCCATTTTTAGCGTGTATTGACCTGCTGGAAGGGTAGTAAAAGAAGCGATCCTAGAGTCTGGAGAGATCACCCATTCGGAATTTATGCCCTCTAACTTATAAGCATATTGGATAGCCTCTGGGTCCGCGTAGTCTGCTGCAAACACTTCAACCGAGAACATCTTATCTTCGTGGCCGAGTACTATTTGCTTCAGATTATTGTAAGGTTCATTAAAGACTCTAATTTCATTCATTACCTTAATTGACTGGATGCTGACTTGTGGTGGTTTGGAAGACTCGCCAGCTTTTCTAGGATCAATAGTGTTATACCCTCGCAAGCCACCAAAGAAGAGTACGCCCTCACTAGATCTAAAGGATGCTCCCATGTTGAATTCGGTATCTTGCAGGCCGTCACGGATACCATAGTTTATTATGTTCCTTAGGCTTGAATCTATTTTAGATCCCTCTATTGTGTGATCCATAGAGCGCCATTGTCGTCGCTCTCGATTCCATAGATGTTTGAACTTGGCAAGTTCACTGACTCAGAGAGGTGCTTGAATTTAATCTCGGATTTTTCTCTATCCTCTCTCGACCAACTCCGACCCTAACCGCCTCCCGCGCTTCCAATCCAAAGTGTGCCATTTGGATCCTCGTGAATAGCCCAAACAATACTCTTTAATGGAGTGCGCTCTAACCCCGGGCCCGAGATTCTAGAAAAATCGCCATTTTCCAGGTCTAATTGATTAAGCCCCGATTCAGTCCCTATCCAGACGTTTCCCAAGGTATCCTGATGAAGCGCTATAACGTTGTTATTACTAAGCGTTTTTTCATCAAATGGGTCGGACTTGAAAGTAGTAAACGAGTCTATAAACTGTCATAAACGCTTAGTCCGCCACCGTACGTTCCAATTACTATCAGACCCTCGGATGTCTTTAGAATTGACGTAATACCATTGCCGCCAATTGTCCTAGGGTCTGTTGGCGAATGCCTGAAGGTTTTTACTTCGTTAGTGCTAATGTTTAACAGATTGAGGCCGCTATCGAAGGTGCCAATCCACAAACGATCTCCATCAGCGAGGAGACTCATGACGATGTTGCTCGAAATTCCAGGAGAGGTGTATTGGTTAATCCATTCGAATTGTTCTTGGCCGGGTCGCATTCGATTCAATCCATCGTCTGTTCCCACCCATAGGGTCCCGTCTTGTGTTTCGGAAAAGGTATTAACTGAGTTGCTAGATAGTCCGCCAGTGGTTACATCAAACTTCGAAAACCTAGTATCCCGTCCGCTTGCCAGTCCATAGAGGGTTCCGATCCAGTAGACACCTTCCCGTGACTGATAGATGCTAAAGATCAGGTCCCCTGGGAGGCCGGTATTTTCAGTATCGAATCGAGAGAAGGTACCAGTGGACCCATGAAACAAATTCAGACCCTCATGAGTGCCAACCCATATGAGTCCATCGTTGTCTTTGAAAATTGAATCTACGTTATTTGAGGAAAGAGAGGACATGTTGCCTTCAATATGGGCATAAGTCTTGGTTGTACTGTTTTCTGTGTTAAGTAATATTACGCCCCTTTCTGCAGTAGCAATCCAAAGATTTAGCGACGATGCCAACAAGCTAATTATTCTAATCGGCTCTTCTTTTTTTAGTGTGTCAATCAAGGCGACTTGCGATGGCTTTAGAGAAGTTTTGTTGATTTTTATAAGCCCTTCATGGCTCGTTGCTGCCCAAATCTGGCCGTCGCCTGTTTCTGCAAAATCGATTACGGTTCCAAAATGAGATTTATGATCAGCGTCTGCATAAAAGTGTTTATATGTGAGAGTCCTTGGGTCTAGTTTGCTAAACGCGTTTTTGTATCCCAGCCAGACGCTTCCCGAGGAGTCTACGAATATAGTTGATACATAGTTTGAAAGAGGGGAATTGCGGTCGTTTATATCCGAAAGAAATCGCTCGAAGCGGTCTCGTTTTCGATCATATCTGTTAAGCCCTCCTCCCGCCGTAGCAACCCATAAGTTGCCGTAGAGATCTTCTGCGACTTTTGTAGCTATGTCACTTGAGAGCGAGTCTGGATTGGAAGGTGAGTGTCGGTATTGTTTTAAATATTTTCCTGTATACCTGTTGATACCTTCTTGTGTTACAAACCAAAGCGCCCCTGTCGAATCTTGAAATGATTGGCGAACACTTTGTTGTGTAAGGTTGGATGATACTGGCGATGGTAGGAAACTGAGGCTGATATTTTCAGCGATGTCAGCAAATAACAGGCCTGGGCAGATAGCGAGCGCGAGTGCGATACCTAGTACTGCTTTCTTCATGGCCAGTAAGATTCCCTGATTCGAGGGGCTGTCAGAGAGTCTAGGTTAGCTTAGATTGTAGGAATAAGAGAAGGTAGAACTTTGGAAAAATCGAACTAAAAAAGGCGTAAGAAATCTTGGTTGAAAGGCGGAGCCAAGAAGTTTACGCCGGGAGCAGAATCAGAGAGTTAATTGAGTTTTGCGCTGCCTAGCGGAGTCCCCAGCGGTAAGCAGACTGGTCAGCGAAGGAACGGAGCCCCCAGCTGTAAGCGGACTGGTCAGCGAAGCAACGGAGGCCCCAGCTGTAAGCGGACTGGTCAGCGAAGGTACGAAGCCCCCAGCGGTAAGCAGACTGGTCAGCGAAGTTACGGAGGCCCCAGCTGTAAGCGGACTGGTCAGCGAAGTTACGAAGGCCCCACTTGTAGGCAGACTGGTCGGCGAAGTAACGGAAGGCCCCAGCTGTAAGCAGACTGGTCAGCGAAGTAACGAAGGCCCCAGTTATAAGCCGACTGCTCAGAAAAGCTCATGCTTCCCCACTGGTAGCCAGCGTTGTCAGCATATGTCTCAACTTCGGGTTGTGTATCGGCTTTGCCCCACTTGTAGCCGGCTTGTGCTGGGGTATTATCTGCCCATTCGCTGGTAGCTGTAGCGGGCTGGGTGGTCTTGCCCCACTTGTACCCGGCGTTGCCGCTGCGGGTGTAGGACTTGGCGTCTGCCAGTGAGTGGCTTACGCGGTGAACCAGGTTCTGGCTACCTTCGGCGCTGGCTGTTTGTTCGCTTCCAGCGAGTGTCAGGTTTGGGCTAAGCAGGGCTAAAGTGAGTCCGCCGAGGGTTGCAAGCTTTGCTGCGCTGTAAGTAGTCATTGTTTTGTCCGCCTTCGTTTTTGTGCTTTGTAATGTCACACCGTGTGACGTGCTTAAAAGTTCCGGGAGTAGGGTTGAGACCCGGGTCACATCTTCTTTCTTGGACGCTTGACTTCATTAAACGAGTTGCATCGCGCGAGAAGAAGGGATGTATATACCCCTTTTGGGGCAGTGTTGGCGAGGGGAGCCGGGGGGCGGTGCGCTCTGGCGAGGGTTAAAAGACGCTAACTATCTGAAATATAAGAATAAAACATAAGATACGGGCTGGCGATCGGTGGCTTGCCCCGGGAGGGTCATAGTGCCGCTGCAGGGCGGTCAGCTTGTCTTTTCCGGGGCCGCCCGGATTCAGGGAGGTGTGGACAGTGCTTCTATCTTCTGGCGTTCCAGTTCATACATCTCCTGCCAGGAGAACGGGTGATTGGCGGGGGAGCGGTATGTTTCCGGCAGCCGCTCTACGTGCGCCTTCACGCCCCACACACGGTTTTCGCTATTGCCTTTCTCGGTGGGTTCTGCGGACAGCATTTGCACTAGCCCGGGCAAACTGATTTTTCCATCCGCATCGATGATCGCAGGGCCCTCAAAGTGCTCCTCGAAGGACATGTCCCGGCTGAGGTTAAGCTGGGTGTTCCCGCAGCCGCGCTCTCCCAGGGTAATGGCTCGGGTCAGGTTGACGTAACCATGCCCCTGGACGAAAGGACTGTAGGCCAGCAGGCCGTCCCGGTTAATTGCCAGCTCGGCGGTGCTGAGCAGTTTGCACTTTACGTCGTCGGGCGAAAGGTCGGGCTCCAGCTGCAGCAGCAGGGCGGCCAGGCCGGAAACCAGGGCGGCCGCCTGTGAGGAGCCGGTCATCACGAAATCACCTCCGGGAAGTGCGTACTCCGGGTGATCTTGCGTGAGGCTGGAGCCCGGGCGGGTAATGCCGGTGATGTGTCCGCCCGGCGCTACAAGGTCTGGCTTGATGTGCGCTGCCGGAGTGGGGCCCCGGGAAGAGAAGTCTGGAATATAGTCGTCAGCCCTGGTGTCGACGGTCCATGAGTCGGTAACGGCACCCACGGTAATGATGTAGGGCAAGTTGCCAGGGGAGCCAACCGTCATATCCTCCGGACCCTCGTTGCCAGCGGCGGCAACCACGGTAATGCCCGCCGCCCAGACGCGCATAACGGCCTGGTTGATCGGGTCCAGGTAGTAGGGCCAGCGTGGGCGGGCGGCGAAAGAGAGGTTGAGTACGCCGATATTGTACTTTTCGCGGTTGTCGACCACCCATTGCAGGCCCCTGACTATGTCCAGCATGCCACCCTGGCCGGTTTCGTTAAAAGCCTTGACCGCAACCAGGCTGACGTCTGGCGCGATGCCCTTGAAACCGCCGGTCGCTTTGCCCTGCCTGAGTGTCTTGCCGCTATGGGCGATCACGCTGGTCAGGTGCGTGCCGTGCCCGCTTTCGTCGAAAACACCGTCTATCTCGCTATTGTTGATGGCGTCGTAGCGAGCCAGTACGCGGTCCTTCCCGTTTGTGTTCCGGATGAGTGCCGGGTGATCCCAAAGGCCGGAATCGAGCACCGCCACCGTGACGCCATCGCCTTTAACGCCGTGACGATGCAGTTCCTCTGCGCCGGTCACCGTGCTGTAGTAAAAGTCTGTGCTGTTTTCGGGGTACCCGGGAATCAGTTTGGTTTCACAGTCATCGCCGAAGTGGGCCACAACCGAGTAGTCGCTTTGCAGGGGTTCGGTTTTGGCGGCGTGCTCAAATCGGACGTCCAGCGCCTGCCGTCCGCGCAGGTCCGGGGCGGCCTCTGGCGGTAGTTTAATCTGCGCCTCCTGCGCAGCTTGGTTGTGCCAGGAGCTGGGCGGCACCGCATTGCCGCCCAGGGTAATGCTCTGAATAGCACCCAGCGAGGCAGGCCAGCTCATGTCCAGGGCAGTCAGTTGCCTGGCGTCATCTGCCTTGTTGTACAGGTACCACCGAAAGCCGTCGTGACCGCGCAAAATCTCTACGGAGCCGGCAATTTTGCAGGGGTTCTCTGGTTCGGGTTCACCTTCGGGCTGATCGTTCAGGGCCAGGTCGTCTATATGGCGTGTCACTTCGCCGGAGGCCAGTACAGCGTCGAGCTGCGCCCGGGTAAGTTCGGCGCCTACAGCGTTGATGATGGGCAGGTAATGCGTCAGCTTGCCGGACTGTGCTTGTGCGAGGGAGCGCATGCTGGCAGCGGAGTCACCCTGCAGCATTACGTGCAGGATCTGGTTCTCGTCAGCCAGGGCTTTGCAGGTCGCGAGCAGTGTCAGCAGGACAAGTGTGGCGTGCAGCAGGGGCTTCATGCAGTGATGGCGGACGTAACGGCGATCATCCGATCTGCAGTTCCTTGCTGAAGTTGTGCCGTAACATGTCCGGCACGTCCTCGGGGTAGAGTGGATGAGAGAAGTAGAAACCCTGCAGCAGATCGCAGCCGCGCGCCACCAGGTATTCCAGCTGCTCTTTGTCTTCAATGCCCTCGGCGATCACCCGCAGATTGAGGGTTTTGGACAGGGCGACGATGGCGTCGACGATAGCCGCTCCGTCTGGTCGGTAGAGGTCTGCGACAAAGCTCTGGTCAATCTTTAGTGTGTCAATCGGGAAACGCTTGAGGTAACTGAGTGAGGAGTACCCCGTGCCAAAGTCGTCAACGGCCAGCTCCAGACCCAGCTCCTTCAGCTGCGCGAGCTTTTCGATGTTGGTCTGGGCGTCGGTCATGATAGCGCTTTCGGTCAGCTCCAGTTCCAGGCGCCTGGCATCCAGCCCGGAGCTCTCCAGGAATCCTGCGATCCACTGAGGCAGGTTGCTCTGGTTGAATTGCAGGGGAGAAATGTTGACGCAAACGCGAAAGGACTGCAGGCCCATTGCGTCCCAGTACTGGCAGTGGCGCGCGACCTCGCCCATTACCCATTCTCCGAGCTCTATTATCTGCCCGGTGCGCTCGGCAACGGGAATAAACTCCAGGGGTGACACCATGCCTCTTTGCGGGTGCTTCCAGCGCACCAGCGCTTCCATGCTCACCACCTCGCCGGTGCGCGTATCCACCTGCGGCTGGTATCGTAATTCCAGCTCATCATTGCGCATGGCGTCGCGCAATTCTTCTTCCATTTTCAGCTGCTCGACGGCGCGGGCATTCATGTCCTCATCGTAGAAGCGATAGCAGGCGCGACCGCTCGCCTTGGCGGCGTACATGGCGGTATCTGCATTGCGAACCAGGGTGTCCGGGTCCTCGCCATCCTGTGGGAACAGCGCGATGCCCACGCTGGGCGTTACCACCGGGTTGTGGGACTGCAACGGAATCGGTTCAGACAGCGTATCCAGTATGCGCTTGGCAACGCGTTCCACCTGCATTGCGTCAGTGATGTCCGAGAGCACAACGGTAAATTCGTCCCCCCCAGTCGCGCAATCTCTGTGCTCGAGTCGGTGGGCTCATCCTCGGCGCTGTTTTCGGTGTAGTAATTGATTGCGTCGTCTTCGCGCAATTCCACGGTCAGGCGCTTGGCAATTTCTACCAACAGACGATCGCCCCGTCCGTGACCGATGGAGTCATTGATGCGTTTGAAATGGTCAAGGTCGATAAACAGTAGCGCGGCATTGGACTTGTGCCGACGGCAGCGCTTGAGGATGCGGTTAAGCTGTTCATTAAAGCTGCGTCGGTTGGGCAGGCTGGTCAGTGGGTCGTAATACGCCAGGTAGCGGAGGCGATCCTCCTGCCGTTTCAGCGCATTAAAGGCATCCGAGGCACGCAGCATATAAAGTACGTCTCGCCCCAGTAACGACCAATTCACCGGTTTGGTCTTGTACTGGGTGGCCCCGGCCTCAAAACCCTGGTCGATAGACTGGCGATCGTCAGAACCGGTAACGATCATGATCGGTATGGACTCGCCCTGCGGCATCTGCCGCAGTCGCTGGCATACCTCCAGTCCTGTCATTCCCGGCATTTCCACGTCGAGGAAAACCAGGTCGGGCCGTTCGCGAATGAATACGTCGATGGCCTCCGTCCCGTCGGCCGCTTCCACAACCACCATATCCTCAGCTTCAAGGCACTGCCGGGTCAGCAGACGGACGTTGAAGTCGTCATCGCATACGAGAATCTTGGGCCGGTTTTGTCGGCTTTTTTCGCTAGGCATGAGAAATGGAGTAATGCTGTTATGAGAGTTCTAGGCTATCATCACTCGAACTTCCCGCCTAGCATCAATGGGTGAAACCACTCGATTGTCCGGGAGGGGACGTGGAATAGCCAGAATCGGGGTGATCTAAAGGCGTGATGCATCTTCGCTGGGCAGCGCTTGTCAGGCTGTTGGCACCGACCTTTATCGTCGGCGGGGCACTGCTGGCACGAGAATACATGCCTGGGCTGGACGGCGATGCCCGGGTTATCCTGGTCAACCTTCCCTACCTTATCGCCGTGGCGTGCCTGGTGATGGCCTACCAGTTCAGGCGCCTGCGCCTGATGCTTGCCACGGTGGGTATCACGTCGCTCTACTGGTTGATTCAAAACCACCTGCAGGTCAGCCTGGCGCAGCCTGATGCCGCACGCCTGTTTCTGGTAGCGAGCCTGGCGTTGCCGCTGCTTTGCCTTTACCTGTTGTTGATTCCCGAGCGAGGTATGTTCAATACCTACGGCGTGGTGGTAACGGTTTTCTTTCTGGGTATCGGCGGCGCCTGCTTCGCGCTGGCCGATGTTATGTTGCAGGCGGGATTGGCAGAGGGCAGCGCCTTCTCCGTGCGGCCTGTCGAAGACTATGTGCTCTCCGCCGGCGCCAGCAAACTGGTGCTGGCCGCGCTGGTGGTTGGCCTGGGTCTGGTGGTGCTGCGCGACACTGTGGCAGAGAGCGTATTGCTGGGGGTGCTGGCTTCCGGCTTCTTCTCCCTGGCACTGTTACATCTCGACGACATCTCCATTGCGATGGGCATTGCGGGTGGTCTCTGCCTTGTCTGGGGCTTGTTGCGCAGTTCCTACGCAATGGCCTATCGCGACGAACTCACCGGTCTGCTGAGTCGCAGGGCACTGAACGAGCGACTCAACACACTGGGGCGCCGCTACAGTATTGCCATGCTCGATGTGGATCACTTCAAGCGCTTCAACGACAAGCATGGGCACGATGTGGGCGATGAGGTGTTGAAGCTGGTCGCCTCGCGGGTCAGCCAGGTCGGCAATGGCGGCATTGCCTACCGCTACGGGGGCGAGGAGTTTTGCATCGTCTTTCCGCGCAAGTCCTCGGAGGATTGCGCAGCGGCCCTGGACGAAGTCCGCGAGCGAATAGCGGATTACAAAATGTCCATACGCGATCGCGGCAGCCGCCCCCAGCGCTCCAGGGACGGCGCGCGCAGGCGCGGGGCCACCCGGGTCGGCAGGGATGAAGTGTCTGTGACGATCAGTGCGGGCGTCGCGGCAAGAGACGAAGACTGTCCGGACGCAGAAGCGGTAATCCTTGCGGCCGACAGCAAGCTGTACAAGGCCAAGAAGACTGGCAGGAATCGCGTTATTTTTTAGGTGGGGTGGTGCTCAGGAGAACAGCGGGTCGCGACGCTTGAGGTTCAGCTCGCGTATAAACCGGGGCAGTTGTTGCAGGGGAATGGCGGGGCTGTAATAAAATCCCTGTACCTGCTGGCATTGCTGCTCCCTGAGGTATTCGACCTGCTCGTAGGTCTCGGCACCCTCTGCCACTACTACCATGCCCAGGCGCTTGGCCATTTCGATAATCATGGTGCATACCGCTTCCTGGTGGGGGTTGGCGGGGAGGTCCCTGACGAAGCAGGCGTCTATTTTCAGTGCGGAAATGGGCAGTTCGGTCAGGTGTGAAAGCTGTGAAAAACCAGTGCCAAAGTCGTCCAGCGAGAAAGAAATACCGAGCAAACGCAACTCGTCCATGCGCTGCTTCACGGCCTCCGGGCTGTTCAGGATAGTGGTTTCGGTCAGTTCAAACTCTATGCGCGCCGCGTTAGTGCCGCAGCGAGCGACGATGTCCTTGATGATGTCGACGAAGCGATCATCCTGGAACTGGCTGAAAGAGATGTTCACGGCAACGTCCACGTCGCGAATACCCTGTTCTTCTATCCACACCTGGGCTGAGCACGCGTGCTGTATCACCTGGTAGCCGATGGTGCGCATCAGGCCCATGTCTTCGCAGGCCGCGATAAACTCACCGGGAAGTATCATGCCGCGCTCGGGGTGATTCCAGCGTAGCAGGGCTTCCAGCCCAACCAGCTCGCCGGTAGCGAGGTCGATTCTGGGCTGGTAGTGCAGTTCAAACTGGTTTTTGCGCACGGCAGTGCGCAGTTCCGCTGCCAGCGATGTTGCGCCGCCGTGGTCGAAGGACAGCTGCTCGCTGTAGCGCACAAATTTGCTGCCATCGATGGCCTTGGCCTGCTGCATGGCGGAGCGGGCGAAGTCCACCAGGTCGGAAAACTCGGTACCGTCGTCAGGGTAGATGGCGGCGCCGATGCTGGCGTCGATAGATACCTGCTGTTCGCTGAGAATCATGGGCGCGGTGATCGACTTGAGCATTTTCTCGGAGATCATCTCTACATCTTTAAAGCTGCTGACGTCCTCCAGCACGATGGCGAACTCGTCGCCGCCGATGCGTGCGATGCTGTCTGTACTGCGCAGCTTGTTGATCAGCCTGCGCGAGATGGTTTTGATCAGCAGGTCGCCGTCGCCTTCACCGTAGTGATCATTGATCTGGGAAAACTGATCCATGTTGATATAGAGCAGGGCAGTGTTGAAGCCGTAACGCTCACTGCGCTCCATGGCACGTTCCATGTGGGCTCGAAAGCCGACCCGGTTGAGTGCGCCGGTCAGCGTGTCTCGATTGGACAGTTGCTGAATCCGGTCGCGGGCCGCCTTGAGTTGAATACCGTAGTCCAGCACGCGATGGACCAGGCCATCCTGTAGCTGGCTGCGCAAGAAGTAGTCCTGCGCGCCCAGTTCCTGCAGTTGCTCGGCACGGTCCGCATCGGCGTCATCCAGCAATATGACGATAGGAACGGTCGCCTCGTGTTTCTGCGCCAGCCGCAGCAGGTATTCAGTTTCCTGGCCGTAGGCCATGATGACGGTGTCTATCAGGGGATCCAGCAGGGCTTCCAGCGGTCTTTCCATGGTGTCTGACTTGGCCAGCTTGAAGCGGGCAGGCACGGCGCGGTCGAGGCAGTCAGACAGGATCAAATGATCCGAACTACTCTCTGAAATGATAAGAACCGTGTGTTGCTGCACCGTTTACCCCTGCTGCACGCCCGGCCCAGCGGGCCTTTGGCGGATTAATGATCAGCGTCATGACTGAGCTAATTCTTTATATAACATGAGGTTATACGGAAGAATTCAATGAAATTCTAGTCATTGTTTATTGAAAATTACCACTCAAGGCCGCAGTGAGCATTTGTGTCGATGATTCATGGCCCCGGCAATCATTGGATCCCGCCCGGGTTGTATTATCGTGTTTCGATGGATCAGTAGCAGGAAGCAGGATATGGCAGAGGAAGTATTGGTTGAGGTTGATGGCGCCGTTGCGGTGGTGACGCTCAATCGCCCGGAAGCCCACAACAGTCTTTCCCCCGGCATTATCGAAGGGCTGGGGGAAGCCTATCAACGCTGTGATGCAGACGCTGCCATTCGGGCCGTGGTGCTGACAGGCGCAGGGAAAAGTTTCTGCGCGGGCGCTGATATGAGCGGCGGTGCAGACACCTTCGATGGCGAGGCCGTCAGTGTAGAAGTCGACTCATGTCCGCTTGCCATGCAGGCCTTCGAGGTTCGCAAGCCAGTTATTGCTGCCTGCAATGGTCACGCCGTGGGTGCCGGACTGGGTATCGCCATGCAGGCAGATATGCGGGTTTTTGCCAACGAATCAAAGTACGGATTTTTGCAATCGCGGCGCGGCGTGGTCACGGACTTTGCGATGGAGTTCATCCTGCCCAGGGTGCTGGGCATGGAAAAAGCGCTGGAGCTGTTAATGCGTGGACAGCTGCTCAGCGGGGTCGAGGCGGTTGACTGGGGCCTGGCGGGTCGCAGTGTTGCGGCAGAAGATGTCTTGCCCACGGCGCTGGAAATTGCCCGTGATATTGCGGTGAACGCCGCGCCTATGGCCGTTGCCATGCACAAGCGCCTGATCTGGCAAGGCCTGGATATGACCTATACCAGTCTCGCGGAGAAAGAAAGCAGGGCCCTGAATTTCACCATGAGTAAACCCGATGCGGTGGAGGGTGGCATGGCGTGGTTCGAGCGCCGGGACCCGGCCTGGCAAGGCAACCTGGCCGAGGACTGGCCCGCGTGGATGGATGAATAGGGCATGGCTAACGGCCCCACGGACGCATAGCGCGATGATGAAGCTCGCTATGTTTTGTGACGCGCTATGCCTTCGGAGAGCCGATTCAGTTGCCGATTGCCAACAGCCGCCGATGGAGCCGGTGATACAGGAGCGCGCGTGGAGCTCACCGATCTGGTACACGCCAGGGGCAAGTGGATAAACAGGCCCCGGGGTCGCTCGCGCTGCCCGCAAGCGGCGTAGTTTCGCGCCGGGCCATGCGGGTGAGCACTGCACATGCAGGCGTGGCTGTTTCCCCTGGTTTTACCACGATTCCAGTGCCGCTAATCTGTGCTAGAATTCTGCGTTCTTTTTCCGCACTCCCCTCCTGAACAGTAACAGTATGAGCATTGCCACCGACAAACTGGAAACGATTCGCCAGCAGGTCCAGTACCATCTGGACCATGCGGAACGTCATCACCACAACCCGGAGCAGGAGCGCGCGCTCAAGGAACAGATCGCCGCCCGCCTCAAGGCCGAGGACGCGGTGCTGGTCGCGCACTATTATACGTCTCCCGCTGTACAGGCCCTGGCTGAGGAAACCGGCGGTTGCGTTTCCGACTCCCTGGAAATGGCCCGATTCGGGCACGATCACCCGGCGCAGACCCTGGTGGTGGCCGGCGTAAAATTCATGGGTGAGACGGCCAAGATTCTCACCCCGGAAAAACGCGTGCTCATGCCGACCCTGGAAGCGACCTGCTCACTGGACCTGGGCTGCCCCATCGAGGAATTTTCTGCTTTCTGTGATCAGCACCCGGACCGCACGGTGGTCGTCTACGCCAACACCTCGGCGGCGGTAAAAGCCCGGGCAGACTGGGTGGTGACCTCCAGCATCGCGCTGGACGTGGCAGAGCACCTGTCGGAGCAGGACAAGAAAATTATCTGGGCACCGGACCAGCACCTGGGCGATTACGTGCGCCGCGAAACAGGCGCCGACATGCTGATGTGGGATGGCGCCTGTATCGTGCACGAGGAATTCAAGGCCCGGGGTATTGCCGATCTCAAGGCGGTTTACCCGGACGCTGCGGTACTGGTCCACCCGGAGTCTCCCGCTGCCGTGCTTGAACTGGCTGACAGGGTAGGTTCGACGACACAAATCATCAAAGCCGCGACGGAAATGGACAACCAGCGTTTCATCGTCGCCACCGACCAGGGCATATTCTACAAGTTGCAGCAGCAGGCCCCGGACAAGGAATTCATTATTGCGCCCACCGCGGGTAACGGCGCCACCTGCCGCAGCTGCGCCAATTGCCCGTGGATGGCGATGAATGAGCTGGAGATGCTGGCCTCGGTATTCGACCGCAATGACAATGAAATTTTCGTGGATCCCGCCGTCGGCGAGCGGGCGATGGTGCCGCTGCGCCGCATGCTGGATTTTGCTGCGGAGCTAAAATCACCGTGAAAGGCAACGCCTGAAAACCGCTACAGGTTTTCCATCTGCTCACGCATGTCGGCAATATCCTGCAGGCGCTGGTTGATCCTGGCGCTGGTCAGGTAGTCGTTTTTCACCAAGGTCAAAGCATAAGTCAGTTGCTTTTCGGCCTGGTCGAGAATGCCGTTGAGAATAAAATATTCTGCCCGTGATTGGTGCAGGCCAATAATGTTGCCGGAAAGCCCCTGTACCTCTGCCAGCAGGTACCAAAGCCCGGGGTCATTCGGGCGACGCTTGCTCTGGCTGACCAGGACCTCCTCGGCAATATGCGGTTGCTGGTTCTTCATCAACGCATTGGCGTAGGTCATCGTCAGCGGATGGTTGCCAGGCGATATCTGCAACTGCCGGGACAGCTTCTCCGCCGCTTTACCGGCCTGGCCGCGACGAATGTCGATCTCAGCATCAGCGATCAGGTACTCCAGCCGGTCCGGATCTCCGGACCAGATGCTGTCCAGCTCCAGCGCGGCCTCATCAACCCTGCCGGCACTGGTGAGGGCAAGCACCAGGCCATACTGGGCTGCCTCTCGCGAGCGCGGCTTTCCTTCCAGCTCACCCCGGAAGCGTTGCACCGCCTCCTCAGGCGTGTCGGCCAACTGGTTAACGACGCGGGCGCGCATCATCTGGTACTCGAGATTAACCGGGCGAATTGCCTTGGGGTACTGTCGCGCGCGGTTGCGGGTATCGGCGATGCGACTCTCCGACAAGGGGTGCGTGCGCATGAACTCCGGAATGCGTTCCCCGCTGGTGTAGCGTGAAGCCTGCATCATGCGCTCGAACATAGCGGGCGCGGCGTGTGGGTCCATGCCGGCATCGACCATGGTCTGCATACCGATGCGGTCCGCTTCCTGCTCGTTGCCGCGGCTGTAGCGCAGGGCGTTGTCCTGGGCCATTGCCTGCGATGCACTGAGGGCGGCGAGGCCCGCGTCACCGCCAGCCGTCGCCATAATCACCAGGCTGGTGAGCATGGCCGCAAGATTGATGGGCGCCTGCCGCTTCTGGAATTCCACCCCGCGAGAAAAGTGACGCTGGCTCAGGTGAGCGATTTCGTGGGCCAGTACTGTGGCCAGCTCATCCTGGGTCTGGGCGTAAAGCAGCAGGCCGTTGTGCACGCCGATGACGCCGCCGGGTACGGCAAAGGCATTAATGGTGGGGTTGTCCACCACCACCAGTTCCACCCGTCTATCTTTCAGCTGGCTGTGTGTGACCAGTTCATAAATCAGGTTTTCAAGGTACTCGAAGAGTAGCGGGTCGTTTACGGTGGTGACCTGGCTACGGAAAATGCGCAGCCAGGTACGGCCCAGCTGGTATTCAAACTCCGCAGAGAACAGGCTGGTGCTCGATTCGCCCAGGTTAGGCAGCTTCAGGTCTTCAGTCTGGGCCTGGGTTGGTGGGGTAAGTGTCAAAAAAAGGGAAAGCCCCAGCACATGAAACCATTTGCTGGCCGCGGCTTGTCGTTGTCTCAACACCGGTTCGATTCACATCTCGTCATTGCTTCAGGGCCCATTGTACTGCATGGCGGCCGGGCGGATAGCCTATTTGCTTACTTCGAGCAAATGCCCTGAGTAAAGTTCATTCGGCATCGGGTAATGCGTATACTGTGCCGCTCTGTAGGTACGGTGATTTCGCGATGTCAGATGTTACGGTGACAGAAGTTGATGCTTGTGGGCTCGACTGCCCCATGCCACTGCTGAAGGCCAAGCGAGCGCTCAATGGTATGCAGTGCGGCGAGAGGCTGCGCCTGCTGGCGACTGACACGGGGTCGCAACGCGATTTCCAGGTTTTCGCCGAGCAATCGGGGCACCTGCTGTTGGACGCCAGTGAGCAGGACGGCGTGTATATTTACCTGATCGAGAAACGTTGATGAAAGGAAGAAACCGGCGATGATGGAGGTCTTCGAAAAGTGGTACCGGCGCTACCTGTCCGAGGAAGAATCGGTGCTACTGCTGGTGTTGCTAACGATTTCCGTTGTCTTGCTGATGACCATTGGCGACATTCTCGCCCCGCTGCTGGCTGCGATCGTCCTGGCCTACCTGATGCAGGGGGTGTCTTCCCAGTTGCAGAGCCATGGTGTGCCCAGTTGGCTTGGGGTCAGCATTGCCTACCTGGTGTTTATTGGCGTGTTCTTTGGTGTCACCCTCTGGTTGCTGCCGCTGGCCTGGCGCCAGTTGATGGGCCTGGCAGGCGAATTTCCGGCCATGCTCGACCGTGGTAAGCAGTTGCTGGTGTTGTTGCCAGAGCGCTATCCCGAGATTTTTACCGTGCAGCAGATGAACGAACTGGTCAGCATGGCCCAGGCGGAAGCGGCCAGGGGGGGGCAAATGATCGTGACCCAGTCGCTGGCCTCGATCAGTGGTCTGTTCACGGTGCTGGTCTACATGATCCTGATTCCCATACTGGTGTTTTTCTTTCTTCGCGACCGGGACTCCATCCTGGCCTGGCTTGGCGAGTTTCTGCCCAATGAGCGTCCGTTACTGCGCCGGATCTGGGTAGAGATGAACCTGCAGTTTGCCAATTACGCCCGCGGTAAGGTGATTGAGATTATCCTGGTGGGCGCGGCCAGCTACGTGGCGTTTGCCTGGATGGGGCTCAACTATGCAGCACTGCTGGCGCTGCTGGTCGGGCTCTCGGTGATTATCCCCTATATCGGCGCCGTTATCGTCACCCTGCCCGTGGTGCTGGTCGCGTTCTTCCAATGGGGCTTCGCCAGTGAATTTTATACCCTGTGTGTGGTCTATCTGGTTATCCAGGGGCTGGATGGTAACGTGCTGGTGCCGCTGCTGTTTTCCGAGGCGGTGAACCTGCATCCGGTTGCCATCATTCTGGCGATACTTTTCTTCGGTGGTATCTGGGGCTTGTGGGGGGTGTTCTTCGCTATCCCGCTAGCTACCTTGATCAAAGCCATCATTTACGCCTGGCCGTCGCGCGACGCCGGGCGGCCCGTGTCAGTATCGCCCCCCGACGTTGAAGCGGTAATTTCAAAGGAGTAATAATGTCTGTATTGCGTTTGCGGCAGGTCCCAGGACTTCTGTCTGGCCTGTTATTGACCGTTTTCCTGGCCGCATGTGCCTCCGCACCGGAGTCCGTGGTTACGCCGGTCCAGAGCCCCAACGACGACAAGGCGTATCGCCTGCTGACGCTGGAGAACCAGATGCAGGTGTTATTGATCTCTGATCCGGAAACACCCAAAGCTGCAGCAGCGCTCGATGTGCATGTCGGTAGCGGAGACAATCCGGAAGGACGCGGCGGTCTTGCCCACTTCCTTGAGCACATGCTCTTCCTGGGCACCGACAAATACCCTGACGCGGCAGAGTATGAGGAATTCATTACCGAGCATGGCGGCAATCGCAACGCCTATACCAGCTTCGAACACACCAATTACTTTTTCGACATTAATGCACCCTACCTGGCTGAAGCACTGGACCGTTTCGCGCAATTCTTTATTGCCCCCCGCTTTGACGCGCAGTATGTGGACCGGGAAAAGAATGCGGTAGAGGCGGAATACCAGATGGGCTTGAAGAGTGATTCGCGACGTGGCCTGGATGTGCTGCAAGAGGTCATGAATCCGGACCACCCCTTCAGCCAGTTCTCCGTGGGCAGTCTCGAGAGCCTTGCTGATCGGCCCGGCTCCACGGTTCGCGACGAATTGCTGAGCTTCTATGACAAGTACTATTCGGCAAACCAGATGCGACTGGTGGTCCTTGGGGCCGAGTCGCTGGACGAGTTGCAGTCACTGGTGGTGCCCATGTTCTCGCCTGTGCCCAATAAGTCCCTGCAGTTGCCCGAAATTGAGGCACCCATGTTCACTGACGAGCAGCTGCCAATGATGGTGCAGGTCAAGCCCCAGGCGACCGAGCGCCAGTTGCAGTTGCTGTTTCCGATAGCGGACTACCGGGCGGACTACCATGCCAAGCCACTTTCCTACCTGGGCAACCTGGTCGGTCACGAAGGCGAGGGCAGCCTGCTGTCGCAGCTGAAAAGCGAGGGTCTGGTAGAGACCCTGGCGGCGGGTTCCGGGCTTGGCTGGCGCGGCGGAGCGTTGTTCAGCGTCAGCGTTACGCTTACCGAGAAAGGTGTCCGGGAGCATGATCGTATCGCGCAGATGCTGTTCACTTATATGACAATGCTGCGCGAGCAGGGGCCGAAGGAGTGGCTGTACGACGAGCAGTCGCAGCTGGCCACGCTGGCTTTCCGCTTCAAGGAAGAATCCAGCCCCATGGGCTATGTCAGCAGTCTGGCGACGGGTATGCAGGAATACCAGCCGATTGACGTGCTGCAGGGCCCGTACATCATGGACGACTATCAGGAGGAGATGCTGGCAGGCCTGATGGAAAACATTGTCCCGGAGAACACCGTGCTGCTGCTCCAGGATGCCAGCGTCCAAACGGATAAACGCTCACAGCACTACGACACACCCTATTCGGTGAAGACGCCATCCCCCGAGCAGCTGGCACGTTGGCAGACGGCGGCCTCAGCAAGCACGTTCGCGCTCCCCGCGCCCAACCAGTTTATCGCTGAGGATGTGTCGCTGGTAAAGCTCGACGAGGATTACGTGTCCGCACCCGTTCGCGTGCTGGAGGAGGAGCGCAAGACCATCTGGTTTGCGCAGGATGAGGACTTCCGCCTGCCCCGTGGCGCGACCTACATCAACTTTCGCTCGCCCCTGGTCGGCGATACGCCGCGCCAGAGCGCCATGGCCGTGTTGTACACATCCTTGCTCAAGGACCGGGTGAACGAGTTCACCTATCCCGCACTGCTGGCCGGACTAAACTTCAGTCTCTATAAACATGCGCAGGGCATCAGTTTGCGTTTAGGGGGCTATAACGACAAACAATCGGTGCTGCTGGACAAATTGCTGCTAGCCATGGCAGAGCCGGATTTCGACCGCCAGCGGTTCGAGAATATTCGCAGCGACATGGTACGCAGTCTTGAAAACGCGGTCGCCAAGCGCCCCAGCAGCCAGGCGCTGGATGATCTTCGCGAAGCCCTGTTATACGGACAGTGGGGCGAGCAGGCGGTCATTGATGCCTTGCGCGATTTGCGGTTGGAGGACCTTGTCGCCTACGCCGATGCGTTCTGGCAGAGCGCCAGCGCCGAGGCGCTGATCTACGGCAACTACCCGCGGGATGCAGTGGCTGGCCTGTCACAGAGACTGGACAGGTTGCTGGTGTCAGGCAGCGCCGATGCCCTGCCTTCATTGCGGGTGCTGAAGTTGGCAGCCGGCGAATCCGTGTTGTACCCGGTCGACATAAAGCATGACGACGCCGTGCTGGCCTGGTATCTGCAGGGGGCCGGCAATAGCTGGGAAGATCGTGCCGCGACCGCGCTGACCGCGCAAATCATGAAGTCCGGTTTTTTCCAGCAGCTGCGGACTGAACAACAGCTGGGCTATATCGTCAGCGCATTTGCCTGGCCGCAGCTGGACGTGCCAGGGCTGGTGATGTTGATACAGTCGCCGGTGGCGGATGCCGCGGCACTGGCCGAGGCGATGGACCAATTTATGCGTGGCCTGGAGCCCAGCCTCGATGAAGCGCAGTTTCAGCGGCATAAAACGGCGCTGATCAATGACGTCACCCGCCCTGACAAGAATCTCTGGGAGCGGGCGGAGTTTTACTGGCAGTCAATTGCCAAGAAGCAAACTGCCTTTGATGGCAAGACGTCCCTGGCAGAGGCGATAGAGCAATTTGATCTTGAGCAGTGGCTGGCCTATTACAACGAGGTGTTCATTGAGCAGCGTCGGTCGCTGCAGGTGGCGGCGCCCGGAAGCAAGGGCTTGTTGCCCGCAGGTAGCCAGCAGCGCATCGATTCGGCGGAGCAGCTGAAGGACGGCCACGGCAACTATGTTATTGAGTAATTTTGAAATAAAATTACATTTTTATCCGTGTGTTCAGTGTAAACACTTGTATTTAAAGGTTTTTTAGGGTTCTTATTTGGAACTGATCTTCCGGTCTTTGCTTTCATAGTGTAGTATTCTTTCATTAACTCGGGGTCAGCAGTTACCGCTGCCGGCCCCGAGCCAGATCTGGAATACCAGGGCGGCAGGAATTTGCTGTAGACAAGGTTCTCAAAAGGAACCTGTATGGTCGCCCTGCACCCCCCAACAGGCAGAGGTGAGCATGGCAGAAGACAAAGACCCGATTGAAACTCGCGAGTGGCTGGATGCCCTGGACGAGGTAATCAAGAATGCTGGCCCGGAGCGCGCCGGTTTCCTGATGCGGGAATTGGGGCGACATGCGCTGGAGGGCCATGTGCGGCTGCCGGCGTCCATTGTCACGCCCTTTGTGAATACGATTCCCCCGGTGGCAGAAAAGCGTATGCCCGGTGACCTGTTCATGGAGCGGAAGATCCGCTCTCTGGTGCGCTGGAATGCCCTGGCCATGGTGATGCGCGCCAACGATAACGACGAGGGGCTGGGTGGTCACATTTCCAGTTTTTCCTCCAGTGCCACGCTCTACGATGTCGGTTTCAATTATTTTTTCCGCGGTCCCGAAAATGGCCATCCGGGGGACCTGGTGTTCTACCAGGGCCACTCTGCGCCGGGCATGTATGCGCGCTCCTACCTGGAAGGTCGCCTCAGCGAGGCACAGCTGGACAACTTCCGCCGGGAAGTCGACGGCGATGGCCTGTCTTCCTATCCTCACCCCTGGCTGATGCCGGACTATTGGCAGTTTCCCACGGTCTCAATGGGGCTGGGGCCGATACAGGCGATATACCAGGCCCATGTGATGAAGTATCAGCAGAGCAGGGGCCTGGTCGATCACGGGGATCGGAATGTGTGGTGCTTCATGGGTGATGGTGAGTGTGACGAGCCGGAATCCCTGGGCGCCATCGGCCTTGCCGGTCGCGAGCGCATGGGGCATCTCAACTTTGTCATCAACTGCAACCTGCAGCGGTTGGACGGCCCGGTTCGAGGTAATGGCAAGATTATCCAGGAGCTGGAGGGGGCTTTCCGCGGCGCCGGCTGGAACGTCATCAAGGTGATTTGGGGGCGCAAGTGGGACACCCTGCTGCAAAAGGACCAGACCGGCTTGCTGCGCCAGCGCATGGACGAGGTGTGTGACGGCGAGTTGCAGAACTACAAGTACAAAGGGGGCGCTTACACGCGCGAGCATTTCTTTGGCAAGTACCCCGAGCTGCTGGAGCTGGTCAAGGACCTCTCGGACGAGGACATCATGTACCTGAACCGCGGTGGCCACGACCCTTACAAGGTCTATGCCGCCTACGCCGAGGCAGTGGCGGAGAAGGAGCGGCCGACGGTGATTCTGGCGATGACGGTGAAAGGTTATGGCATGGGTGAGGCCGGTGAAGCGAATAATGAAACGCATTCATTGAAGAAGCTGGACCTGGATGGTCTCAAGTCCTTTCGCGACCGCTTTGGTATTCCGGTCAGTGATGATGAGCTGGCCAACGTCCCCTATTATCGCCCCGATGAAGACAGCCCGGAAATGCGCTATATGCGCCAGCGTCGTGAGCAGTTGGGCGGGTTTATTCCCTCGCGCCGCAGCGAGATGGAGCTACTGAAAACGCCGCCCATTGAGGCGTTTTCCAAACAACTGGAGAGCAGCGGCAAGCGCGAGATATCCACCACCATGGCTTTTGTTCGCATGCTGTCGAGTCTCGCCAAGGACAAGCAGATTGGCGAGCGGATTGTACCCATTGTCCCTGATGAGGCGCGCACCTTTGGTATGGAGGGCATGTTTCGCCAGCTGGGCATTTATTCCTCCGTCGGGCAGCGCTACACGCCGCACGATGCCGGGCAGATCATGTTCTACAAAGAGGACAAGCAGGGGCAGATACTGGAAGAGGGGATCAACGAGGCGGGCGCGTTTTCCGCCTGGCTGGCTGCGGCGACCTCTTACAGCACCAGCGCCTATCCGATGGTGCCCTTCTATATCTATTACTCCATGTTCGGGTTCCAGCGTATCGGCGATCTGGCCTGGGCCGCGGGCGACTGCCAGGCACGCGGTTTCCTGATTGGCGCCACTGCGGGGCGCACTACCCTCAACGGGGAGGGTTTGCAGCACCAGGACGGCCATAGCCACCTGCAGGCGAGCACCATTCCCAACTGCATCAGTTATGACCCGGCCTACGCCTATGAACTGGCGGTCATCATCCAGGATGGCCTGCATCGCATGTTTGAATTGGGTGAGAACAAGTTCTACTACATCACCACCATGAACGAGAACTACCTGCAGCCAGCCATGCCCGAGGGCGCAGAAGCCGACATTATCAGCGGGATGTACTCCCTGCGGCGCAGCGCCGGGAACAGCAAGCTCAAGGTGCAGCTGATGGGCGCGGGCACGATATTGCGCGAGGTCGAGGCCGCGGCGGCGATACTCGAGGCAGACTACGGGGTGGATGCCGACATCTGGAGCCTGACCTCTATCAATGAATTGCAGCGAGAGGGCAAGGCCGCGCTGCGCTGGAATATGTTGCATCCACAAGAGTCGCCCAGGGTGCCCTTTGTCACCCGGCAGTTGCAGGACGCCCGGGGGCCGGTGATTGCTGCCACGGATTACATGAAGTCCTATGCCGACCAGATCCGGGAGTTTATTCCGGGGCGCTTTACCGTGTTGGGCACCGATGGCTTCGGCCGCTCCGACACGCGCAGCAAGCTGCGCGATTTCTTCGAAGTGAGTCGTGAATTCGTGGTGCTGGCTGCGCTCAAGGCGCTGGCTGACGAGGGCAGTATCGAGCCTGCGGTCGTTGCAGCCGCCATGAAGTCGCTGGGAATATCCGGCGACAAAGTAGACCCATTGACCGTTTAACGACAGGGAACAGACCGTGGCCAAACAACAGATAACAGTCCCCGATATCGGCGGTGCGGAAGCCGAGGTGATTGAGCTGCTGGTAGCAGTGGGAGACGAGGTCGCCCTGGAGCAGGGCCTGATCGTGATGGAGTCCGACAAGGCCTCCATGGAAATACCCTCCACCGCCGCCGGCGTGATCGTCGAACTGCTGGTGACCGAAGGCCAGCAATTGGCGGAGGGCGCGCCGCTGGCTGTAATTGAGACAGCAGGGGAAGCTGGCCCTGAAGCTGCCGCCAGCGATGAAGCTACCGCGACGACCCCGCAAGACGAGGCCCCGTCTGTCGCGGCGGAGGCCGAGACAGAGTCGCCTGCCGCAGGAACGCCTGCCGCAGGACCGCCTGCCGCAGAAGATGCATCGGCAGCGCCTGCGGCCGGATCCGCAGCGCTGCAGAATGTGGCGGTCCCTGATATTGGTACCGAGGATGCTGTCGAGTTGATCGAGGTGTGCGTCAAAGTCGGTGACACGGTGGCAGAGGGCGATTCCCTGGTAGTGCTGGAGTCCGATAAGGCATCCATGGAAGTGCCGGCGCCGTTCGCCGGTGAAGTCTCTGCGATTCACGTTGCCGAGGGCGGCAGCGTTCGCCAGGGCGATTCGCTGATGGACATGATGACAGTTGCGGCAGGCGAACCTGCGGCAGGCGATCCTGCGGCAGGCGATACTGCGGCAGGCGAACCTGCGGCAGGCGATCCTGCGCCGGTCGATACCGCGCCGGTCGACACCGCGGCAGACTCGGCCCCCGCAGCTGCAGAACCCTCGCCACCTGCCGCTGCCTCGAAGTCTCAGGCCCCCGCTTCGCCGAGCGCCGACTCCTGAGCCAGCTCCCTCTGCGACAGGACAGTCCGGGGGTGGTGTTTATGCCGGCCCCGCCGTGCGCAAATTGGCCCGGGAATTCGGCATTCCCCTGGAGGAGGTCTCCGGCTCGGGCCCCCGGGGACGTCTGCTGAAAGAAGACCTGCACAAGTTTGTGCAGGGCCGGCTTGAGCAGCCTGCCAGCAGTCAGTCGGCTGGTGCGGGTATCCCGGCTATTCCCGAGGTCGACTTCTCCGCATTCGGCGAGGTGGAGGTCACCCAGCGCAGCAAGCTCGATAAACTGACTGCCAATAATATGCAGCGAAGCTGGCTGAACGTGCCCCACGTCACTCAGTATCGACGACGCGGATATCAGTGAGTTGGAAGCATTTCGCGGCGGGCTGAAAGGTGAGGCAGAGCAGCGCGGCATCAAACTGACGCCCATGCCCTTCCTGCTTAAGGCCTGTGCCGTGGCCCTGCGCGATAACCCGAAGTTCTGCGCCTCATTGGCCGATGGCGGCGAGTCGTTGGTGTACAAGCAGTACATTCATATCGGCATGGCGGTGGATACCCCTGCAGGGCTGATGGTGCCGGTGATTCGCGACGTGGACAAAAAGAGTATCTGGCAGCTGGCGGAGGAAGTGCTGGAACTGGCGGGCAAGGCTCGTGATCGTAAACTGAAGCCTGCTGAAATGCAGGGGGGTTGTTTCACTATTTCCAGTCTCGGCAGCATAGGCGGTAATGGCTTTACGCCCATCGTTAATGCACCGGAAGTGGGCATTCTTGGCGTCTCCAGGGCGGAAATGAAGCCTGTTTGGAATGGCCAGGAGTTCGAGGCACGCAAGCTGCTGCCCCTGTCCCTGTCCTATGACCACCGGGTGATCAACGGCGGTGATGCCGGTCGCTTCCTTACCGGGTTGGTGGCTTTACTGGGAGACATACGCAGGCTGCTGATGTGACAGGCCGCCGTGCTGCTGTTGCTGCTGGCACGGAACCTGCTATGTTCTGTCCATGAGTGTTGAACGAACGGGATATCCTGATGGCAGAGCCGCGGCCTGACTGGCAACAGTCCCTGCTGGAGCGCAACCGGCTGCCTGCCGAATACCTGGATAGCGCACAGAAATGGTTCAATCCCATGGCAGCTATTATTGCCGAGCACCAAAAGAGTGCGTCCAGGTGCTGGCTGGTGGCAGTCAACGGCAGCCAGGGCTCCGGCAAATCGACTCTTTGCGACTACCTCAAAGCGCTCTTCAGGGCCGAGTACGGCCTGGCCTGTGAAACACTGTCTCTGGATGACTTCTACCTGACTGCGCCCCAGCGGCGTCAGCTGGCAATC
The DNA here is from genome assembly GCA_963845135.1 of uncultured Gammaproteobacteria bacterium. Lineage (GTDB taxonomy): Bacteria > Pseudomonadota > Gammaproteobacteria > Pseudomonadales > Halieaceae > Halioglobus. Next base: position 194,035 of record CAWJQW010000013.1, on the reverse strand, counting down.
GATGTTCATCCCCTGTTAGCGACGCGGGGGGTGCCGGGAACTCACGATATGGGTTTGCTCAGTCGCACCTTGGACAGCCTGCAGGCGGGTGAGCCGGTGCGGATTCCGCGTTTCGACAAAGCCGCAGACGATCGCTGCCCGCCGGCACAGTGGGAGCAGGTAGAAGCTCCGGTGCAGGTGGTGCTGCTGGAAGGTTGGTGCCTGGGCGCGATGGCGCAGCCCATAGAGGAACTCGTAGAGCCGGTGAATGCGTTGGAGCGTGATGAAGATCCTGACGGTGTCTGGCGCAACCTGGTGAACAGTGTGCTCAGCGAGCAGTTCTCCCCGCTCTACCAGCGCATGGATGAATGGGTAATGCTGCGCGCCCCGTCCTTTGATTGTGTCTATGGCTGGCGCCTGGAGCAGGAGCGCAAGCTCGCCGCGCAGCGGACAGGGGACGCGGTGATGGATGAACAACAGGTTGCGCGCTTTATCTGTCATTACCAGCGCCTGACCGAATGCTGCCTCCGGCGGCTGCCGTCTCGGGTCAATCACCTGTTTCGGCTGGATGCGCACCGCCAGATCAAGACGTACTCGGCGACACCGGGGGTGCGACCATGAGCGAATCCTTACCGCGCCTGATCTTTACTGACCTGGACGGTTCTCTTCTTGATCATGAAAGTTATTCGTTTGCCGCCGCTGCGCCCCTGTTGCAGGAGTTGGCGTCGGCTTGCATTCCCGTTGTGCCGGTGACCAGTAAAACCCGGGTTGAAATTGAGGCGCTGCGTGAACAGCTCAACAACAGGCACCCGTTTATCGTCGAGAATGGGGCCGCGATCTTTATTCCCCAGGGGTATTATCGAACAGCCCCCTGCCGGTACGGATATCGTGGACGGGTACTGGGTCAAGGCAATGTCTGGTCCCCGCCAGCGCTGGTTGGATGTGCTGGAAAAGCTGCGGCCGCAATTTAACGGGGAGTTTGAAGGCTTCCACCAGGCCGGCCCGGCAGGGATAGCGCAGATGACGGGTTTGAGCCCGGAGGGAGCAGCATTGGCTAATCAGCGTGAGTACAGTGAACCGCTGCAATGGCGTGGTACCGCTGAGCGTAAAGCCGAGTTTGTGCAGGCATTGCAGTGCGAGGGCGCTCACGCATTGCAGGGAGGCCGTTTCCTGACGGTGGCAGGAGACTGTGACAAGGGCAGGGCGCTGGAGTGGCTGCGCACGGAGTATTGCAAGGCATGGCAGACGGCCGGGGTTGTTGATATCGCGATAGGCGACAGCGGCAACGACGTGGCCATGCTCGAGGTGGCGGGCAGTGCACTGCTGGTGCGTTCCCCCGCCCACGATTATCCGCAGTTGCAGCGCAGTGAGGGCGTTATGTGCAGTGCTGGCCTGCGGCCCGGAAGGTTGGGTTGAGGGGGTCAGTCAATGGCTTGACAACCCGGCCCCGCATACTTCTTTAAAAGGACAATAATTCATGGGTGACTTCTACCAGAACGGCATTATCACGACCCTGCATAACCTTGCCAACCGTCCGCTGCAGGACCTGGAAGCCGAGCTGCAGCGCTTTTCGGCGGAGCGACCCATGGGTCTGATCCTGCCCTCGCTATATTCTGAGTTGGAGGGGGAGGCGCTGCCGGCCATTCTGGAGGAGCTGAGACCGGCCAGTTATTTGTCGGAAATCGTCATCGGCCTGGACCGTGCGGATGAGTCCCAGTATCGCAGTGCGCTGAAGTTTTTCGGTAGGCTGCCACAGCGTCACCGTGTGCTCTGGAATGAAGGGCCGCGACTGCAGGCGCTGGACAAATTACTGCAGGAGCAAGACCTGGCGCCGCGCGAACTGGGTAAGGGCCGCAATGTCTGGTATTGCATGGGCTATACCCTGGCGTCCAACCGCACCGAGTCGGTGGCGCTGCACGACTGCGACATTCTGACTTACGAGCGCGGCATGCTGGCCAGGCTGATTTACCCGGTGGCGCACCCGCGTTTCAACTATGAATTCTGCAAGGGTTATTACGCGCGTGTAGCAGATGGCAAGATCAACGGACGTGTCAGTCGGTTGCTGGTGACGCCCCTGCTGCGCGCCCTGAAAAAGGTGCTGGGCGAAATGGAGTACCTGGAGTACATGGATAGCTTTCGCTACCCGTTGGCGGGTGAGTTTTCCTTCCGCCGGGATGTGCTCAACGACATTCTTATCCCCAGTGACTGGGGGCTGGAGATTGGTGTGCTCTCGGAGATGTATCGCAACTACGCCAACAATCGCTTGTGCCAGGCGGATATTGCCGATGTCTACGACCACAAGCACCAGGACCTGTCTGCCGGTGACGACCAGGGCGGTCTCTCCAAGATGTCTATCGATATTTCCAAGGCCCTGTTCCGCAAGCTGGCCACGCGTGGGGTCACCTTCAATACCGAGACCTTCCGCTCCCTCAAGGCGACTTACTATCGTATCGCCCTGGACTTTGTAGAGACCTACCACAACGACGCGGTCATGAATGGCCTTTCCCTGGATGTACACAACGAGGAAAAGGCGGTGGAGCTGTTTGCCGAGAATGTGATGAAAGCGGGCGAGGCCTTCCTCGACCGGCCCATGGAGCGACCCTTCATCCCCAGCTGGAGCCGCGTCATCAGTGCGGTGCCCGACATTCTCGAGCAGCTGCGGGACGCGGTGGAAACTGATCACCAGGAATATGGCGAGTAAGGCTGAGCGATGCTGCAAATGGTTAACGAGAGTGCACAACTGCTGGAGCGAGTCCGGCACCATGTAGATGCCATCTACCATGACACACCCATCTCCATGGACCATGGTGAGCTTGCGCAGACCCTGCTGCAATTGATGGGACTGGACCACCAGAGCGATGCCAGGCCCGCTTATGTCAATCACTGGAGCCAGCGTGACGCGGTGATGATCACCTACGGGGACAGCCTGCTCAGGGATGGCGAGAAACCGCTGGTCACGCTGAAGCACTTCCTCGACGATCATACCGAGGGCCTGTTGACCGGGGTGCATATCCTGCCGTTTTATCCGTGGAGCTCCGACGACGGTTTTGCGGTGCTGGATTACTCCAGCGTCAATGAGTCCCTGGGTGACTGGGGAGACATCAAAACCATCGCCAGAGACTACGACCTGATGGCCGACCTGGTGATTAACCACTGTTCGGGCCGCAGTTTATGGTTCGAGAATTTCCTGCGCGGTGAGTCACCCGGCAAAGAGTATTTCTATACCGCGTCTGTGACCGATGATCTCAGTGCGGTGGTGCGCCCGCGCACCTCGCCTTTACTGCGCGAAGTGGAAACGAACGAAGGCACGCGTTACGTCTGGTGTACGTTCAGTCACGACCAGGTCGACCTGGACTTTCGCAACCCCGAAGTACTTTGCCAGTTCGCGTCTATCCTGCGGCAGTACCTGGACAATGGTGTGCGGATTTTTCGCCTGGATGCGGTGGCCTTTTTGTGGAAAATCCCGGGTACCGAGTGCCTCAACCTGGAGGAGACCCACGAGGTCGTGCGCCTGCTGCGGACCCTGGTGGAGCATGCCCGGCCGGATGCGCTGCTGATTACCGAGACCAATATCCCCAACCAGCAGAACCTGTCCTATTTTGGCAACGCTAACGAGGCGCACTGCGTCTACAACTTCTCCCTGCCCCCGCTGCTGGTCAATACCCTGGTGACCGGTGACTGCGGTCATTTGAAGATGTGGATGATGAGCATGCCACCGGCACAGAACGGAACCGCCTACTTTAATTTTATCGCCTCGCACGATGGCATTGGGCTGCGGCCCGCTGAGGGGCTGCTCAGCGATGAGGAACTGAATACACTGGTGGAGACAATGGGCCACTTTGGCGGCCATGTGTCCTACCGCGCACTGGAAAACGGCGAGAACAGGCCCTACGAGATCAACATCTCCCTGTTTGATGCGCTGCAGGGGACGACCGACGGACCGGACAGTTGGGGCATAGAGCGTTTTGTTTGTGCACACGCAATCATGCTGGCGCTTGAGGGTATTCCCGGTATCTACGTGCACAGCTTGTTGGGAACCCGCAACGACTATGCGCGGGTCGAGCACAGCGGGCACTACCGCGCCATTAACCGCCACCAATGGGACTACCCTGCAGTTGGAGCAAGAGCTTGCCCGGGACCAGTCTTCGCATGCCCAGGTATTTCAGCGGATCAAGGCGCTGTTGGCAATTCGTCGCGAGCAGTCAGCGTTTCATCCCAATGCGACGCAGTTTACGCTGCACCTGGGCAGCGCCCTGTTTGGTTTCTGGCGGCAGAGCATGGACCGGCGCCAGAGTGTTTTCTGCATCAGTAATATCAGTGACCAGGCGCTGCCCCTGGCGCTGTCGGATATCAACCTGATCGGTACCGACGAATGGCTGGACCTGATTGGCGGCGCGCATTTTCATTCCCGCGACGAGGTGGTCCAGGTGCAGCCTTACCAGACCCTGTGGATCACCAATGCCAGGGCGGGCGCAGTGGGCTGAGTGCATGCTGAGTGGCGATAGCCTGTGGTAGACTTCAGGGCTACCGGTTCGCGCCGGTACACTACTGAATAAGCCAGGAATCACCAGCACATGATCATAAAACCTCGCGTACGCGGCTTTCTCTGCATCACCACACATCCCGACGGCTGTGACGCCAATGTGCGTAACCAGATCAGATTACGTAAAGGCGCAAGGGCCAATCAAGGACGGCCCCAAGCGCGTGCTCGTTATTGGCGCTTCAACCGGCTATGGACTGGCGTCGCGCATCAGTGCCGCGTTTGGTAGCGGCGCATCGACCCTGGGTATTTTCTTTGAGAAAGAGGGCACCGAGCGCAAGCCGGGCACGGCGGGGTGGTACAACTCGGCGGCGTTTCACAAGTACGCCGAGCAGGACGGCCTCTATGCAAAGAGTATCAACGGTGATGCCTTCTCCAATGAGATCAAGCAGAAAACCATTGAGACCATCAAAGCCGACCTGGGCCAGGTAGACCTGGTGGTCTACAGCCTGGCGGCACCGCGGCGGCAGCATCCGGACACCGGGGTTATCTACAACTCTACCCTCAAGCCTATCGGCAGCGATGCCACGCAGAAGGGTGTCAACACGGACAAGGAAGAGGTCCAGGACTTTCACCTGGAAGCGGCCACGCAGGAAGAGATCGACAACACCGTGGCGGTAATGGGCGGTGAAGACTGGCAGATGTGGATAGAGGCCCTGGATGAAGCCGGGGTGCTGGCAGAAGGCGCGAAGACCACTGCCTATACCTATATCGGCGAGAAGCTTACCTGGGACATCTACTGGCATGGCACCATCGGCGCGGCCAAGAAGGACCTGGACAAGCGGGTGATTGCGATCCGTGAGCGACTGGCCGCGAAGGGCGGTGATGCTCGTGTGTCCGTGCTCAAGGCGGTGGTCACCCAGGCCAGCGCGGCTATCCCTGCCATGCCTATCTATCTGGCCCTGCTGTTCAAGGTGATGAAAGAGCGCGGCGTGCACGAGGGCTGTATCGAACAGGTGGATGGCCTGTTTCGCGATTCACTCTATGGCGCCTCGCCGGTGCTGGACGAAGAAGGCAGGCTGCGCGCAGACGGTAAAGAGCTGGACCCGGAGGTTCAGGCTGCAGTCGCGGCGCTGTGGGAGGACATCAACACGGATACGCTGCGCGAGCTGTCCGACTTTGCCGGCTACAAGCGTGAATTCCTGCAGCTGTTCGGCTTTGAGGTGGACGGCGTGGACTACGACGCTGATGTAGATCCGGTGGTCGCCATCGAGAGTATGGCCTGAGCCATGCTTGATCACGGCGTTCCCTTTCGCTTGAATTCTCGCGTCCGGCGCATCGTGGCCCCGAATCCCGGGGTGATGACAGGTGCCGGCACCAACACCTATCTGCTAGGGGACAAGGAGATAGCGGTGCTGGACCCCGGTCCTGCCATTGCCGAGCACATTGACGCCATTCTTGAAGCCGGCGCGGGTCGTATCAAGTGGATTGTCTGCACTCACACCCACCCTGACCATTCCCCTGCCTGGCAGGCTGTGCATGAGGCCACAGGTGCTGAAGTACTGGGTGCGTTGCCGGCCGATGATATGTTCCAGGACGATACCTTCCGCCCCAGTTGGAAGGTAACCCATGACGATGTGCTGGCAACGGACGAGTTCACCCTGCGAGCGGTGCATACGCCGGGCCACGTCAGTAATCACTACTGCTTCTTCCTGGAAGAGGAGCGTATGTTGTTTGCCGGCGATCACATCATGAACGGTTCTACGGTGGTGATCATTCCACCCAGTGGTGACATGAAGGCCTATATCGAATCCCTGCAACTGTTGCTGCGTTATGACCTGCACCTTATTGCCCCCGGGCACGGCGAGGTGATGGAGGACTCACGCGGCGTGGTGGAGTGGTTGGTCAATCACCGGCTGCAGCGCGAGAGCAAGGTGATCAAGGGTCTGCGTCACACTGGCCGCGCCAACCTCGATACCCTGGTGAAAGTGGTCTATGACGATGTGGATGAGGGGCTTCATGAAATGGCCAAACTGTCCATGAGCGCCCACCTGATCAAGTTGCACCAGGAGAATCGCGCGCTGGAGCATCCGCAGGACAAGACCTGGGAGCTGGTGGAGATCTAGAGGCGCACGCGGTGTCGCGGCATCCCCGCGCACCCCGTCATCCCCGCGCACCCCGTCATCCCCGCGCAGGCGGGGATCCAGTAATTTTGCGAGGTGTACTGGATCCCCGCCTGCGCGGGGATGACAGGTGCGGGGGGAAGAACAGGGCAAGAGGACAACAAATTGACCGCGGCCCAGACATGGAAACGCGAGCCGGGCGTCCATTAAACCGGGAATCGACTGCTGTACGCTTCCTACGCTTATAGCCCTTGCCCTCCCCAAATAGTCAATTATTCGTAAAATATTAAACCAATAATTACGAATATCGCTTGTTTGTCAGTCTGCCACTGCCTAATATAGGCGCCTCTCGAGCTTGTGGAGCGCGCACATCGGATGGCCGTAGACACCTACCAGGCGAAAACCCTGCCGCAGCTGGTCGCCCAGTCTGCACGGGACTTTGCTGAGCGCCCTGCCATTACTGATGGCGACGTACGCCTCACCTATCGCCAGCTGGATGCGGCGCGTATCGCGGCCGGTCGTGCCTTTATCGCCGCCGGACTCGCGCCCGGAGAGCGTATTGCCATCTGGGCACCCAATATCTACCAGTGGATTGTTGCCGCCATCGGCGCCCAGAGTGTGGGCGGCGTGCTGGTGCCGCTCAATACCCGGATGAAGGGGGCGGAAGCCGCCTATGTGCTCAGGGCCAGTGGCGCCAGGCTGCTGTTCACCGTGGATGACTTTCTCGGTGTCAATTATCCGGCCCTGCTGCAAGGCCAGGACTTGCCCGCATTGCAGCGTACGGTTTTGCTCGAAGAGAGTGCTGCCGGTAGCAGCGACTGCCAGGGCTGGAAGGCGTTCCTCGCCGCCGGCGAGGCAGTCAGCGATGATGAGGTGGCCCAGCGCGCAGCCCTGATTACGCCCGATGACACCCTGGATATCCTGTTTACCTCGGGCACTACCGGTAATCCCAAGGGTGTGGTCACCTGCCATGGGCAGAACATTCGCACCTTCGAAAACTGGAGCGCCACTGTCGATCTGCGCGCCGACGACAACTACCTGGTGATCAACCCGTTTTTCCATTCCTTCGGCTACAAGGCCGGTTGGCTGGCGGCTATCATCCGTGGCGCGCATATTTTGCCGGTAAAGAGCTTTGACCTTGACGCGGTGCTGGCGCAGATCGCTGATGACCGTATCTCCATGATCCCCGGGCCGCCGACGATCTACCAGTCCCTGCTCGCCCATCCACGCCGGGCTGATTACGACCTGTCCAGCTTGCGCCTGGCGGTAACCGGCGCTGCGCCGGTGCCAGTGGCGCTGGTGGAGCAGATGCGCAATGAGCTGGGCTTTGAAGTGGTGGTTACCGCCTATGGCCTGACCGAGTCCTGTGGTGTGGTGTCCATCTGCCGCGCCGACGACAGCGCCGAGCGCATTTCCCATACCTCAGGCCGTGCCATGGATGGGGTAGAAATGCAGTGTGTTGATACCGATGGCAACCCGGTGCCCCCGGGGACAGAGGGTGAGATCTGGTTTCGCGGCTTCAACGTGATGCGCGGCTATCTGGACAACCCGCAAGAGACCGCGCGCACCATCACCGCCGACGGCTGGCTCAAGACCGGTGACGTGGGCGTGATGGACGCGGACGGCTATGTGCGTATCACCGATCGCATCAAGGACATGTTTATCGTCGGTGGGTTTAATACCTATCCGGCGGAGATCGAGAACATCCTCTGCAGTATGCCGGGCGTGGCCCGGGCGGCGGTGATTGGCGTGCCCGATGAGCGCATGGGCGAAGTGGCGCTGGCGTATATCGTCAAGGCGGCTGACGCAGTGCTGGACGAGCAGGCAGTAGTGGATTGGGCCAGGGAGAACATGGCCAACTACAAGGTGCCGCGGACAGTGCGCTTCCTCGACGAGTTGCCAATGAACGCCGGTGGCAAGGTGTTGAAGAATCAATTGCGCGAGCTGGCCGCCGGGGATGCATCGTGAACAATCCCGCCGCCACCGTCGCCACCGGCCCGGTTGAACTGGATGAGGTTGACCAGGGGATTATCGACCTGCTGCGCGATGACGGGCGTATGCCCTATCGCTCCATCGCTCGCGAGCTGGGCGTTACCGAGAATACCGTGCGTGCCCGGGTCAAGCGGCTGGAAGACAGCGATACCATGCGCGTGGTCGCCGTGACCGACACCCAGGCCGCGGGCTATGACATGTTGCTGGCGGTAGGCGTGCAGGTTGAAGGCCGCACGCCAGAGGCGGTCGCGGAAGACCTGGCGCGCATCCCGGAAGTGTTCTCGGTGAACGTGGCGGTGGGTAACCACGACGTGGAAATACTGGTTATGGCGCGGGACCCGGCCAGCCTCAACGAATTGCTGGCGCAGACCCTGGGCGGTATTCCCGGGGTGCGCCGACTGACCCCGGCACTGGCGGTGGATGTGCTGAAGAACCAGCCCGACTGGGTGCCCTTCTATGACGCGTAAGCTGGATTCAGTAGATCAGGCGATCGTTGAGCGCTTGTCGCCGGATGCGCGCATCAGTAACAGCCAGATCGCCGAGCAACTGGGCGTCAGTGAAGGCACGGTGCGGGCGCGTATCAAGCGAATGGAAGAAGAAGGGCAGATCCGCATTACCGCGGTCACCAATATTGATCGACTGCAGAATGCGACCCTGGCCTATATCTGGATTGAGGTAGAGCGCACCGACCAGGCCCGTGACGATCGCCCGGACGCTGTCCGAAATTCCGGAACTGGGCTTTGTCGCGGTCATGCTGGGGCGCTCGGATATCCTGGCCATCACCATGGTGCGCAATACCGAGCACCTGGCGCGGTTCGTCCACGGCAATATCAGTTGCATACCCGGCGTGCGCCGCACCGAGAGCACACTGGGTGTCAATTTCGTCAAACACGATTACCGCATGGCGCGGATCGTCAGCTAAAAAAGGAAAGGCAGATGAACAAGCAAATGACGGCAACCGAAGTCGTTGCCAGCCTCGCAGGATGGCATGACCATCGGTATCGGTGGCTGGGGACCCCGGCGCAAGCCCATGGCGCTGGTGCGCGAGATCCTTCGTTCCGACCTCAAGGACCTGACCATCGTGGCTTACGGTGGTGCCGATGTGGGCATGCTCTGTGCCGCAGGCAAGGTAAAAAAAGTCGTCTTCGCGTTTGTGTCACTGGATTTCATTCCGCTGGAGCCCTATTTCCGCCAGGCAAGGCAGTCCGGGTCCATCGACGTCATGGAAATTGACGAGGGCATGATGTTGCTGGGCTTGCGTGCGGCGGCATGGGGTGTCCCCTACATACCGACGGAAGTAGGGCTGGGCACTGACATCATTAACCGCAATCCCGATATCAAGGTCATCGACAGCCCCTATGACGATAAGGAGTGGGTGGCCATGCCGGCGCTGAAGCTGGATGCGTCGCTGCTTCATGTTGACCGTGCGGACGCGCGCGGCGTCTGCCAGATAGCCGGCCCCGACCACTACATGGACGACTGGTTCGCCCGCGCCGCCGCAAAAACCTACGTGTCCTGTGACGAGCTGGTCGAGACCAGTTTCTTCCACGATCCCGCGCAGGCGCGGATGGTGCACTGGGAGCGCAGCCAGACCTCTGGCGTGGTGCCTATCGCCGGCGGTGCCCACCCCAGTTCCTGTTCACCGCTTTACGGGTTCGATGTGCCGCACTTCAAGGCCTATACCGCATCGGCAAAACAGGAAAGCGGTTTCCAGGGCTACCTGGACCAATACCTGGGCGCCTCGGAAGACGAGTACCAACAAAACGTGGGTGGCCTGGACGCCATCCGTGCCATTGAACTGCCCACGTACTGAGCGGCGAAGGAGAGAGCAAATGACTGCAGCAACTGACTATACCCTCGCCGAACTGTGCATCGTGGCCGCGAGTAAGGCTTTTGAAAACGACGGCGAAGTTCTGGCCACCGGCATCGGCGTGATTCCCCGCCTGGCCGCCAGCCTGGCGATGAAAACCACCAACCCGGACCTGATGATGACCGACTCCGAGGCCTGGATGCTCAGCGAGCCCAATCCGCTGGGCAACCGCGGGGATGATTTCGAGCCCGCCTGCGAGAGCTGGATGGGTTTTTCGCGTATCTTCGATAACGTCTGGAGCGGCAGGCGTCACGCCATGCTGGGGCCGACCCAGATCGATAAGTACGGCCAGACCAATACCTCTGCGCTGGGCGGCACCTATGAAGCACCCAAGGTCATGATGCTGGGTGCGCGCGGATTCCCCGGTAACTCCATTTCTCATCCCAACAGTTTCTTTGTGCCGGCGCACAACACGCGCGTGTTTATGGATGGCGAGTGTGACTTTGTCTCCTCCGTGGGCTACAACCCGGCGCGTCTGCCCAAGGGCCACAGCCTGGATGATATCGATATTCGCCTGGTGGTCACCGACCTGTGTGTCATGGACTTCGGTGGACCCGACCACCAGGTGCGGCTGGTCTCCCTGCACCCGGGCGTGACCGTGGAGCAGGTGCAGCAGAATACCGGCTACCCTGTTCACGTTGAGGGTGATGTCCCCGTGACCACCGCGCCCACGCAGGCGCAGCTGGACATTATTGCCGCCATGGATCCGCACAATCAGCGTGCCTACCAGATCAAGGACAATCCTCCCGGCGTGCGCGCTGCGGCGGATTTCGCTTGAGCTCCGAGGACTGACCGATGCTCGCAACGCGCCTGACTGAATTACTGGGCTGCCAATACCCCATCGTGCAGACCGCGATGGGCTGGGTGGCCGATCCGAAGCTGGTTGCCGGTAGCTGCAATGCCGGTGCCTTTGGCTTTCTCGCCGGGGCCACCATACCCGCGGATGAGATGGAGCGGGACATCCTGCGGGTGAAGGAGCTGACTGACAAACCCTTCGGCGTGAACTTCCATATGTACCAGCCCAATGCCGCTGACATCGTCGACATGGTGGTTCGCCATGGCGTCAGGGCGGTGAGCTACTCCCGTTCCCCGGGCCCGGAGTTTATTGCCAAACTCAAGGATGCCGGTGTGATCTGTATGCCCACCGTGGGGCTGCCCAAGCACGCCATCAAGGCGGTGGAACTGGGCGCGGATGTGGTCACCGTGCAGGGCGGGGAGGGCGGTGGCCACACCGGTTCCGTGCCGACAACGCTGCTGATTCCGCAGGTGATCGATGCGGTCGGTGACAAGGTGCCGGTGGTCGCAGCCGGTGGGTTCAAGGACGGCCGCGGCCTGGTCGCCGCGCTGGCCTGGGGTGCCGAGGGCATCGCCATGGGTACGCGTTTCCTGATGACCGAGGAGAGCCCGGTGCCGCGCCAGACCCTGCAGCGCTATGTGGATTGCAAGAACCCCGGTGAGATCATTGTGTCCAGGGCGATGGACGGTCTACCCCAGCGTATGATCATGAACGAACTGCTCACCGAGCTGGAAAAAGCCGGCGCGCTGAAAAAGCTGATTATCGCCATGCGCAACGGTATGGCGTTTCGCAAACACACCGGCGCCACCTTTCTCAGCCTGCTGCAGTCTGCCTGGCAGATGCAGCAAGGACGACGACATCACCACGGCGCAGGCCATTATGTCGGCTAATGCGCCCATGATCATCCAGAAAGCCATGGTCGACGGTTACCCCGCTGACGGGGTGTTGCCCTCCGGTCAGGTCGCCGGCGTGATTGATGAACTGCTGAGCTGTGAAGACCTGGTTAACTCTATTGTCGCCGAGGCGGAAGCGCGCCTGGCGGTACTGGCGCAGCGCGCCGCTTGAACTGACAGACAGGAACGGAACTATGTCCAAGCCTTTTACGACCACCATTGAGAGTGGCATCGCCGAGATGATTCTTGACCATCCCCCGGTCAACGCCTTTGACAGTGCCGGCTGGTTCGCTATTGCCGATGAAATTGATGCGCTGGGTGAAAACGACGATGTGCGCGCCATCATTATTGGTGCCGCTGGCAAGGGCTTTTGCGCCGGCGTGGATATCAAGGAACTGGCGGCGGACGGCAGCAAGATCGTGGATGTGAACAAGGGTAACTACGAAACCTTTCGCGCCATCCACCGCAATCCCAAGCCGGTGATCGTGGCCTTGCACAGTTTTGTACTGGGCGGTGGGATTGGTATGGCGGGCGCGGCAGACATCATTCTCTGCTCCGATTGCGCGCGCTTTGGCGTGCCGGAAATCGACCGCGGTGCCATGGGTGGCGGTGCGCACCTGCAACGGATGTTCCCGGTGCAGAAGGTGCGCTACATGTACTTCACCGGTGAGTTTATCGATGCGCAGGAGGCCTATCGCCTGGGCGCGGTGGAGCGAGTCGTGCCACGGTATGAACTGTTACCCACCGCGCGTGAAATCGCCGCGAAAATTGCTGAGAAGTCACCGGCGATGGTGAAGCTGGCCAAGGAAGCGCTCACCGGTATTGAAGACGGCAACCTGGAAGACAAGTACCGCTGGGAGCAGGGCTTTACCCTGGAGGCCTACACCATGGGCGATTCCCAGGAATCGCGCGACGCCTTTGTGCAGAAGCGCGACGCCAAGTTTTGAAGCGGGAATGACGAACAAGTAGCGCCGGTAAAGCGCGGCAAACAGTAAAGGAACATCATGGACCTGACATATACCGACAAACAGAACGCCTTTCGCGAGGAAGTACGCAGCTGGCTGGCGGCCAACGTTCCCGAGCAGCCGCTGCAGACGTTTGACACGGCGGAAGGCTTTGCCGCGCACCGTGCGTGGGAAGCGAAACTCAATGAGGGGCGCTGGGGCATGGTCACCTGGCCCGAAGAGCTGGGCGGGCGCGCCTGCGACCTGATCGAGTGGCTGATCTTCGAGGAAGAGTATTACAAGGCGCGTGCGCCACTGCGAGTCAACCAGAACGGCATTTTCCTGCTGGGCCCCACGCTCATGGAATACGGCACCGAGGAGCAGAAAGCGCGCATCCTGCCGAAAATGGCCACCGGTGAGGAAGTCTGGTCCCAGGGCTGGTCAGAGCCCAACGCTGGCTCCGACATGGCGGCGATACGCTCCACCGCGAAGCTGGAGGGTGACAAGTACATCATCAACGGGCAAAAGACCTGGTCTACCCGTGCGGTCTGGGCGGACTGGTGCTTTGGTATGTTCCGCACCGACCCGGATTCCGAGCGCCATCGTGGCCTGACGTTTATCCTGGTGCCGCTGAATACCCCCGGGATTACCGTGCGCCCCATACCGCAACTGGACGGCTTGCCCGGCTTTGCCGAAATCTTCTTCGATAATGTGGAAGTGTCGGCATAGAAAACCGCCTCGGCGACGAGGGCGCCGGCTGGAGTGTGGCCATGGCCACCGCCGGTTTTGAGCGCGGCCTGATGTTGCGCTCGCCCGCCCGTTTCCAGGAGACCGCCCGCCGCCTGGTGGAGCTTTACCTTGAAAACCAGGCAGCAGCCGACAGCGACCCCGCTGTGCGCGATGCGGTCATGCGCGCCTACCTGGACGCGGAGAGCTATTGCCTCACCACCTACCAGACCGCCTGCCGCCTGAACAAGGGCGGCAAGATTGGCGCGGAGTCGTCTACCAACAAGATCTTCTGGTCCGAGCTGGATCAGAACATGCACGCCACTGCGATGAGCATTCTTGGCGCCCGCGCGGAATTGCTGCCCCATGCGCCGGATGCGCAGGGCGTGGGTAGCTGGCTGGACGGCTGGCTGTTCGCCCAGTCCGGGCCTATTTACGCCGGGACCAACGAAGTGCAGCGCAATATCATCGCCGAAAGAATGCTGGGAATGCCGAGGAAATAAGCCATGGATTTTACGTTTAGCGAAGACCAGCTGTTGTTTCAGGAATCCGTCAGGGACTTCCTGGTTAACGAAGTGACACCCGAACGCATTCGCGCGAGCTGGGAAACGGATAGCGGGCGCGACAGCGCCCTGTGGCAGCAGTTGGCAGAACTGGGCCTGACCGGCCTCACCGTGCCCGAGGCGCACGGCGGCCTGGGCATGAGCGAGCTGGACTTTGTCCTGCTGGCCCAGGAGTGTGGCTATGTGGCCTTGCCCGAACCGCTGGTGCATACGGCAATGGTGGCAGTGCCGCTGCTTTGCCAGATTGGCGGCGAACTGGCCGACCAATGGCTGCCGCAAGTCGCAGCCGGCAGGCAAAAGTAGTGGTGGGTCTGGAGCAGAACCTGCTGGTTGAGGATGCCCATGTGGCGGACCTGTTGTTGCTGCAGCGCGGTAAACAATTGCTTGCCGCAACGCCAGCGCAGGTGGAGCTGCGCCATAACGAGTCGGTAGACCCTTCACGCAGACTTTACGCAGTAGAGGCGTCCGACGCAGCCACCGTGGTCGCCGAAGGCGAGCAGGCGCAGGCGCTGATCGCCGGTGCGCTGGATCGCGGTGCGCTGGGCAGCGCCGCCCAGGCCCTGGGTCTGGCGCAGCGCATGATAGACCTGTCCGTACAGTACACCAGCGAGCGGCAGCAGTTCGGCCAGGCTATCGGCGCCTTCCAGGCGGTGAAGCACCACATGGCCAATGTGGCCGTCGCCTGGAGTACGCCAGGGCCCCGGTGCATCGTGCGGCCTACAGCGTGGCGGCCAATGAGGCCATTGCCAGCCACGCGGTGTCTCACGCCAAACTGGTTGCCTGCGAAGCGGCGAACCTGGCGGCAAAGAATTGCATACAGGTGCACGGCGCCATGGGTTACACCTGGGAAGTGGACCTGCATATTTTCATGAAAAAGGCCTGGGCCCTGGCCAATACCTGGGGCGACGCGGGTTTCCACAAGACGCGTATAGGCGAACACATTTTTGCGAAGGACGCGGCACTCGGTGCCGGCGCCACCTTTGCCTGAACCTGAAGGAACCAGAACCATGGCAGATGCATACATCGTCGACGCAGTGCGCTCCCCAACCGGTCGCCGCAAGGGAGGGCTGGCGCATGTGCACGGCGCCGACCTCGGTGCCCACGTGATCAAGACCCTGGTCGAGCGCAACGGTATCCCCGACAGCGACTACGACGACGTCATCTTCGGCTGCGTCGACACCATCGGCCCCCTGGCCGGCGATATCGCGCGCACCTGCTGGCTGGTGGCCGGCCTGTCCGACGCAGTGCCCGGCACCACCGTGGACCGACAGTGCGGCTCCTCACAGCAGGCCGTGCACTTTGCAGCGCAGGCCATTATGGCCGGCGTCAATGACGTGGTGATCGCCGGCGGCGTGCAGACCATGACCCAGATCCCCATTTCCTCCGCCATGACCGCGGCAGAACCGCTGGGTTTTAGCGATCCCTTTACCGGTTCAACCGGCTGGGTCGCGCGCTACGGTGATACTCCACCGACACAGTTCCGCTCCGCACAGATGATTGCCGATCACTGGAACCTCAGCCGCGAGGAACTCGAAGTCTTTGCCCTTGAGTCCCATACCCGCGCCCTTCAAGCCATCGACGAAGGCCGCTTCGATCGCGAAATTGCGCCCCTGAAGGTGTAACCATGGACGAGACACCGCGCCAGTCCACCCTGGAGAAAATGGCCGAGCTGGACTACCTGTTCGGCTGCGACAAAGTCACCGCCGCCGTATCCAGCCAGACCTGCGACGGCTCATCCGCCGTGCTGGTCGTGTCCGAAGACGCGCTCAAGCGCTACAACCTGACACCGCGTGCGCGCATCGCCCACATGAGCGTGCGCGGCGCCGACCCGATCTGGATGCTCACCGCGCCCATCCCCGCCACCGAGTACGCCCTGAAAAAAGCCGGCATGAAACTGGACGACATCGACCTGGTGGAAATCAACGAGGCCTTCGCCTCCGTGCCCATGGCCTGGCTCAAGGAAACCGGTTACGACTACAGCAAGACCAACGTCAACGGCGGCGCCATTGCTCTCGGCCATCCGCTGGGCGCCACCGGCACCAAACTGATGACCACCCTGCTGCACGAACTGGAACGCACCGGCGGTAAATACGGCCTGCAGACCATGTGCGAAGGCGGCGGCCAGGCCAATGTAACAATTCTGGAGCGTCTCTAAGCAAAAGAGCTGAACGAGCGGCGGAGCAGGGCCAGGTCAACGCGGAGCGTCTCGGATAGCAAGCAGTGCAGTAGCGTACGGGGCTGGAGTTTCCTCCCCGGAGCGTGCGAGCACATGGATGTGCGAGCCCGAGCTGCCAGGGATGGCGCTGTTGCGTCTCCGCGGACGGAATAGCTCCAGGCGCGGGCGCGAGAATGGAACAGAACAAACCAATCAACACTGAGGTAAGCAGACAATGAGCGGAATTCTGGAAGGCAGAGTAGCCATCATCACCGGCGCCGGCGGCGGCCTGGGCGCAGCCCACGCCCGCGTCTTCGCCAGCGAAGGCTGCGCCGTCGTCGTCAACGACATCAACACCGACGCCGCCCAGGCCGTAGTCGACGAGATCAACGCCGCCGGCGGCAAAGCCGTCGTCAACAGCTCCGACATCACCAATTACGACGACAGCCTGAACGCCGTCAAACAGGCCATCGACAGTTTCGGTGACCTGCACATCGTGCTGAACAACGCCGGCGTCAACCGCGACCGCATGTTCGCCTCCATGACCGAAGCCGAGTGGGACACCATCATGGCCGTGCATCTCAAAGGGCACTTCTGCATCAGCTCCCACGCCGTGCATTACTGGCGCGGGCAGTCCAAAGAAGGGAAAGCAGTGGATGCGCGCATCATCAACACCACCTCCGGTGCCGGCCTGCAGGGTTCCATCGGCCAGTCAAACTATGCCGCCGCCAAGGCCGGTATCGCTGCGCTGACCCTGAATCAGGCCGCCGAACTGGGCCGTTACAACATAACCGCGAATGCCGTGGCGCCTTCAGCGCGTACCGGTATGACCAGCGCCGTGCCCGAGATGGCCGAGCGCATGAAGAAGCCAGAAGACGGCAGCTTCGACCACTTTGCCCCGGAAAACGTCTCCAACCTGCTGGCCTGGCTGGCCAGTGCCGAGGCCGCACAAGTGACCGGTCGCGTGTTCGAGGCCGAGGGCGGTCGTATTTGTATTTGCGATGGCTGGCGCACCACCGATGGCGTTGATCGCAACGCCGCCTGGCCGCCGGCAGAAGTAGGTGAGGCAATGAAAGTGCTGCTGGAGAAAGAAGTTCCGGCACAAAAAGTCTGGGGAACCTGATCGATCCCGCACTTGCGAGAGCCAGAAAAGCATTGGAGTAACCATGGAATTTGCGTTTACCGAAGAACAGGAAATGATCCGCGATACCGCCGCGGCATTTCTGGCAGAGGTCTCTACCAGCGAGGCCATTCGCCAGGCTATGGTCACCGAGCGCGGCTATGACCCCGAGCTGTGGCAGCGAATCTGCAATGAAATGTACTGGCAGGCCATTCACGTACCCGAGGCCTATGGCGGTATGGGCCTGGGCTATGTGGAAGTGGTGGCAATGATGGAGCAGATGGGACGTTACCTGCTGTGTTCGCCGTTCTTTTCCACCGTGTGCCTGGCCAGTAACGCCCTGCTGGTGGCGGGGACGGAAGAACAGCAGTCACACTGGCTGGGTAAGCTTTGCGCAGAAGGCCTCACCGCTACCGTGGCCTTTAATGGCGGCGCCAAGCGTTGGGATGCACAGAGCATCACTGCGACCTACCGACGCGATGGTGAAGCCTTCCTGCTCAATGGTGACTACCGTTATGTGATTGACGGCCATACCTCGGAGCTATTGATTGTGGCCGCGCGCGAAGAGGGCAGTGAAGGCGAACAGGGCATCAGCCTGTTTCTGCTGCCCGCTGATACCGCCGGTGTGAGTACCTCCTGGTTGCCGACCATGGACCAGGCGCGCAAGCAGGCCAGTGTCAGCCTGGTGGATGTCACGCTCAATGCAGATGCGTTGATGGGCGAGGCGGGTGCTGGCTGGACTGCGCTGGCCAAAATCATAGACCTGGCGTCGGTGGCGCTGGCCGCAGAGCAGGTCGGTGGCTGCCAGCAGTTGCTGGATATGACGGTTGACTACACCGCGGAGCGGGTACAGTTCAATCGGCCCATCGCCAGCTTCCAGGCGGTCAAGCACAAGGCGGCGGATATGATGCTGCAGACCGAGGTGGCGCGCTCTGGCGTTTACTACGCGGCCTGCGTCGCCCAGGAGGCGCTGGAAGGTGGTGAGCTTGCCGCTGAGCTGCCCGAGGCAGCGAGCGTTGCCAAGTCCTATTGTTCAGACGCTTACTTTGCTATCGCCGGCGATGCGTTGCAGTTGTTTGGCGGTGTCGGCTTTACCTGGGAGTATGACGTGCATCTTTATTTCAAGCGCGCCAAGTCCTCCGAGCACATGCTGGGTAATGGCGCAGTGCATCGCGAACGTCTCGCTACGCTGTTGCTGGATCAAGGGGGTGCCCAATGAAGCTGAGTTTCAGTGCAGAAGACGAGCAATTTCGCGAGGAAGTGGCGGCCTGGCTCAATGCAAACCTGACCGGCGAGTTTGCCAAACTCAAGTATCGCGGCGGTCCCGGTGATGAGCACACGTATCCCAAAGAGCGCCAGCAATGGGAAAAGAAACTGGCTGAGGGCGGCTGGACCTGTGTTGGCTGGCCAAAGGAATACGGTGGTCGCGGTTGCTCTATAGAACAGCAGGTTATTTTCTTTGAAGAATATGCCCGCGCCGGTGCGCCGGGACGGGTAGGGCATATCGGTGAGGGCCTGACCGGGCCGACACTGATTGCCTTCGGCACCGAGCAGCAAAAGCAGAAGTACCTGCCCGGCATTGTCGCCGGCACCGAACTCTGGTGCCAGGGCTACTCCGAACCCGGGGCGGGCTCCGACCTGGCCAATGTCAAAACCAAGGCGCGCTTTGACGAGGCCAGGGTAAGTGGATTATCAACGGGCAGAAAGTGTGGACTTCACTGGCCCACGAGTCCGATTACTGTTTTGTCATCGCCCGCACCGATCCCGACTCGGTCGCCCACAAGGGCCTGGGTTTTTTCCTGGTGACATGGACCAGCCGGGTATTGAAGTGCGGCCTATTGAACAGATTACCGGCACCTCGGAATTCAATGAGGTGTTCTTTGACGATGCCGAGTGTGATGCCGAGGATATTGTCGGTGCCCCGGGCGATGGCTGGAAAGTCGCCATGGGTCTGCTGGGTTTTGAGCGCGGCGTGTCCACGCTGGGCCAGCAGATGCAGTTCCAGAACGAGTTCGACCAGGTGGTTGCGCTGGCCAGGGAAAATGGCGCAGGCGCAGGACCCGGCGATTCGCCAGCGCATTGCCCGTGCGCACGCGGAACTGAAAATCATGCGTTACAACGCCATGCGTATGCTGTCCGGCCAGAGCGGCTCTGATGGCTCGCTGCAAAAGGAGGCGCTGATCTACAAATTGTTCTGGGCCACCTGGCACCGCAGCCTGGGTGAACTGGCCATGGACGTGATGGGCCCGGAGTGCGAGATTCTCGAGGGCGGCCCCTACGAATTGAGCCGTCTGCAGTCCATGTACCTGTTTGTGCGCTCCGATACCATCTACGGCGGCACCAACCAGATTCAACGCAATATTATCGCCGAGCGCGGCCTGGGTATGCCCAAGGAACCGCAGAGGCGCGGCCAAGTAGAGGATATAAGGTAATCAGATGAATTTAAAAGCACCCGAATATGTGCCGGGCCATGGCCTGATAAAAGGCAAGTCCGTGCTGGTGACCGCCGCAGCAGGCGCCGGTATTGGTTTTTCTGCCGCAACACGGGCAGCCGAGGAGGGCGCCCGGGCGATTGTCCTGAGCGATATTCATGAGGGGCGCCTTGAGGCGGCGGTGGAAAAGCTCAAGGAAGAAACCGGCCTCGAGAGGTTTTCGGCATGGTGGGTAACGTGGCCGTGGAAGGCGGATGTGCAGGCGCTGGTCGATTTCGCAGAGGCACAGACTGGCGGCGTGGATATCCTGATCAACAACGCAGGACTGGGCACCTCGAAGCTGCTGATCGAGATGGAAGATGAGGAGTGGAACAGGGTTATCGACGTGACGCTCAACGGCACCATGCGCATGACCCGCTACATGATGAAGGTGATGAAAGCGCGAGGCCAGGGCGGCGTTATTGTCAACAATGCCTCCGTGCTGGGCTGGCGTGCGCAGACAGGAGCAGGCGCACTATGCAGCGGCCAAGGCTGGCGTGATGGCGCTGACCCGCTGTGCCGCCCTGGAGGCGGCGGAATTCAACGTGCGCATCAACGCCGTTTCGCCGTCTATTGTGCTGCACCCCATGTTGCGCAAGTCCGCGTCCGAGGAGCTGTTGCAGGAGCTGGAGTCCAAGGAAGCCTACGGCCGTGCCGCCGAGGCCTGGGAAGTGGCCAACGTGATGATGTTCCTGGCTTCAGATTATTCCAGCTACATGACGGGAGAGATTGTGTCCTGCTCCAGCCAGCGTAGTTGAACCACCGCGATTTCAATAAGGAGAAAGACGATGAGAGAAGCAGTAATTGTATCCACTGCAAGAACCGGCCTGGCCAAGTCATTTCGCGGCGGCTTTAACGATACCGAGGCCCCGGCCATGGGGGGGCATGTGGTGCGCGCGGCAGTGGAGCGCGCGGGCATCGACCCGGCAGAGGTAGATGATTGCATATTCGGCGCCGCCGCCCAGCAGGGCACGCAGGGGTATAACATCGGCCGCCTCAGCGGAATCGCCGGCGGTTTGCCTGAAACCGTCGCCGGTATGGCGATTGAGCGGCAGTGCTCCTCCGGCCTGATGTCGATTGCCACGGCTGCCAAGAGCATCATCTGTAATGAATACGATATCGCCGTGGCCGGGGGTGTGGAATCCATCTCGCTGGTGCAGACCAAGCACAAGAATACCTATCGCAGCGTATCAGAAACCGTTACAGCCATCGATAGCACGGCCTATATGCCCATGCTGGAAACAGCCGAGGTGGTGTCAGAGCGCTATAACATCAGCCGGGAGGCGCAGGACATTTACTCACTGCAGAGCCAGCAGCGCACCGCCGCTGCCCAGCAGGGCGGGCTGTTCGATGACGAGATCGTGCCGATGAGCACGACCAGGTCGGTGTTTAACCGCGAAACGAAGGAAACCACCTATGAAGACGTGGTGGTAGATCGCGATGACTGTAATCGGCCGTCCACGACGCTGGAGAGCCTCGCAGGCCTGGAGCCGGTTTGGAAAGATGGCAACTGGGTAAAAGAAGGTCGCTTTATCACGGCCGGTAACTCGTCCCAGCTCTCTGATGGTGCCTCTGCCTGCGTGGTGATGGACGCAAAGCTGGCTGAGCAAAAGGGCCTGGCCCCGCTCGGTATCTACCGCGGCCTGGCCGTTGCCGGCTGTAAGTCAGATGAAATGGGCATTGGCCCGGTGTTCGCGATCCCCAAGCTGTTGCAGCGCCACGGCCTCTACTGTGGCCGATATCGACCTGTGGGAGCTCAACGAGGCCTTTGCCTGCCAGGTGATTCACTGTCGCGATGAGCTCGGTATCGATAACGACAGACTCAACGTCAACGGCGGCTCCATTTCTATCGGTCATCCCTTTGGCATGAGCGGCGCGCGCATGGTGGGTCACGCACTGCTAGAGGGCAAGCGTCGAGGTGCCAAACGGGTTGTGGTGACCATGTGTATCGGCGGCGGCATGGGTGCTGCGGGACTCTTCGAAATCGCCTGATTTCTGCACTTGGGGCCACCCGGCCCCGAACTTTTACCGCCCTTTAACGTCAAACCGCTGTGCTACAATGGCGCAGTCCGTGCCACGTATCCTGTTGATGTGTGGCAACTATTATGCAGCGGCTCGGGTGGGCGATGAAAAAAATCGGCGAATTGCTGGTAGAGCAGGGCAAAGTTTCGGAACGGGACGTTGAGCGGACCCTGTTGGCCCAGAGCGAAATGGGCGACATGTTTGGCCAGGTGCTGATCAAGCTGGGCCTGGTGTCGGAACTGGACTTCGCCCAGGTACTGAGCCAGCAACTGGGTCTGGCGCTTTACGCCGCCGCGGATTACCCGGAAGAGCCGTTGTCTATCGACGGTGTTGCCCTCGATTTCCTGTTCTCCAACGCGGTGGTGCCGGTCGTGGTCGAGCCTGAAGTGGTGCGCTTTGCCGCGGCGGTTCCCCAGGACCCATTCCTGAGCAAGGCGCTTTCCATGGCCCTGGACAAGCCGGTGGACATTGCCCTTGGCCTGGAGTCTGATATCAATCGCGCACTGCAGGTCTACCTGCAATCGGGTGAGGAGGGCGATGACGAGGACGTCAATGACCAGTTTGCCGGGCAAAGTGACGACGAGTTTATTGAACACCTGCGCGACCTCGCCAGTGAGGCGCCGGTCATCCGCCTGGTCAACCAGATCATCCACCGCGCTGTGGACATGTCGGCATCCGACATCCATATCGAACCCTTTGAAGATGGCCTGCACCTGCGTTACCGCGTGGACGGCGTATTGCAGGAGCATCCTGACGCGCCTGCCCCGAGTCTGAGCGCCGCCATTGCCTCGCGTATCAAACTGTTGTCGCACATGAACATCGCCGAGCAACGCCTGCCCCAGGACGGCCGCATCATGACCCGGGTGAAAGGGCATGAGCTGGACCTGCGTGTGTCCACTATCCCCACCGTCCACGGCGAAAGCATTGTGATGCGTGTGCTGGACCGCGAGAGTATTCGCCTCAGCCTCAGCGATATGGGCTTCAGTGACGATACCCTTGGCCGCTACCGGGAGCTTCTGGCCCGGCCCCATGGCGTATTGCTGGTCACCGGGCCCACGGGTTCGGGTAAGACCACAACCTTGTATGCGTCACTGGCGTCACTGGATTCAGGTCACCTCAAGATCATCACCGTAGAAGACCCGGTGGAGTACCAGTTGCAGGGCGTCAACCAGATTCAGGTGCAGTCACAGATCGAGTTGACCTTTGCCCGCGCCCTGCGCTCTATCCTGCGTCAGGACCCGGACATCATTATGATCGGCGAGATGCGCGATACCGAGACAGCGCAGATCGGCGTGCAATCGGCGCTGACCGGTCACCTGGTGCTCTCTACGCTGCACACCAATACAGCCGCCGGTGCCATTACCCGGCTGGAAGACATGGGCGTGGAGCGTTACCTGATTACATCGTCGGTGAATGGCGTGCTCGCCCAGCGACTGGTGCGCAGACTCTGCGCCCACTGCAAGCAACCAGACAACGCTGTCGCCCGAAGCCATTGCCCGTTCCGGCATCGCGCCGTTCCTGGCGGATGGCCAGCGCGAGGTATACCAGGCCGCGGGATGTTCCCACTGTATGGAAACCGGCTACAGCGGTCGAACCTCCATTCACGAATTGTTCGCACTGGATGAGGAGATGCACCGGGTGATTATGACGGGCGCTGATGCCACGGTGCTGCATGCCGCTGCGCGTCGCCAGGGCATGATCACGCTCTACGAGGACGGGTTACGCAAGGTCGCCGCCGGCCAGACCTCCATGGAGGAGGTGCTGCGGGTGACCCAGGACCAGAGCGAGGACCAGCTGGCGGCAGACGTGGTGGAGATGGAGCTGGCGCCGGAACAGGCGGTTTCCGTCTAGGGCATGGCGGCATTCAGTTACAAGGCGGTCAGTCGCGACGGCAAGACGCGACAGGGAGTCATAGAAGCGGAGGGGCTGGAGCTTGCGTCCCGGCAGCTGCGCTCCCAGGGGCTGACCCTGCTCAAACTGGAGCAGGGCGGTACGCTCGACCAGGTAGAGAAAACCGTTGGTAAGCCGCCCACTCGCCAGGAAGTCCTGTCCATGACATCCGAGCTGGCGGTGCTGCTGCGAGCAGGGCTGCCGCTGGACCGGGCGTTGAAGGTGCTGATCGATATGGCGGCGCAGCCGTCCATGCTGCAACTGCTCAACGAGCTGCTGAAAGCGGTTAAAGGGGGTAAGTCGCTGTCTTCGGCGCTGCAGCCCCACGAAAAACTGTTCGGTACGTTCTATATCAGTATGGTGCGCTCCGGTGAGGCCAGTGGCCAGCTGTCGGCGGTGCTGGACCGCCTGGTGGAATACCTGGAAAACGCCAAGGCAAACCGCGACAGCGTGGTTTCCGCGCTGATTTATCCTGCGATTCTGCTGGTAGTGGCGGTGCTTTCTATTGTTCTGATGCTGGGTTTTGTGGTGCCGCAGTTCGAGAGCCTGTTTGAGGATATGGGCGAGGCACTGCCGGTGCTGACCCAGGTGGTGCTCAGTGGTGCGGACTTCATCAAGTCCTGGGGTTGGCTGCTCTTGTTGCTCGCCATAGGCGCCGGTTTCATGTTTCGCAACTGGTCGGCAACCGAGCAAGGCAAGTTCGCGCTGGACAAGCGCTTGCTTGCTTTGCCGTTGGCAGGTGGCATTGTCTTCGAATTCGAAGTCGCCAAATTCGCCAGAACGGTGGGAACCTTATTGGGGAACGGGGTGTCTCTGTTGAAGGCGATCTCTATTGCTATCGACACGGTGGACAACCGGGTGATAAAGGAATCACTGCAAGTGCTGCCGCCCGGCGGTGAAGGCGGGCAAGCGCATGTCGGTGGCGCTGGAAGAAACCAAAATGTTCACGCCCATGGTGATCCAGATGATACGTGTGGGTGAAGAATCCGGCAGTTTGGACAAGATGATGCTGGAGCTGGCCAAGGTGTTCGACGACCACGTGCAGTCTGGCGTGAAGCGGGGCCTGGCCCTGTTGGAGCCGGTGATGATTTTGACCATGGGCGCGATTATCGCGGTGATCATTATCGCCATTTTGTCGGGGATACTGTCAGTCAACAATCTGGCAGTGTAGGAAAATAACGCGCCACAAGCAGCGCGAAAGAACTTAAGGACGTGAAGCGAATGATACGCACAACAAGAAAACACGCGGGTGGTTTTACCCTGATGGAGCTCCTCGTGGTGCTCGCCATACTGGGTTTGCTGATGAGCCTGGTCGGGCCGCAGGTGCTGAACCAGCTGGGGGGCGCCAAGACCAAGACAGCGGGTATACAGATCAAGGATTTGGAACAGGCCCTGGAAATGTACAAGCTCGATGTGGGCCGTTTCCCGTCCACATCGGAAGGTTTGGAAGCGCTGGTCAAAAAGCCGGGTAGCGCCACGGGCTGGAATGGGCCTTACCTGAAATCTGACGTACCACAGGACCCGTGGAACAATGAGTACCAGTACAAGTACCCCGGCGAGAAGGGCGAACTGGATATTTTCACTTACGGCGCCAACGGTTCACCCGGCGGTGACGGCGAAGACGCCGACGTGGGCAACTGGAAATAGGCGAAGTCCGCTTGCGGTTCGCCTACTTTCCGCTGAACGCCCATGACAACCCTGACTTCTTCCCCTCCTGCTCCCAGGGAATCCGCATTCACGCTGGTTGAGCTGATGGTTGCTATGGCCATTGTCGGGCTGCTGCTGGCAGTGACCGTACCTGCCTCCATGCGTTTTTATGAATCCATCCAGTACCGCCAGGCTGTGCGCGATGTGCTGGCGACACTGGGATCTGCCAGGCAGCAGGCAATGGACAGGGGCAGGGCACAGGACGTTACCTTTGAGCCGGATGAGCGGCGCATCGCTTTCGGCGAAGATGAACTGCAGCTGCCCAGGGGCTTTACGTTGAGCGTGACCACGGCCAGTGAAGTCAATCGCGATAACCTGGGTGTAATCCGATTCTATCCGGAGGGCAGCTCAACGGGTGGCGATATAGAAATCAACTCGCCGGTGGGTCGCGGTGTACGCATAACCGTCGACTGGCTGATGGGCGGTGTGAGCCAGGTGAGTTATGAAGCCCCGTAAGCCGCAGCGGCTGCAATCCGCGTCAGCACGGCTTTTCGCTGCTGGAGATGGTGGTGGCGATTGCCATACTGGGCCTGGCCCTGGCGTCACTTTACCAGGCCGCCAGCGGCGCCACGCGCAATGTGCGCACCTCCGAGCGCTATGCCTACGGCATTGAACTGGCCCGTTCTCTGCTCGCAGATAACGCGATGGTGGCTGCCGGTGGGGTTGATAACGCCGGTGAAACCAGCGGTGGTTACGATGGCGGGTGCAGAGTAGCCCGGTCGACCTGGAGCGAACGGGTATGGGCCGTGCCCAGCTGCACAACCTGGAGGTCGGTGTTGCCTGGTTCGACGGCAGTAAACGCCGGGAAATCGTCCTTAACTCCGTCGTCGAAGGCTATCGAAATGAACAGCCCTAGCCCTGGCGGTCGACGTCGGCGCGGTTTTACGCTGGTAGAGGTCATGGTTGCCCTCACCATTTTGAGTATGGTGCTGCTGGGTACTGTTACCGCATTGCGCACGCTGGGCAACACGCAGGTTTCGCTGGAAAAAGTCAGTGCGCGGGTTGACGAGATCCGCAGCGTCAGCGAATTCCTGCGCGACCTGATGGAGTCGGCGGTTGTGGGCAGTTCCAGCGGCGGCCTGGGTCTGGGCGGTGGCAGTCGGGAGGCGACGTATTTCCGTTTGGGAGACGGTTTTCTGGAGTGGAAGACCAACCTGCTTTTTGGCGAGGCTTATGGTGGTACTCACGTCGTGCGTATCGCCCAGGAAGAAGGGCAGCTCATGCTGCGCTGGCTGGAGCCGACGGCGACCGGTCTCAAGGATGAAAAGTGGCAGGAAGCGCCGTCGCGGCCACTGGTCGAAAACCTGGAGAGCTTCGCGGTGACCTTGCGCGAGGAATTTGACACTGACTGGACAGACAGCTGGCAGGAAAATGCCATTGCTCCCGCCCTGGTGCGTCTGCAGATGAAGTCCTCCGGGCGTTTCTGGCCAGACCTGATTATGCAGGTGCAGCGATGAGGCGGCAGCAGGGTGTGGCGCTGGCCATTGTTGTCTGGTTTATCGCCGGTATGTCTCTGCTGGTGGCGGGCATTGTCGCCTCGGCAAATGTGGATACGAAAACTACACAGATTTACCTGGCCAGGGCCAAGGCGGTTGCAGCCGGTGACGGCGCCATTAACCTGGCCATGGTTGAGCGCAGGAGTGGGTTCGAGAAGGCCGCTGGCGGACCGCTGGTCTCTGAGTCCCGACAGCGCCTGGGTGATGTGGAAGTGCTGGTAAAAATTATTCCCGCGGCAGGCTTTGTCGATGTCAATAATGCCCCCGCAGAAATGCTCCAGGGCTTGTTCCATTTTGCCGGTGGCATGGAGCCTGGTGACGCGCAAATGGTGGCAGCGAGTGTGGTAAAGTGGCGCAGCGGAGCCGCCGATGGCAAGTCGGCGCGCCGAGCGCGCAAGGACAGGGGCCGTTTCTACTCGCTGGAAGACATGCTGCGTGTTGATGGTGTGACGCGCACCTTGCTGGACAGCATTCGCGATTATGCCGTCGCCGGTAGCTGGACCAATGGCTCGATGGACTGGAGTGCATCGCCCGAGTCGATGCTGGACATACTGGCGGAGCTGAATCCGGCCCAGGCGGATGCGATAAGCAGGCGCCGCGGGTCAATGGCATCAGCGGGGTCAGTGGGTCGCTTGCGCGGCGGGAGCGTGTACCGCGCGGACGCACTGGTTGCCTATGGCGGGCGCACCTGGTTGCGTCGCCGCTGGTTGAAGATGGAGTCGGTCAGAGGCTCCACGCTACCGTGGCATGCAGTGCGCACTGAAGCACCGCGGGTGGTTGGGGGACAATAATGAAAACGGGGTCTGTGGATGTTTGAATCCAGCCAGAACTGGGAGCTGTTCGGCTATGATATGCGCCAGCTGGGCCGGCACTTCACGTCTGCCTGGCGCGATTTGCTCTGGGCCTATGATTCGCCGGTACGCGCGCACCTTGATGAGGCGGTAACACTGCGGACGCCCGGCGGCGAGCGGGTGTATCACGCCGGTCGCCCTGTGAATGACGTTCCCGCCGCATGCTCTGCCGTGCTGTTACCGGAGGAGCAGGCGCTCGCCAGGCACTTGCGCCTGCCACTGGCCGTCGAGACGGACCTGGATGCAGCGCTCGCACTGGAAGTGAGTGCAAACAGCCCCTTTGCTGCTGACGACACCGGCTCCGGCTGGGTGATCACCGGGCGCGATGAGCACAACCTGGACGTGACGCTGGTGCTTGTCTCGCTGAGTGCGACCATGGCCTATGTGGGCCAGCATTACGACAGTCACGACGCGCAGGCGCAGGAAGTCTGGGTAGCCATCGCTGACCGGATGGTGGTGATACGCGGGTTCGGTGAGGCGGATCGTGAGCGCCAGTATCGCCGGCGACTGATTCGCGTCGGTGGCATGCTGGCCGTCGCCGGTGTGATGTTGCTGCTGCTCGCTACAGTGGGAGCCGGATTCAAGAAACTGGAGCTGGGGCGCCTGGAAAGTGTCGCAGCAACGACGCAGCGCGAGGCGGCTGACGCTTCGCGCATGCGCTCTGCCCTGGGCGCTGCCAACGAAACTATTGCCGCGGTGAATGCAGTCACTGCCCTGTACCCGGATGCACATCGGGAACTGGCAAGGCTGACGCGCCTGGTTGGTGATAGCGCTTACGTCGAGCGGCTGGGGATTAACGGGCAGGAGATCGACCTGCGAGGCAGGGCGGCGGATGCCGCCGCGGTGATGGAGCTGCTGACCGAGCAGGATGACTACATGGGAGTCACCGCTGCCAGCCCGATTCGAAAAATTCCAGGGACGAACGTAGAGCAATTTCACCTCAAGATTCAGCGCCGGGGAGGAGCCTCATGATCGACTGGATCAAGTCGCACCGCCGCAGCGCCATAATCTGCGGCGCCACCTTGCTGGTGCCGCTGTTGGTGTATCTCAACCTGCTGTTCAGTGCCTGGGACCTCAGGGCGGGTTATGTGGATGACATCGAGCGTATCGCTCCGCGCATTGCCCGACTGGAGGGTGTAAAGCAGGTCGAGGAGCGTTTACGTGAATCGGCTGGCCAGGTGCAGCAACAAATGTCGAGGCTGGTCTATCCTGCGAGCTCTGAGCGGGCGTCGGTGGCCGCGTCCATGCAAACTGATGTTCGTCAGTTACTTAGCGATGCTGGCCTCAATGTCAGCAACAGCCAGGTACTGCCCGTCCGGGAAGAAGAGCGGTTTGACTACATTGGGGTAAAGCTCACCGTGGCGGGCGATATGGAGAGTCTTGACCTGGCCCTGGAGGAACTCGCAGAGTTTGCGCCCCTGGTGATCGTGGAGGGCATGGATATCTGGCCGACCCGACAGCGTCGCAGTAGCGGTCAACCAGAATTGCAGGAAGCGACAATCTCCCTGCGCCTGCTGTCCCTGAGGTCGGTGATATGAGTCTGTTGCAGCGCTACCGGGGGCAAGTGGATCCGTTGCGGTCTGAGCGAGCTGCAGAGTTGGCTGTACTGGTGCTGCTGGGGCTGTTGTTACTGCAGTTACTCTGGGGGGCGTACCGCAGTATTTTTCCCGCCATTCCCGAGCCGGTTCAGCCCACTGCGGAAGCACTGGAAGTGCAGTCGCTCAATGCCGCTGTCGATGTGCCCCCGGAGCTGCGCAATGAAATCAGGCAGCGTCCCCTGTTCTGGGTGACGCGCAGGCCCCTGGACCCGGTGGCGCCCCTGGCCACCGCTACTGCTGAGGCCAAGGCAGAGCAGAAGCAAGCGGCCAAAATAGCGGGACTTGAACTGGCCGGCGTGTTCGGTGCCGGCGAATCGGCCGGTATCATTGTGTTGGCCAAGGAAAAGAACCAGAAGCACCGGGTTATGGTGAACCAGGAAATCAAGGGCTGGACGCTGGAGTCAGTCAGTAGCACCGAGGCCGTGCTCTCCAGCAATGGGCGCCAGGCAACGCTGGCGCTGCAGCGTGGCGATATATGGGTTCCCAGTCAGGACGCAGCGCCATCGCCCGCTGGCAGAACCGGAAACGCGCGGAAGCTCCAGCTGAAGCCGCGAAACCGGTTAAAAAGAAGAATACTGCGGTAAAAACTAAAGCGCCGAAGAACAAAAAAGCGAACAACGATGTCAACAAAGACAGCCTCACCCTCGGGCGCGGGTCCAGATAATGATGACTAAAGTAGAAGAAACTATGAACAGGTCAACAGCAATGAATACTTTTCGCCTCACGGCTTCGGCGCTGGTCATGGCGCTGCTGACCAGCTGCGCGACCACCGGCGGTGAAACAACAGCAGCGCAGGCGACATCTCCGGTAGAAGATCCAGTAGAAGAAGTGACGCTGGCAACCAGTGCGGCTGACCTGGCTGAGAGTGCCAACGAGAAGCCCGCGCAGGAAGCGGTGATCTACAAGGGTAATGACCGCCACGTCAACATGCCGAAGAAGCAGGAACCGGTGCGCTTTGTCGGTGAAGACGTCAGCCTGAACTTTGAGCAGGCGCCCCTGAGTGAGGTCACCCATGCGATTATGGGTGACATCCTTAACCTGGACTACATCGTCGACAACCCGATTCAGGGCCAGGTGACACTGCGCACGCGCACACCTATTCCGCGCGACCAGTTACTGGGCGTACTGGAGTCACTGCTCAAAGCCAACAACACCATTATGATTCGCGGCAGCGATGGCCGTTACCTGGTGACCGGCACCAACCGCGGCAGTAAGCTGTCGCCGAGAGTGGCGAACCCGCGCGACGACATCGCCGGTTTTTCAACCATCATTGTGCCGCTGCAGTATATCAGCGCCAAGAACATGGCGGAGATTCTCCAGCCGGTGGCGGATGAGTCGGCTTTTGTGCGCGTGGACAGTACCCGCAACCTGCTGATGCTGGCAGGCACCCGGGAGCAGCTCGATGGCTGGCTGGATATTGTCTACACCTTCGACGTGGATCAGCTGAAGGGTATGTCGGTGGGGCTGTTCCCCCTGGAGAACAGCAGCGTGGAAGAAGTCACCATGGCGCTGGATGCCATGATGGGTAGCGAGGAAGGCGGCAGTAATCTGAAGGATATGGTGCGCGTGGTGCCGGTAGAGCGCCTGAACAGTATCCTTATCGTTACGCCGCGTGCGCATTATCTTGACAGCGTGCAGAAGTGGATAGAGCGACTGGATGCGGCCCATTACTCCCAGTTCGACCAGCGCCTCTATGTTTACCCCGTGCAGAACACCACCGCCAAGCGCCTGGCGAAATTGATCAACAGTATCTATTCGGGCAGCGGTGGTTACGATGACGATGAAGATGTTCGCGATGCCGGCGGCGTTGCGCCGGGCATGTCGCCAGAGACGGTGGGCTCGGCCTTCGGCGGCAACAGTGGCTCCAGTGGCAGCTCGCGGTCCGGCAGCTCCGTGGCCAACCTCAATATGGAGGGCATGACCGGCGGCCGCGAGGCAATCGCCGATGTGCGCGTTGTTGCCGATGATGAAAACAACGCACTGATGATCTATGCCAGTGCCATGCAGTACCGGGTGATTGAAACCGCGCTGGAGCAGCTGGATATCGTCGCCACCCAGGTGATCATCGAGGCGAGCATTATCGAGGTAAGCCTGACTGATGAGCTCAGCTATGGCCTGGAGTGGACCTTCAAAAACGGGCTGGGTAGCGACTACAGTGGTGAGGGCTTCCTCTCCAGCATTGCTGATGCCGCGGAGCCAGCTTCTATCGTGCCGGGTTTTTCCTACACCGTGACCAACTCTATCGGTGATGTGAGTGCGGTATTGAACGCGCTGGCAAAAGACAGCCTGCTCAATATTATCTCCACTCCCTCGGTGATGGTGCTGGACAACCATTCAGCCTATATCCACGTTGGGCAGCAGGTGCCGATCATCGATTCGCAGACCGGCTCCCTGGCCAGTGATACGGACAGGATCACCCAGTCCATCACCTATCGCGACACCGGCGTCAAACTGGACGTGAAACCCTCGGTCAATGCCGGCGGCCTGGTGACGATGGACGTGAAGCAGTCGGTCACCGATGTCGGTGAAATAGATGCGGCTACCGGCCAGCGCGCTTTTCTGGAGCGCAATATCGAGAGCCGGGTGGCGGTGCGCTCCAATGAATCCGTGGTACTGGGCGGGCTGATTCGTGAAAATGCCAGCACAGCCTCACAGGGCGTACCCTGGCTGCACTCGATCCCGGTGGTCGGCTCGCTGTTTGGTACCGACACAGATACCTCCAACCGCACGGAGTTGCTGGTGATCATTACCCCCAGGGCGCTTTACAACGAAGAGTCCCTGCGCGAGGTGAGCCGGGAAATGCGCTCCCGCGTGCGCAATCTGGATCTGATAGACGAAGATAGCCTCTAGTTGCGGCAGCTTTGGTACTTTTCACGAAAATTATCTAGCTGCACTGAGCGTGCTACTCTGCGCAGCTCCGAAAAGCACGGCTTCAGGGCGCTCTGGCCCTCGGATAAAGGCGTCGGCTGGTGGTGCTTGATGGCGCCATCTGGTCTGGTGCTAGCCAGCTGCTTGCCGAGTCTGCCGGCCATGCATATCAATTCTATAACCTGTTAGCGTATAATCGCCGCCTTTTTTAGCAAATGGTTAATAAAATCAGCATGTTACGACGTTTTTTGTTACCGGTGATGGTGGCGTTTATTGTTTTTGGGTGGTTGCCAGGAGGCGGCGAAGAGCCGCTCGGAGCTCACTGAAGCCCAGCGCCAGGCCCTGCAGAATCGCGTGGAAGAGCGCTGGCAGGCACGCATTGCTCACGACTGGGGTAAGGCCTGGGAGTATAGTTCGCCCGCTTACCGAGAAGTATTTCCTAAGCATCTGTATGTAAAAAAGTTTTCTTATACCGCTGACTGGGAGTTGACAGGGATTGAGGTAACTCACTATGATCCGTCTGCAGCTGTAGCAAGTGTGGCTGTTGGGGTCATGTCCCGGCCAACCAAACAAACCTCAGCTGCGGCTAAAGCGTTAGGTCCTATGCCGCGCGAACTGCACGAGAAATGGATTCTTGTCGATGGTGAGTGGTGGTTTAGGCCAACTATTAGCTGCAGTTGTCGGTTGACAGCTGGCTGCAGCTAGCAATAATAGTGCTAGCAAAATATAAGTACCTTTAGGTTGTAAACAAGACTAAACACTAGGAGTCTCCTATTATGAACACAAACTTTAAGCCTCTCGGCATTGCCGCTGCTGTTGCAGCTGCTTCTGCTGGCTACGCAGGTGTCGTTAACGCTCAGGCATCCGGTGCTGCTGCTGAGACCGAACTCGGCGACCTGGCTATCGTTCCTTACTACACAGTACAGGAAGGCTATGCCACTGGCGTAAACATTATTAACACTTCCGACCGACCCAGGCACTGAAGTTCGCCTCCGTCGTGCTGAAGATTCCATGGATGCGCTGGACTTTAACGTTGTGCTGTCGCCCAACGATGTATACACCGGTTTTGTTGCTGCAGCCGGCGACGATATCAAGTTCATCTTCCAATGACAACAGCTGTACTGCCCCTGCATACCCTGCTGGCGGTTTTGTAATGCCTGACATCTATCGCGAAGGCGCAGAAACTGGCTACATCGAATCCTGAGCATGGGTTCCCCTGTTTCTGAAACTTCCGCGGTTGCTCTGGCTGCCAAGCACGATGCCACTGGCGTTCCTGCTGACTGTGAGGGCGTACGTGATAACTTCTTCCGTCAACGTACGCAACCGGTGTTAGATCTGACCGATCGTGGTGTTATCGACTTCGGACCTGACTCACCAGTTTGTTCGTGCCTCACTGACCCCGACGACTCCTGTTCACTAACGCATGGGAAGCTTCTGAGAACTCGCTGAAAGTGTCCTACTTCATCAAGTCAGATGAAACTGGTGTTGAATTCGGTGACAATGCTGTCACACGTTGAAAACTACTTCTGACGGTCCGGCAATGACTAACCAGCAGCTGGGCATTTTTACGGCGACCTGTGTGGATTTGACCATCCTGACCTGAACGGCGGCTCGCCCGAAGCGGCATGTCTTGCTGGTACTACCGTTGCCCGGTGCAACCATCGGCCAGTACGATAGCCTGCGTACCGTTCTGGGTGCAGACAGCGCTGATCAACGACTGGTCCGCGAACTCTTCTGGCGACTTCACTGTTGATACCGACTGGGTTGTTAACTATTCCCGGTCAGTACTGATGGTTGACCTGCCTTTCTATGCCAGGTTGGTCTGGACATCGGCTTGATGTATGTACTCTTCCCGGCACTGCGATCGACGCCACTACTATCCCGACGTGTACTTGCGACTACCGTGATATTCCGATGACCGCTTCTTTACGTTTACGATCGTGAAGAGCAAGGCATCGTTGTTGAAGAAGGCGACCTGGTGGTATCTCCGCAGCCTCCCAGCGAGATCCTTGTGGAGGTACTGGACAAGGAAGTTAACGTTATGCAGTGGGGTGACTGCTCCGTCTTGAACGCGCCGCTTTATCGAAGTGCCCAAGCCTGTGGCGCGCGTTTCGGTTGGGCTTCAGCCTGTCGGCTGTACCTCGTCTCCTGACACTCGCGTATGTACTTACTTCGACGGTACTACCAACCCTTGGTGCCGTTCCGGCTACGATTTCCCCGCAATGCGTACTCCTGTAACGTCACCTGCCCCATGATCGGCTTTGTAGCTTGGCAGCGTGCTTTCGTCACCTGCCCCGGCCAACTACGGTCGTATCGTACGTCACAGCCGTACCCAGTCTTCTGCTCCTGCTACTCCGTAACCTAGACAGTATAAGCTAGAACTAAGCCGACACCTTCGGGTGTCGGCTTTTTTGTTTCTGAAAAACCAGATTTAAGGGTTATTCTAGTTATGCGCATTTTCAAATACCTTGTATTAGCTTCATCTGCTAGCAATGCTGGCATCCCCCGTATTGCCCGAGGACAAGAATCGTCGTAAAAGACGGCGCTACGGCGCCGTCCTACGAAAGCTGGCTGGATACCGTGTTACCGGTGGACCCCGCAAATGCGGCAGGCAGCTATCACTGGACGAGGGTGACCGGCTGGAATTGATTAATCTTGCCCTGGCAAATAAAAAGCTGGCGGAAGAAGCGGAAAGCTAGTCGGCGATAACCCAGAGCTCTTGCCTGAATACCGTAACGGCTTGCTGGCTTACCAGCGCGATTTCATGTTGAGAAATGTCGCTGCCATTGTTGAATATCCGAGACTTTACAGAGTTGGCTAAAGAGCAATTTACCGTGAACAAGGATAAATATGCCCTGTCCCCGAACGTCGGATCTCTTCACATATCCTTTTTTCATCTCCTCCAGGAATGGACCGTACCGAGTTGACGGCGGAAGCTCAGTTGTGCTGAGGAATTGAGATCCGGAGCCGATTTCCTGCGATGGTAGCAGCTGCACTCCGGAGAGCCAGGGCAGTCAGAGGCAAGGTAAATTCGATCGCTGGATGCTTTTGGCGAGGATGGCGTTTCTCCGCCATACAGTCAAGGTTGTTTTCTATTGAAGTGTCGGCGAATACTCCGACCTAATCAACCCGAGTTTGGCGTGCACATTATTCGCCTGGACGGCATCCAGGATAAGTCCTACAAGCCCTTTGAGGAGGTCCAGGAAAAGATCGTGGCCGACCTCAAGGACGGAGTAGACGAATATCGCCGCTCGCAATGAAAGACTTTGTGCCCGGTTTCAGATGACGCGACGAAGTCAATGATAGACGATGGAGGTCGATTAATAGCCATCTTGACCCTTACGACTCGACTGGTGACGGGTAAGCGACCATACAGTCTCGGTCCTCCTTTGCACCTGTAACGGGGGCCGCTTTCTCGCCGAGCAACTTGCTTCGATTGTGTCCCCGTCGGGGTGGAAGGGCCAGATTTATGTGTCGGATGATGGCATCCACGATGTACACAGTCGCTGACCTTGAGGAATATGCCCGGCATCACGGAGCGTCATCACTGTCGAGTTTGCGAGCAGGTCCCTGCCGGGGCGCTGCCGCGAACTTCCTTTCCCTTATTTGTGATGCGGCCATACCGGGCGATGTGTTCGCCTATTGTGACCAGGATGACCTTTGGGCGAGCGATAAGCTCACCAGGGCGATCAACGCGCTTTCGCCCTTTGATCGCGCGATACACCCCGCTCTCTATTGCGGAAGAACCCGGACCGTTCACGAGCAGGGCAGGATTGTCCCGGCTTTGTCACCGGCATTCAGGCGAGCGCCCTCATTTGCCAATGCCCTGATCCACAACATAGGCGGTGGTAATACCATGGTGATGAATACCAGTGCTCGTGACTTGCTCCTGCAAGCGGGAGTCAGTTGATGTAGTCGTGCACGACTGGTGGACCTATCTATTGGTCGCTGGAGCCGGGGGCACGTGATTTATGACGCCTCAGCCAACGCTGCATTATCGACAGCATGGGGGCAACGAGGTGGGTGCCAACATCGGTGTTATTTCAGGCTGGAATTCGTCGCTATAAAAAGGCGCTGGGGGGTGCAAATCGGGATTGGAATAGCCAGAATATCGCTGCGCTGAATGTGTCGAAGGTCATGCTTACCAAGGAATAATGTGCGCTCCTTGATGACTTTGAGCAGTTGCGCAGCAGGGGCTGGCCAAGCGTCTGCTGCATTGCGAAGAGGGGGCTTTTACGCACAAACCACCAAGGGCAATATCGGGCTGGTCCTCGCCACGTTGTTGAAGAAACTCTAGGGGTTTTGCGTATAATGCTGCCCCATCCTGTTCTTTGACGCCTGTTCCGTGTGATCCCGGTTTTTATGTCTGAATTGAAAAAGTTGATCGTTGTTTTGGGCGCCCATCGCTCCGGCACCTCGCTCTGTGCGGCAGCCGTAGCCAGCCTGGGCGCCGACCCGTGCCTGGGTGATATCTATGCCAACGATGAAAACCAGAAAGGTTTTTTTGAGCATCCGGAACTCGTCGAGTTCAACGACGCGCTGCTGGCGCATCTGGGCGGAAGTTGGGATAACCCGCTGTTTCAGGCACCCAGCCAGAGTGAGGTGGCAGAGTTTGGTGAGTGGCTGGATACGGCTGCTCAATTGTTGCAGAAACTGTACGGCGAAGTCCCGGTCGCGCTGGTGAAAGACCCGCGCATGTGCCAGCTGCTCACTTTCTGGCAGGCAGCCTTTGCCCGTGCAGGCTACAGTCGGGACCAGGTTCTCTATATCCACACCCTGAGGTCCCCGGTTGAGGTGGCATTGTCACAGCGCAACCGCGCCTTAGCCAATGATACGTTTTACGAATACGGCAAGACGCTGGCAGAAGGGGCCGCGTTATGGCTGTCGCTAACCGCACAGGCGCTGGAATCCCGCGTACCGGCCTTTTACGTTGCCTATCACGCGCTACTGCAGGAGCCCGCTAACTTGCTGCATAAACTGGCAGAATACCTTCAACTGCCTGTCGACGATGCACTTATAGAAGACTTCTGCAGCAATTTTGTCGACCGCGGCCTTTATCGAGCGGCGGGCGATGAAGACGCCAGAGCGGAGTTGCACGCAGATTTTTCACAGGTGCTGGAGTTTGATGCGGCGTTGCAGCCGTTGTTGGATAATGTCTCGGAGGAGGCGGTTGAGCCTGCGCTTGCAGTCTATCATCGCCCGGACACCCGCCAACGCATGGTGGAAATCGTCACTCCGGCAGCTGTCCCGGCTGAGCAGCAGCTGCCGCAGCGACCGCCTCGCGCTTGCTCACACTCAAGACGTGGTCAGCGATCTGGAGCGGCAGCTTGTAGAGCGAGATGACAATGTTGCCCGCATGCGCCAGGAACACGAGTCGGTGCTGCAGCCCCTGCGTGAGGAGACTGGCCGCCTGCAATCAGGCAACCTGGAGTTGCAATCCCAGTTGGCGCAGCAGCGTGACGAGATCGACAAGATCGGCGCTGAGCAAAGGGCAACGGTTGCCCAGTTGAGTGATGCGATCGAGCGTGCAGGGCAGCTGGAAACTGACAAGCTGCAACTGAGTGGAGAGAAACTTCACCTTGAAGATCAGCTGGGTGATGTCAGCGCGCAGCTGGCCGCCATGGAGCAGTCGACCTCCTGGAAGCTGACCCGACCCCTGCGCAGCCTTGGCTTTCGGGTGCAACGCTTCAAGTCCTGGTCCGCCGCGTCGCTGGGTGCAGTTCAGGCTGAAGTCTATCCTCATTTACCATCGCATGAGCCTGCGGCAGCCGCGTGTGGCCTGGACGATCAGGCGCGTGGTGCGGCCGTTCTTCCGCGGATTTAACAGGATGCTGGGCACGGTGCCCCGGGATATGCATGTGCCCGCCGACGCGGGGCTGCTTACGCCCATGCTGTACCAGCAGCAAGAGGCCAGTGAAAGCTTTGCACCGCTGATCAGCGTTATTGTGCCCAACTACAATCATGCCGACTACCTGCCACTGCGGCTGGAGTCCATCTTCTCCCAGACCTACAGCAATTTTGAGGTCATTCTTCTCGATGACGCCTCCAGTGATGACAGTGCGCGCGTGCTGCGCGAGTTTCACCAGCGCTACCCACAAAAGTCGACGCTGCT
Source organism: uncultured Gammaproteobacteria bacterium (assembly GCA_963845135.1). GTDB lineage: Bacteria > Pseudomonadota > Gammaproteobacteria > Pseudomonadales > Halieaceae > Halioglobus. The sequence goes on along the minus strand of CAWJQW010000013.1, from coordinate 155,379 downwards.
GATCAATGAGGAAAATTCCGGCGGCGTCTTTCATCAGTGGGAGCGGGGGCTGAACCTCGCGCGCGGTGACATTGTCTGGATAGCTGAAAGTGATGACTGGTGTACCGAGAACTTCCTGCAAACGCTGGTGCCGTTTTTTGAGAACGAGGCAATTATGCTTGCCTACGCCAGAACGGTGTTCATGGATGGTGAGGGCGAGCAGCAGATCTGGTCGATCAATGAATACCTGCATGATATCGACCCCCAGCGCTGGAACCACCCGATAGTAGAGACCGGACCGGCGATTGTGCGCGATGCCTTTGCGGTCAAGAATATTATCCCCAATGTAAGCTCGGCGTTATTCAGGACGCCGCGCCAGCTGGAGATTCTGCAGGACCCTGAATGGCGAGCCATGCGCACTTGTGGCGACTGGGTGCTTTACTTGCATTTGTTGCGCGGAGGCATGCTCGCTTACTCACCCGAGGCCTGCAATTACTACCGCATTCATGGCAAAAATACTTCTGTCGGCTCTTATTCGCAGGATGCGTTTTATCGTGAGCATGAGGTTGTGGCGCAAACAGTACAGCGTTTCTTTGATGTGCCACCCAGCGTATTCGCTACCCTGCGTGACAACCTGGCGATGCATTGGCGGGAGACGCGAGGGGAATTCAGTGATGAAGCTTTGGAAAATTGTTTCAGCGTGAGTCGAATTGCCGAGTCGCGCGAGCACAGGGCGCCCAACCTGCTGATGGCGTCCTATGCATTCTGTGCCGGTGGTGGCGAGACATTCCCGGTCAGCCTGGCCAATATCATGAAAGCGCATGGCTACAATGTGACCTACCTGGATTGTGACCGGGAGCCGCGCCAGGAGGGCGTGCGCAATCGCCTGCGCCGTGACATTCCCATCGTTTCTGACTTCACCCAGTTGGAGCGGATTGTCGACGACTTCGAGATCGACGTTATTCATTCCCACCATGCCTGGATGGACAGCACCATCCTCGATATCCTGCCCGAGGACGCAAGTGTCAAAACCGTGGTCACCCTGCACGGCATGTATGAGACCATCAACGAATATGACCTGCGGCCCATTTTGCCGCGTCTGGTGCAGCGCAGCGCATTGTTGATCTACGTGGCCGAGAAAAACCTCGAGGCCATTCGCCGCCACGGCCTGCTCGAACACGCCCGCCTGCAATGTATCGATAACGCGCTTGAACTCGAACCGTTTGAACCTGTCTCACGTGAGGCACTGGGCATTGGCGATGATGCCTTTGTGCTGACCCTGGTGAGCCGGGCGATGCAGGAGAAAGGCTGGTCCGAGGCCATAGAGGCGGTAGCCAGTGCACGCAACCTTTGTACGGTCGATATTCACCTGCTGCTGGTGGGTGACGGCCCGGAATACGATCGCCTGCGGGATGAAGAGCTGCCCCCGTTTGTGCACCTGGAGGGATTCCAGCGCAACGTAAGAGGCTATTTCGCCGCTGCGGACATGGGCTTTCTGCCGTCCAAATTTCGCGGTGAAAGCTTTCCCCTGGTCATCATTGAGTGCCTGCAAAGCGGCGTGCCGTTCCTGGCCAGCGAGCTTGGAGAGATACCGCGCATGCTGCAGGGGGAAGATGGTATGGCGGGCGCCGTCTTCGAGCTGGAAAATGATAAGATCAATATGCCTGCCCTGGCGGCGTTGCTGGCAGAAATTGCCAGCAACAAAGAGGTCTATCAATCCATGCGGGCGGCGGTGCCCGCAGCGACTGAGAAATTTGACCCGGCGGTATTGGCACGCAAGCACGACGTGGCTTACAGGGCTGCGCTTGATCCGATAGCCTAATTGCAGCAGATTCACACAGTCAGGAATTAGAGACGGAATGAAGAAGAAGCTTTATCTGCACATAGGCATGGGCAAAACAGGCACCACCGCCCTGCAGGATTTCTTCGCGCACAATCGCGAGCCCCTGGGTGAGATGGGCATCAGTTATCCTGAGCGCGGCATTATGTCCAACGCGCACCACCTGCTGTCGCCACACGTCCCTCGCTTCCTCGAGGATCAGTGGCAATTTGAGACAGTCGATGAGTGGGCACCCGTCCTCGCAGAGCAGGGTGCCTCCCGGGTACTGCTGTCTTCTGAGCTAATGGCCTGGGCCGATGAAGCCATTGCCAGGAAGTTCTGTGCCCAGGTGTCGGCCTGGTTCGACTTGCATGTCGTGTGTTATGTGCGGCGTCAGGACAATATCATCATGGCCAGCTACAACCAGCAAATAAAGGCAGGCCCGCAGCGGCGACGCATCGACCTGATTTACCGCAAGCAGATGGAGCGCTTTGACTATCCTCGAATCCTGGCCCCCTGGGCGGATTCCCTGGAGCCGGGTAAGGTCATTGTGCGCCCTTACGAGCGAGAGCAGTTTCATGGCGGCGATATACGCCGGGACTTCATGCATCACGTTTTCGCTGCTGAGTTGGGCGAGCAATTCGATCTGCACCAGGGTAATTCCAACCCGCGCCTGTCACTCGCGGCGGGTGAGTATAAACGTATGGTCAACTGCCTGATAGACGACGCAGAGCAAAATGCTCGCTTTAACGGGCTACTCATGCAGTACTCTGCTGAGGTTGACGCTTCATCGACCAGTGTATTTTCCAACCAGACGGTGCTCTCCCCGGAACAGCGGCTGGAGATAATAGAAAACTGCCGTAAAGGCAATGAAATGGTGGCGAAATACTTTCTTGCCCGGGAGGACGGTGCCTTGTTTGTGGAACCGGAGCCCGCGCTGGATGACCCCTGGGAGGGCAACGAACTCTCGGCAAGCACAGCAGCGTCGATCACCGCTTATGTGGACCGTAAGGCGCCTGATTTAATCAGGCATCTTGGTCACCAGATCAAAGCCTACAAGGACGCGATGGCTTTCCAGAGGCGCCAGTCGGCCCGATTTCTGGCGCAAAGCGTACTGGGCAAGCAGGAAGGCACGCCGACCTATGCTATCGCTGCGGAGGACGCTGCGCCAATTGTGATTGGCGGGTTGGGGGGCAGCGGTACGCGACTGGTAGTAAGCCTGCTCGGCGAAATGGGTGTCGCTTTCCGTGGCGAACTCAATGAATCGCTGGATAATCTCTGGTTCAGCTTGTTGTTTGTCCGGCGCACGATTTTGCTGCGCTCCGATGAGGAAATGGACAATTTGGCCTGGCTGTTCACCAATGCCATGCGTCACGGGCTGGATATTCCGTCAGAGTTGAAATGCCTGCTCGAGGAGGCCTGCGACCATGATCGCAGTCCGGTACTGCCGCCCGACCTGTTGGCCAGGGCGCATAAATCGCTGCTGTCAGCTCCGGGAGTAACCGCGTGCGATGAACACTGGGGTTGGAAACAGCCCAATAGTCACATTCTGCTGCCGATGCTGGATCGTTCGTTTCCGGAAATGAAGTATGTCTACGTGGTGCGCAATGGTTTGGACATGGCATTCAGTGAAAATCAGAATCAGCTCAAGTATTTCTGGGGTGACCTGCTTCTTGAGGGGGATATTTCCCCTACGCCGGTGAACGCGTTGCGTTACTGGGTGGCGGCGCATAAGCGCATGCAGGGTTTTCGCCAGCGTATGGGCCATCGCCTGCACTTCCTGAGCTTTGACCGACTCTGCCAGGACCCGGAGGGAGAGCTGGAAGCCCTGCGCGAATTCGCGGGCATCCAGGTCAGCAAGCGACGCCTGGCTGAACTTGCCAGGCAGGTCTCGCCGCCAGCCACGACGGGGCGATTCAGGGAGCATGACCTGTCCGTGTTCGACCCGCAGGATATCGAGTTCGTGCGGCAAATGGGGTTTGACGTGGAGTGATGGCAACCCCGGCCCGGCCCAGCGCATGACTGACCCCGCCCCAACGTGGCAGCAGTCGGTATTCAATCGACGGATGTTGATATGCATGTTTACCGGGTTTGCCTCCGGTATGCCGCTCTATGTGCTGTTCCAACTGGTGCCCGCGTGGCTGCACGAGGGTGGCGTGTCCCTGGCCGAAATCGGCCTGTTTGCCCTGGTCGGTATTCCCTATACCTGGAAGTTTGTCTGGGCACCCTTTATGGATCGCTGGGTGCCGCCATTGCTGGGTCGCCGTCGGGGCTGGATGTTTATTTTTCAGCTGGCGCTGCTGTTTTCTATCGGCGTGTTGGGCGCTTTTCAGCCAGAGAAAGATGTCGCCACCATCGCCTGGCTGGCGTTTGCCGTGGCTTTTTTCAGTGCCAGCCAGGATGTGGCACTGGATGCTTATCGACGTGAGATCCTCCCTGACGCCGAGTTGGGCCTGGGTAATTCCATTCATATTCAGGCCTACAGAATTTCTTCCCTGGTCCCGGGCTCACTCTCCCTGATCCTCGCCGACCTGATGCCCTGGAGCAGCGTTTTCTGGATCACCGGTGCTTTCATGTTGGTGGGCATATTGATGACGCTGGCGGTCAGTGAACCCGAATCAGAGTTACCCAGGTCCACTGGTCTCCGTGAGGCGGTTATCGCGCCATTTCGGGAGTATGTGTTAAGACGGGGTTGGCAGGGATTGCTCCTGGTCCTGAGCTTTATGTTCCTCTACAAGATTGGCGATAACATGGCCACCGCCCTGGCGACGCCCTTTTATCTCGATCTGGGTTTCAGCAAGACCGAGATCGGCCTGGTGGCCAAACACGCAGCCTTGTGGCCGGCGATTATCGGCGGGCTATTGGGCGGTGGCTTGATGATCCGGTTTGGTATCAATCGCTCCCTTTGGCTGTTTGGCGTGGTGCAGGTAGTGAGTATATTGGGTTTCGCTGTCCTGGCCTCCGTCGGTCATTCGTTGTGGCTGCTCGCGACGGTGATCTCGTTTGAGTATCTTGGTGTGGGCATGGGAACAGCCGCCTTCACCGCGTTTATTGCCAGGGAGACCAGTCGTGCCTACGCGGCTACCCAGTTCGCCCTGTTTACGGCACTGGCGGCTTTGCCGCGAACCTTCGCCAATGCCAGTACCGGTATCATTGTCGAGCAAGTGGGTTGGGTGCCATTTTTCCTGATCTGCGCCGTGCTGGCCCTGCCGGGCATGCTGCTGCTAATCTGGGTGGCGCCGTGGAGGAAGCCGCCCGATGTGCAAGCCGAGCCGCTGGAGGGCGCTACATGAAGACGCTGGTGTTGCATATTGGTATGGCCAAGACGGGCACCAGCAGCATTCAGAATAGCCTGGGCCGGGCTAGCGAGGCGCTGCGCGAGCGTGGGGTCACCTGCGCGCCATGGAAACCCTTCAACCACTCTTTTGACTTTACTGTGCTGTTTCTGCAAGACCCCACGAAGAGTTTCTTTTATAAGCAGCAATCACCCATCACCGATGAGGATTGGGCGCGGGAACTGCAGCAATTGCGCCAGCGATGGATCGACCTGTTCTCTGCCATGAAGGCGGGAACCTGTATCATCTCTGCCGAGAATCTCACCCGTCTTTCACCCGCGGAGATCCAGTCGCTGCAGGCCTTTGTGGCTCCCTACTTTGATCGGGTTCGGGCTATTGCCTACGTTCGCGATCCGCTCAAGTCGCTCAAGAGTCAGTGGGAGCAGGACGTCAAGGAACTGCAGGAACCCATGACCGCGCAGGCTTTACTCAGGCGTACCAAGCAGCGCCTGGGCTACGCTTTCCTGCGCAAATGGGGTGAATGCCTGGGCGCCGATAACCTGGTAGTCAGAAAGTTCGACCCGGCTGTGTTTCACAACGGCAGTCTAATGGAGGACTTCTTTCACGCCCTGGGAATTGATGGCCTTGGTGAAACCACAGTTGAGAAGTTGGAGAGCAACCAGTCCCTGGGCGCTAACGGTACGGCCTTTCTGTTGGCTTTTAACAGCCGTTACCCCCAGTACCTGAACGGGGCCATTAATCCGCAGCGCGGACTGGCCCGGCGCCTGCACCTGTTTTACGAGGCGATGCGTGCTGCCGGCGACCACCCGCTGAACCTGCAGGTCAGGTTTGATGCGGAGGAAGCGCAGCGCTTCAACCGCAAGATTGCCGGTCTCAACGAGTTGCTCGGCGACGGCAATGGTTTCGCGCCCGTAGATGCCTCTGCAGAGCAGACGCTGCTACCTGATCCCGGTGCGATAGAGACAGAATATGTTGTAGAGATGGTTAATGAACTGGCTCGTCTGGTTGACACTTTTGCCTCACGCGCGGATGAACTGGAAGCCGACAATAACCGACTCAGGGCGCTGCTTGAGGCAGCGAAAAAAGAGCCGCCCGAAAGCTAGCCTGCCATGGAAAACGCGCGAAAAACGCGCAAATCGATCCTGCCGCCGGGCTGAAACGCAACCCCCTCTGCCTCCAGCCGTTCCCTTTGGGTATACTGCCCGGCAGAACCCTCCGCCAGCGATATCCGGCCCTGTGCATTGACGACACGGTGCCACGGAATGCGTGTATCTTGCGGCAGGCATTTCAGCGCACGACCCACGCGTCGGGCGGCACCCGGCATACCTGCCTGGGCCGCAATGTCACCATAGGTGGCGACGTTTCCGGGTGGAATCATGGCAACGACGTGCCAGATGCGTTGATTGATGTCGGGTTCCGGGTGAGCCATAAAAACCAGGTTACGGGACGTTCATGTTTACATTGCCAATCATATTCTTACGCAAACTTGGCTGGGCCGCGTCATGGGGCTTGCTCGCAGTTGTCTGCGCCTCCCATGCTGCGGCTGATCGCCTGCATTTCAACGACGGGGAGTCTATCACCGGGGCCATGTTGGGCATAGCCGACGGGCAGGTGCAATGGAACTCGGCGATTCTCGGCGACCTGTTCATCGACCTGCACCATGTGCGCTACATTGAGAGCGGTGACCATTTCGACATCGAAATCACGGGTGAGGAGATGAGCAATTGCTGGATGTTTTTACAGCGAGGTAAGCAGCACCTGCACTGTGACGAGGGCATACAGCAACTGTCGAACTGGCAGCTGGTGGTTGCCGCGGGTGAAACTATCACCGAGCCACAGCCGTGGCTCAAGAAGAAGGGCAGTGTGATCCTGGCACTGGAGGACGCCGCCGGCAATACTGATATCACCCGCTATGATTTCAACGTCCGCACCGAGTTGCGCTACCTGGAATCCCGGCACACGATCGGCGTGCGCTACCAGGACGAAAGTTCCAATGGTGATAAAACACGTGAGTCCTGGTTGGGTTCGTATCAATACGACCAATTCCTCACCGAGCAATGGTTTGCCACCGGCAACGCGTTTTACGAGGAAGACAGGTTCCGTGACCTCGACCAGCGGGCCTCGGTGGGTGCGGGAGCGGGTTACCAGTTCCTGGAGACCGCCTATTTTGATTTGTCCGGCAAAGGGTCGCTTAACTACGTAAAAGAGCGCTTTTCCACCGGTACCGTGCGGGAGCGACCGGCATTCCTGTGGAATCTGGATTTCCTCTGGCGGGTGGACGGCGCTGGCGTAGAGGTGTTCCACCGTCATGCCATTCTGCAGTCGTTTGAACAGGGGGATGACTTTGAGGTCAATACCATCAGCGGTCTGAAATATCCCATCAATGGCTCACTGAGTTCGATTGTTCAGTTGGAATACAACTACGATAACCTGCCGGCTGAGACAGCAATCGATAAAGTGGACCGGAAGTGGTCGATCGGGGTGAACTATGACTGGTAGCGCTTGTTTTTCCAGCGCACACCCCCATAGATTCTGCTGAGGGGGATTGTTTTATGCGGTTCATTATTTTGCTGCTGCCCTGGCTGGAGTTGTTCACCCTGATCCAGCTGGGCATCAACACCAGCGCGCTCACCGCCCTGGTCTATGTGTTTGTGACACTGGTGCTGGGCATACTCTTGCTGCGCAGGCAGGGAATGCAGATGTTCGAGCGCCTGCGGGACGTGCAGCACGGCAGGGTGCTGGGGTCCCAGTTGCTGGTCGATGACATGGCCATGGGGCTGGCGGGCATATTGTTGATGTTTCCGGGCATGATCTCCGACGCTGCCGCCCTGGTGGTGATGATCGGCCCCCTGCGCCGGCGTTTGGTAGCGCTGTTTGGCGGCCCGCAGGTAGAGCCCTACGCGCCGCAACGGGACGTGGAGGGTGACATTACGATAGAGGGCCAGTTTACCCGCATTGATGAAAGTGAAATAAAGTAACTTGTTGAATAATAAAACGTTTTCTTTAGTTCTCTCTCCTTTTTTCCGTCCCCCGCCAGCCTTGACTGCAGCCCATTGGGCACTAGAATTAGCACTCTCTGCAAAAGAGTGCTAATTGGCCCTTGAAAAGCCAGACGGCGCCCCCATTAAGCACAACAACCCCGCGAGCGGGCTTCGCATAACATGTTACTAGGAGATTTACAGAAATGAACATCCGTCCGCTGTACGACCGCGTGGTCGTTCGTCGCAACGCTGAAGAAGAAACCACCGCCGGCGGTATCCTTCTGCCCGGTTCCGCCAAAGAAAAGCCCAACCAGGGCGAAGTGGTCGCCGTCGGTGAAGGCAAAATCCTGGACAGCGGTGAATTGCGCGCCCTGGCTGTGAAAGTAGGCGACACCGTTGTTTTCGGTCAATACGCCGGTAGCAACACCATCGAAATGGATGGCGAAGAACTGATCATCATGGGCGAGAGCGAGATTTTTGCGGTTGTCGAGTAACGACAAGGCAGAATTCACGCTTCTCACAGACAAGACTTTTAGATTTAAGGATTTAGAAAATGGCAGCTAAAGACGTATTTTTCGGCGATGAAGCTCGCTCTCGCATGCTCAATGGCGTGAACGTGCTCGCCAATGCAGTAAAAGCAACTCTCGGCCCCAAGGGTCGCAACGTAATTCTGGACAAGTCCTTTGGTGCCCCCACCGTGACCAAGGACGGTGTATCCGTGGCCAAGGAAATTGAACTGGAAGACAAGTTCGAAAACATGGGCGCGCAAATGGTCAAGGAAGTCGCTTCCCAGGCCTCTGACGCCGCCGGCGACGGTACCACCACAGCAACTGTTCTGGCCCAGTCAATTCTCAATGAAGGTCTGAAGTCTGTTGCTGCAGGCATGAACCCTATGGACCTCAAGCGCGGCATCGACAAGGCGGTCATCGCCGCGGTCGCCGAGATCGAGAAGATGGCTACTCCCTGTGAAGACACCAAGGCGATCGCCCAGGTGGGTACCATTTCTGCCAACAGCGACACCCAGGTGGGTGACATCATTGCCGAAGCCATGGACAAGGTCGGCAAGGAAGGCGTTATCACCGTTGAGGAAGGCTCCGGTCTGGAGAACGAACTGGACGTGGTAGAAGGTATGCAGTTTGATCGCGGTTACCTGTCTCCTTACTTCATCAACAATCAGGAAAGCATGAGCGTTGAGTCTGAAGCGCCATTCATCCTGCTCGTCGACAAGAAGATCTCCAATATTCGCGAACTGCTGCCCCTGCTGGAGCAGGTAGCCAAGGCTTCCAAGCCGCTGGTTATTATTGCAGAAGATGTTGAAGGCGAAGCGCTGGCTACCCTGGTAGTCAACAACATGCGCGGTATTGTGAAAGTGGCAGCCTGTAAAGCACCCGGCTTTGGCGATCGTCGCAAGGCTATGCTGCAGGACATCGCCATCCTCACCGGCGGCACCGTGATCTCCGAAGAAGTGGGTCTTGATCTCGAGTCTGCGACCCTTGAGCACCTGGGTAGTGCCAAGCGCGTGACCATGGACAAGGACAACAGCACCATCATCGATGGCGCTGGCGATCACGGTTCCATCACTGCACGTGTGAGTGAAATCCGCACGCAGATCGAAAACACTTCTTCTGATTACGATCGTGAGAAGCTGCAGGAACGCGTTGCCAAGCTGGCCGGCGGTGTTGCAGTGATCAAGGTTGGCGCGGCCACCGAGATCGAGATGAAAGAGAAGAAGGCACGCGTTGAAGACGCTCTGCACGCAACCCGCGCTGCGGTCGAAGAAGGCGTGGTAGCTGGTGGTGGTGTTGCCCTGGTGCGCGCTGTGTCTGCAATCGCTGACCTGCAAGGCGACAACGAAGACCAGAACCACGGTATTGCAGCAGCACTGCGCGCCATGGAAGGTCCGCTGCGCCAGATCGTGGCCAACGCCGGTGACGAAGCATCTGTTGTGCTGGACAAGGTACGCCAGGGCACAGGTAACTACGGTTACAATGCTGCAACGGGTGAGTACGGAGACATGATCGAAATGGGTATCCTCGATCCCGCCAAGGTTACCCGTACTGCACTGCAGGCAGCAGGCTCCGTGGCCGCGCTGATGATCACCACCGAAGTGATGGTCGCCGATGCGCCGCAGGATGCCGCTGCGGGCACCTGCAATGCCCGACATGGGCGGCATGGGCGGCATGGGCGGCATGATGTAAGCCCAGGTCGACTCAAGTCAGCAGCCCGGCCTTTGTGCCGGGCTTTTTTTTGGTTCTTCGCGCATTAGCGGGGAAAAGCCAGAGAATGTTCCATGTTGAAATGCGGCCACTGTAATCGGGGTAACCTTCCCGGTAGATCGAACCCCCACGCTCTTGGGGTTACCCCATTCGTGCTGTCCTCCCTCATTTCGACTCGACTATCCATTACCTAGACTCCCTGTGATGTTCCAAAGTCGTCGCGAAGTGCCTGAAATCCCGTCTTATCACGCGCCCCGCGGGGTTCCCTCACTCAGTCACGAGCCAGAAAGGCTTCTGTCTCGTCATCTTCCTTCGGCGGGCATTTGCAACGGTGATTTCAGCCTCTTCACCGACCCTCCCAGCGCGCGCTAAGTGGCTATAGGATCGATCATATAGCTTCACCGCTGGTGAGGCGGTGAGAGCGGCTGAACTGTCCGTTGCAAGTGCGCGCCGAGGGAAGAGGCGAGACAGCGCTTTTATGGCTCGTGACCGAGCGAGGGAATCCCGGAGGGACGAGGTGTACAAGACGGGCTTTCAGGCACTTCCGCGACTTTGGCGCGTCACGGAGAGTCCAGGTAATGGATAGTCGAGTCGAAATGAGGGGAGGACAGCACGTGATCGGGGTAAGCCTTCCAGAGGGCGTGGGGGTTTGTTTCCAACCAGGGAAGGCTTACCCCATTCGTGATGTCCGCTTAGCAACCTGGAGCATTCACTTGCTCCACCCCGCTAATGCGCGAAGAACCTTTTTTTGCCTTTTTTCTGCGCTGTTTTTTAACGCGGGTAGACAGCCGCAGCCTTGCCAGCGCCTGGCCCCGTGCCATTGATAAAACCGGGCGTGCTCTGGTTTTTATCGGTTACATCGTCTAACTTAGGGCCGTTTCAAGTCGCTCACCTGGAGGGCCGCCGTGTCGCAAGTCGTCACATTTACAGAGGAAGACAAGTACTCCCTGATCACCCTGGACGACGGTAAAGTCAATGCCGTCTCCTTTGCATTGCTGGAGCAGCTTCACGCCGCCCTGGACCAGGCGGAAGCAGCGGGCAAGGTGGTTGTTGTTGCTGGGCGGCCCGGCAAATTCTCCGCTGGATTTGACCTTTCAGTGATGGGGCAGGGAGGCGACAAACTGTTGGAACTGGTGGGCAGTGGCGCGCAACTGGCGCGGCGTTTCCTGGAGTTTCCGACGCCCGTGGTGCTGGCGGTTACCGGGCATGCGCTGGCCATGGGGGCTATCCTGTTGATGACCGCCGATTACCGGATCGGCACGGCCGGCGCCTATAAGTTGGGGCTCAACGAGGTGGCCATTGGCATGACGATGCCGTGCTTTGGGGTAGAAATTGCCAGGGCGAGGCTGGACCCGGCGCATTTCGAGTTGTCTGTCAGCTGCGCGCAGCTCTATGACGCCGACGGCGCTGTTGAGGCCGGTTACCTGGATGAGGCAGTAGATGTGGATCAACTGATGAGTCGATCGATTGCCATGGCCGAGCAACTTGCTGGACTCGATATGGTGGCCCATAAACAGACCAAGGCCCGCGTTCGCGCGCCGTTGCTAAGGGCGCTGGATGAGGCCATGGTGACAGATGCGGCTGCAGGTGGCGGGTTGTAACGGAGTGCCCCGGCACTGATTGAGTGCGCCTTCTGCCCCGCAAGCATATGGCCATGGCTTTACCCTCCGCACAAAAAAGGCCGTACCCTCTTCAGGGTACGGCTTTTTTTGTTCGGGATGTTGTCAGGCAAAGTTCGCGTTGACGAATTCCCAGTTTACCAGCGCCCAGAATGCCTCCATGTACTTGGGGCGGGCATTGCGATAGTCGATATAGTAGGCGTGCTCCCACAGGTCGACAGTCAACAGCGGGGTAACACTGTCATCGGTAAGTGGGGTCGCAGCATTGGATGTATTGACGATGGCAACCGATCCGTCGGCCTGTTTGACCAGCCAGGTCCAGGATGAGCCAAAGTTGCCGATGGCGCTGTTATTGAAGGCTTCCTTGAATGCCTCGAAGGAGCCAAACGCGGCATCGATCGCCTCGGCAACTGCGCCAGTTGCGGCGCCGCCGCCGCTGGGGCTCAGGCAATTCCAGTAGAACGAATGGTTCCAGATTTGCGCGGCATTGTTGAAGACGCCGCCCTCTGAGCTCTTGACGACATCCTCCAGGCCCATATTCTCCAGATCCGTGCCCTCGGCCATACCATTCAGTTTATCCACATAGGACTTGTGGTGTTTGCCGTAGTGGTATTCCAGGGTCTCTGCAGAAATATGGGGTTCCAGGGCGTCCTGGGCATAGGGCAAAGCGGGCAATTCAAAAGCCATGAGCTATTTCCTCATAATGAAAGTGGAAGTGGATGATTACGCAATTGGCCAGGGTAGCCAGACAATGCATCAGCGACGTATGTAGCCGCCTCAGTAAGTGTATAATAGGGGCGGGTTCTAACAAAATATAACGAGGCTAGAAGCATATGACTGGGTTAATCATCGAGTTTATTTTCCGTTGGGCGCACGTTCTGTTCGGTATCGTCTGGATAGGCATGCTCTACTACTTCAACTTTGTGCAGACTGAATACTTCAAGGAAGCCGAGGCTGACGCCAAGGCCGACGCCGTTAAAAAGCTCGCCCCCCGTGCCCTCTGGTGGTTCCGCTGGGGCGCCATGTTTACCTTCATTACCGGCCTCGCCCTGTTGCATTTCGTCGGTGCCGGATACAGTTTCGTAGGCAGTGCCGCTATCTGGGTCGGTGCGCTGGCCGGTACCCTGATGTTCCTTAATGTGTGGGTGATCATTTGGCCTAACCAGAAGGTTGTCATAGGCCTGAAGGAAGGCGATGGCCCCGCATCCGCTGCCAAGGCGGGCCTGGCCTCACGCACCAACACGCTGCTGTCTGGCCCCATGCTGTTTGGCATGCTCGCGTCGAAGCACCTGCCACTGGAAGCCAGTGCCACCGGCCTCATCGCCTGTGTGGTGCTCATATTGCTCCTCGAGGCCAATGCCCTGTTTGGTAAAACCGGGCCCATGACCAGCGTTGTCGGGGTGATTCACTGCAGTCTCGGCCTTACCGCTGTCATTTGGGCGCTGCTGGCTCTGCTGTAACGGCCTTTGCCCTGCTATACGGGTCCTGCGCCGGGGTAAAACTGCCCGGCCCGGGATGCCGTGCCAGCGGTCACCCTGCCGCTATTTACGCCAAATTCCCACTGGGGTGCAGGGCCTTTGTCCTGTAATATACGGGCGCATCTCAGGAGAGGTTTTCTATGCCACAGGCCACGGCAGAAAAGAAGTACAAACGCATACTATTAAAACTTAGCGGTGAGGCATTGACCGGCAGCGAAAGCTTCGGTATCGATCCCAAAATCCTGGACCTGATGGCGCTGGAGATCGGCCAGTTGGTCGGTATTGGCGTGCAGGTTGGCCTGGTTGTTGGCGGCGGTAACCTGTTCCGTGGAGCGGCTTTGCAGGCAGCCGGACTGGACCGGGTGACGGGCGATCACATGGGCATGCTGGCCACTGTGATGAACGCCCTGGCGATGCGTGATGCGCTGGAGCGTTCGAACATTGCCACGCGGGTCATGTCGTCTATACCGATGAGTGGCGTTGTCGACCATTACGATCGGCGCAAGGCAATACGCGCGCTCAGCGACGGCGATGTGGTGATTTTCGCAGCCGGCACCGGCAATCCTTTCTTCACCACGGATTCCTCGGCCTGTCTTCGCGGTATCGAAGTCGAGGCGGAACTGGTACTTAAGGCCACCAAGGTCGATGGGGTCTACTCGGCAGACCCCATGAAGTTTCCCGACGCCGTAAGATACGAGCGCCTCACCTACGATGAGGTACTGGATAAAAAGCTGGAAGTGATGGATCTCACCGCAATCTGCCTGTGCCGTGATCACAAGATGCCGGTACGGGTATTTGAAATGGAAAAACAGGGTGCGCTGCTGAAAATTGTTCGCGGCGGTAACGACGGCACTTTGATCGAGTGACGCACAAGCCCACGGGAGGAAACTAGCAAGTGATCAACGACATAAAGAACGAAGCCAGCGAGCGCATGGAAAAGAGCCTTGAGGCACTGGGTCATAATTTCAACAAAATTCGCACCGGGCGAGCCCACCCGAGCCTGCTCGATGGCATCAGGATCGATTATTATGGCGCGGACACGCCACTGAATCAGATGGCCAACATCAACGTGGAAGATGCGCGCACCTTATCCCTGGTAGCCTGGGATAAAAGCATGATCCCCGCGATCGAAAAAGCGATCATGAAGTCGGACCTGGGGTTAAATCCGGCGACCGCCGGTGAAGTGATTCGTATCCCCATGCCCATGCTCACGGAAGAGACGCGCAAAGGTTACATTCGCCAGGCTCGCTCAGAGGCCGAGTCGGCGCGGGTATCTGTGCGCAATGCACGGCGCGATGCCAATGCCATGCTCAAGGAACTGGAAAAAGATAAGGAAATCAGCGAAGACGATGAGCGACGCGGTCAGGAGGACATCCAGAAGCTGACGGATTCGTTTATCGCCAAAGTCGAAAAGCTGTTGGCGGAAAAAGAAGCCGACCTGATGGAGATCTAGGGTCGCCAGACCCTGGATTAAGCATTAGCATGCCCGGTAATAGCGCGCCACGAGGCGACACAGACCCCGGCCAGCCGCATATTCCCCGCCATGTTGCCATCATCATGGATGGCAATAATCGCTGGGCCAAGCGTCAGAACCTGCCCGGTCCCGCCGGGCATCGAGCGGGCGTCGAGGGCGTGCGCAGTGTGCTGCGTGCCTGTCGTAACCATGGGGTTGAGGTGCTGACCGTGTTTGCGTTCAGCAGCGAGAACTGGGGTCGGCCATTACCTGAGGTGCGCGCGTTGTTGGCCCTGTTGTCGCGTTATCTGCGCAGTGAAGTGCGGGCCCTGCACAAGGATAATATCTGTCTGCGTTTTATTGGTGAGCGCGGCCGTTTCAGTCCGCGCCTACAGCGCCTGATGCAGCAGTCCGAGCATCTTACCGCCGGCAATAGCGCAGCCACACTGGTGATTGCCGTGGATTATGGTGGTCAGTGGGACATAGCGCGTGCCGCCAGGCAACTCGCCGAGCAGGCTGTGGCCGGTGAGATTGCGGTTGAGGACATCGATGAAGAACTCATCGACCAGCACGTTTCCATCAGTGACTTGCCGCGCCCGGATCTTTGCATCCGTACCGGGGGTGACGCCCGCATTTCCAATTTTCTGCTTTGGCAGTTTGCCTACAGTGAACTCTACTTCACGGATACGCTCTGGCCTGACTTTGGTGAACTGGAGTTTGCGCGCGCACTGGCCGACTACAGTCGCCGGGAGCGCCGCTTTGGCCTGAGGGACACCACGGGTCTGCTGTCCGGGGGCAAGTTCGATGCTTAGGCAACGCATTATCACTGGCCTGATCATGGCCGGGCTGTTTCTTGGCGCAATCCTGTTTCTGCCGGCGACGGGATTGGCAGTCTTTTTTGGCGCGCTGGTGCTGGCAGGCGGCTGGGAGTGGTCGCGATTGGCTGGCTGGGAATCGCCCCTGGCAAGAGGTCTCTTTGTGGTGGTCTTGCTGATTGTTCTGGTGGCGTTGTTTTTCCACTGTCAGTTGGATGCAACGCCGACACGTGAGCGGGTGCAGCCCGTCCTGGGACTGGCTTGCCTGTGGTGGTCATTCGCACTGCTCTGGGTGAAGAGCTATCCGGGCAGTGCTGCCATGTGGAGTAATCGCTTTATGCGCAGCGCCATGGGTCTGTTGATTCTGGCGCCGGCCTGGACCGCGGCCATGTACTTGCTCAGCTATCCCCGTGGCGGGGGCCTGATGGTTATTCTTGTTTTGGTGGTCGCAGCGGCTGACATCGGTGCATATTTTGCCGGCAAGAACCTGGGTAAGCACAAAATGGCGCCCGCTGTGAGCCCCGCAAAGACCTGGGAGGGTTTTTGGGGTGGCGCCCTGGCCGTTGCGGTGATTGGGGTATTACTGTGGTACCTGCTGCCTGTGAGGGGAGCGCATATTTCACTGCCGGCGGTGCTCGCGGTAGTGCTGGCAACCAGCATGGCCTCTGTTGTCGGCGACCTGACTGTGAGCATGGTAAAGCGTGAGAGCGGCACTAAAGACAGTGGCAGTCTGCTGCCCGGTCACGGTGGCGTGCTGGACCGCCTGGACAGCCTGAGCGGCGCGGCACCGGTGTTTGCACTGGGCCTGCTATTGGCGGGCTGGTAATGAACAGTCCTCGTATGGTCAGTGTGCTGGGTTCCACCGGGTCAATCGGTGTCAGCACCCTGGACGTAATCGCCAGGCACCCCGCTGAGTTTTCGGTCTATGCGCTGGCCGCCAACCGTTCCGTGGAACTTATGCTGGCTCAATGCCTGCAACATCAGCCGCGTTACGCGGTGATGATGGACGAGTCCAGTGCCTCGCAATTGCAGCAACAGTTGCCTGCTGAGTTGGGCGTGCAGGTGCTGCAGGGAGAGCAGGCCCTGGGCCAGGTAGCCAGCGCAGATGAGGTGGACTGCGTGATGGCGGCGATTGTCGGCGCAGCCGGCCTGCCGTCCACGCTTGCTGCCGCTCACGCTGGCAAGACTCTGCTGCTGGCCAACAAGGAATCACTGGTTATGGGCGGGCACTTGTTGATGCAGGCTGTGCGCGAGTCCGGTGCCTGCCTGCTGCCCATCGATAGCGAGCACAATGCGATCTTTCAGTGCATTCCGGTGAATGGCCGGGCCCGCCCGGGACTCGATGGCGTCAGCAAGGTGCTGCTCACCGCCTCAGGGGGGCCGTTTCGCACCTGGACGTGGGAGCAGATGCACAATGCCAGCCCGGACCAGGCCTGCGCTCACCCCAACTGGTCCATGGGGCGAAAGATATCGGTGGATTCTGCCAGCCTGATGAACAAGGGACTCGAGTTCATCGAGGCCTGCTGGATTTTTGATCTCAGCCCTGAGCAGGTAGATGTGGTTGTGCATCCCCAGAGTATTATTCATTCGATGGTGCAATACCTGGACGGCTCGGTACTTGCCCAGTTGGGCAACCCGGACATGCGCACCCCGATCGCCTATGGACTGGGCTGGCCGCAGCGGCTGGACTCGGGGGTAGCGCCCCTGGACCTGGTCGCCACCGCCAGGCTTGACTTTGCTGCACCGGACGAGTCGCGGTTCCCCTGCCTGCGCCTGGCGCGGGAAGCGGTCGCCACCGGTGGCACGGCCATGGCTATTTGCAACGCGGCGAATGAGGTCGCGGTAGAGGCTTTCCTGGCTGAGCGTGTCCGCTTTACAGACATCCCGGTCTTGATTGAGGGGGTGCTGGAAAGCATGCCCGTGGTTGAACCCACGTCCCTGGCCGTGGTCGAAGCTGCAGATAATGAAGCGCGCGCACAAGCGGTAGCGCTGCTCACTGAGATGACCGGTAAACCCAAGGATGTAAGTCTCGCCTGATGGATACGCTGTATACAATCGCGATAACGCTCGGCACGCTGGCTGTTCTGGTTGCGGTGCATGAGTATGGCCATTTCTGGGTAGCGCGCCGCTGCGGCGTAAAAGTGCTGCGCTTCTCGATTGGCTTTGGCAAACCGCTGGCTGGCTGGACGGATAAGCTGGGCACCGAGTACAGCGTTGCTGCCATTCCACTTGGCGGCTATGTGAAAATGCTTGATGAGCGTGAGGGGGAGGTGCCCGAGGCAGAGCTTGACCAGGCATTCAACCGCAAGCCGGTACTGCAGCGAATTGCCGTCGTCGCCGCCGGGCCACTGGCCAACCTGATACTCGCCGTCGTCGCCTACTGGTTTTTGTTCATGGCCGGCGAAAGCGGTTACACACCGGTAATTGGCGAAGTTGAGCAGGGCTCCATTGCCGATGTGGCGGGCCTGGAGGCAGGCCAGGAAATACTGGCCGTAGACGGACAGGACACGCCGACCCGGCAGGCGCTGGGTTTTGCGTTGCTGGACCGCATCGGCGATACCGGCTCGATTATCTTTTCCGTGAAGTACCCGGGTTCCGACATGGTTTACGAGTCGGAGGCAGTGGTCAGTCGCTGGCTCTCCGACCAGGAAGAGCCGGATTTATTTGGTGGACTGGGCCTGGTTATGTATCGCCCGGCGGTACCCCCCGTGATCGACCAGGTCATGCCGGACAGTCCGGCTGAGCGCGCGGGCCTGCTGCCGGGGGACCAGATTCTCACGGCTGACGGTGAGTCGATGACGAGTTGGATGGACTGGGTTCGGCACGTTCGCGCCCGCCCCGGTGAGGTCGTCACCCTGGGGTTCGAACGCGAAGGCCAGCTGCAGCAGGGGGATATTGTTCCTGAGGCGGTGAAGGACGACGCGGGGGTGGAGTACGGCCGGGTAGGTGTCAGTGTTGTGCCGCCGGCAATGCCGGAGGAGATGGTTCGCAAGTTCAACCGTGGGCCCATCGAGTCTGCGGGTGCTGCTCTGGTCCGAACCTGGGACCTGATGGGTTTCACCGTGAACTCGATCAAGAAGATGGTGATGGGATTGATATCGCCAAAAAACTTGAGTGGTCCTATCACCATTGCTAAAGTGGCGTCCGCCTCGGCCAAGTCCGGCCTGGAGTCCTATATTGGCTTCCTGGCCCTGCTCAGTGTCAGCCTGGGCGTGCTCAATTTGTTGCCTATCCCGGTGCTTGATGGGGGGCACCTGCTGTTTTACACCATAGAGCTATTGGCTGGCCGGCCGGTACCTGAGAAAATACAGGCTTTCGGGTTCCAGATAGGGCTGTTTCTGGTCCTGGGGATGATGATGCTGGCCCTTTATAACGATTTTACCCGCCTTTAGTGAGCAATCAGCATAGCTCACAGGCAAACCCGTTGGTTGATTGAACTTTGATGAGACGACTTAGCAAGTTTCTGGCGCTGGTGGTGATGTTCTGGGCACCGTTGGCGTCTGCGCAGACCTTCCTGATTGCCGATATTCGTGTGGAAGGCTTGCAGCGTATTTCTGCGGGCAGCGTGTTTGCCGCCCTGCCGGTCGGCGTGGGCGACATGGTGGACGAATATGCTATTCGCGCCTCTGCCCGTAGCCTGTTTTCCACGGGCAACTTTGACGATATCCGTATTGGCCGTGAAGGCAATGTTCTGGTTGTGGTGGTTGCAGAACGGCCCAGCATCAGTGAAATCAATATCGATGGCAACAAGGCCATTGAGACCGAGGCGCTGCTGGATGGTCTCAAGGGTGCCGGGCTGTCCGTGGGGCAGGTGTTCCAGCGTTCTACCCTGGAAGGCATGCAGATGGAACTGCAACGGCAGTACGTGCAGCAGGGTCGCTATGACGCGGCGATTGAGACAGAGGTACTGCCCGAGCCGCGCAACCGTGTGTCCATCAATATCGATGTAGACGAGGGCACCGTTGCCGCCATCAAGCATATTAACGTGGTGGGCAATGAGGTGTTCAGTGATGGCGAGCTCGACGAGCTCTTTGAACTCAAGACCACCGGTTGGCTTTCCTTCTTTACCAACGATGACAAATACTCCAGGGAAAAGCTGACCGGCGACCTGGAGACGCTGACCTCCTATTATATGGACCGCGGCTATCTGCAGTTCCGCATTGATTCCACCCAGGTCTCGGTGTCCCCGAACAAGGAAGAGGTCTATATCACCGCCAATGTCACCGAGGGTGATAAGTTCACAGTGGGCAAGGTGGACCTGTCCGGCGACCTGGTCCTGCCAGAAGAAGATCTGCGCCGGTTCCTGCTGGTTAACGAGGGGCAGACCTTTTCCCAGCAGCTGGTGACTTCCACGGAGGAGTACATTACTCGTCGGCTGGGCAACGAAGGCTACAATTTCGCCAAGGTCACCGGCATTCCAGAGGTCGAGGAAGACTCTAACGTAGTCGCCATGAAGTTTTTTGTAGACCCGGGCAAGCGCACCTATGTCAGGCGCATCAGTTTCAAGGGCAATCAGAAGACCGCAGATGATGTGCTGCGACGTGAGATGCGCCAGATGGAAAGTGCGCCGGCGTCCTCGTCGAAAATTGAGCAGTCGCGCATTCGCCTGGAACGCCTGGGGTATTTCAGCAGGGCATCGGTGGAAACACCGCAGGTGGCCGGCCATGACGACCTGATCGATGTGGAGTTTGAGGTTGAGGAACAGTCCTCCGGCAGCATCGGCGCCAGCTTCGGTTTTGCCCAGGACGCCGGACTCATCCTGGGCCTCAACCTGCAACAGGATAATTTTATGGGCACGGGCAAGCGGGTGGGTATCAGCCTGAATTCATCCCGCTACCAGGACCTTTACAACTTCAGCTACACCAATCCGTATTTTACTGAAGACGGGGTGAGCCGCGGATTCAACGTATTCTATCGCTCCACCGACCTGTCTGAAGTCAACGTGGCCAGCTATACAACGGACACCTTTGGCGCCGCGTTAAACTTTGGCTACCCGATCAGGGAAACGCAGCGCCTGGGCTTCAGCTTTGGCCTGTCGGATACAGAAATCACCGCTGGTCGCTTTGCGGTACAGGAGATCAAGGCCAGTCCTCGCCTCGATAGCAACGTCGATTTCTGGTTCGACAGCACCGAAGTCTTTCAAGACGGATTCCCGACCGGCCTGTTCTCGGGCCCTGAGGAGGTGTTCCCCATCAACACCATTCCTCCCGAGTACCTGACTGCGCCGGCGGAACCGGGTTTCCTGGACGAGAACGGCGACAACTATACCAACTGGACTATTACCTCCAGTTGGAGTCAATCAACGCTGAACCGGGGTCGCATGGCTACCCGTGGTACTGCCAATTCGGTTGCTCTTGAAGTAGCTATGCCGGGGTCGGACCTGGAGTTTTACAAGCTGACCTATCGCGGCGAGATCTATTTCCCCATCCGCAATCAGTGGACGCTGCGCTTGCGCGGCGAACTGGGTTACGGCGATGGCTATGGCGACACCACGGAGCTGCCTTTTTATGAGCACTTCTATGCCGGCGGCTTCGGCTCCGTCCGGGGCTTCGAGAGCAACACACTGGGGCCTCGTTCAACGCCGGCGGAGCTCTATACGGCGCGCAACTCGGTGGCCGCTGTGGATGAAAACGGTGTGCCGACGCAGGTCGGCGAGTTTGGCTATGTGGGGGAGGACGGCAAACTCGACGTGGAAACATTGCGGGACGATCCGGACCCCTTCGGCGGAAATGTGCTGATAGAGGGTAGCGCTGAGTTGCTGTTCCCTCTGCCCTTTATCAAGGACCGCAGCCAACTCCGCTCCGCATTCTTCATTGATGTGGGTAACGTCTTCAATACCAAGTGCTCTGCTTCACAGATCAATTGTTTTGATGTGGACCCGGACGAACTCCGTTACTCGGTAGGTGTCGGTGTCACCTGGATTACCGGTTTCGGCCCGATGACCTTTAGCCTCGCCAAACCCCTCAATGCAGGGGACGAAGACGAGGAAGAGGCCTTTCAATTCACGCTGGGACGTGGATTCTGATTTTATAAAACCTGGAGAAAAACGTGTTTAGATTCTTGAAAGTTACATTCGCCGCACTGGCTTTTTCAATGCCCACCCTGGCAATGGCCCAGGGCAAGATCGCCGTGGTCAACCTGCAGGAAGCGATTCTGCAAACAGACGTTGCGCAGAAGCGTCTGACTGAAGTGCGCAATCAGGAAGATTACAAGGCAGACAAGGCAGAGTTCGACAAACTGAAAAAGGAGTTTGACGAACTGGTGCAGAAGTTCCAGAAAGACGCAGCTGTAATGAGTCAGGAGCAACAGGTGAGTGCGCGCCAGAAGCTGGCCAATAAGCAGTCTGACCTTGAGCATGTCACCGGCAAACTGCAGCAGGCGGAGCAGGCCGCTGGCCAGGCACTGTTGCAGGAAATGTCCCCCAAAGTGCAGGAAGTCCTGCGCGAGCTGATTACCACTGAGGGAATTGGCCTGCTGCTGCAGCGCTCCTCGGTAATTCATGCGGATGCCGGCTACAGTATCACTGCCAAAGTGACCGATAAGTTGAATCAGGCGCCTGCGGAGTAAGCATCGCGTGATTACCCTCGGGGAGCTGGCGCAGCGCTTCGATCTGCTGTTATCGGGCGACCCCGGTCGCTCTGTCAGCGGCATGGCGACACTCGCCGGGGCCGGCAAGAGCGACATCAGCTTCCTTTCCAACAAGAAGTACGCCAGTCAACTGGCTGCCACGCAGGCGGCCGCGGTGATACTGCATCCCGAACTGGTAGCTGACTGCCCCGTAGATACGCTCGCCACGGAGCACCCTTATGTTGCCTTTGCGAGGATAACTGCTGTGTTTGACCGGACGCCCGCCGCGGTGCCTGGCATTCACCCTGCCGCGGTGGTGTCTCCTGAGGCAATTGTGGCGGCGGATGCCAGTATTGGCGCCAACGCGGTAGTGGAAGCTGGTGCCGAAATCGGGGCCGGTGTGGTCGTGGGGGCAAATGCCTACATCGGGCACAGCAGTCGCTTGGGCGCGGGAACCCGTATTAACCCCGGTGTTGTCATCTATCATGACGTGCAGTTGGGTGAGCGTTGCCAGGTGCACAGCCAGACTGTGCTGGGCGCGGACGGTTTTGGTTTCGCGCCGGGGCCCGAGGGCTGGGAGAAAATCCACCAATTGGGCGGTGTGCGCATAGGCGATGATGTCGAGATAGGTGCCTGTACCACGGTCGACCGCGGTGCGCTCGATCACACGGTGATTGAAGACGGGGCGATTATCGATAACCTGGTGCAAATCGCCCATAACTGCCACATCGGAAAAAATACCGCGATCGCCGGTTGCACGGGTCTGGCCGGAAGCACGATCATAGGCGCTAATTGTACGCTGGCAGGAGGTGTTGGCGTTGTCGGGCATGTTGAGATCTGCGACGGCGTGCACGTGACGGGTATGACCATGGTGACCCGCTCAATCACCGAGCCCGGCTCCTACTCCTCCGGCACACCGATGTCGGCTACCAAAGACTGGCGCAAGAGCGCGGTTCGCTTTTCCCAGCTCGAGCGGATACAGCAACGTCTGGTAGCCCTGGAAAAAAAGCAGCGTTAACAGGGCGGGCGCCAAGCCGTTCGTCACACCAGGACAAGGACCCACCCATGATGGAAATCGACGAAATCCGCACCTACCTGCCGCACCGGTATCCCTTTTTGCTGGTCGACAGGGTGGTGGAAATGGAGCTCGGTGAGTCCATTGTTGCCTACAAGAATCTGACGATCAACGAGCCCTTTTTTGATGGGCACTTCCCTCAGAAACCTGTTTTCCCCGGTGTGCTGTTGGTGGAGGCGATGGCACAGGCCGCGGGGATACTTGGTTTCAGAAGCATGAATAAAACGCCTGCGGACGGCTCTATTTACTACTTTGTTGGCGCAGACAAATTGCGCTTCAAGCGGCCCTGTGTGCCCGGTGACCGGGTTATGCTGCGCGCAGCCATCGTTTCTGAGCGCCGCGGTATCTGGAAGTTTGATGTAAGCTCAGACGTGGACGGTCAGCTGGCCGCCTCAGCTACAATTCTTTGTGCCGACCGATGATTCACGAAGCCGCCATTGTAGACCCCGGGGCACGCTTGGCAGACGACGTCACGGTGGGCCCATGGTCGCTTATCGGTGCCGATGTGGAAATTGGCCCCGGCACGATTATCGAGCCTCACGTGGTTATCCGCGGGCCAGCGCAGATTGGCGCCGGCAACCACATCTACCAGTTTTCCAGTATCGGCGAATCTACCCCGGACCTGAAGTATCGCAATGAGCCTACCCGGCTGATAATCGGCGACAACAACATCATCCGGGAAAACGTCACCATACATCGCGGCACGGTACAGGACCGCTCGGAAACCACAATTGGGAATGAGAACCTGATCATGGCCTATGTGCATATTGGTCATGACTCTGTTGTCGGTAACCACACGATCCTGGTTAACAATACCGCGCTGGCCGGGCACGTTCATGTTGGCGACTGGGCGATTCTCAGCGGTTACACGCTGGTTCACCAGTTCTGCAAAATTGGCGCGCATAGCTTCAGCGGCATGGGCACCGCTATCGGCAAGGATGTGCCGGCCTACGTGACGGTCAGCGGCTCTCCAGCCGAGGCCAAGACGATTAACACCGAAGGTTTGCGCCGGCGGGGCTTCTCCTCCGAGGCAATCAGCCAGCTGCGTCGCGCTTTCAAGATACTCTATCGTCAGGGCCTGACCCTGGAGCTCGCCCTGCAGCGCCTTGAGACCATGCTCCGGGAGACACCCGAGGTGCAGGTGTTGATAGATTCCGTGCGCGCCTCGGAGCGCGGTATCGTCCGCTAGTGTCAGGACTCTGAGGATGCCTCAAGGCGTGTTGCGCGTGGGTGTGCTGGCCGGCGAGGCCTCTGGCGATATACTGGGCTCCCGCGTACTGGCGGCTCTTGCCCGGCACTGTGATGAGTTGATCGTCGAGGGGATAGGCGGTCCGCTGATGGCCTCCCAGGGGCTGCGCAGCATGTTCCCCATGGAGCGTCTTTCGGTGATGGGTTTCGTTGAACCCCTTAAGCGACTGCCGGAACTACTGCGCATTCGACGCACGGTATTTGAACACTTTCGCGATAACCCCCCCGATCTTTTCCTGGGCATAGACTCCCCTGACTTTAACCTCCGCCTGGAGCGTAAGCTGCGCGACTGTGGCATTCCCACCGCTCATCTGGTCAGCCCGTCTATCTGGGCCTGGCGGCAGGGGCGCATCCACAAGATAAAGCGCTCAGTTGACCTTATGCTCTGTTTATTTCCGTTCGAAACAGCGATATACCAGGAACACGATGTCCCCGTGCGCTTCGTGGGGCATCCATTAGCAGATGAACTGCCGGCAAAGGTTGATGCAGCGGCTGCCAGGCGTGCTCTTGACCTGCCTTTGCAAGGTCGCCTGCTGGCGCTATTGCCGGGTAGTCGTGGCGGCGAAGTGAGCCTGCTGGCACCTCTCTTTCTGCGCGCGGCCAGGCTTCTGTGGGAACAACAACCCGACCTTGCCTTCGTCCTGCCCACTGCCAATGCAGAGCGCGATGAGCAGCTGCGCGCGCTGCTCGCCGAGCAGCCTGATCTGCCGATTACGCTGGTTTCCGGCAGATCACGTGAGGTAATGGCCGCTGCAGATGCGGTATTGTTGGCGTCCGGTACCGCCACGCTGGAGGCCGCCCTGCTTAAACGACCCATGGTTGTTGCCTATCGTATGGCCGGTTTTTCATGGTGGTTGATCACTCGTCTGGCGAGTACGGAGTTTGCTGCACTACCCAATGTGCTTGCCGGCCGTGCGCTGGTTCCCGAATTACTGCAGGAGCGAGCGACACCAGAAGCTATGGTCGACTGCCTGCAGCCCCTGCTGAGTGCCGGTGAGGCTGCCGCGGAACAGCTCCAGGCTTTTGATCTCATGCACAGGGAATTGGCACGGGACTATGGCGGCGAGAGTGCCCGCGCCTTGCTGGAGCTCATCCGCGGAGCCCGGTGCGATGGATGACCTCTTTCAGCTGGCTTATGAGGGCGTGGATATTGCTGGCGTCGATGAGGTAGGCCGGGGCCCGCTCGCAGGTGATGTGGTCGCCGCCGCTGTTATCCTGGATCCTCAGCGGCCGATCGAGGGACTGCGGGACTCTAAAAAACTTTCCCCTGCGCGGCGCAAAGCGGTGGCCGAGTTAATACGCGCCCGGGCGTCTGCCTGGTCGATCGCGAGGGCGAGCGTGGAGGAGATTGACCGCCTCAATATTCTGCAGGCATCGCTATTGGCCATGAAGCGGGCGGTGGAAGCCCTGGATCCGCCGCCAGGTTATGTGCTGGTAGATGGCAATCGCCTGCCGCACTGGCGCTTCCCGGCGGAGCCGGTGGTCAAGGGCGACGACCGCGTGCCCGCCATTGCAGCAGCTTCGATCCTGGCCAAGGTTCAGCGCGACGGGGAGCTGGTTGCGCTGGATGCGCAATACCCCGGTTACGGCTTTGCGGCGCATAAGGGATACCCCACCGCGGCACATCTGCAAGCCCTGCGAGAGCTGGGCGTGACGCCTGTCCACCGCCGCAGTTTCGCGCCGGTGCGTAAGCTGCTGGAAGGGGTGGATTGAATCCAGGGCATACCCCGACGTTACTGCAGTAGTTCAAACAGTTTTACGACTTTCTGCACGCCGCCGATATCGGCTGCCTCTGCTGCTACACGCTCTGCTTCTGCTGGCGTTGCCAGGCCCATGAGGTAAACAACGCCGTCTTCAGTGACCACTTTCACCCGTGTGCCCTCAATGTCGAAGCTGCCCAGCAGGTAGGACTTCACCTTGGTGGTAATCCAGGTGTCCGACGTGCGGGTCATTGCTGAGCTGGGCGCGGCGATCTCCAGTTCGTTGTAGATCCTGCGTACGCCTCGGACTTCTTTCACCACCCGGGTGGCCTGGTCCTTCAGGGCCTGGTTGGCTACCTGGCCTGCGATAAGCACGTAACCGTTGTAGCTGACGATTTTGATATTGGTGCCGTCAAAGGCCTCGTTGGCGTCGTGAATATTGACCAGCGCCTTGGTTTCGATATTTTCATCCTCGATCATTCTGCCCAGGGTGCGCTCGCCCTCGTCCTCCTCGATGGTGTTCATTTCCATGGTGGCCAACATGCTGCCGCAGCCGCCGAGGCAGAGTAATCCTAGGGTGAACAGGGTGACAAAGAAGCCTTTGCGCATGGTAATCAATCCTCCTGGTAGTCGCCGAATAGGCTGTGTTCGATCAGTTCGCAGAGGCTGTGCACGATCATGGTTTGCAGTTCTACCCGCTGCGAGCGCATGCTGGCTGTTACGACAATATTGGCGTCGCCGGATTGCAGCGTTGATGACAATGTGGGGTCCTGGTCACAGGTGATAGCCACGACCAGCATACCCCGTTCATGGGCTGATTCGACTGCTGCGACCAGTGCGCCCGGGTCTCCTCCGCTGTGCAATACTGCTAACAGGTCGCCCTCCTGCCCCAGCGCTCGCAACGGCCTTGAAAAGATGTCAGAGGGGCTCTCATCGCCGAGAACGGCGGTGATACCGACGCCGTCTGCGCTCAGGTTGAAAGCGGGGAGGGCGGGTCGTTCCTGGTCCAGCCTGCCAATTAGGCAGGTAGCGAGCAACTGGCTGATTGCCGCGTCGGCACCATTGCCACAGGTGAACAGTCTGCCGTCATGCAGCAGTACCTGGGTCATTAATTCACTGCCATGGGCGATGGGTTCAGCCAGTTGATCCACGGACATGGCGATGTTTTCGATAGTCCGCTGAAACCGCGTTGCGATGTTCTGGTAGTGATCCACGTATGCCCCTGGTGGTCATTCTGTGAAGGCGCCGCGAATCCAGATCGGCACCTGCTCGGTAGCGGATTGTGGGGGCTGAAAGGCGATCACGTCAAATCTGCAGGGTAAATGAGTCAGCTGCGGGTGTCGTTGCAGGAACCATTGTGCAGCCCGAACCAGTCGCTGCCGCTTGCCCTGGTCCACCGATGCCGCCGCTGAGGCAAAGCGCGGGTTGCTGCGCGCCCTTACCTCGATGAAAACAAGGCAAGGCCCGTGCAGGCCAATGAGGTCCAGCTCGCCGGCACGACAACGAAAGTTCCGGGCGATGATGGTCAGGCCCTGGTGCTGTAGCCAGTCTGCAGCGCGGGTCTCGTATCGATCTCCCAGCGACTTCAAACGATCACTCTCCCTGTATTGTCACAGGGGCATTTTAGCTACAGTGGCTTCAGCTGGTCGCCATCAAAAGCGGCCGCGGGTAGTTCACGTTCAATCTGCAGGGCGGGATTCAGGCTCAGTAAGCCGGTATCCCCCCTGATCAGGGCGTCGGGCCCCGCCTGTAATTGCGCAAAGCGAGACTGCACCCGGTAGGCATCAACGCCCAGTGCATTGAGTCGGCTGTACTGGTGACTGTTACTGTCCGCCAGGTCACTGCGCAGACGCGGGTCTGAATCCAGCAGCCACGGTATTTCCAGTATGCGGGTGCCGTCGAGATCCCGGTCTCTCGCGTCCTTCCTGCCTCCATGAATGCTGGAAGTCGCATAGACTGGCAGGCCACCCGCGTAATGGAAAGCCAGCAGTGGCTTGATGGCCCTGGCTTCTTCGGGCGTTCGACTGAGCATAAAAATGGCGTCGATGTCCTGCCGTCGGCGCGGTGTGAACTCAATATTACTGGCCAGCATGTCGCGTACCTTGCGCCGGCGCTGCTCGCTTGCTTCAATGCCCAGGCCCGCCTTTACGCCGACTGAATAATCATCCTTCCCCGTGTAACTGATGTCCTGGACCAGGGCGCCACCCAGCGTACCCCACTGCTGGCCAAGCGCTGCTGCTATTTTGTCGCCCCAGGCGCCCGCCGGGCGCAACACAAGGGCTCTTCGTGCACCCTGGCCAAATGCGGTTTTGGCCAGCTGCTTTGCCTCGTCCTCGGGCGAAAGTGAAAGTTGCACCATGGCGCTTTGCGCGGGTGTGGCACTCTGCTCAATCCGGTTCAGCGCGATTACCGGTACGGGTCGCTCAGGCAGGGCCGCTACTGCGCCCACGGCACTCTTGCTGAGTGGGCCAACGACGAGTTGTGCGCCCTGCAACATAGCGTCGTTGTAGGCCTCGCTGGCGCTGGCGTAAAGATTCGAGTCAATGACCAATATGTCGTTGGGTGCCTCTCCCGCGCGGCGAGCGCGGAAATAACTGGCAAGATAGCCATCGCGCACGGCCTTGCCTGCCGGCGCCAGGCGACCGCTAAGGGGCAGTATCAGTGCGACCCGTGCCGGTGCAGGCGCCGACTGCATCAGCAGTCCCAGCCCGCCCGGTAGTGGCGCGTTTGCCGGGTGTTCGGGATTGCTGGTTTGCCAGTTGCCGAGCTGGGCGCCAAGGGCGAGGACGCTGTCATTGTTGATAGTCGCCAGTGCCAGCCAGCCCTGCCAGCGGGCATCGGTCGCCTCATTGTAGGCCTGTGCAAGCTGTTCAGGGGTACACCGTTGCAGGTCTCGCCAAATGCTGCGCTTGATCGCTGGCTGCTCCTGTGGCGGTGTCATGTCCATGATGCGGGTGCCTATACGGGCGCTTTGCAGGTGCGCTCCCTGGAGGCTGAGCATGTGCCTTTGGAAATTGCTCGCCCTGTAGGCGATGCCGGGGTGAAGGTCAGGGCTATCGAGCTGCTGCAGACGCGCCTGTGCTGCAGCCGGTTCACCGCGGCGATAGTCGACACGCGCGAGCATATATTGCAGGTAGTCGGCATCGTCCTGGCCAAGGTCTGCTTCCTGCAGCGGCCCAAGTGTGGCTGCGCCGCTCATCCAGTCGCCATTGACCAGGGCCGTATCGGCAGTGGCGAACTCTGTGGCGAACAGGGAGGCGGGTAGATCAAGACTTTTCGCCTGATCTTCGGGCTGGCTGATGACGGGTGTGACCGTCTCTTCCTCCGGCGGCGTTACTGTGGGGGCGCTGCCACAAGCCTGTAGCAGGGCCAGTGATAGCAGCACCGTGGGTATGCCGACTTTTCTTAACGGGGTATGTAGATCGCTCATGCTATCCTGCGTCGCTCAATGTATTGGGTCCACCCGGTGGCGAGGTGGATAGTATAAGGGGTAATCGTGGAGACTGGGCTCTATATTGTGGCGACGCCGATTGGCAATCTCGGTGATATGACTGCGCGTGCTGTGGAGGTGCTGCAAGGCGCTGACCTGGTGGCGGCGGAGGATACCCGGCACAGCCAGCGGTTGCTGCAGCACTTCGCCATTGATTCTCGCTTGACTCCATACCACGATCACAGTGATGACCGCGCCCAGGAGCGCATTGCCCAGGTGCTGGCGGCGGGCGGCAGTGTGGCACTGATCTCAGACGCCGGGACCCCGCTCATATCTGATCCGGGTTACCGGCTGGTACGCGAGATGCAGGCGCGCGGATATCGCGTGTGTCCGGTGCCCGGTCCCTGCGCCGCCATCGCGGCGCTCAGCGTGTGTGGCCTGCCCACCGACCGGTTTTGTTTCGAGGGTTTCCTCCCGGCAAAGCCAGGCGCCAGGGCTAATCGCCTGGAGGCGCTGGCCGAAGAGAGCGCGACCCTGGTTTTTTATGAGGCACCACACAGAATTGCTGCGACGCTCAAGGCAATGTCCACGGCATTCGGGGACGAGCGCGAGGCAGTACTGGTGCGGGAAATCACCAAGACGTTCGAGACGGTCAAGCGCGATTCACTGGGGGACTTGTGTGAATTTGTAGAGAGCGATGCCAATCAGCAGAAAGGTGAGATCGTTCTGGTTGTCGCTGGCAAGCCGGCCGGCGAGCCGGTGGAGCTGGATGCGTCCACGGCGGCTTTGTTGCGGCGCCTTGCCCAGGAACTGCCACCGAAACGGGCAGCGTCACTGCTCGCCGAACATACAGGCCTGCGCAAGAAGGCTCTATACGATTACCTGCTGTCGGTTAAAGGTGATTGAGTGTGTTTGCCCAGGCTGTTAGGCTTGCGCCCGAGCTGGTCAGGCGATCGCTTCTCGTTACTTTCGGGTAATCGGGGGGAGGAAAGTCCGGGCTCCACAGGGCAGGGTGCCAGGTAACGCCTGGGGGGCGAGAGCCCACGGAAAGTGCAGCAGAAAGGAAACCGCCCAAAAAAGGGGTCCGCCCCTTTTTGAGAACCGTTGAAAGGGGTCTGACCCCTTTTTGGTTGGGTAAGGGTGAAAAGGTGCGGTAAGAGCGCACCGCGCGGCTGGTAACAGGCGCGGCGATGGTAAACCCCACCCGGAGCAAGACCAAATAGGAATCCTTTAGCCGTGGCCCGCGGTGGATTCGGGTAGGTCGCTTCAGGCAGTTGGTGACAGCTGTCGCAGATGAATGGTCGTCCACGACAGAACCCGGCTTATCGACCAGCTCGTCAAATCCAGCCCCCGGCCTCTCGCAGGCCGGGGGCTTTTTTATGGCTCTTCGCGCATTAGCGGGGAACAGCCAGAGAATGTTCCATCTTGAAATGCGGCCACTGTAATCGTGGGTATACCCCCGGTAGATCGAACCCCCTTTTGACGCTCTTCCGGGGGTATACCCACGATCACAGCGGCCTTCTTCCATTTCGACTCGACTATCCACTACCTATACTCCCTGTGATGTTCCAAGTCGCCGGGAGAGTGCCTGAAATCACCGTCTTATCACCTCGCCCCGCTGGGGTTCCCTCACTCAGTTGCGAGCCAGAAAAGCACTGTCTCGCATCTTCCTTCGGCGGGTGATTTGCAACGATGATTTCAGCCTCTCTCCTGCCTCACCCGCGACGGCTTTGGCGCGTCACGGAGAGTCTAGGTAATGGATAGTCGAGTCGAAATGAGGGGAGGACAGCACGAATGGGGTAAGCCTTCCAAGGGCGTGGGGGTTTGTTTCCAACCAGGGAAGGCTTACCCCGATTACGTGATGTCCGCTTTGCAACCTGGAGCATTCACTTGCTCCTCCCCGCTAATGCGCGAAGAACCTTTTTTATGTCTACGGACGGGCGCAGGTTCCCGGTGAGGCAGGAAGTCGCCGGGTCACGGCCAGGATCGACCCACAACTGCCGCTGCGTTCTGGTCCATTAGTTGAACCGGTGACCGTTCAGCCCGACGCAAATGCCCCCGCCTGCTGTCCACCGGCTCGTTTCTTATGCTTTTTTCGACTAAACACCAGTCCCGCAATGAAAATTTAGCCTGTAACTTAAAGTAGATCCTTAACACATGGGTTTAGGGGGCTGTTTTTGTGGATTTTTTACACTTATCAGGCCTTCAAAAAGCACGCGAAAACGTCCGTAAAGGCCTGAATTTACAGCGTTTTTTCGCTCCGGCGCCAGTTGACGCGCTGACTTGGCGAGCCTATAGTGTCGAAAAGTGGGAATAAGTGGATAAATCTGTCTTTTTGTGGGTTTTCAAGACAGGTGAGTGGGGAGTCTGGCGTGTTTCGCGGTGTACAGCACATAAATATGGACGCAAAAGGGCGGCTGGCTATGCCAGCGCGCCAGCGCGAGCCATTGCTGTCGCAGTGCGAAGGTAGAATCGTCATCACTATCGATACCCAAACCAAGTGCCTGGTAGTTTACCCCCTGCCGGAGTGGGAGCGCATTGAAAAAGATATTCAGGCGCTGCCCGCTCTCAACCCGGCAGTAAAGCGCTTCCAGCGCCTGGTGCTGGGCTACGCCACCGACATAGAGCTTGATAGCAACGGGCGACTGTTACTGCCACAGTCCCAGCGAGAATACGCCCAGTTGGAAAAGAAACTGGTTCTTGTTGGCCAGGGCCAGAAGCTCGAGATCTGGTCCGAACCCCTGTGGTTGGTCGAGCAGGAGCAGGCACTGGCAGACTCTGGTCCCGACGCCGAACTTCCTCCCGAACTTCTCTCCCTCAAGCTCTAGGTGACCGCCATGCACCAGACAGTATTACTAAGAGAGGCAGTCAGCGCTCTGGTAACGGCGCCCAATGGCTTTTATGTCGACGGCACTTTCGGGCGGGGTGGGCACAGCAGGCAGGTCCTGCAGGCTCTGGGCGAAGCGGGACAGCTGCTCGCTGTCGACAAGGACCCCGTCGCCTGTGCGGCCGCAGAGGCAATGGCCGTCGAGGACGCGCGTTTCTCTTTTTACCACGGCTCCTTTGCCGACCTGCCTGCCGTGCTGCGGGAAAAGGGTGTCTCTGCTGTAGATGGAATTTTGCTGGACCTGGGCGTATCCAGTCCGCAGCTGGATGACGCGGAGCGCGGCTTCAGTTTTATGCACGATGGTCCCCTGGATATGCGCATGGACACCAGTGCCGGCGAAACCGCTGCACAGTGGCTGGCCTACGCCGATGCGGCGGACATTGCCATTGTGCTCAGGGAATATGGCGAGGAGCGCTTCGCCAAGCGCATCGCCAATGCCATTGTCGCGGCCCGGGACGAGGCGCCATTGGTGACCACCGGACGCCTGGCCAAGGTTGTCAGTGAGGCCAATCCCCGTTGGGAGAAGCATAAGCACCCCGCTACCCGCGCATTCCAGGCGATTCGCATCAAAGTGAACCGTGAGTTGGATGACCTGCAGGATTTGCTGTCCGCCTCCGTTGATCTGCTCAAGGTGGGCGGTCGCCTGGTGGTGATCAGCTTCCACTCTCTTGAAGACCGCATGGTCAAGCGCTACATGCGTGACATGGCCAGGGGCGAGCAGTTGCCGCCAGGTGTGCCGGTGGTGGATGCCGCCCTTAATCGGCGGCTCAAACTGGTGGGCAAGGCGGTCAAGGCCTCGGCGGAGGAAGTGGGCGAGAACACGCGGGCTCGCAGCGCGATCATGCGTGTCGCGGAGAAAATCGCGTGAAGCGCAGCGCGGCCGGGGCTGTAGCTGGCAAAAAGATGGTAACTGCCAGTGTTAAATCCGTGGGCACCAGCCGCTCGCTGTTGTGGCTCAACCTGGGTGCGCTTGCGTTGGTTGTGGTCTCTGCCTTCGCAGTGATTCATTCCACGCACGCCTGTCGAGAGTTGTATACGCGTCTGCAGGTTCTGGAGACGACTCAGTGGGGCCTGCAGGAAGATTACGGTCGCCTTTTGCTGGAGGAGAGCGCCTGGGCTTCGCACCACCGGGTGGAAAAGGTGGCACGCTCTGAGCTGCAAATGGGTGCGCCGGACCTGGCGCGCTACGAGGTGGTTACGCAGTGAGGGCGGTATCGAGAAAGCGGGCTGAGAAGATGCCGAGGATGTGGCGACTCTACCTGGTTGCCGGGCTGCTGCTGTCCATGCTGTCGCTGCTTGTGGGTCGCGTGCTGTCACTGCAAATCCTGGAGACGGACAGAGGGTATACCTTCCTGCAGGACCAGGGTGATGCACGCTCCCTTCGTGGTGCGGAAATTCCCGCCTACCGCGGTGTCATCACAGATCGCCGGGGTGAGCCGCTGGCGGTCAGCACGCCGGTGGTGTCGCTGTGGGCTGACCCGCGCTTGCTGGCGGGCTCCGAGCGACTGCCCGAACTGGCAGATGCCCTGGGCATGGCGCTGCCCGACCTGCAGGCGCGTCTGCGGCGTTACGATGGCAAGCACTTTATGTACTTGCAGCGCCACCGCGTTCCGCATGAGGCGCGCGATATTCTGGCCAGGCGTTTTCCGGGCGTGTACGGCGAGCGTGAATACCGCCGCTTTTATCCTGCTGGTGAAGTGGCGGCGCAGTTGATCGGCTTTACCAATGTGGACGATGAGGGCATAGCCGGGATAGAGCTCGCCTATAACGACTGGCTCAAGGGTGTACCTGGCAAGAAACAGTACATCAAGAACCTCAAGGGCAAGATGGTGCGCGATATTGGTGTAGTGCAGCCAGCGCGTCCCGGCAAAGACCTGCGCTTGAGTATCGATATGCGCTTGCAGACATTGCAGCATCGCGAACTGCGCAAGGCCGTTACAGCGGCTGGCGCAGCCTCTGGCAGTGTTGTCACGCTCGATGCGCGTACCGGCGAAGTCCTGGCTATGGTCAACTACCCGGTCTACAACCCTAACAGCCGCAAGGACATGAAAGCGGCAAATATGCGCAATCGCGCCATCACCGACACTTACGAGCCCGGCTCCACCATGAAGAGCATGACGCTGGTGGCGGCACTGGAAAGTGGGCGCTATACCACAGAGTCACTGATCGACACGTCACCGGGCTGGGTTCGCGTCGGTCCCAAAACGTACCCGGATCCTCGAAATTATGGCGAGATTACGCTCTCGCGGGTCATTGAAAAGTCCAGCCAGGTGGGTGTTACCAAGCTGGCAGTGGAACTGGGACACGAGCCCATCTGGGAGGTGTTCCGTCGCTTTGGTATTGGTGAGCCGCTCAATACCGGGTTTCCCGGAGAGAGCAGCGGTCTATTGCCCAATCGCGCCCGCTGGTATTCCACAGAGCGCATTGCTCTCGCGTTTGGCTATGGCATTACCACGACGCCACTGCAGTTGGCCCGGGCCTATACCGTATTTGCCAATGCGGGTGTCCAGCGCCCGGTCTCACTGCTGGCCCTGGATGGGGCGCTTCCGGAAGGTCGACAGGTCATTGCGCCCGATATAGCCGCCGAGGTACTGCAGGTGCTGCACCGGGTTACCGGTGAACATGGCACGGCCCGCAAGGCGCGGGTAGAGGGTTACCAGGTTGGCGGCAAAACGGGCACCGTGCACAAGGTCGGCCCACAGGGCTATATCGATGACGCCTATGTCGCGTTGTTTGCCGGGGTCGCCCCGGTGAATGACCCCCGTGTCGTGACCGTAGTGCTGATTAATGAGCCTCAGGGAGAGGCCTACGGTGGCGGCGCTGCGGCGGCCCCGGTTTTCTCTGCCGTAACCGATGGCGCCTTGCGTTTGTTGGGGGTTACGCCCACCGAATTTCCTGAGGACGTGGCGGCGGCTGCCGCGGCCCAGGGGGGAGCAGCGTGATGCGTGCCGTGACGCTGGGTGAGGTGTTGGCAATGCCCGGTTGTGTGGCGGCAGGTACGCCCATCACTGGTATCGAACTGGATAGTCGTAAAATCTCCCCGGGGGATCTGTTCCTGGCCATGCCTGGTGAGGCTCACGACGGGCGACAGTTTATTGAGCAGGCCGTTGCCAGTGGCGCTGTTGCGGTGGTGGCGGAGCCTCCCGTCGCCGGCTTTGTAGAAGCGCTGTCGGTGCCTCTGGTAGAAGTGCCTGAGCTACAGCAGGAGTCGGGGTACCTGGCGTCCCGTTTTTGTGGTGCGCCCAGTGCTGCCATGCATATGGTTGGGGTAACCGGTACCAATGGCAAGACCACCACAAGTCGCCTGATCGCCCAGCTGATTCGAAAGCGCGGCCGCTCTTGCGGCGTGATTGGCACCCTGGGCGCTACGCTCGAGGAGCAGGTGTCCCAGGGTGGTAATACAACGCCCGACGCGGTGTCCCTGCAGCAGCAGTTAGCGCGGTGGCATGAGCAGGGTGTATTCGCCGTAAGCATGGAAGTGTCTTCCCACGCCCTGGTCCAGGGCAGGGTTAACGGTGTGCAGTTTGAAACTGCGGTCTTCACCAACCTCTCCCATGATCATCTTGATTACCACGGCAGTATGGAGGCCTACGGGCGTGCCAAGCTTGGGCTGTTTACCTGCGAGGGGCTCAAGCATGCCTTGATTAACCTGGATGATGACTTTGCTGGCCGCGTGCAAGCTGTTGTAGAACCGGAAGTGCGCGTGCTGAGCTACTCACTGGTCAACCCCGCCGCCGATGTCTTCGTCGAGCGTGCTGACTTTGGTGTCGATGGTGTGCGCGGTATTTTGCGCACGCCCTGGGGGAGTGGTGAGTTTTTCACGCCACTTCCCGGTGACTTTAATTTGGCTAACCTTGCCGCTGCCGTTTGTGCCGCAGTGCTTGCCGGGGAAGGGCTGGAGCAGGTCCTGGCTGTTGTGCCGGCGCTGCACCCGGTGCCGGGACGCATGCAATCCATACCCAACAACCAGGGCCTGCAGGTGATTATTGACTATGCGCACACGCCCGATGCCCTGGAGCAGGTCCTGTCCGCCTTGAAACCGCATGTCCAGGGTGAGTTGGCAGTGATCTTCGGCTGCGGTGGTGATCGCGACCGCAACAAACGCCAGGTCATGGGGCGGATTGCCTGCGCAATTGCCGATCGCGTGGTACTGACCAGCGACAACCCGCGGAGCGAGGATCCTGCGGCGATACTCGCCGATATTGAAAGCGGCTGCAGTGGCCAGTACCGCTTGCAGGCTGATCGCGCGGCGGCCATCAGTTCGGCCATCCACGAGGCCCGGGCAGGAGACTGTATTGTGATCGCCGGCAAGGGCCACGAAGACTACCAGATCATTGAAGGTGAATACCTGCATTTCAGTGACGAGGAGCACGCGCTTGCGGCGATGGCCGGGAGGGCGTCACGGTGATGCGCGAGATGACCCTGTCAGAATTGCAGGAGCCGTTGCAGGGGAAGCTGCTGGGCGAAGATGTCGGTTTCAACAGCGTGTTCACCGACAGTCGTCGTCCGGTAGATGGCGGTTTGTTTGTGGCGTTGGTGGGTGATCGCTTTGACGGTAATGATTATGTTTCTGACATTGCCGACCGCGGCGCTACCGCCGCCCTGGTGAGTCGCCCCACTGGAACGGCGCTGCCGCAGCTCTGTGTCAGGGACACTACCGTCGCGCTGGGCAGGTTGGGCGCACTGAATCGGAACGAATACAAGGCCCCCCTGGTGGCAATTACTGGAAGCTGCGGTAAGACCACTGCCAAGAATCTTATCCAGTCTGTGCTGGCCCAGCGCGGTAATACCTTCGCCACTGTCGGCAATCTCAATAATGAAATCGGCGTGCCGCTCACCCTGCTGCAGCTGGACCCCGATACCGAATTTGCCGTTGTAGAAATGGGCGCCGGAAAGTTGGGCGATATCGCAGTTTTGTGCGCAATGGGCCGGCCCACTGTTTCTGTTTTGCTCAATGTCATGCCTGCGCACCTTGAAGGCATGGGCAGTTTGCAGGGAATAGCACAGACCAAGGGTGAAATTTTTGACGGCCTGGGTTCGGGTGATGTCGCGGTGATGAATGCGGATGAACCGTGGTTCTCGTCCTGGCGCGCGCGTGCTGGTGAAGCACAGATTATTGACTTCTCCCTGCGCGCTGACGCTGCCGTCCGGGCAACCCGCATCGACTCGCACGGCGTCAGTGGGACCTACTTCGAGGCGCAAACGCCGGATGGCCCCATACAGGTCATGCTGCCTCTTCCAGGGGTGCACAATGTGGCGAATGCCCTGGCCGCTACTGCGGTGGGCCTCGCTTGTGGTTTGAGCCTTGTCGAGATTACCGCAGGCCTGGAGTCTGTGGCCCCGGTGGCGGGCCGTCTCGCGGTCAGTTCCGGCGCCCAGGGCGCGCAGTTAATAGACGATTGCTACAACGCCAATCCAGGCTCAACCCGTGCGGCTATCGATACGCTGGCAGCGAGCGCTGGCACGCGCACGTTGATTATGGGTGCAATGCGGGAGCTGGGTAGCGACAGCGAAGCCATGCACCGGGAACTGGGTGTCTATGCACGCGAGGCCGGGCTTGACCAGTTCTGGGGCGTGGGTGAGGAGCTGCGCGATGCAGTGGCCGCATTTGGCGAGAATGGCCGCTGGTTTGCCGATGCAGACGCAGCCGGTGTTGCGGCGCAGTTCGCTGTCGGTGACACGGTGTTGATCAAGGGCTCGCGTGGTGCCCGCATGGAGCGCGTTTTGCAGGCGTTGATGCCCTCCGCAGAGGAAGAGGACTGATTATGTTGCTGTTCCTGGCGGAATATCTCACCCAGTATGTCGGCGCTTTCCAGGTTTTCCAGTACCTGACGTTGCGCGGCATCCTGGCAACCGGCACCGCACTGGCCATCTCCCTGCTGGTCGGGCCGGTGATGATTCGCAAGCTCAGCTTTCACCAGGTGGGTCAGTCAGTGCGAGATGACGGTCCGCAGAGCCACCTCAGCAAGGCCGGGACACCGACAATGGGTGGCGCGCTTATATTGGTTGCCATCGGCGTTTCCACGTTGCTTTGGGCCGACCTGAGTAACCCCTACATCTGGATTGTGCTGCTGGTGACCGGAATATTCGGTGCTGTTGGCTGGGTGGATGACTACCGCAAGGTTGTGGAGAAGGATTCGCGTGGTCTGCCCGCGCGCTGGAAGTACTTTTGGCAATCCGCCGCCGGACTGGCAGCCGCCTGCTATCTCTACTTTGCTTTCGATACGCCGGTGACCACAGAGCTTTACGTGCCGTTCTTCAAGGATTTTTCCTGGAGCATGGGTCCACTATTCATCTTGCTGGCCTATTTTGTCATCGTCGGCTCCAGCAATGCCGTGAATCTTACCGATGGTCTTGATGGCCTGGCCATCCTGCCTACCGTCATGGTGGGCGGTGCCCTTGGCATATTTGCCTACCTCACCGGGCACGTGGACTTTGCCCGCTATCTGCACATCCCCTATGTGGCCGGCAGCGGCGAGTTGGTGGTGTTCTGCGGGACCATCGGTGGCGCTGGCCTGGGCTTTCTCTGGTTCAACACCTATCCGGCCCAGGTGTTTATGGGCGATGTGGGTGCGTTGGCACTGGGTGCGGCCCTGGGCACGGTGGCGGTGATCACTCGCCATGAAATTGTATTTTTTATTATGGGTGGAATCTTCGTACTGGAAACGGTCTCCGTGATTTTACAGGTGGCGTCTTTCAAGCTGACCGGCAAGCGCATATTTCGCATGGCGCCCATCCATCACCACTATGAATTGAAAGGTTGGCCGGAGCCGCGCGTTATCGTGCGCTTCTGGATTATCACCGTGATGCTGGTCCTGTTCGGGCTGGCCACGTTGAAGTTGCGCTAGGGCCAGGGAGTGATTGGGGCAGTGATGCAGGACTTGATAGCAAGCAGTGTAAACCGGGTCGTGGTAGGCCTGGGCATCACTGGTGTGTCCTGTGCTCGCCACTTGTATAGCCTGGGCGTTCCTTTTTCCGTGATCGATACACGTACCAATCCCCCGGGCCTGGACACGCTGCGAGCCCAGATGCCCGACGTCGATGTGTATGCCGGCGAATACCCCGACGAATTAATTACGTCTGCCGCAGAGCTGATCGTGAGTCCGGGCATAGCGTTGGACGACCCCCTGGTGGTTGCGGCGCGGGAAGCGGGGGTTGAGATACTGGGCGACATCGACCTGTTTGTGCGCGAGGCGCAAGCCCCGGTCATTGGCATTACCGGCTCCAACGCCAAGTCGACGGTGACTGAACTGGTCGGCGAAATGGCGCGCCAGTCGGGCATCAATGTGGGTGTCGGGGGTAATCTCGGTACCCCGGCGCTGGACCTGCTGGGCACCGACCGGGAGCTCTATGTGCTGGAGTTGTCGAGCTTTCAGCTGGAGCGGGCTGGGAAGCTGGGTCTGGCTGTGGCGACAGTGCTCAATATTAGTCCCGACCACCTCGATCGCCACGGCAGTATGGTCAAGTATCACCAGGCCAAGCATCGTATTTTCTTCGGTTGCGGCAAGGCGGTTGTGCATACCGATGACGCATTGACCGTGCCTTTGCTGGAAGACAAGGTACCGGTAGTTCGCTGGCGCCTGGGGGAGCCCGCCCTGGATGGGTTCGGGTTGCGCCTGCAAGACGGAGAGGAATTTATCTGTCTCGGGCTGCAGACCTTGTTGCCTGTGACAGCAGTGCGGATGGCAGGTCGACATAACCTGGCCAATGCGCTGGCGGCACTCGCGCTTGGCCAGGCGGCTGGTCTGCCACTGGCCATTATGCTGGACACCTTGCAACAGTTTTCCGGGCTGCCGCATCGCTGTGAAGTAGTGGCCGATATCGATGGTGTGCGCTTCGTCAATGACTCCAAGGGAACGAATGTAGGGGCGACCCAGGCGGCACTCGAAGGCCTTGGCGGGGACCGCGATATCCTGCTGATTGCCGGAGGTCTGGGTAAGGGTGCCAACTTCCGGGAACTGATTCCCGCGGTAACGCGGCATTGCCGACAGGTGTTTACCATCGGTGAGGACGCTGAACTGATTGCCGACGCCCTGGGGACTGCAGTTACCGTAAGTCATGCGGCCAGCCTGGACGGGGCGGTGCAACAGGCGGCTCAGCTGGCCCAGGCAGGCGACACTGTACTGCTCTCCCCGGCATGCGCCAGCTTCGATATGTTCCCCGGCTTTGTTGCCCGGGGCGAGGCTTTTGTAGCAGCCGTGCACGCACTGGGAGAGACCTCATGAGCCGGCGTGCGGTGACGGCGCAGGTCGGTTTGATGCCCGACCCGACGTTGCTGGGCATTAGCCTGGCCCTGATTCTGGTCGGTCTGGTCGCGATCAGTTCCGCGTCCATTGAATACGCGCAGATCAATTACGGCAGTACCTGGTTCCATACTTCCAGACATCTCATCTATATGTTGATAGCCGCGGTTGGCGCGGTGGCGATCTATCGTGTGCCACTGCAGTTCTGGGAAGACACCGGGTGGGTCTGGTTGTTTGTCGCCCTGGGCTCTGCTGATTCTGGTGCTGATTCCGGGTGTGGGTCGCGAGGTCAATGGCAGTCAGCGCTGGTTGCCGATCGGGCCCTTCACGCTGCAGCCGTCTGAATTCGCCAAGATGGCCATGATTATTTACCTTGCCGGGTACATGGTGCGCCGCGAGCACGAGGTGCGCAACCAGTGGCAGGGCTTTCTCAAACCGATGGCCGTACTCTTTGCCGCCACCCTGCTGTTGATGGTTGAGCCCGACTTCGGCGCCACCGTGATCGTTGCCGGCAGCGCTTTTGGCATGTTGTTCCTCGCCGGGGTGAAACTGGGTCACTTCCTGCTGGTGCTGGCCGGTGCCCTGGGCGCGCTGCTGGTGCTGGTAGTCAGTGAGCCGTATCGCGTCAAACGGCTGACCGCGTATACCGATCCCTGGGCGGATCCCTATGACACCGGTTTCCAGCTCACCCAATCGCTTATCGCCTTCGGCCGCGGAGAGTGGTTCGGGGTGGGGCTGGGCAACAGTGTGCAAAAACTTTTTTACCTGCCCGAGGCGCATACCGACTTTGTATTCTCCATTTGGGCGGAAGAAACCGGTTTCGTGGGTGCCCTCACCGTCATTTTGCTCTATGCCGCGCTGATTGGCCGCATTCTGTGGGTAGGGCGCGCGGCGCAACTGGCGACTTACGCATTTGGCGCTTATGTCTGTTACGGCGTGGCGCTGGTTTTCTCGGGTCAGGCCTTCGTCAATATGGGTGTCAGCTCGGGCTTGCTGCCGACCAAGGGCTTGACCCTGCCCTTCGTCAGCTACGGGGGAACGAGCCTGATCGTGTGCTGCGCGATGCTGGCGCTGGTACTGCGAATAGACCAGACACGTGCGCAGTCAGGGAGGGCGGGCATGAAAGATAACAACCGTATCCTGATTATGGCCGGCGGCACCGGTGGACACGTATATCCGGCCCTGGCAGTGGCCAGCGAACTGCGCGAACGCGGTTACCGGGTCGAGTGGGTAGGCACACGTCGTGGCCTGGAGCACCGGGTTGTGCCGGAGGCTGGCTTTACTCTGCATTACCTGGCAGTTCGGGGCGTGCGCGGCAAGGGTGTCAGTGACCGGGTTATGGGTCTGTTGTTGTTGGCAGTTGCATCGCTGCAGGCGCTTTGGCTGGTATTGCGCACCTGGCCGGCCTGTGTTGTTGGGATGGGTGGTTATGTGGCGGGACCGGCCGGTGTTGCTGCCTGGCTGTTGCGCCGTCCCCTGTTGATCCACGAGCAGAATGCAGTGGCCGGCACCACCAACCGCATGCTGGCACCGTTGGCGAGCAAAGTGGTTGCGGGATTCTATGGCGCATTCAGCAATGGCAAGGATGTGAGCGTGCTCGGTAACCCGGTTCGCGCCGACCTGATCGCTGCCGCAGAAGCGGCAGACTACCAATACGATGGCGAGCGCGCGATGCGATTGCTGGTCCTGGGCGGCAGCCTTGGAGCCCGC
Organism: uncultured Gammaproteobacteria bacterium; assembly: GCA_963845135.1. GTDB lineage: Bacteria > Pseudomonadota > Gammaproteobacteria > Pseudomonadales > Halieaceae > Halioglobus. The sequence goes on along the minus strand of CAWJQW010000013.1, from coordinate 112,863 downwards.
CCGATCAACGAGGTGATGCCTGGTGTGGTGCGCCGGTTGCTGCGAGGCGGCAAGGTGCATGCTACTGAGGTGCTGCACCAGGCAGGTGAGCAACACGCCGCAGACGTTATTGCCCAGTATGGCGACCTGGTTAGCGAGACCGTTCGCGTGGTGCCCTTTATTGAAGACATGGCGGCAGCCTACCTCTGGTCCGACCTGGTGATTTGCCGCGCAGGTGCGCTGACAGTCTCCGAGTTGGCGGTGACCGGCCGGCCGTCGATCCTGGTGCCCCTTCCGCACGCCATTGACGACCACCAGACTGCCAATGCGCGTTCACTGGCCAATGCCTGTGGCGCGGTTTTGCTGCGCCAGAGTGATATGACCGAGGACGCAATCCTGATTGCGCTTGCGTGCCTATGTGCAGTACCCCGGACGCCTGCGGACCATGGCGGAAGCAGCGCACAAAGCGGCGCTTCCCTTGGCCACAAAGCAGGTAGCGGATGAAGTGGAGGCGCTGGTCCATGCAGCCTGATCGCAATGCCTACACGGTTCCCGAAATGCGACGCATTCGACGTATCCATATGATCGGCGTGGGCGGAACGGGAATGAGCGGTATTGCCGAGGTGCTGGTCAACCTGGGCTATGCGGTCACCGGATCCGACCTGCGCGGTAGCGCAGTGACCCAGCGTTTGCAGCAAATAGGTGTGCAGGTGCTCATCGGTCATCGTCAGGAAAACGTCGGCGACGCAGATGTGGTAGTCAGCTCAAGTGCGGTTGATGAAAGCAACCCGGAAGTCGTGGCTGCTCGCGCTGCACGGGTGCCGGTGGTGCCACGCGCGGAAATGCTGGCGGAGCTGATGCGTTATCGCCACGGAATTGCTGTGGCGGGCACCCACGGTAAAACCACGACCACCAGTTTGATCGCCAATGTCTTCGGGGAGGCGGGCCTGGATCCCACGTTCGTGATAGGTGGCCTGGTAAACAGCGTCGGTAGCAATGCGCAGCTGGGCGCCAGCCGCTTCCTGATCGCCGAGGCAGACGAGAGCGACGCGTCGTTCCTGCACCTGCAACCCATGGTGACGGTGATTACCAATATAGAAGCGGATCACATGGACACCTATGGCGGTGACTTTGCTGTATTGCGCCGCACGTTTCTGGAATTCCTGCATAACCTTCCGTTTTATGGGGTGGCGGTGCTGTGTCTGGATGATCCCGTGATTCGCGAACTGCTGCCCGAGGTCAGTCGTCAGGTGATTACCTACGGTTTTGCCGACGATGCTGATTATCGCGTGACCGACCTGCAGGGGCAGGGTCTGGCCACGGCATTTACCGTGCAGCGGCCCGGTGCAGAGGCCCTGGCCGTAACGCTTAATATGCCGGGCGAGCACAATGTATTGAATGCCACGGCAGCTATTGCCGTGGCTGGAGATGAGGGCTTGGACGACGCAGCGATACAGCGCGGCCTGTTGTCCTTTGCCGGCGTAGGCAGGCGATTCACCGATATGGGCGTACTGCAATTGCCTGGCGGCGAAGCCTTGCTCGTTGACGATTATGGGCATCACCCGACAGAGGTGAGGGCAACGCTGGAGTCGGCCCGCCAGGCCTGGCCTGAGCGTCGTGTGGTGATGGTGTATCAGCCGCACCGCTTCAGTCGCACGCGGGACCTTTACGAAGACTTTGTCGCGGTGTTGTCGCGCTGCGATGTCCTGGTGTTGCTGGAGGTCTACGCAGCGGGAGAGGAACCAATCCCGGGTGCCGATAGCCGCAGCCTGACCCGCAGTATTCGCCAGCGCGGGCAGGTCGAACCGATCTTTGCCGAATGTATTGAGGACGTGCCGCAGATTCTCTGCTCCGTAGTGGAGCAGGGCGACGTGGTCATCACCCAGGGGGCGGGAGATATTGGTGGCCTGGCCAGGGAGCTGGCTGAGATGGACTTTCCACGGGCGGCGGGCGGATGAAGGTGAAGGGGCTGCAAGATAAAACGATCGCCGTGCTGTTTGGAGGTGCATCTGCCGAGCGTGAAGTGTCGCTGCAGAGCGGGCGTACGGTGTCTGATGCATTGCAGGGCCTCGGTTATCGTGTCTGCGATATCGACCCCGCCGAGCCCGACTGGATGCGGGGTCTTGATCAGGTCGCTTTTGCTTTTATCGTCCTGCATGGGCCCGGGGGTGAAGATGGCACCGTGCAGGGTGCGCTGGAAGTGCTGGGCATTCCCTATTCAGGCTCGCGCGTGCTGGGCTCGGCGCTGGCTATGGATAAGTGTCGCAGCAAACAACTTTGGCAGGGAGTGGGTATTGCCACCGGTGGCTTTGAATTGCTCCAGCGTGACACCGATTGGCAGGCCGTCATCAAGCGACTGGGCAAGGTCTTCGTCAAGCCTGCCTGTGAGGGCTCTTCCATTGGTATGGCGCCAGCGACCAGCGCGTTGGAGCTGGAGCAAGCCTACCTGAACGCAGCAGCCTACAGCGGCGATGTCATAGCGGAGCAGTTTATCGATGGGCCTGAGTACACCGTGGCCGTGCTTGGAAGCCAGGCTTTACCCTCCATTTGCATGGAGACGACTAACGAGTTTTACGACTACGAAGCCAAGTACCTGTCTGATGACACAACGTATAACTGTCCCAGTGGCCTGAACGCCCAGGCAGAGCAGGAGCTTAGTGACTTGGCACTGGCCGCCTTTACTTCCCTGGGCTGCGAAGGCTGGGGTCGCGTGGACATCATGCGCGACACGGATGGCGCGTTCTATGTATTGGAAGTCAATACCATTCCCGGCATGACCTCCCACAGTCTGGTGCCCATGGCCGCCCGTGAGGCCGGTATGGAAGTGCCTGAACTGGTCGAGCGCATTCTCAGCCTTGCCTGGGAGGGGCAAAACTGATGGGCGTTGCTATCAAACTTCCGCGGTTTGGCCGGCGTCCCGAGCCCAAAGCGCGCAAGAAAGTGAAATCGGGGAGCAAGCGCAGGGCAGCTTCGCCTGAAAGTGGGCCGCAGACCCGGCGTCAGAAGGCGACGCCACAGCGAAAGCCCCGGGGGCAACAGTCGCAGGGTGCAACGCGTAACCGGGCTGCAAATATCGAGAAGCCGGCGCGCAGCTTCCACTGGCTCAACCGCATTCTGGTGCTGCTGGCCGCTGGCATAGTGGCCATAGCCGTGGCCCAGGCTTATATCAAGCTGCAGGCGATTCCGGTGGAACGCATCAGCGTGACCGGGGAACTGGAACATACGCAGACGGCCGCCGTGCAAGACATGGTGCAGCCGGCACTGGCTGGCGGTTTCCTCTGGACGGACCTGTCCAGGGTGCAGCAGCAACTCGAAGCGCTGCCCTGGATTCACGAGGCCAGCGTACGCAGAGTCTGGCCTAACGCCCTGGAGATTCATGTCATTGAGCAGCTACCGATAGCCCGCTGGGGCGAAGGCGCGTTCCTCAATCATGAGGGTGAGGTATTCAGGCCCAGCAAGCGGGAAGCCTGGCAGGGGCTGCCGCAGCTGCTCGGACCAGAGGGTTCTGCACCGGAGTTGATGCGCACTTACCAGCGGCTGGTAGAACTGCTCAAGCCCGTGGGCCTGAGCGTCGCGCAGCTGTCCATAGATGACCGCGGAGAGGTAGAGGCGAGGCTTGGCGGTGGTCAGCGGCTGGTGATTGGTGGCGTGGATTTTCTCGACCGGATCAAGCGCTTCAAGACCGTCTATCGCAGCGTATTGGCACCGCGTATGGATGAGGTAGAAAACATAGACCTGCGCTACTCGCGTGGGGTGGCGGTAGGTTTTAGTGAGCCTGCCGGTTTGTCGGCAACGACCAGTAAAGAAGAACAGGCGTAGGGGAGACACTGCCATGGGCAGCGCGCAGGACAAACGAATGATCGTCGGACTCGATATCGGTACTTCCAAGGTGGTGGCGATTGTGGGTGAGGTCGGTATGGACGGCGACATCGAGGTGGTGGGCATCGGCTCGCACCCCTCCAAGGGCATGAAGAAAGGCGTGGTGGTCAATATCGAGTCCACGGTGCAGTCGATACAGCGGGCAGTGGAGGAGGCCGAGTTGATGGCCGGTTGCCAGATTCACTCGGTGTACGTGGGCATTGCAGGCAGTCATATTCGCAGTCTCAATTCCCACGGCATTGTCGCCATCAAGGACAAGGAAGTTTTCCATCACGACCTGGAGCGCGTTATTGATGCGGCACAGGCGGTGGCGATCCCGGCGGACCAGAAGGTCCTGCATATTCTGCCACAGGAGTACGTGATCGATAATCAGGAGGGCATCAAGGAGCCATTGGGTATGTCCGGTGTGCGCCTAGAGGCAAAGGTTCACCTGGTCACCTGTGCCGTGAACGCCTCGCAGAATATCGAGAAATGTATCCGTCGCTGTGGCCTGGAGGTCGAGGAAATCATCCTCGAGCAGCTGGCCTCCAGCTATTCCATTCTTACCGATGATGAACGCGAGTTGGGCGTGTGCCTGGTCGATATCGGCGGTGGTACGACGGACATCGCAATTTTCACGGATGGATCTATCCGTCATACCGGGGTGATTCCCATCGCTGGCGACCAGGTGACCAATGACATCGCCATGGCCCTGCGTACGCCCACCCAGCATGCGGAAGAAATCAAGATCAAGTACGCCTGTGCCCTGACCCAGTTGGCCGGGGCCGACGAGACGATAAAGGTGCCCAGCGTGGGCGACCGGCCGCCAAGAGACCTGTCACGACAGTCACTGGCAGAAGTGGTAGAGCCGCGGTACGACGAGTTGTTCACGCTGGTGCAGGCAGAGCTGCGTCGTTCCGGCTACGAGGACATGGTGCCCGCGGGTATCGTGCTCACCGGCGGCACATCGAAGATGGAAGGCGTGGTCGAGCTGGCCGAAGAAATTTTTCATATGCCGGTGCGCGTGGGTTACCCGCAAACCGTGCAGGGTCTTAACGATATCGTGCGTAACCCAATCTACGCGACCAGCGTGGGTTTGTTGCAATACGGCGTGGACCATATGGAGGAGGCGGGCCAGATCGCCGCCAAGTCATCCGGGTCCAGCGAGGGTTGGTTAACCCGGGCCAGGGCCTGGATATCAAGCAATTTTTAAGTGGTAAACCGTTGCACAAACGTGCGGCATTTTTTTACAAAGGGGAGTAACAACCATGTTTGAACTTATCGACAACGTACCATCCAATGCGGTGATCAAGGTGATCGGCATAGGCGGAGGCGGCGGCAACGCGGTCAAGCATATGATCGAGAACTCGGTAGAAGGCGTGGACTTTATCTGCGCTAATACCGATGCCCAGGCACTGTCGGACATTGCGTCCAAAACAGTGCTGCAGTTGGGCGGGGATATCACCAAGGGCCTGGGGGCAGGCGCCAACCCGGAGATCGGCCGAGCCGCCGCCATGGAGGATCGCGAACGTATCGCCGAATCCCTGCGCGGGGCTGACATGGTCTTCATTACGGCCGGCATGGGCGGCGGCACCGGTACTGGCGGCGCGCCGGTAGTGGCGGAGGTAGCCCGTGAGCTGGGAATTCTTACCGTTGCGGTAGTCACCCGCCCGTTCCCTTTCGAGGGCAAGAAGCGGCTGAAAATAGCCCAGGAAGGCGTGAGTGAACTGCAGCAGCATGTGGACTCCCTGATCACTATTCCCAATGAAAAACTGCTGGAAGTGCTAGGGAAAAATACCAGTCTGCTCGATGCCTTTAGAGAAGCAAATGATGTATTGTTGGGCGCAGTTCAGGGGATCGCAGATCTGATTATCCGCCCTGGCATGATCAACGTGGATTTCGCCGACGTGCGTACCGTGATGTCAGAAATGGGTATGGCGATGATGGGTACCGGTAGCTCCAAGGGTGAGAACCGTGCCCGGGAAGCAGCTGAAAGAGCCATAAACAGTCCCCTGCTGGATGATATTGATTTGCAGGGTGCTCGCGGGATTTTGGTTAATATTACTGCCGGACTCGATCTCGCACTTGGCGAGTTTGCCGAAGTTGGCGACACGATCGAGGAATTTGCATCCGAGGAAGCGACTGTTGTGGTAGGGACGGTAATCGACCCTGACATGACAGACGAGCTCAAGGTGACGGTTGTCGCCACCGGGCTGGGTGCTGAGGCGACAAAAACGCCGCTGCAGGTAATTGATACGCCCAAGCCGGTGAGCGCGAATGCAGAGACAGACGAAGCGCCCGACTATCGGGACCTGGATCGTCCTGCGGTGCAGCGCAGACAGCGCGCTGCAGGTGGACAGGCAAACGCTGCGGCACCGGCGGCTGACGAGGAGTATTTTGATATTCCGGCGTTTTTGCGTCGCCAGGCAGATTAACAGGCCGTGACTGGGTAAGCACCCGGCGTGGCCGAGTCGTCACTGACGACAAAGGCTACGGTTGGAGTACTTATGATTCGACAGCGCACATTGAGGAATGCGATCAAGGCGACGGGCGTCGGCTTGCATACGGGCGACAAGGTCTACCTGACTCTCGCACCTGCGCCGGTGAATACCGGTATCGTTTTTCGCAGGGTTGATCTCGACCCGGTGGTAGAAATACCCGGGCGGGCTGACAACGTTGCCGATACCATGCTCTCTACTGGCCTGGTTGCCAATGGCGCCAAAGTCTCCACGGTGGAGCACTTGATGGCGGCGATGGCCGGGTTAGGCATTGATAACGCCTATGTTGACGTCAGTGCCCCGGAAGTGCCTATTATGGACGGCAGTGCGGGTCCGTTTGTGTTCCTGATCCAGTCCGCGGGGATCGAAGAGCAGAATGCACCCAAGAAGTTTATTCGCATTAAACGCAAGGTCACGGTCGAGGACGGCGACAAGGTAGCCAGCTTCCTCCCCTTTGATGGCTTCAAGGTCTCCTTCACCATCGATTTTGATCACCCCGTTTTTCGCGATCGCACTGCCCATGCCGACGTGGACTTCTCCACGACGTCCTTCGTCAAGGAAATCAGCCGCGCCCGTACCTTTGGCTTTATGCACGAAATCGAGTATTTGCGTTCCAAGGGCCTGGCCCGTGGAGGTAGCGTAGACAATGCCATCGTGGTGGATGAGTACCGCATACTCAACCAGGATGGCCTGCGCTACGATGACGAATTCGTGCGCCATAAGGTGCTGGACGCGATCGGTGACCTGTATCTGCTGGGTAATAGCCTGATCGGGGAGTTTCGTGCCTATAAATCGGGACACGCGCTCAACAATGCCTCCCTGCGTGCCCTGATCGCGCAACCGGATGCCTGGGAAGTGGTGACGTTCGAAGACGCTGCCACTGCCCCCATTTCCTACTCACTCAGTCCGGTGGCTGCCGCCTAGGCAACACCGGATGACCCGCCTGCAGCAACTGGCCCAGTCACTCATCGAGTGGGGGGCTATCGTTGTTGCACTCCTGCTCGGATTGGGCATGATCTGTGTTCTGGTCATGTACGTGATAGACAAGACCCAGACCACGCATGCTATTCGCCGCAACTACCCCGTTGTCGGTCGCTTCCGCTACCTGTTTGAACACATGGGCGAATTTTTCCGTCAGTATTTTTTTGCCATGGACAGGGAAGAGCTGCCGTTTAATCGCGCCGAGCGCTCCTGGGTATACCGGGCGGCCAAGGAAGTGGATACCACCGTCGCCTTCGGCTCCACGCGACCGCTGACGATTGAAGGCGATGTGTTCTTTCTCAACAGTGCCTTTCCCACGCTTGATGAGGATGCCGTGCAGCCGCGGCCGGTCACGATCGGTGAGGGCAGTTGCTCCCGGCCGTATACCAATTCATCTATTCTCAATATCTCCGCAATGAGTTTCGGGGCAATCTCTGAACCGGCCGTGCGGGCACTGGCCAGCGGCGCAAAAGAGGCCGGAATCTGGATGAATACCGGGGAGGGTGGTCTGTCACCGTATCACCTTGAATCCGGTGCGGACCTTGTATTCCAGATTGGTACGGCAAAGTACGGCGTTCGCGACCAGCAGGGTCGGTTGAGCGATGAAAAGTTACTGGCAATAGCAGCGCATGAGCAGGTGCGCATGTTCGAAATAAAAATGAGCCAGGGCGCGAAGCCAGGTAAGGGCGGGATCTTGCCCGGGCGCAAGGTGACTGAAGAGGTGGCAGCGATACGGGGCATTGAACCAGGTGTTGATTCTATCAGCCCCAACGGACACCCCGACATACGCAGCGCAGATGACCTGCTGGACATGATTGAACATATACGCCAGCTGACCGGCAAACCCACGGGATTCAAAATGGTGGTGGGGCAGCTGGACTTCTTTCACGACCTGTTTCGCGCTGTCCACGCTCGCGGACCCGGGTTCGCGCCGGACTTTATTACCATTGACAGTGCCGACGGTGGCACGGGGGCCGCGCCCCAGCCGTTGATAGATTATATGGGCATGCCACTGCAGGAAAGCCTGCCCCTGGTAGTTGACCTGTTGCAGGAGTATGGCCTGCGTGAGCGCATCAAGGTTATTGCGTCCGGCAAGCTTATTACGCCCGCCAGGGTGGCCTGGGCCCTGGCAATGGGCGCTGACTTCTGTGTGTCCGCCCGGGGCTTCATGTTTGCGCTGGGCTGTGTGCAGGCCCTGCAGTGCAATCGAAATACCTGCCCCACCGGCATCACCACCCATGACGAAGACCTGCAACGCGGTCTGGTGCCCGCCGAGAAAAGTCTCAGGGTCGAGGCCTATGCGCGTCAGCTGGCCTACAGTGTGGGTATCATCGCCCATTCCTGCGGTGTAACCGAGCCACGGGGCCTGCAGCGCGGTCACGTGCGCGTAATTGAGTCCACGGGTGCGTCCCGTAGTATGGCTGAGTTGCACCCCCTGCCGTCGGTGCGGGCGGAGTATGCGGGAGTCGCCGAAGCGGTCTCCCAACATAGATCAGCCTGAGAGCAGCGGATGCCCGGATTTGGGTACTGGTTCACGCTTGTTTCGTAGAATTTCCCCAGTCTTTGTGGCATAGTTCCCGACCATTTTGCCTCGTGTCCGCGTAAATGAAAGTTATTCTCATTAATCGCAAGCATGGGGGCTCCCGCTCCATTGAACTGGGGCGTTTGTCTCGTGCCCTGCTTTCACTGTGTTGTTTAGGCCTTCCCCTGGGCCTGGTCGCCGGCGGCTATCTGCTCGGACAGGAAAATGAGGCCAACTCCATGCGTGGGGTGGCGCTGGACGGGTTACAGGAAGAACTTGAGGCCCAGCAAAAGGAACTGGCGCAATTGCAGGAGCGCGCTGAGCGTAAACTGCAGGCGATGACCGTTAACCTGGCACAGTTGCAGGCGAGAATGACCCGTCTTGACGCTCTCGGTCAGCACCTTACCGCCATGGCAGACCTCGAGGAAGGGGAGTTCGATTTCAGTCAGCCACCGGCAATGGGTGGCCCGCTGGCGGGTGAGTTTAACGTTCAATATGAGACAGCAGGCCTGGCAGCCCAATTGGGCCTTTTCCAGGACCAGCTGGCAAACCGCGAACAGCAACTGGATATTCTCGAAACTCTGCTCACCAATCGCAAACTGGAAGAGCAAAGCTGGTTGTCCGGGCACCCTATCGAGAAAGGCTGGATTTCCTCCTACTACGGCAAACGTACCGACCCCTTCACCGGAAAGCCCGCTTTCCATCACGGCATCGATTTTGCCGGCAAGGAAGGCTCTAATGTCATTGCTGTCGCCTCCGGTGTCGTCACCTGGACGGGTAGCAAGTCCGGCTATGGCGAAACGGTTGAAATTTCGCACGGCGACGGGTTCGTTACCCGCTACTCGCACAACAAGCAGGCGCTGGTTCAGTCCGGCGATGTGGTCCGCAAGGGTGAACCGATTGCCCTGATGGGCTCCACCGGGCGTTCCACTGGTGCCCACGTGCACTACGAAGTATACAAACACGGTCGATCTGTAGACCCCTCGAGTTACGTCCAACGCACGCGACGCTGAAGTCGCGCCCCCACTCCTGTAGAATCCCACCTGCCCGCCGCCTGGCCCGGCAGGGTTTCCCGTATCCAGTACAAGTTGAAAGTCGATGATTAACAAGTTTCTGAAAATGATGTTTGGTTCCCGCAATGACCGGGAACTGAAGCGCATGGGCAAGGTGGTCAAGAAGATCAATGCCCTGGCAGACGATATAAAGGCCCTGACTGACGAGCAGTTGGCCGGCAAGACCGCCGAATTCAGGCAGCAGCTCGCTGATGGCAAGAGCCTTGATGACCTTTTGCCTGAGGCCTTTGCAGTCGTGCGCGAAGCGGGTGAGCGTGCTCTGGGTATGCGCCACTTCGATGTGCAGTTGATAGGTGGCATGGCGCTGCATGAGGGTAAGATCGCGGAGATGCGCACCGGTGAGGGTAAAACCCTGGTGGCAACCCTGCCAGCCTACCTCAATGCACTGACGGGCGATGGCGTGCATTTGATTACCGTGAATGATTACCTGGCGAGCCGCGATGCTGGCTGGATGGGCCCGCTCTACGAGTTTCTGGGTATTTCTGTCGGGGTCATTCGTTCTGGACAGGCGCCCGATGAGAAGCGTGAGGCCTACAGTGCCGACATCATCTACGGCACCAACAATGAGTTCGGCTTTGACTACCTGCGTGACAATATGGCTTTCTCACTGGAAGACCGCATGCAGGGAAACCTGGCGTTTGCGATTGTCGACGAAGTGGACTCCATTCTGATTGATGAGGCGCGCACCCCACTGGTGATCTCCGGCGCGTCCGAGGACAGCTCCGAGCTGTACAAAACGATTAATGCACTCATCCCGGCGTTAAAGCCGGAGCTGGAAGGTGAAGCCGGCCATTACACCGTAGACGAGAAGCAGCGCCAGGTTGAACTCACCGAAGAGGGCCATGAGTTCGTTGAGGAAATGCTGATACGCGAGAAGCTGCTGGAGGAGGGCGACAGCCTGTATGCTGCAACCAACCTGAACCTGCTGCATCACGTTCATTCCGGCCTTCGCGCGCATGTGATGTTCCAGCGGGATGTTGAGTACATCGTGCAGGATGGCCAGGTCGTATTGATTGACGAGCACACCGGCCGAACCATGGCCGGGCGCCGTCTGTCCGAGGGCCTGCACCAGGCCATCGAGGCCAAGGAAGGTGTGACTATCCAGAGCGAAAGCCAGACTCTGGCTTCCACTACCTTCCAGAATTACTTCCGCCTGTATGACAAGTTGTCGGGCATGACCGGTACGGCCGACACAGAGGCCTTTGAATTCCGCCAGATCTACGGCCTGGAAGTGCTGGTGATTCCCACCAATGTTCCCCAGTTGCGCAAGGATCTCAACGACCTGGTCTACCTTTCCGGTGAAGAGAAGTTCGACGCCATTGTCGCCGATGTGAAAGAGTGCATGGCCAACAATGCACCGGTACTTGTAGGCACCGCCTCCGTCGAAACCTCCGAAGCACTGTCGGCCCGATTCCGCAAGGCTGACATCGCCCACAAGGTGCTGAATGCGAAATACCATGAGCAGGAAGCGGAGATCATTGCCCAGGCCGGTCGCCCCGGGGTGGTGACGATTGCCACCAATATGGCAGGCCGCGGCACAGACATCGTACTCGGTGGCAACCTCGAGGCCGAGCTGGCCGCCGCCGGTGAGATCAGCGATGAACGCAAAGCTGAGCTGCAGTCCGCCTGGAAACAGCGCCATGAGCAGGTGCTGGAGGCCGGAGGGTTGCATATCCTGGGCACAGAGCGCCACGAATCACGACGCATAGACAACCAGTTGCGCGGCCGCGCGGGGCGCCAGGGCGACCCGGGTGTGTCCCGCTTCTATCTCTCCCTCGAAGACAGTTTGATGCGCATCTTTGCCTCCGACAGGGTGAAGAACTTTATGCAGGCCCTGGGAATGGAAAAGGGCGAGGCGATTGAGCACCGCATGGTGACCAACGCCATAGAGAAAGCCCAGCGCAAGGTCGAGGGAAGAAACTTTGATATCCGCAAGCAGCTGCTGGAGTACGATGACGTAGCGAATGACCAGCGGCAGATTATTTACGCTCAGCGCAATGACCTGCTGGGCGAGGCAGATATCTCCGAAACGGTCACGGCCATTCGTGCTGACGTCGTCAACGGCACCATTGATAGCTACATTCCGCCCATGAGCGTTGAGGAACAGTGGGACGTGCCCGGACTGGAGCGCGCGCTGGAGACGGAATTTGCCCGGCCTTTGCCGCTGCAGCAGTGGCTGGACGAGGATGACAAGCTGCACGAGGAGGCGCTGCGCGCCCGGATTCTTGAGGCCGTGCAATCTGCTTACGATGAAAAGTGTGAGAGTGTGGGCCCGGACATGCGCAAGATCGAAAAGCAGATCATGTTGCAGGTGCTGGATACGCTGTGGAAAGAACACCTGGCGACCATGGATCACCTGCGCCAGGGTATTCACCTGCGCGCCTATGCACAGAAGAATCCCAAGCAGGAGTACAAGCGCGAATCGTTCGAGCTCTTCCAGGAGCTGCTCGACAGCCTGAAGCTGGAAGTGGTCAAGTTTCTCAGTCACGTGCAAATTCAGCGCCAGGATGAGGCAGAGCAGATTGAGAGACAGCGCCGCGAGGCCGCGGAACGCGAGAAGCTTGCGTTCCAGCATGCCGAGGCATCGGCTATGGCTGCGCCTGAACCGGAACAGCCCCCACAGCAGCCGATTATTCCCGAGACGTTTGTGCGCGAGCAGCCCAAGGTCGGACGCAACGATCCCTGCCCTTGTGGTAGCGGCAAGAAGTACAAACAGTGTCACGGCAAACTCTGATCAGGAGCTGATAAATGGCGGTTGGCGAAGATCACCTTCCCTTGCTCCAGCCTGTCCCGGGTGTTCGCCTGGGCACGGTTTCCGCGGGCATCAAGAAGCCCGGGCGCAAAGACCTGGTGCTGATTGAGTTAGCGGCCGGCAGTGCCTGTGCCGGCGTATTCACCCAGAACGCCTTTTGTGCTGCCCCGGTCACTGTTGCGCGTGAGCATTTGCAGGCATCGGCATTTCAGCCGCGTTACTTGCTGGTTAACACGGGAAACGCGAATGCGGGTACCGGCGAGAGTGGGATTGAGGACGCGCGCACCTGCTGCGCCGCTGCCGCCGCATCTACCGCCGTGAACTGTGAAGATGTGCTGCCCTTCTCTACCGGGGTGATCGGTGAACCGCTGCCCGTGGAACTGATTACCGATGCGCTGCCTGCCGCCGTTGCGGCCCTGGACGTAAACGGTTGGGCCGCTGCCGCCGTGGGCATTCTGACGACGGACACGCGGCCCAAGGGGCACTCCGTTCGCTTTAGTTGCGCAGGCCGTGACTACGTGGTCACAGGTATCGCCAAAGGAGCGGGCATGATTCGCCCTAACATGGCTACCATGCTGGGCTACCTGGCCACGGATGCAGCGGTCGATCCCGGTTTGCTGCAAGGCATCCTGTCTACAGCGGTTGACCTGTCCTTTAACCGCGTCACCATTGATGGTGATACTTCCACTAATGATGCCTGCATGTTGATAGCGACGGGTGCCGCTGGCAATGAACTTCTTATCGACGACAAGCCCCCGCTTTACCAGGCACTGACCGACGCTGTGCAGGAAGTGTGCGTCGTCCTGGCGCAAGGGCTCGTGCGTGATGGAGAGGGCGCCAGCAAGTTTGTTACCGTTACTGTCAACGGCGGCAGGGACGAGCAGGAATGCCTGGACGTCGGGTTTACCATTGGCCACTCTCCGCTGGTCAAAACCGCACTGTTTGCGTCAGATCCTAACTGGGGCCGCTTGCTTGCGGCTATTGGTCGCGCGGGGCTGCAAGCGCTTGATGTCAACAAGGTGGCCCTGTACCTCAATGATGTACTGATTGCAGAAAATGGCTGCAGGGCGGCCAGCTACACCGAGGAGCAGGGCATTGTGGCTATGGCTCCGGAGGAAATCGTGATTCGGGTAGAGCTCAATCGGGGCAGTGCTGCAGCGTCTGTCTGGACCACGGACTTTTCCTATGACTATGTGCGTATCAACGCGGAATATAGAACGTGAGTGTGCACGTGGCCGTTGGCGTAATCATAGACGGCAGTAATCGGATTCTGCTGACCCGGCGTCCCGGTCATGCCCACCAGGGTGGGCTTTGGGAGTTTCCTGGCGGCAAAGTTGAGGCCGGGGAAAGCGTGGCTGTCGCGCTGGACAGGGAGTTGCGTGAGGAGCTATCTATCAGTCCCGTGCGCACGACTGCGCTGTTGGAAGTGCAGCATGCTTACAGCGATAAGGCCGTATTACTTGATGTACATGTAGTGTGGGAGTTTGCCGGCGAACCGCAGAGTCTGGAGGGGCAGCCTATGGCTTGGGTCAGCGTGAAAGAACTGGACTCCTATGCATTCCCCGCGGCGAATGAGCCCATAGTGGCAGCCGTTATGGAATTACTGGCCTGAACAAATATTGTCTTGCTAAGTGTTCGCCGCTTCTGCGCGAGCGAGAAACTCCCGGTGCAACTCTGCTACGGCATCGTCCAGTTCGCTGAGCGTGCCGGAGTTGTCGATAACGATATCAGCTCTTTCCAGGCGTTCCTCACGCGGCAGCTGTGCCGCCATGATGCGTTTTACCTGGGCCTCGTCATTTGCGTCCCTTGCCATTGTGCGTTGTAGCTGCATCGCCTCCGGCACGTCTACCACAACCACCAGGTCCGCCAGCGCACCCTGGCTGGTTTCCAGCAGTAGCGGTGACGCCAGCAGCACATAGGGAGAGTTTGCCGCCTGTAATTGCTGGCGAATCTCCTGGGCTATTAGCGGGTGAGTCAGGCGCTCCAGCCAGCGTCGCTCATTCTCGTCGGCGAAAACGATGCTGCGCAGGGCGGCGCGGTCGAGTTCGCCACCGGGCAGCAACACGGCTGTGCCAAAGTGCTCGGCAATGGCATCCAGCGCAGGTCCCCCGGGCTGGACCACCACGCGGGCCGCCTTGTCAGCGTCGACCACCACGATGCCGAGTTTTTCAAAGCGGTCTGTTACCGCCGACTTGCCGCTGCCAATTCCGCCGGTAACGCCGATGACAAGATTCATTTTATTGCCAGCCTACCGTCTGCAGGTACTTCGTGCTGATTTCATCGCCCCACATCAACGCAATCCATCCGGCGGCGGCGAGATAAGGCCCGAACGGTATGGGAACATCCTTGCCGCGGCGTTTAAAGAACATCAGTGCAATTCCCACCGCTGCGCCCACGACAGAGGACAGGAGAATGATCGAAGGCAGGGCCTGCCAACCCAGCCAGGCTCCCAGTGCTGCCAACAGCTTGAAGTCCCCGTACCCCATGCCATCCTTGCCAGTCAGGAGTTTGAATAACCAGTAAACGCTCCACAGGGTAAGGTAGCCGGCCATCGCGCCAATAACAGCATCGGTGAGAGTTACATAGGTCCCACCGATGTTGAACAGCAGGCCCAGCCAGATCAGCGGCAGGGTGATGTCGTCAGGCAGGAGCTGGTGATCGACGTCAATCATGGTCAGCGCAACCAGGCACCAGGTCAGTAACATAGCCCCCAGCAGCGCCGCGGAGGCGGGGAACTGCAGCATCAGTGACAGCGTTAGCAGGCCCGTCGTTAATTCCACCAGTGGATAGCGTGGAGAGATTGCCACGCCGCACTGGGCACATTTGCCACGCAGCAGCAGGTAGCTGACCACAGGAATGTTTTGCCAGGCGCGTATCGCCGCCTTGCACTGTGGGCAGTGTGAGTTGGGTGTGGATAGCGTGAGTTTGGCGTCCGCCGGCTCCTGTGCAAGCTCCAGCAATTCACAGCAGTCAGTGCGCCAGCGAGACTCCATCATGAGGGGCAAGCGGTGAATGACGACGTTAAGAAAACTGCCCACGACCAGCCCCAGTGTCAGCAGGGCGATAGCGAGTAGCCAGCCTTGCTGGTTGAGGACGTCTAACATTTGGTCTGCACTGCTCCCTAGATGACGGACCCGAGCATGAAGATCGGCAGGTACATAGCGATCATCAGTCCGCCAACCATGACGCCGAGAATGGACATGATCAGAGGTTCAAGGAGTGAGCTGAGGTTGTCCACGGCGTCGTCCACTGCAGTTTCGTAGTGGTCAGCCACTTTGCCAAGCATGTCGTCCAGTGCACCGGATTCCTCGCCAATTGAGACCATTTGCAGCAACAGGTTCGGAAACAGCCCGGTGGCCTTGATTGAATTATAGAGTGTGGAACCGGTGGTAACGTCATCCTTGATCTGCCGGATGGCCCTGGCATAGACCGAGTTGCCGGCCGCGCCTGCAGTGGACTCAAGCGCGTCCACCAGTGGCACACCGGCCGCGAAGGTGGTCGATAGAGTGCGTGAGAATCGCGCAATTACCGCATCGTGAACGATGCCGCCCACGACCGGGATTTTCAGTGCCACCTTATCCAGCCACTGGGAGAATTTCTCCGAGCGGAACTTTGCCTCGCGAAAGGCAAAAGCGATGGCCACGATCGCAATCAGGCAAATAAACCAGTATTCCTGCACGAACTCCGACATGTTCAGCACCATCTGCGTGAACGCCGGCAGGTCGGAGCCAAAGTTCTGGAAGGTCTCGGCAAACACCGGTATTACCTTCAGCATCAGGATGAGAGTGACGACAACGCCCACCGAAATAACGGCCAGCGGGTAGGTCATCGCCTTGCGAATCTTTGCTTTGAGCGCTTCGGTCTTTTCCTTGTAGGTGGCCACGCGATCCAGCATCACCTCCAGCGTACCTGACTCTTCGCCCGAGGCGATCAGGCTGCAAAAAAGCTCGTCGAAGTGGCGGGGGTGCTTGGCCAGGGAAGTAGCCAGGCCGGTGCCGGAGGCGACGTCATTTTTTATCTCCATCACCAGTTGCTTCATGCGCGGCTTATCCATGCCGTCAGCGACAATTTCGAAGGCTTGTACCAGGGGCACACCGGCTTTCATCATGGTGGCCATTTGTCGAGTAAATACAGCGATGTCCGACGGTTTGATCGCCTTGCCCTGCCCACCCCCGAACAGTGGCTTGCTTTTTTTCTTGACGGTTTTTGGCCGGATGCCCTGTCGGCGCAGCTGCGCCTTGGCCATGGCGCTGCTGACGGCAGAAATCTCGCCCTTACTGTTGCGGCCGTTTTTGTCGATGCCGCTCCAGGTAAATGTATCGTTGCCCGTTGCTGTAGCCATAATCTATAGCGCCCCTGTTACTGTCCCTTGGTCTTTTTTAGTCCACCGTAATCCGGTTGGCTTCTTCCAGTGTCGTCATGCCTTGTGCCACTTTGCGCAGGGCCGACTGGCGAAGTGTGTGAAACCCCTCGGCGTTGGCGGCTTCCTGAATCTGTATCGAGTTGCCTTCTTCCATGATCAGCGCGGCGATTTTTGGGGTGATTCTTACCACCTCATAGACACCTACCCTGCCTTTGTAGCCTTCGTTACAGAGGCTGCATCCCACCGCTTTCATGATTGCCGCGCCGGCCAACTGGTCTTCGCGAAAGCCTTCCTGTAGCAGCGTCTCATGGGGGATATCTGCGGGCACTGCGCATTCTTTACACAGTCGCCGGGCCAGTCGCTGGGCGATGATCAGGTCCACGGACGAGGCCACGTTAAACGCCGGCACGCCCATATTGAGCATACGCGTCACCGTCTCTGCGGCGCTATTGGTATGCAGTGTGGATAATACGAGGTGACCGGTTTGCGCTGCCTTGATGGCAATTTCTGCGGTTTCCAGGTCACGAATCTCACCGACCATGATGACGTCCGGGTCCTGGCGCAGGAAGGAGCGCAGCGCCTCGGCGAAGTTAAGCCCCACTTTGGGGTTGACGTGGACCTGGTTGATCCCGGCCAGGTTAATCTCAACCGGGTCCTCGGCTGTGGAGATATTGCGTTCGGGTGTATTGAGAATATTCAGGCCGGTGTAAAGCGAGACCGTCTTACCCGAACCGGTGGGGCCGGTCACCAGAATCATGCCCTGGGGCTGGTGAAGCGTTTTCAGGTAGAGCTCTTTCTGCTCCTCCTCATAACCGAGCGCGTCAATGCCCAGTTGCGCACTGGTGGGGTCAAGGATACGCAACACGATTTTTTCACCGAACAATGTAGGCAGGGTGTTCACACGAAAGTCGATGGCCCTGTTACGCGAGAGCTTCATCTGGATGCGTCCGTCCTGGGGCAGGCGTCGCTCGGAGATATCCATTTGCGACATC
The DNA here is from genome assembly GCA_963845135.1 of uncultured Gammaproteobacteria bacterium. Lineage (GTDB taxonomy): Bacteria > Pseudomonadota > Gammaproteobacteria > Pseudomonadales > Halieaceae > Halioglobus. The sequence continues at coordinate 94,845 of CAWJQW010000013.1, read as the reverse complement.
ACCTTCAAGCGGGCGGCCAGCCGGCTGGAAAGGTTGCGCGGCGGCTTGACCATCTCCCGCAGCACACCGTCGGTGCGAAAGCGCACTCGGTAATCGTGCTCATAGGGTTCGAAGTGAATGTCCGATGCGCCCTGTTTGATGGCATCGATAAGCACCTTGTTGACGAAGCGAACAATAGGCGTTTCGTCAACCGCGTCATTCCCTTCATCATTGTCGGTGCTCTCACCGCTGGAAACGTCGATGCCTTCCAGATCGTCGGAATCGAGGTCGCCGAGACCGTCCTCCAGATTGTCCTGGGTTTCTATCCAGGTGGAAATCATCGCGGCGAGCGCACGCTCTTCCAGCAACACGGCATCGGTGTTGACCCCGGTGTGGAACTTGATTTCGTCCAGGGCCGCGAGATTGGTAGGGTCAGATACCGCAATAAACAAACGGTTGCCCCGGCGATAGAGAGGCAGGGCATGGTGCTTGATTACCAGGCCCATATCGACCAGGCCAACGGGAATAGCGCTTAGGTCAAAACAGGATGCGTCAAATTGCGGGACACCAAATTCCTGTGATGCCACGGCAGCCAGCCTATAGCTGTCCACGTTCTTCTTTTCCACGAGGAAGGAAACCAGTGGAATCTGCTCCATGGAGGCCTCACGCTGGGCGCTGCTAGCCGCCTCAGCTGAAATCAAGCCTTCCGCGACCAGACGGCCAGCGAGACCGCTTAGCTGTCCAATTCCCTTGTCATTCATCTCCGTTGAGCCCCTGGTACAACCGTCAGATGGTTCTCTTTATATAAATGCACGTCTCACGGAAGTATAAACACTGTATGCAAGTGCTCCTAGCGTTTGCAGCGTATAGATAGGCGAAAACTGGAGTTTTCACAAACTGTTCTGACCCGGGTCAAGCGCGGTGCCATAGCAGTTCGCGCACTCCGGGGGGCGCGCAACGCGCACGAAGTGACAAAAATTGTCACTTGTGGCCCGGATGGATAATAGCTAATGCGGTATCGCGCTTCTGGTGGCCTTGTTCTGAAATCTTTTAACTTATTGTTTTAATTATAAAAAATAATTATTTTCAAAAGTTGGCCCGCTATCTGCAAGAACTCTCTGGCAAACGGGAGATCGTGCAATTTCTTAAAGAGTTGCGGTCCCTATAAGTAATCATTCTCAACGGAGTAGGGAATATGAACATGCAAAAGACAGCTCAGAAGGGCTTTACCTTGATCGAACTGATGATCGTTATTGCGATCGTCGGTATTCTTGCGGCAATCGCACTGCCCGCTTACCAGGACTACATTGTACGTTCCAAGATGTCCGAGCCGGCTGCAGCATTGGCTGAAGCGAAGACGTCAGTATCGGAGTTTTATGCCACCAACAACCGTGTTCCTGCAGACGCTAACGAAGCAGGCATCCTGACCAACCCTAACAAGCCGATTGTGGCTTCTGTTTACTACACGTCTGTTGGCGGCCTGCCTTACATTGCGGCCTCTGTACAGTATGATGGCGGCGATTACAACGCGATCATCCCCGGTGGTGGTACTGATGTCTACGGTTTTGCCCTGTCAGGCACAACGTCGGCCGGTAACACGCTGATATGGGTGTGCAAAGGCACGGACGTTGATACAACAATTACCGACATCGATTCTGACATCGAGTCCAAGTACCTGCCTTCAAATTGCCGTAACTAAGCTTTACCCGACGGTATTGGGAAGCCCGGTCTTTGACCGGGCTTTTTTTATGTTAGATTTAAACGCAAGTGGCAAAGAATCGATTGCATGTACCGCCAATATTTGACAGCTGCCTTGCTGTCGCTCCTGTTCCTTTTGACCGCGGTGATTTATTTTCCGGGTCTTGCCGGCCCCTTCCTCTTCGACGATGGGCCTGCGCTGTCCAGCAACCCCTACCTGAGAATTGACGGCACCCAGTTTGAGCAGTGGCGTGCGGCTATTTTCAGTTCAGCCTCCGGGCCCCTGCAGCGTCCACTGGCAATGTGGAGTTTCGCGGTGAACCAGGTCGCCGCCGGCGAGTTGGCCACCTGGCCAGTGAAACTGGTTAACCTGCTGGTCCATCTGTGTTGTGGCGGCCTGGTGTATGTCTTTGCAAAAATGGTGATGGCCCGTGGTGCCCCGGATATGCGCGACCAGTCCCATCAGCATGTGGCGTTGTTGGCCACCGCATTGTGGCTGCTGGCCCCACTGCATGTATCCACCGTCCTCTATGCCGTGCAGCGAATGGCGCAATTTGCTGCGCTTTTCAGCTTGTTGGGCTTGTGCCTGTTCATGTACCGCCGCGCCCAGTGGGCAGAGCGCGGCGCTTCCGCTGGCGATCTCCTGGCTACTGGTCTGTGGTTATTGTTGCTGGTTTTCCTCGCGGCGTTCTCCAAGGAAAACGGCCTGTTGCTGCTCTGGCTGTTGCCAGTGTTGGAAGTGACGCTGTTTCGTGGGCGCTGGGCCGGCAGCGACAACAAGTTGGTGCTGTGGCTGGGTTCGCTGGGTGTTGTGTTGCCGCTCATGCTGTTACTGATCGCGACTCTTATGGTACCGGAGTTGATCACAGACCGGTATGCAGGCCGGGAGTTTACGCTGCAGGAGAGGCTGTTAACGCAACTGCGCCTGCTCTGGCAGTATATTGACTGGCTGCTGCTCCCCGATATCAGCACGATGGGATTTCAGCATGACGACATAGCCCTCTCGAGTTCCTGGTATCAGCCCTGGACGACTTTGTTTTCAGGTATAGCCTGGATGGCAATGGGAGTACTGGCATGGGTGCTGCGCAGGCGCTTGCCCCTGCTGGGCTTCGCGCTGCTGTTTTATTGGGTGGGCCATGCGATGGAATCCAGCGTTTGGCCGCTGGAAATGGTCTATGAGCATCGCAGTTATCTCCCGAGTGTCGGTCTGTACATCCTGGTAGCGGCCCTGCTGTGCGGCGTGTTGCGCCGGCAGCAGACGAGTACGCCCGGTTATCCCGTTATTTGCGCTATTGGCGGTGGTTTCTATCCTCTTGTCGCTGCGTGTCCAGGTTTGGAGTGATCCGCTGCGCCTGACCACTGTCAATGTCCGCAATCACCCGGAATCCTCCCGTTCCCACTATTTTGTCGCCGAAGCGTGGCTGCAGAAGTATCGAGACGCCCTGGCAAAGCCTGATAGCCAGGTGGATCCCGGTCAGTACTTGTTGGCCGCAAGGCACCATTTCGAATTGATGTACCAGAAAAACCCCAGGGATTTCGCAGCCATCGTCATGCTGTACTACCTCGATAGCCACCATTTCCGGGAACTCAGGCAGTTCAATGACTGGTTCGCAATATTGCAGGAGGTAGCAGCCAGTCGCCCCCTGCAGGCTTCGGACCGCAACGCACTGGACACCCTGCTCGATTGCTTCGCCGCGCAGGTCTGCGACGCGCCGCAGGAGGATTTGTATGCGTTATTTGACACGCTGGAGGGTCGCTACCCGGACAGTGTCGAATTTATGCTCATGCGCTATCGCTACCTGCTTGCTGTCGATGCGCCACTGGAACTGCGCCTTGCCCTTCTGCAGCGTGCCGCGCAAATGCAGCCAAACAATATAAGAGTTTATCAATATCAGATCAGGGAATTTGCTGCGCAGGGTGACGGTCCAGCCTTTATGGCGCGGTAAAGTCGTGGATGCAGCATGACCAGCGCAGACAGAATGTACTGGTCATGCGCAACTTGTTTGATGCCCCTGCCCCACGCTCTGGAAGGGCGGACAGGGAGATGATTAGCGCCAAAACTGCGGGCGCGTTATCTCCGGTGCTCTTGCTGCTCTTGCTGCTGGGTCTCGTTTACTGGATCTATCTTCCTGGCAGTGCCGGCCCGGTGATGCTGGATGACCGCTCCAGCCTCGGCAAACTGGATAACCTGGTCGGCAGCCCGGAACAGGCGCTTGACTTTGTGCTTGGCGAAAACTCCGGGCCACTGGGGCGCCCGGTGTCGATGGCGACCTTCGTGGTCGGAGAAGCTCGTTGGCGACGGCAGTACGGCGACAGCGAAAACCGTGAATATAGCCCTGCATCTTATGACTGGTGTTGTTGTGGCCGGTTGCTTTGCCTTGTTGCTGTCTGCGCTGGGGATTGCTGCACCCATGACCGCAGCCGTGCTGTTTGCGACGTTCTGGTTGCTGGCGCCGCTGCATGTGAGCACGGTGCTGTACATCGTGCAGCGTATGGCAATGCTGGCCGCGTTTTTCTCGCTGTTAGCGCTGCTCAGTTATCTCCTGTGGCGGCATGGGGTGAGCCGCGGTAGTCCGCGTCATTGGCTGCTGGTGCTGGTGCTGGTCAGTATCGTGCTGGCGGTATTCTCCAAAGAAAACGGCGTACTGGTAGTCCCGCTGATATTACTGACAGAAGCCTTCTGGTTGCAGTTTCGTGACAACGACGGACAAGAGATAAGCTGGCTGAGACGCGCCACGATGGTGTTAATTTGGGGCGGTTCGCTGGTCGCGCTGCTATTGCTTGCCGTTTTTTGGGTTACGCTGTCCGAATATCACCAGTTCCGCGAATTTACCTTGCCGGAGCGTTTACTCACGCAGGCGAGAATTCTCTGGGATTACGTCGGCCAGTTCTATGTGCCTGAACTCGCGCGCCTGGGCATCTATCATGATGATGTCGAGGTTTCCCGCTCATTGCTACAGCCGAAGTCGACGCTCTGGGCGACCCTTGGCTGGCTTGCTTTGCTGGCATCGATACCCCTGCTTTGGCACCGGCCCTGGCCCCGGCGGTTGCTTTATGGCGTATTGTTTTTCCTGGCTGGCCACGCGATGGAGTCTACGGTGTGGCCACTGGAGTTGTATTTCGAACACCGCAACTACCTGCCCAGCGTCGGTCTTGTCGCAGTGCCACTGTGCCTCTATGCAATGGCAGTAAAGCAGTGGCCGCAGGTGAGGTCTCCGCTACTGGCATGGTGTGGCGTGGCCATTGTTGTGGTGGCCTTCCAGGTCAGTTCACAGGTCAGCATCTGGTCCAGCAGGCCTTTGCTGATGATGCAGCAGGTCAATGGCCACCCCGGGTCTGCCCGCGCAAACCGGGACTATGCGACGCTCCTCGCCTCAGTCGGCGCCAGAGACGCCGCCATTCTCTACTCTGAAAGAGCGTATGCGGCTGCGCTGGCGAGCCCTGCAGCCGCGGATGAGCACTATGGTGACTATATGCTGCGCAATATTGCGCTTGCCTGTATCGCCGGGCAGCCGCTCTCGCTGTCGGATTACGCCACGCTGGGCGATAAGAGTCCGGATCGCCCTCTGGGCCAGGTGTTCACCATGAGTGTGGTGATCAATCTGCGTCAGGGAAATGCCTGTCCGGACTTTGGCTGGGAAGAATTCATGGATTACCTGGCGAGTTTTTACCTTGCCGAGTTTGATACTACGCTGGCGTCAGCCAATATGTTCTCCGCCCTGGCGATGCTGGCAAACGCTGACCAGCACTGGGAGTATGCTTACGCCTACAATGCGCGGCACCTGGCATTGGCCCCGGACAGCGTCCGCGGGATGCTGATGCAACTGCATTTCAGCACTGCTCTGGGCAAGACCTCCGAAGCTGAAGAATTCATCGAACGGTTGCAAGAAATGCGGCGAGCAGGGAAACTGACGCAAGGTGAGCAGGCCAACCTGGCCCTGTATTTGGAGAAGTAGGTTTTGAAACTGTCGATCGTTATTCCGGCAAAAGATGAAGAACAGGGCCTGGCCCGAACCCTGCCACGGTTATCGGAAGCATACCCAGAGGCCGAAATCATTGTGGTTAACGATGGTTCTGCTGACTCTACCGCAGAGGTCTGCGATCAATTCGGCGTGTTGCGTGTTGATCACCCTTACAGTAAGGGCAACGGCGCGGCGATCAAGTCCGGCGCGCGTGCGGCCACCGGTGATTACATCGTGTTTATGGATGGTGATGGACAACATGACCCTGCGGATATAGAAAAGCTTCTCTACAAGGTCGAGGAGGGTTATGACATGGTCGTTGGTGCGCGTACGCAGTCGTGATGACCAGGCCAGCCTGGCGCGATGGAGCGCAAACAGCCTTTACAACTGGTTGGCGAGTTGGATGGTGAACCGCAGGATCGATGATCTCACGTCGGGCTTTCGCATCGTGAACCGCAAGAAGTTCCTCAGCTTTCTTTATCTATTGCCAAACGGATTCAGTTATCCCACCACGTCGACGATGGCCTTTTTCCGTGCCGGTTATTCCGTTGGCTTTGTGCCTATTGTTGTGGCTAAGCGCCTTGGCAAGAGCCATATCAGCGTGCTTCGCGACGGGGTACGCTTTTTCTTGATCATTTTCAAAATTGGCACACTCTATTCGCCGCTGAAGGTTTATTTTCCAATGGCGATACTGGTGAGCGGCTTGGGTGCAATCAACTATCTTGTCGCCAATATTGCCTCAGGCTCCTGGCGTTTTACCAATATGAGTACCCTCCTTATTCTCTCCGGCATGATCATCTTTTTGATTGGTTTGCTGGCGGAGCAGTTGACCAACCTGCAATACAAGGACTCTGAGGAAGAGTTATAAAAAAGCCGGCGAATGCCGGCTTTTTAGTACCCTGCTGAGCCGACCTGTTAGCGATCAAATTTTGCCTTGGCTTCGCGGCGACGCGCATGTAGCACCGGCTCCGTGTATCCGCTGGGTTGCTCCCGGCCTTTGAATACCAGGTCACAGGCCGCCTGAAAAGCAACGCTGCTGGCAAAGTCCGGCGCCATATTGCGATAGTCGGGGTCTCCTGCGTTCTGTTCGTCCACGACGACAGCCATGCGCTGCAAGGTTTCGCGGACCTGCTCCTCGCTGCACACACCATGGTGTAACCAGTTGGCCAGGTGTTGGCTGGAGATGCGCAACGTGGCGCGATCTTCCATCAGTCCCACGTGATTGATGTCGGGCACCTTGGAGCAGCCCACGCCGTGTTCGACCCAGCGCACCACGTAACCCAGAATACCCTGCGCATTGTTGTCCAGTTCCCGCTGGATATCGGCTGCCGACAGACCCTGCGCGCCCTTTAGCGGAATGCTGAGAATGTCGTCCAGCGATGCCGTTTCCCGCCCTTTCAGCTCTTGCTGGCGCTGGGCAACGTTAACGTCATGGTAATGCATGGCGTGCAAGGTGGCGGCGGTCGGGGAGGGGACCCAGGCGGTGCTGGCCCCGGCCAGGGGGTGGCCTATCTTGGTTCTGACCATCTCTGCCATAAGGTCGGGCATGGCCCACATACCTTTGCCAATCTGTGCTTTGCCAAGCAGGCCGCAGGCCAGGCCCATGTCCACGTTCCAGTCTTCATAGGCATTGATCCAGGGCTCCTGCTTCATGGCCCCTTTCGGGGTCATGGCGCCGGCTTCCATGCTGGTGGCGATTTCGTCGCCAGTGCGGTCCAGGAAGCCGGTGTTGATGAACACCAGCCGCTGCTGTGCCACGCGTATACAGGCTTTAAGGTTGACCGTGGTGCGACGTTCCTCATCCATTATGCCGACCTTGAGGGTGTTGCGGGTCATACCCAGCGCATCCTCGATGCGATCGAACAAGTCACAGGTGAAGGCGACCTCATCCGGCCCGTGCATCTTGGGCTTAACGATATAAACGCTTCCCTGCCTGGAGTTGCGGGCCTGATCTGCGGCCTTGTTCAGGTCGTGCAGCGCTATCATTGCGGTGAACATGCCGTCCATGATGCCCTCGGGTATTTCACGGCCCTCGCTATCAAGTATGGCCTCGTTGGTCATCAGGTGACCCACGTTGCGTACGAACATCAGGGCGCGGCCGGGCAGTACCAGTTCACCACCGTCGGCGGCGGTGAATATGCGGTCCGCATTGAGCGTTCTGGTGAGATCCTGGCCACCCTTACGGAAGGTGTCGGTAAGGTCACCGCGCATCAGGCCCAGCCAGTTTTTGTAGACGACCACCTTATCCTCGGCGTCCACGGCCGCGACCGAGTCCTCACAGTCCTGAATGGTGGTTAGCGCGGACTCCAGCACCACGTCCTTGACCCCAGCCTTGTCGGTCGCACCGATCGGGCTGGAAGGGTCTATCTGGATCTCGATATGCAGACCGTTGTGGCGCAGTAAAACGCTTGTGGGCTTGTCTGCCTGCCCGGTAAAGCCAACCAATTGCTCTGGTGATGCCAGCGCGCTGTTTTTACCATCGGTGAGGGCGACCTGCAATTTGCCGTCGACAATGGTGTAGGCTGCCGCCTGCGTGTGATCGCCCGCCGCCAGTGGGCAATGCTTGTTGAGGAAGTCCCGGGCATAGGCGATAACCTTGTCGCCGCGCACGGGATTATAGTCGCCGGCGCGCTCTGCACCGCCATCCTCGGAAATAACGTCTGTGCCGTATAGCGCGTCATACAGGCTGCCCCAGCGCGCGTTCGCGGCGTTGAGCGCGTAGCGTGCGTTCATAACCGGCACCACTAACTGCGGGCCTGCCAGTGTGGCGACTTCCGGGTCCACGTTTTCGGTGGTGATGGCGAAATCCTCACCCGCTGGCAGCAGGTAGCCTATCTCCTCCAGAAAGGCCTTATAGGCATCGCGATCATAGCCCGCGCCGGGGTTGGCGGCATGCCAGGCATTGATCTTTGCCTGCATGTCATCGCGTACCGCGAGCAAATCCCGGTTCCTGGGTGCCAGATCATTGACGATAGACTCCAGCGCGCGCCAGAAATCGGCAGGCTCCACGCCTGTGCCGGGCGCTATCTCGTTCTCGAGTAACTGGTGAAGAACAGTGGCGACCTGCAGGCCACCAAGCTGGATGCGATCTGTCATGGTGTTGTCCTTGTCAATGCGCTGAGGAGAGTGGGTGCTCCCGATTAGGGCATTGATTTTAGGAGCAGGGGTAAGATTTAGCTAATTTATCGTTTTTATCGCCGCCATTCCGATGCTGAATCTGACGCCAGGGCTGGGCAGCGAAAACTCATAGTGTTGGCGCCTGTCCATCCAGCTCCCGCGCAGTGTCTGCAATCAGCTTGCGTAACCAGCGATTGGCGGGGTTGTGCTGCAGTAGTGGGCTCCAGGCCATCTTCAACTCCAGCGGCGGAATGTCCAGGGGCGGATCGCGCAATACAACCCGGGGATTGTCGCGTTTGAGCATTGCCGCACGGGTGGGGAGTGTAACGATCAGGTCGTTTTGCTCGGCCAGCGTCATGGCCGCCTGATAGTGACGGGTAAAGACCCTGATCTGGCGTTTTTTACCCAGCTTATTCAGTGCCACGTCCACCCATCCCAGGCGCTGTACATCATCCGGGTTGACGCCTACCCCCACGCCCATGCCGGTTTTACTCACCCAGACATGATCCGCCGCGAGATAGTTTTCCAGGGTGAAGTCCTCCAGCATCGGGTGATCGACGTTGAGGATGCATGAAAAGGTGTCGTCCCAGAGGTGAATCTGGTGGAATGACTGCGGCATCGAATCAAATCGGTTGATGACCATGTCGACCTTGCCCCGTTCCACGTCGAGGAAACTCACGTCTGAGGGGGTCATTATGTCGAGGGTCAGTCCGGGCGCGAGAATACGCAGTTTGGCCAGTACCTCCGGGAACAGGGTGGCCTCCGCGTAGTCGCTGGCCATGATCCGGAACACGCGCTGGGCCTGTTCGGGTTCAAATTCCGTGCGCGGCTGGACGGCGCGGTCTATGGTGGTCAGCACCTCGCGCACGATGGGTTCCAGTTCCAGGGCGCGCTCGGTCGGCGTCATTCCGTCGCTGGTGCGGACCAGCAGGGGGTCATCGAACAATTCCCGCAGTCTGCGCAGGCCATTGCTCATGGCCGGCTGGCTGAGATTGAGCTGGTTTGCAGCCTGGGTGACATTGCGCTCGCGCAGCAGTGCGTCCAGGTAGACCAGCAGATTGAGGTCAACTCTATTGACGTTCACTGCGACTCCGCATTCACTTTGTGAATGATGAAAATACTGGCTATTGCTTTGGGGAATTATACCCGTGACGCTAAAATTGCCAACGCTTTTGAGAAAGGGTTTTTCCAACCCTGTCGTCCGTTTTTCACGTATGTTTAATCACAACGCAGCAAGCTGGAGTCACCATGGATAACTATCGCGCCCCCGTTGAAGACATGTGCTTCCTCATCGACGAGGTTCTGGATGCAGAATCCCGCCTGGGAGCATTGCCGGATTTCGCCGAGTTGGGTGTTGGGCCTGAGCTCACCACTGCACTGCTCGACGAGGCCGCGAAACTGGCGGGGGAGGAACTGGCCCCGCTGCGCCGTGTGGGCGATGAGCAGCCGGCGTCCTGTGCGGATGGCGCGGTGACGTCCTCTCCGGGCCATGATGCCGCGCTGAACCAGATGGCCGCAGGCGGCTGGATAGGCATCTCCTGTGACCCCAATTATGGCGGCCAGGGACTGCCGGAGATCTATAGCACAGTGGGTCATGAGATGTGGAATAGCGCCAACATGGCCCTGGCGCTTGCTCCCATGCTGAGCAGCGGCGCGGCGCTGGCGATTCATGCTCACGGATCTGAAGAGCAGAAGCAGACCTATCTGGAGAAAATGCACAGCGGTGAATGGATGGGCACCATGAACCTGACCGAGTCAGGTGCCGGCTCCGACCTGGGGGTGATGAAAACTCGCGCCGTGCCCGAGGGTGACCACTACCGCATCACCGGGCAAAAGATCTATATCACCTGGGGCGACCACCAGGCCACCGAGAATATCGTCCACCTCGTACTGGCCAAGCTCCCGGATGCTCCCGAGGGCAGTCGCGGCATTTCCCTGTTTATCGTGCCCAAATTCCTGGTCAATAAAGACGGCAGCCTCGGCGCACGCAATGACGTTTACCCGGTGTCCGTGGAGCACAAGATGGGCATTCATGGCAGTCCTACCTGCGTGATGGCGTTCGGGGACACGGACGGCGCGATAGGCTACCTGCTGGGAGAAGAGAACCAGGGCCTGGCCTGCATGTTTACCATGATGAACGAAGCCCGTTTGAAAGTCGGTATACAGGGCCTGGGTGCCTCCGAAGGCGCACTGCAGAAAGCAACCGCCTATGCACGCGAACGCGTGCAGGGTGGTGTGCCCATCATCGAGCATGCGGATGTCAAGCGCATGCTGTTGATTATGAAGTCACTCTGCGAGGCCATGCGCGCATTGGGCTACGCCGAAGCCGTAACGATGGATCTGGCGCACCGTGGTGAGGCCTCCCAGCGACCGGGTATGCAGGCGCGCATCGACCTGATGATCCCGGTGATCAAGGGGTGGATGACTGAAGTGGGCCAGGAAGTCACCTCGCTTGGCGTGCAGGTGCACGGTGGCATGGGTTATGTGGAAGAGACGGGCGCGGCCCAATATTTACGTGACGTGCGCATCACCCCTATTTACGAGGGGACCAACGGGATCCAGGCCGCTGACCTGGTGGCCCGTAAGCTGGGTCGGGACGGTGGCGGGGCCATGGAACTGGTGCTGGAAGATATTCGCGCCACGGTGGCCCTGTTGGAGGCTGCGGACGACCAGCGGCTGACCGCGATTGGCTCAGCGCTGACCACCGCGCTGGCGCTGCAGGAGCAGTCCACGCAGTGGGTGCTGCAGGCGCTCAATGACAATAGAACAGCTGCTATGGGCGCGTCCTTCGAATATATGATGCAAACCGGTTACCTGTTTGGCGGTTGGCATATGGCCCGCTCCGCACTGGTTGCGCTGGAGCGCACGCGTGGCGGCAGCGATAACCCCTTCTACGAGGCCAAGATCGCTACCGTGCAGTTTTACGCGGAGCAGATACTGCCCCGCTGTGCCGCGCACGCGGGTGCGGTCACAGGTGCTGATGGCACGCTGATGTCTTACCCGCTGGACTGGATCTGATCATGGCCACATTCTCCACGCCAGATCTCGCCGACGAGGCGCCCGCATCCATGGCGATAGAGCTGCAATTCAATAACTATGGCGGGTTAAGCCACTTCGCGGGTCCGGCAGTCACAATCAAGTGTCATGAAGACAATTCGCTGGTCAAGGCCTGCGTTGGTGAGCCGGGCGAGGGCCGGGTGATTGTCGTGGACGGCGGAGGTTCCCTGCGCCGGGCGCTTTTGGGTGACATGTTGGCGGAGCAGGCAGCAGAAAACGGCTGGGCAGGTCTGGTTATATTTGGTGCCATCAGGGACGTCGACGAGATCGGCAAGACCGCACTGGGTGTTCAGGCACTGGGTACCACGCCGCTGAAAACAGAGAAACTGGGTATGGGCCAGCGCGACGTGCCGGTCGCGTTCGGTGGCGTTACGATCAGGCCTGGTGACTACGTCTATGCAGACAATAATGGCGTTATCATTAGTACGGAAAGCCTGTTATAGCAGGCGCATGGAGAGGTCCAGCGCCTTACAATCCTTGGTCAATGCGCCAATAGAGATATAGTCCACACCCGTTTCGGCGATTGGCCTGAGCGTTTTGTCAGTGACATTTCCCGAGGCTTCAAGCTCTGCCTCGGCGTTATTGATAGCAACAGCCTCGCGCAGGTGTTGCAGGGAAAAGTTGTCCAGCATTATGCGGTCAGCCCCTGCCTTCAGTGCCAGCTCCAGTTCCTCAAGGTTCTCCACCTCCACTTCCACGGGCTTGTCCGGTGCATGGCGACGCGCGGTGGCGACCGCATTGGCGATACCACCGCAGGCGTTGATATGGTTCTCCTTGATCAGGTAGGCGTCGAATAGTCCAATACGATGATTGTGGCAACCCCCACAGGTGACGGCATATTTCTGGGCGACTCGCAGCCCGGGAATCGTCTTGCGGGTATCCAGTAGCTTTGCGCCCGTGCCGGCGACAAGCTCCGCATAGCGGCGGCACAGGGTTGCGGTACCCGAGAGCAACTGGAGGAAATTCAGTGCGGCGCGTTCGCCTGTGAGCAGGCCGCGTGCGGGGCCGGAGAAGTCGAACAGGATGTCGTCCGCGGCCAGGCTGTCGCCGTCCTGCTTGTGCCAGTTGATTTCGATGTCGGGATTCACCTCATTAAATACGGCGTCGACCCAGGCCCCGCCGCATAGCACGCCCGTTTCGCGGGTGATCACCCGGCCTTTGGCTTTGTTGTCTGCCGGGATGAGGAGGGCGGTGATATCACCATCGCCAACGTCCTCGGCCAACGCCGCCATTACGTTGACCCGAATCTGCTCCGGCGTGGGGCGAATACCAGGGGGTGTGTTCATAGTGGGCTTGCGGTCCGTGATGAGGGCGGAAATTGTAGCAGGGGAGGGCGCAGGCTGCGAACGTTTGCCCGTTGAGAGGGCCGAGTGGCTATCTTATGATGGAGCGATGGAATCCAGTGAAGTGACTCTGCATATTCAATCCGGCTGGCTGACAGCGGCTCGTGCCGTGCCCAGCGACAATTTTGAGCCGCGGCCTGTGGGGTTTGTGCCGCAGCTGTTGGTTATTCATAACATTTCCCTGCCGCCGGGGCAGTTTGGTGGTGACAGCATAGAGCGCTTTTTTACCAATACCCTGGACTGGGATGAACACCCGTTTTTCGGTGAGATCCGCGATGCGCGAGTATCTGCTCACCTGCTTATCCGGCGCGATGGCGAACTGCTGCAGTTCGTCAGTTTTGATGACAGGGCATGGCACGCCGGCGTTTCCTGTTATGGTGATCGTGAGAACTGCAACGATTTCAGCATTGGTATCGAATTGGAAGGCACGGATTCGCTGCCCTATACGGATGCCCAGTACCGGGCGCTGCAGGCCGTCACTCGGGCACTGCTGCAGACCTATCCCGGTATGAGTCGTGAGCATATTGCGGGTCATAGCGACATCGCTCCCGGACGGAAGACTGACCCGGGGCCCGCGTTTGACTGGTCTCGTTATTTACAGGGGCTGGCCACCCCCATGGATCAGGAGTCTCTCTGATGACGTTTCTTGCCATGATTATTGCCCTGGTGCTGGAGCGGCTGTCACCGCTTGAGGACTGGTTGCACCGTGATGCGTGGTTCCACCGCTGGTTGCAACAACTGGCATCGCTGGGTATTTCCGGCCCCTGGCGACTGCTTCTGGGCATTTTGCTGCCCTGCGTTATCGTCCATATGTTGCTGGGCCACTTGCAGCCGCTGCTCTTTGGGCTGGCCTGGATAGCCGCCGCCGTGTTGCTCCTGCTCTATGCCCTGGGCAGAGGTAGCCAGGGCGCCGAGCAGGAGCGCTATCGCAGTCAATGCCGGCGTGGCGACTTTCAGGCCGCGCTGCTGGATGCGGCCGACCGTTTGGATGGCATTGACCAGTCGCAGGAACTCAAACCTCAGCAAATTCACGATGGGGTGCAGCAAGGGTTTCTTTACCAGGGATACCAGCGCTGGTTTGCAGTATTGTTTTACTTCCTGTTGCTTGGCCCTGTAGGCGCCCTTGCTTATCGGCTGTTACAGCTGGCCTGCGAAGGCAGCCGTGAAGATAGGCGGATACTCTTTTACGTGGATTGGGTGCCCGTTCGGTTGCTCGCCGCGACCTTTGCCCTGGCGGGTAATTTTGTCGCCAGTATTGATGAAATGTTGCAGGCCTGGCGTGATGTAACGATGGCTGCGGGTGATGTGCTTTACAGCGTCGCGCTCGCCGCTACAGGGGAGGTGCCGCCTGTAGAAGAGAACGGAAGCGTTGACGGCGATTGCGCTGCAGCACAGAACGAGGCCTTGTCGGCGCTGATGCGTCGGGCCAGCGTTTGTTGGGTGGCTATTATCTCCCTGCTGGTGATTCTCCTCTAGAGCGGCAAACTTCCCAGCACCTGCTAAGCTTTGGATGATAAAACAGAATAATCCGAAAGCATGGCTGAACAGATGCTAAAACCCCACTATAGCGAAAGCACCCTGCCAACGCTTGAACATGTTGTGTCAGAAATAGGCCAGTCACCGTGTCTGCACTGTACGATCATTTTTCATCCGCAGGTGGCAAGAATTGGCGAGCGAGCGATATTTAATGGCGACAGCAGTGAATGGGTCCTGGGTCGACACTGGCCCAACTTTGCGACTGTCGGCGACGCGGGATTCGGCGGGCCGCTTGATGATCCCTATATCAGTCGTCGAGCGCTGCAGCTGTTGCCAGCGGAAGACGGCGTTATGCTGGAGCGCCCTGCACAGGCCAGCCGCTGTCGCGTCAATGGCATGGACTTGCAGGAGGTTGTGCATATCGACGGAGTCAGTCTGTCGCGAGGCGTACCGCTGCTACTGTCACACTCCGTGGTGTTGCTACTGCGCCTGAGCCATGTCCAGACACTCCCCGTTTGCGACTCTGCGGGTTCCGCGCTGGTAGGTGAGAGCCATGCCATGCATGCGCTTCGAGAACAGATTCGCCGCGCCGCAGCCAGTGACCAGGATGTACTCATTCGAGGTGAAACCGGTGTCGGCAAAGAGTTGGTTGCACAGGCTGTCTGCGCTGGAAGCCGCCGCGCCGCGGACCCCCTGGTCGCGGTGAATATGGCGGCCATACCCCCTGCACTGGCTGCGGCCTTCCTGTTTGGGAACACCCGGGGTGCTTTCTCTGGCGCAGAGCGAGCGCGTCCCGGGTATTTTCGTGAAGCTGATGGTGGCACGCTGTTTCTCGATGAGGTCGGTGATACGCCAGAAGAGGTGCAGCCCTTGCTACTGCGCGCCCTGCAGCAGCGTGAGATACAGGTTGTGGGGGGTGATACCGCGACGGTGGATGTGCGCGTCATTTCGGCGACGGACGCGGCGATTGACCGATCGGAGTGTGATTTTAAATCGGCACTGCGCCATCGCCTCGGTGCCCTGGAAATAGCAATACCGCCGCTGCGGGAACGCGCGGAGGACATTGGCTTATTGCTTTTGCACAGTTTGCGCCGAGCGTGTGACGAAGAACGTTGCGCGGATTTTCTGCCTCATCCGGGTAGCTCGGCACTGCAACTGGCGCACTGGGCCAGCCTGTTTTACAGGTTTGCTGCCTATGATTGGCCGGGCAATGTCCGTCAATTGGAAAATTATGCTACCCAGGTAGCGATCAACAGTGAGCAGTTGCCGGTTATTCCGCCCGCTGTCCTGGCGGCTTTTGTGCCCGATAAAAAGATGGCCGGTGAAGAGGTCAATGAGGATTTTGAGGCAGGCTCACCCCCGCGCAGGATGAGTGAGGTCAGCGAGCGTGAGTTTGATGATTCGATGGCGAATCATGGCTACGAGGTCAGACCTGTCGCAGAAGCCCTGGGGGTGTCGCGGCAGTCTGTCTACCGGCGCATCGACAAATCGGCAGTGTACCGGCGGGTCAACGAGATATCGAAGCCTGAACTGGAGGAAACGCTCAATGCATGCGCGGGGGATATCCGCCGTTGCGCAGAGTTACTCAAAGTTTCGGCGTCGGCGCTGCGGACACGTGTGCGGGCCGCCGAGTCAACTGTCGGGCTTTGATTCATGGCGGAAACCAGCATAGGTCCCTATTCAATTATCCGTCTCATCAAACAGGGTGGTCAGGGCAAGGTATACCTGGGTTATGACCGACGTTTGCAGCGCAAGGTGGCGATCAAGATCGACGCGCTCCCGCATAGTCGAACGGCGCGCAGACGGGCTTTGTCTGAAGCGCGCAAAGCCGCGCTTATAAATTCGCCGCATGTTGTGCAGATATATGACCTGGTCGAATCCGGTGGGTATCTTGCCATCGTTATGGAGTATGTTCCCGGTACTGACCTGGAAGAGGTGCTAGGCCAGCGACGCCTTGGGCTGGGGAGTATCCTGGCTGTGGCAGCAGATTTGTCTGCGGCGCTGGCGGCATCGCGTCAACAGCGAATTGTGCACGGTGACCTGAAGGCGGCTAATGTTCTGATAACCCCGGGTGGCGACATCAAGCTTACGGACTTTGGTGTTGCCAGGCAGAGTGCACAGGGAGAGCAAGCCGGAGGCGGCAGCCCCGGTGCGCTCACTCCAGAGCATATGCGCGGCAGTGCGCTGGACGTGCGCAGCGACCTGTTCGCGCTGGGTGCCCTGCTCTACAGGATGTTGACTGGAGAGCATGCTTTTTTCCGCCACGGCAGCGTCGATATGGCCTGTTTGCTTGCCGCTGACAGGTCTCAGCTTTGGGCCCAAGTGCCAGGGCAGGATGAAGTGCCCACGGACCTGTTGTTGCTGGTTGAGTCCCTGCTGCAGACAGATCCCGCAGACCGGCCACAAAACACACACCCGGTAAGGAGCCAGCTGCGACGGTTACAGCGCTGCCTGCCCCTGCATGCCGTAAACAGTTTGCAGGGTGAGGCCGGTCCCTACTGCCGCCCCGAGTCGCCCGAGGATGTACCCCTGGGTATTCCCGGGCCGCTGCGTGAGGGAGGGCGCTCCCGGCTGGACCATTCCGCCGGCGTTCGGCTGCTACGCTACCTGGGCGGTATGCGGGCTTCCACGCGCATCACGCTGTCTGCAGTCGTGGTCTTCGGTGTGGCTTCACTGTTTGCGCTGGCGCTTCAGGAGCGTCCTGTCCGGGTGCACTTCGAGCAGCCGCAGCTGCTGTTTTCCAGTCGTGAAGGTGTCCCGGCGGACATCGACAGCGAGTGGTTGATGGATATCGTCCAGGGCGCAGTTGAGGGCAAGCTTGGTCCCATGCAAGTCAGTGGATCAGTGCGTCCGCGCGCTTACTACGCTGCTCTCGCCAACCGGGCCCCGGAGTACGTGATCAATACCGGCCTGCGCTGTAGCGAAGTGCTTTGTGTTTTCTCGATTTCGCGTGAAAATTCAGGTCGTTTCGACTTCCGCCAGACCCTGATTAGCCCTGGGTTGCCAGAGCCAGCCTGGGTGTCCCTGGTTGAGCAGAACAGCCGCTCGTTGTTTCCCTAGAGGGCGATTTGGGCGACCGACAGCGCCAGCAACATTTGCGAGCCAAAGTATAACGGGGTCCCCCACAGCTTGTTCCTGGGGTCAACAGAGATAAACTGGCGCCGCGCCACGAACACATCGGAGAAAGCGAAGCCCCAGGCGCCGGCGATGATAAGGAGTGCGCCGGGTTGACCCCAGGTGCCTCCGGCGAAGACCAGCATGGCGGCAATCACTAACATATAGGCCGGAACCGCATAACGCATGGCGCCAGGTAGGTGGCCTCGCAACCATAGCAGTGTGGCCAGCACCAGGATGACCGCGGGCAGCAGTGAAATGAACATGCCCGTGAAATCAACCGGAAGTTGCACGAAAGCCACTGCATATAGCAGGTGACCGCAGAGGAAAGACACCAGGCCCGCCATAAATGCACCTTGTGATTCGAACATCAGGAACACGTCACCTGCGGCAGCGAGTACCAGGCCTGCCAGCAATACCTGCCCATAGGTACTGTCGAAAGCACCCGCCACCAGAGCCAGCCAGATAAATGCCATGGCGGCCAGCGGCTTGAAAATAAAACGCCCTGCGAGCATGTTGTGGTAGTCGCTGGCCATCAAGCCCGTGACGGCCAGAAGTGAGAGCAGTATTGGTGGCGCAACCAGGCCGGCGGGAAGGGCTTCAGTAATCAATGGCTTTTACCTTGTCTAACAGTGAGCGATTCGCTGGCACGGCGATACCGAGTCTTGTCGCTTCGGACACCAGGTATCCGGTGATGTAGTCTATCTCTGTGGCACGCCCTGCATCGATGTCCTGCAGCATCGAGGAGCGGTTTGTTGCCGTCGCATCAATGACCTCTGCCACTGCTGCGTGCACCAGCGCGGCGGTTTCCTTGTTGCCGCGAGCCCTGCTGACAGCGGCGATTTCATCGCACAGGGTCGCGACCTGCCGGCTCAAAGTCTTGTCCTGGGCCAGGGTCCCATTGCTGCAACGGTGCAGTGCAGTGAGCGGATTGATTGCGCAATTCAGCGCCAGCTTGTGCCAGAGCGCTGCATTGATGTCGTTTTCCCACTGACAATGGATCGGCGCAGCCAGCCACGACTCGAACCAGGCCGGCGGTCCGCCCCCGTTCACGTTGCCGATGCGGGTCAGGCCCTGACCTGCGTGGCGGATGTGCAGCGGGCCTATACGGTAAGCACCCTCAGTGGTTGTGCAGACAAAAATACGGTTTGCCGGCAGCATCGCCCTGACGCCCGCGACGAATCCCATCCCGTTAGCACCCAGAACGATATCTGTCGTGTCGGTGATTCGGTGAAGCACACTACGGAGCGCTGTTTCAATGTCCTGCGCTTTCGTTGTTACCAACAACAGGTTTATTCGGTCTGCCCCTGACGTTGCTGACAGCTGCACGGGCATGGCCTGACATTCACCATTGTCTGCTACAGAAAGCATGCCCATTGGCTGTGCTGGCGCCTGGCGCAGCAGCAACGTGACCGGGCTTCCGCCCGCTATCAGTTGCTGGCCAAACAGGCAGCCGATCGCGCCTGCGCCGAGTATGTGCCAGTGATGCGTACTCACGGCCATGGTGTTCCTTTTGCGGTTGTAAATGTGCCCTGTCGCATTACCATGGTGTGCCCCAAGGCAGTTTTGAACCAAGGACTCGCACTATGCCATCATTCGACGTGGTTTCGGAAGTGGACCTGCACCAACTCACCAACGCGGTCGACCAGGCGGCTCGGATTGTCGCCAATCGCTTCGACTTCAAAGGTGTCGAGGCCAGTTTCAATCGGGAAGAGCACAATGTGCTGATCACCGCTGAGGCAGAGTTCCAGGTTACGCAAATGGAAGATATGCTGCGCAGCGCACTGATCAAATGCCAGATTGACCCGGCGGCGATGGATTGTTCGGAGCCGGTCACCTCGGGAAAGCAGGTAAAAGAGACAGTTGTGCTGCGGCACGGGCTCGACAGTGATCAGTGCCGGTCAATTGTGAAGGCAATCAAGGCGAGCAAGCTCAAGGTGCAGGCACAGGTGCAGGGTGAGCAGGTCCGGGTGACGGGCAAGAAGCGAGACGATCTGCAACAGGTAATGGCTTTACTGCGGGATGAGGACTTCGGCGCGCCACTGCAATTCAATAATTTTCGCGACTAGGCTTGCTCTTCCTCCAGCATCCGGAGTCCACTTTGCAGGCACTGCCCGGTGTTTTCCATGGGTGCCTCGTTCAGGTGCCAGAGTAACTCGATGTATCGTGCAATGTAGCGATAGCGTTTCAGGGTGAGTTCATGCAGGTCTGTGGGCGGCGCTTCCAGGTAGTAGCCCAGCAAGAGAGTCTGCTCGCTTGCGCTGAGCCCCTGTCCGATGCTCGCCACTGCGAGATCGAACCAGGGTGAGCCCATGCCGCAATACTCCCAGTCCAGCGCCAGCAAACGGCCCCCACTGCGCCGCAAATTAGCGGGCAGCAGATCGTTGTGGGTCATGCTGCGCTTGCCGTCGTCCGTTTTCTGCACATCGTGCAGCACAGTTTCAAGAGATCGCTGGTGCTCCGCCGGCGGTTCTGGCCTGGCTTCGCGGGTCAGGCGGCGTTGATAGCGTTTGATGCGCTGGCCAATATCCACCCTGTGATGCCCGGGTGGCAAGCTGTGGATCCTGCGGATCAGGCCGGCGAGTTCATCTGCAGCTATCACCTGCTTTGCGTCTGCCTCGAGGTAGTCGACAACCAGTGCACCCAGCTGCGGGTTGAAATAGCGCGGCACAGGAGCGATATCGATCTCGCTGGCTGACTGCAGTGTTCGCCATTCAAACTGGCGGTTGAGTCCGTGCCTGTCGGGTTCAATGCCGTCCAGTCTCACGACGAAGCGTGAATGACCCGCGCTGACCAGGAAATTGTGATTGCTCAGGCCGCCCGTAATCGTGCCTTCGAGATGCGGCTGGAATGACAATTGCGGCGAGCACTGCCATTGCTTCCATTGTCCCAGCGTTAGCTCCAGGCGACGTTTCAGGTGGCCTGTGTCAGCGGGTGTCCTCACCCGTGTATGGCAAGTTCACCGGGGATGAATTTGCATACCAGCACCTGTTTGCCAAAACGCTCATAGCTGGAGTGCAGGCATGAATTGACCAGAGCGAAAACGTCGTCCCAATCGCCGCAGACCTGTGTGGCCATGGCATTGGTGACCAGTGTTATGCCGGGATGTGCCTCGGCCTCACTAATGAAGCCCTTGATAACGCTGATGTAGTCCTCCTGCAGTGGATACAGGCTTAGCTCTGCTGTCAGTTTCAATTCGCTGGCTCCTTGAGCACTTGTTGCCGCTGTTCGGGAATAGGGGTTCGTCGTTGCAACGGAATTATAGGGCGCTTACACTTAGCCGCCAATAACAATGAGTTCAGGCATTGCAAGCCTGACTGTATATCCGGACGTGGTGCGAACATGATTGATGAGCAAGGCAAGGTTGGTTTTCCTGCAGAGGAAATTCAGGGGGCACCGCCGGTCCCGTCGCGGGCGGAGTTGCGGGAACGCCGTCTTGTAGAGACCATCAAACTCAATCGATATCTCTATCTGCAAACTCAGCAATTCGAGCATATGTTGCTGGACGCGCGCGATTTGCAAGCCTTGCTGGAGGTCTTGCTGGTCAGCCTGCCCAGGCATTTTGCATTTCGCAGCGCGGAATTGTTATTACACGATCCCGATGGCGTCCTGGGCGACCTTATTGTCGGGGGTGAGCGCTACGGCCATTATTTACAGCTGCATGGCGATGCATTCGACATGCAGGAGCTTTATGGACTGGAGCCGGATATCGAGCTGGTCGATGCCACGGACTCGAGGATGTTCGAAGTACTCAAGTCGGAACACGGTATCGACTATGCCTTGTTATTGCCGCTGACAGAGTCCGGACGACTGTTCGGTAGCCTGCATATCGGTATCGCGGATGATACGGTGGCGCTGGGCGGGGCGGAGGAGAGTCTGCTCGCGCACCTGGCCGCAATAATCGCGCGCTGTATCACCCAGGCGGTGAGTCATCAACAGGTCTCCCAGCTAACCATGATTGACCCGCTGACCCAGGTTAGCAATTCGCGTGGCTTTGAATTGGACCTCAGTCGAGAGATTGCCCGGGCCAAGCGCGCCGACAAGCCGGTGACGCTGTTGATGATGGAAATCGACGAATACGATGATCTCTACCAGCACTATGGTGAGGGTCGCGCACAGTTCGTACTGAAGCGAGTGGCCCAGCGAATATCTTCCGACCTGCGCGCCACAGATATGATGGCCCGGCTGACCGGTGTGCGCCTTGCAGTGGTGGTTCCCGGCAGCGGTGAGTCACTGGGCAGCGACATCGCCGAACGTATGCGCCTGGATATAGAGGACTTCTCTATCGATGACGGGCGGGGCGCCGTATTGCAGGTCACCATCGGCATTGGTCTGGTCACCTGGGAACCACGGCAATACCCTGCGGTCGACATGGTTCAGCTGGCGAGGCAAATGGAGTCGGTGAGCTGTAAGGCGCTTGAGGATGCCTGCGCCAAAGGTGGCAATACCGTTGTATTGTCGCGCCTATCGACCCTGCTGGTGTAAGGGCTCGCCGTGAGTGACGATGTCGAGAAGCTGTTCGAGAACAATCGCGCCTGGGCGGAGTCGGTAAAGACGGATGACCCCGAATTTTTTGAGAAACTGGCGGCCCAGCAGACGCCCGAGTACTTATGGATAGGGTGCTCCGACAGTCGGGTACCCGCAAACCAGATCGTTGGCTTGCTGCCGGGTGAGGTTTTTGTTCACCGTAATGTGGCCAATATTGTCGTCCACACAGATTTCAATTGCCTGACCGTGCTGCAATACGCGGTTGAGGTGCTCAAGGTCAAGCATGTAATAGTCGTCGGGCACTACGGCTGTGGCGGCATTCGAGCTGCGTATGAGAGCCGTTATACCGGCCTTGCAGACAACTGGCTGCGCAATATCCGGGACGTGCATTTTCGTTACCAGGACGAGTTAGATGCAATCGAGGATAAGGAGGAGCGGCTGGCGCGCCTGTGTGAGCTCAATGTGATTACCCAGGTGTCGCATGTGTGTCACACCACGATTACCCAGCAGGCGTGGGCGAAGGGTCAAAAATTGGCGGTTCATGGTTGGGTCTATTCGCTTCGCGATGGCCTGGTGAAGGACCTTGATTGCTCGGTGGACTCCCTGGACCAGATCCCGGATGCTTATCGGATTGTTGGTTGAGGGCGTCCACAGCTCTATGATGTCGGTGGCCCTGTTGCGCCGACTTTGCCGTGGCGCGCGATGACACCGGAACGTATTGGTCGTTTGCGGCAGGTGCTGGACCTGCGTCAACCGGATCTTTGTGTCGTCACCGACTTTGTCAATAAACAGCGTAACCTCTCGGCGATTGTGCGTAATTGTGATGCGGTGGGTATCCAGTACCTGCATGCCGTGATCGGAGAGGAGGATTACACCGCGTTTCGGGGCACGGCCATGGGCTCCCACGACTGGGTGACAATCAACCAGTATCGCCGGCCTGCCGACGCATTTGCTGTGCTCAGGCATGAGGGCAGTCAGCTGGTCGCTGCGCACCTCGATGCAGACGCCATCGACTACCGCTCGGTAGACTATACGCGGCCTACTGCCATTGTGTTCGGGGCGGAGCGCCGCGGGGTCAGTAGAGAAGCACTGGCAGCAGTGGATCACTGTGTGACGATACCGATGATGGGGATGGTAGCGTCCTATAACGTCTCGGTGGCAGCGGGCATTATTCTCTCTGAGGCCCAGCGGCAGCGACAGCAGGCCGGTTGCTACGCCACTCCCAGGCTGGGGGAAAGGGCCTACAAGCGGCTCTTTTTCGAGTGGGGGCACCCGCAGGTGCGTGATTTCTGCCGTCAGCGGGGTCTGGCCTACCCACCACTGAACGCCGAGGGAGAGATTGACGACCCTTCAGGCTGGTATACTCAGGTCAGGGAGGGCGTTGCCCCGCTGGAGGGCCAATGAGCGACTTATTACTGATATTGGTAGCAATCTTTGGCGGTGTAGCGCTGTTGTCATTCATACTGGAACGTATAGCCAAGCCCATGGAGCCCGAGCAGGTGCAGCGGATCAGTCGCTGGATCTACCCTTTGGTGGGTTTGTCACTGGTGCTGGCAGCATTGCGCTACTACCTGCAGGGTTAAAGTTTGAACGGTCATTTTCCGGCCGGTTTCTATCCACAAATACCATCTGCACTGTGGTTTTAACTTTTACCTTCGCCCCCTATAATCGGGGCCAGACGGGGAGCGCCTGCGACTGCGCCCACGGTTCTTTTTCCAGCAGATAAGTGAGTATCGTTTGCCAGCTCAATGGCTCAGTAATACCGGTGATCTCAGCGCGCGAGCGGGCGCTGCTTTGGAGTCAGCCATACGCGGCCTGGCGCAGCCAGAGCGGGCCAGACGCTTGCGCCAGGCGCTGGTGGTGCTGTTGGTCTTGTGGCTGGCCTGGTCACTCGTCGGGCTGTTCTGGGCGTTGTTTCCTTCCGTTGAAGTCTCTGAGCCGGAAGGGGCCAGGATGGTCAACCCGGTTATCCAGCCGACTATTGCAACGGATCGAGCTCCCGTGGATATCGAACAATTGCGTGGCCGGCATCTTTTTGGTGAGGCCATATCCAGTGATGCGGTGATTGCCGAGGTAGTGGAACCGGAAGCGCTGGCGGATGAGTCCAGGGAAGGCATCGAAGAGAATGCCAGGGAGACGCGTCTGCAGCTGGTGTTGCGCGGAGTGGTGGCGTCCTCCGAGAACGGGCTGGGCCACGCTATCATCGAGCATCGCAAAAAGCAGGCGGTGTATGCCGTGGAGGACGAGTTGCCGGTGGGCAACAACGTGGTGCTGGCGAAGGTGATGCCGCGCCAGGTGGTGCTGGACAATAATGGAACTTATGAGTTGCTAATCCTCTACGAAGAAAACGAACTGGGCGCCCCTGTTGAGCCGCCTGCGGGAACCCCTGTGCGTACCAACACCCGTGCGCCGGTCAATCGCGGTGCGCCCGAGTTGGTGGACAAGCGCGATGAGGCCTCGGCGACGGAACTGGCCAGCGGTTACCGCGATCGACTGTACGAAAATCCGCAATCGCTGTCAGACGTGGTGGCGATCAGTGCCGTGCGCGAAGACGGTCAGCTCCTGGGCTACCGGCTTGCGCCAGGCAAAGACAGGGAGCAGTTTTCCCAGTTGGGCTTTAAGCCCGGTGACCTGGTGACCAGCGTGAATGGCATCGTGCTCAACGATCCCGCCAATACGATGCGCCTTTACCAGACCATGCGGTCAGCCAGCGAGGCGGTCTTTGACCTGCAGCGCGGGGACCAGCAAGTTTCCATCAGCGTTAGCCTTGGCGCGGGGAGTGAATAGACCGTGCCCTTACTGCAAGTGAACAGAGGACCAACAACCGTGAAAGTCACTTCGCACCGGATTCGGAGCGTACTTCTCGCCGCGCTGCTGTCTGTGATACTCCCTGGCGGCGCCGCGCTTGCCCAGGATTACACGGTCAACCTGAAAGAAACAGACATACAGGAATTGATAAAATTCGTCGCGGAGGTGACGGGAACGACTATCGTGGTGGACCCCGCGGTGAAGGGCAAGGTCAAGGTCGTCTCCAGTAAACCGGTTTCCAAGGAGGAGCTCTACGACCTGTTCCTGTCTATTCTTGATGTGCATGGTTACACGGCCGTCCGCTCCGGTGGCGTGGTGAGAGTGATCCAGAGCAAGGATGCGCGCTCATCCGCCGTTTCTGTTGCAGATGATTCCTCTCGCGGCAACGATGAGTATGTGACCCAGGTCATCCGCCTGGACAACATATCCGCAGCCAAGCTGATACCGGTGTTGCGTCCCCTGGTGCCACAGCAGGCGCATATGGCCGCATACGCACCCAGCAACGCGATTATTATTTCTGACGTTTCTGCCAATATTGAACGTATTCGCGACATTATCCAGCGCATGGATCAGTCTGCAGTGCAGAAAACAGACATCATCAAGCTCCGCTATGCGGTGGCTGACGACGTCGTCTCCATGCTGGATCAGTTGAAAAAATCCGAAGCCAAGCAAAGCGGTGGTGCCGAGCCTGAGGTGCTATTGGTGCCGGACGCGCGCACCAACAGTGTGCTGGTCAGCGGTGACGAGATGGAACGGGCGCGCATGGCGCAACTGATTCGCCACCTCGATACGCCCCTTGAGCAAAGTGGCAACGTCAAGGTGGTTTACCTGGAATATGCCCAGGCCAAAGACATCGCCGAGGTCCTGACCAAGGTGATGCAAAACATTGAGCGGCTTGATTCCGGGGAAGGTAACAAGCCCGCGCGTTCATCCGGTAATACCTCAACGATAGAGGCGGACGAGGGTACCAATGCCCTGATCATTACCGCTGACGCTGATGAAATGGCCTCTGTGGAGTCGGTGATACGTCGCCTGGACATCCGTAGGGCGCAGGTTCTGGTGGAGGCCATTATCGTCGAAATGACCGCCGGTGACGCCCAGGAGTTGGGTCTGCAGTGGCTGTTTGCCAACGACGAGGGCTTTTACGGGAGCAATATCAACAGCCAGAGTACCGCCGAGCGCCTGGCCGGTGCAATTACACCACCGACTGACGATGACGATGATGACAACAGTGGGGGAGAATTCAGTGCCCAGGACCTGGCCGGCGCACTCGCCGGCATTCCGGGGCTTTCGCTGGGCTGGGGCAGCGTGGATGACGACCTGACCATGACGGTGGTGCTCAACGCCCTGAAAACGCAGGGTAATGCCAACATTCTTTCTACGCCGAGCTTGCTGACCCTGGACAACCAGGAAGCGTTTATTACGGTTGGCCAGAACGTGCCCTTTATCACTGGCTCGTTCACCAATACAGGGTCAAACGAGGGGGCGTCCAATCCTTTCCAGACGATTGAACGGGAGAATGTCGGTATTACGCTTTCCGTGACGCCGCACATTAACGAGGGGGACTCGGTCGTGCTTGATATTGAGCAGGAAGTGTCCAACGTGATCGTGGGGGCCTCCCAGATCTCGGACGCGGCTGACCTCATTACCAGCGAGCGAAAAATCCAGACAAAAGTGCTGGCGCGGGACAACCAGATAGTAGTGCTGGGCGGCTTGATTGAGGACAAGGTGCAGGATGGCCAGCAAAAAGTGCCGATACTTGGCGATATTCCCTTTTTAGGGCGCCTGTTTCGCAGTGACAGCGTACAGGTGGATAAAACCAACTTGCTGATTTTTATACGCCCGACGATTATTCGCGACGATGAAGAACTGGACGGCGCCACGGCAGAAAAGTACCGCTATATTCGCGACCAGCAATTGCTGCGCCGGGAGCAGGGGCTGATGTTCCTCGACGATGGCAATCTGCCGATGCTGCCCGAATGGGATGAGCAGATAAAGCAACTGGAAAACATGACCGGAGAAGCCGGGGCGAGCACCGTGGAGGAACAGTGATGACGGTAGCGGATGTCGCCTTGCAGGATATACCTCGGGCTGCAGCGCGCCGAGGGCTGCCGTTCGCGTTCGCCCAACAGAAAGGCGTGCTGCTGCAGGACGACGGCGAAGAGCCTTTGATCCTGGCGCATGGGGAGCCGGAACTGCAGGTGCTGATTGAACTGCGGCGTTATCTGGGCGGCCCGTTTCGCCTTGAGCGGGTTGATGCTGAGGAATTTCAGCGGCGTCTCACGACAACCTACCAGCGCGACAATAGCGAAGCGGTACAGATGGCGGAGGACATCGGCGCCGATGTCGACCTGTCACGCCTCGCCGAGGAGATCCCCGAGTCAGGCGACCTCATGGAGGCGGACGACGACGCGCCCATCATCCGCCTTATCAATGCCATCCTCTCCCAGGCGGTGCGCGAGCAGGCTTCTGATATCCACATTGAAACCTTTGAGGACAGGCTCAGTGTGCGCTACCGTATTGACGGCGTGCTGGCGGAGGTGCTGTCACCCAAGCGTGCGCTGGCACCGTTGTTGGTTTCGCGCCTGAAGGTGATGGCCAAACTGGATATTGCCGAGAAGCGGGTACCCCAGGATGGCCGTATTTCAGTGAAAATTGCCGGGCATTCTGTGGACATACGTATGTCTACCATTCCCTCTGCCCACGGGGAGCGCGTTGTTTTGCGCTTGCTTGATACCGCCGCCGGGCAGTTAAAGCTTGATCAGTTGAACATGAACGAGCAGGTGCTGGAGGCCTACCGCCGCCACCTGCATAGCCCCCACGGTATTATCCTGGTGACCGGCCCTACCGGCTCGGGCAAGACCACCACGCTGTACGCTGGCCTGTCTGATATCAACCAGACCTCGCGGAATATTCTCACTATCGAAGATCCGGTGGAATACATGCTGCCTGGTGTGGGACAGACCCAGGTGAATGCCAAGGTCGACATGACCTTTGCCCGCGGTCTGCGAGCGATCTTGCGGCAGGACCCGGACGTGGTCATGGTGGGTGAAATTCGCGATCTCGAGACCGGTGAGATAGCGGTACAGGCATCGCTCACTGGCCACCTGGTGCTGTCAACGTTGCATACCAACACTGCCATTGGCGCAATCACCCGCCTCAAGGACATGGGCGTTGAGCCGTTCCTGGTGTCTTCCAGCCTGCTGGCGGTAATGTCGCAGCGCCTGGTGCGCCTGTTGTGCCTGGCCTGCCGCGAGGCCGCGCCGGCCAGCGATGCCGAGCGTGAATTGCTGCAGGTGGATGCCGGCGGCGAAGCGATCACCCTGTTTCAGGCCAAGGGCTGCGACAAGTGTAACTACACGGGTTATCGCGGGCGCACCGGCATTTACGAGATGATAGAGGTGGATGAGACCCTGCGGGCGCTGATCTACGAAGGGGCCAGCGAGCAGGAGATGGTGGCACATGCGAGGCAGTTGTACCCCTCCATACAGGCGGATGGACGTCGCCGTGTTCTCGCCGGCGAAACCAGCCTGGCAGAGGTGATGCGTGTCACCTCGGTGGGCTGAACCCGTGACCGCCTATCGCTACCGCGCGCTGAACCCCGAGGGGAAGCTGGTCAAAGGTTTCCTCGAAGGAGACTCCGAGCGCCAGGTGCGCGGCCAGTTACGTTCACGCAAGTTACGCCCGGTAGAAGTAGAAGAGGCCAACAGGCCGGCGGCCAACAGCGCTTCCTGGCGCCCCGGGTTTCTGCAACCACGAATTTCTGCAGGTGACCTGGCTATGGTGACCCGGCAGCTGTCTACTCTGGTGCAGTCCAATCTGCCCCTGGACGAAGCCCTGCAGGCGGCGGCGCAACAGAGCCGCAATGCCCGCATAAAGGGCTTGCTGTTACAGGTTCGCTCGCGGGTGTCTGAGGGCTACACCCTGGCCTATGCGATGGCCGAGTTTCCGCTGGTCTTCAATGAAATGTATCGCGCGATGGTGACCGCTGGCGAGCACGCGGGCTTCCTGGGGCCGGTGCTTGAGCAGTTGGCTGACTACACCGAGCAACGCCAGTACACCAGCCAGAAGTTGAAGATGGCGATGATTTACCCGTTCATACTGGTGGGCGTGGCCATCGCAGTAGTGGTGGCCTTGATGGTCTTCGTGGTGCCGGAGCTGGTGGGTATTTTTACGCATTCCAGTCGCGAGTTACCCTGGCTAACCCGGGCGCTGATTGCCACCAGCGACTTCTTCCGTGCCTGGGGAGTCTGGGTATTGCTTGGCGTGGTTGCGCTGGCGATGCTGGTTCGTCGGTTGTTGCGCAGCGAGTCCCGGCGGCGCAAGTGGCATCGCTTTCTGTTGCGCTTGCCAGGGCTGTCACGACTGATTGTGGCGCTGGATACGGCACGTTTTGCTTCTACCCTGAGTATTCTCATGGCCAGTGGCGTGCCGCTGCTGGATGCCTTGCGCATTGCCGGGCAGGTATTGACCAACCTGGTGTTGCGCGATGACAGCAAAGCGGTCGCGGAACTTGTGCAGGAAGGCAGCAGTCTTAATAGAGCACTGCAGCAGAGTGGTCGTTTCCCGCCGATGATGGTACATATGGTCGCCAGCGGCGAGGCCAGTGGAGAACTTGAGACCATGCTGGAACGCTCTGCGGCCAACCAGGAACGAGAGCTGGAGATGACCCTGGGCACGGTGATGGCGCTTTTTGAACCGCTGATGGTGGTGGTGATGGGTGGCATGGTATTGCTGATTGTGCTGGCCATCCTGCTGCCCATATTTGATTTGAACACAATGGTGAAATGACAACATGAAAGCATATAGAAACGGCGGATTCTCGCTGGTAGAGATTCTGGTGGTCCTGGTGATCATGGGCCTGCTGATCAGCGTGGTGGCGCCCACCGTCCTCAATCGCGCAGACGAGGCGCGCGTGCAAAAAGTCCAGGCCGATTTCAAATCGATTGAGACGGCACTGAAGATTTACCGCCTGGACAATTACGTGTACCCGACCACTGAGCAGGGCCTTGAAGCCCTGGTGGAAGCCAGTTCCCTGGACCCTGTACCGCGCAATTTCAAGAAAGGCGGCTACCTTCCGGAACTGCCTATCGATCCCTGGGGGCGGCCTTACCTGTATCTCAGTCCCGGGGAAAACGGTGAAGTGGATATTTATAGCCTGGGCGCGGACGGCCTCTCCGGTGGCGAAGACCAGAA
Source organism: uncultured Gammaproteobacteria bacterium (assembly GCA_963845135.1). Taxonomy (GTDB): domain Bacteria; phylum Pseudomonadota; class Gammaproteobacteria; order Pseudomonadales; family Halieaceae; genus Halioglobus. The sequence goes on along the minus strand of CAWJQW010000013.1, from coordinate 64,607 downwards.
TGCGGATATCGGTAACTGGAAAAGCACGGAAGAATAATCATGCTGGGTGACCGGCAGGGAGGTTTCAGCCTGCTGGAATTGCTGGTGGCCCTGTTTGTGGTGGTATTGGTCACCTCCCTGGTCACCCTGAATATTGGCTCGGGTGATCGCGATATCCTGCTGCGCGCCATAGTAGAGGGCGTGGCCGACAGCGCTAACTACGCCCTGGATGAGGCACAGTTTTCCGGCATTAACTATGGCCTGGCCGTGCGTATGGAGGACGACCAGGGGCAGTGGCGGTATCGTTTTGACTGGTACGAAGAGAGCGCCACGGGCTGGCGAGCACCCGACAGCGGCAAGGAGGTGTTTGCCGCTGCTGTGTTGCCACCCGGTATCGAAGTACAACTGGAACTCGAGGGCGCGACCCAGGACGAGGACGCATTGGTCCCCGGTTCCACAAGCCCGCAGCCGCAACTGGTGTTTTATGCCAGCGGCGAGACTGCTCCCGGTGCGATGATGATACGTGAAGCGGCAACAGATGAGCTGCTGTGGCGGCTGGAGTGGGACTTACTGGGCAACTTTCAGGCGCTGCGCAATGGCGACATCATTGGCGAGGAGGATTTGTGAGTCGCCATAGGCTCCTCTCCGGCTTTACCCTGGTGGAGGTGATGGTGGCGTTGGCTGTGGTGGCTCTGGCCTTGCCGGCATTGATGGTGACCCTGTCGCGCCAAGTAGATGCTACAGCCTATCTGCGTGACAAGGCCCTGGCCCATGCGGTCGCGGCCAATAAGCTGGCGGAAGTGCGGATACTGGCCTATGCCCGGCAGGACTTGCTCAAGGGGCGCGATAGTGGTGTTACCCGCATGGGTGAGCGGGACTGGTACTGGTGGATAGAAAGCAAGGTCACCGACGTGCCGCTTTTCTATCGGCTGGAAATCGACGTGGCCGCTGAAGAGGGTGACGCGGAGCAGCCGCTGTACACCCTGGTCGCCTTCCTGCCCTCCGATCTCAAGGCTGAACTGGATGTTAACAGTGGGCAGGACTGAGCGGGTGCGCGGCTTTACCCTTGTTGAGGTGCTGATCGCCCTGGCCATCACCGCTTTCGTGTCGGTCATTGCCTTTACCAGTTTCAGCACGATTATCAGCGGTGTGGAGAGTACGCAGGCAACCGCTGAAAGAGTGTATCGCATCAACCGCGCCTGGATGATCATCTCCCGCGACCTGGAGCAGTTTGTTGCGCGCCCCGTGCGCGACGAGTTCGGTGAACTGGAGCCGGCCATGCAGGGTGGCATGGCAGCGCGCTTTCCACTGAGTCTTAGCCGCAGTGGCTGGCACAATCCGCTGGGACAGGAGCGCCCCGAGTTGCAGCGCGTTAACTATCGCCTGGAGGAAGGCAGCCTGTGGCGTGACAGCTACCCGGTACTGGACCGGGCCGGTGAAACGGAACCGCTGTCGGCCCTGTTACTGGAAGAGGTTGAAGACATCAGGGTGCTTTTCCTGGATGGGATAGAAGGCGCTCGCAGCACGGGTACCGGCACGGAGCTGGACACCCGGGGCTGGACGGAGAACTGGGTTGTGGATACCAGTCAGCCCGGCGTGGGACTGACCCCTCCGCTGGCCATTGAGGTAAGGCTGCAGTTGGATGACTGGGGAGAGATGAGGCGGGTGTATGCGCTGCCGCCGCTTTAATTCCAGCGCCGGTCAGGGTGGAGCCGCCCTGGTGGCGGCGATGCTGGTGTTCGCCATCAGCGCGGCCCTGATTGTGGCAATGCAAAGCGACTTCACCCGGCTGTATCAGCGCAGCTCCAATATTTTTGTTGACGAGCAATCACGGTCTTACCTGCGCGGCGCGGAGGGTTTGGCTACCCTGGCGCTACTTGCCGATTACGACGCCGATGCCAAGGCAGACAATGCCCAGGATACGCTGGAGGATATCTGGGCCCGCGAAGAGGTGCCTTATCCGCTTGAGGATGGGGGCTGGCTTGCGGGAGAGGTAGAGGACCTGCAGGGTCGTTTTAACCTGAACCTGCTCACCGAGGTGGCTCAGCAGGGAGAAGGGCAACCGCGTTTTACGCCGGCTCAGGCGCAATTCATTCGCCTGTTGCAGGCCGTCGGCCGAACAGGAACTGGGCCAACAACAGGCGATTGCCATCATGCAGGCCGTGGGTGACTGGATAGACGGCGATCAACAGGTGCGCTTTGACGGGGCGGAAGATGATTTCTACGCGGGCTTAACACCCGCTTACCGGGTGGCGAATCAGCCCATGGCCAGCGTCAGTGAATTGCGTGCAGTCAAGGGTATGACAGCCGAGCTGTTCCTGGCACTGCGGCCCTTCGTCACGGTCTGGCCGCAATCGGCAGGGCGATTGAATATACATACCGCGTCGGCCACGGTCCTTCGTTCGATTGCCCCGGTGGATGAACTGAGCCCATTGAGTGCCCAGGACGGTCTGGCTCTGGCCAGTTATCGCTGCGAAAATGGCTTCAGGGACCTGCAGGATTTCTTTCGACCAACCGGTTCTGGCCGGCAATAAGGATAAACTGCAGGCCCAGATGGCCGAGCTGTTAACGCAGCAATCAGAATATTTCCTGCTGCGTGCGCGGGTTGAAGTTGCCGGCAGGAACCAGCGCTTGTACAGTGTGCTGCAACGTAAAAACCGTCAGGTGAGTGTGCTCAGTCGCAGCGCCGACGGACGGGTTTCAGTCCCCCAACCGAAGAGAGAACAAGCTTGCGAGAAGTCGCTGTAATCCGTTTGCTTCATGGACGCCTGGCCTGGTACCCGGCAGGTGCCAATGATGGCCCCCAGTGGTTGGATCAGCCGCAGGCACAGGATGCGCTGCGCGCGGTACTGCAACAGCGTAAATTGACCCCCCTGTTCGCTGTCCCTGCGGCGGAAGTGCGCCTGCTGGCGCTGCAGATCGCGCCGGAAGAGCGCCGCCACCTGGCCAAGTCGCTGCCCTTCACCCTGGAAGAGGAACTGGCCGAGGACATTATCCGATTTGCATTTTGCCTATAGTGCGCTGGGCCAGTTGGACTATGCCGTAGCGGTCTGTGCAGGTCAGCATATGCGTCACTATGCCGCGGAACTGGAGTCGTACCCCGGCGTCGGCCAATGGGTACCCGAACCGCTGTTGCTTCCCTGGCAAGAGGGTGAGTGGTGTCTGGTGCTGGAAGAAGACGCCGCAATAGTGCGCAATGACGCCTGCGCAGGATTCGGGGCAGAGAGAGCGATGCTGCCCATGCTGTTGCAGGCACTGCAGCACAGTAAGGGCGAACCAGAGACAATAGTCATTTATGGCGCTGATCAGCAAGCTGATACCCAGTTGATCCCGGAGGCATTGCGCGACCGCGTCCAATGGCGCAGTGGCGACTTCTACTCCGCGATGTTAATCGCGGAGATGCCCCAGACTGCACTTAACTTGCGCCAGGGTGAGTGGGCCGTGCGCCTGCCCCTGCAGCGCTGGTGGCAACACTGGCGCAAAGTAGCCGCGCTGTTTGCTGTTGCAGTGGCGGTGCACCTGTTAGCGACCTGGATGGATTATCGTCAGCTCAGTGAGGAAAACCTCGCCCTGCGTGGTGCAGTACAGGAAACGTTTCGCAAGGCCATCCCCCGTGGCGCGGTGGTCGACCCTGAAAAGCAGTTGCGCCAGCAATTGGGTACTCTTAGCGGGTCCGCACAGAGCAGTGGCTTTGTCAGTATGCTGGCGCGTGTAGGCAAGGTGGTTGCCGACGGTAAAGGTAATATTATTAGCATCAATTACAACGACAAGGCCGCGGAGATGCGCCTGAACCTGCTGGCGGCAAATTATGAGTCGGTGGAGCGTATTCGCGCCGGTTTCGCCGAGACCGGGTTACAGGCAACGCTGGAAAACAGCAGTGCCCAGGGCGACCAGGTGCGGGCTCGCCTGCGTGTGGGAGAAGGCTCATGAAGCAGTGGTTTGCAGGCCTGACCCAGCGGGAGCAATTGAGTGTGCTTATTATGGGGCTGGCAGTGGGCCTGTATCTGCTGTTTATGGTGCTGGTGGCGCCGCTGGATAATGCCCGCGACCGGTTGGCGCTGCAGAATAAGGGCGTCGCTGAATCGTTGCAGCGAGTGGATGTGCTGGTGTCACAGATACTGCAGTTGCGCGATAGTGGCGCAGATCGCAGCACCAGGCGCAATCTTACCAGCCTGATCAATCGCTCCACGACCAGTTTCAACCTGCAGGTCGACCGTTTGCAGCCCAACAGTCGGGGCGAGGTGCAGGTGAGACTGGAGAACGCCGTGTTTGATGACCTGGTCGCCTGGCTGCACCAGATCGAATACCGCGAGGGCATGCTGGTGCGCGAAGCATCTATAACCCAGGCGGGCAGCGTGGGCCGGGTCAATGCCACAGTGCGCGTGGCGCAGTCCGGTTGATGCGCAAACGATGGCTGCCGGGGTTACTCCTCGGCCTGTGCGCGATAGCGCTGTTATTAGCCCTGGCACCGGCGCGGCTACTGTTGTCGATAGTACCCGCAGATCGTGTGGTGCTGCAGGGCGTGAGCGGTTCCGTATGGCGTGGCGAGGCCGCACGGGCCCTGGTCGCCACCGGTGATGACTGGCTGCAACTCGGGAGCGTGAATTGGAAGCTTAGCCCATTGTCGCTGGTGTTGTTCAGTCCTGGCATCGCGGTTGAAAGCGAATGGGGGCGGCAGCGACTGAATGCCCATGTGACGATTCACTCAGGGCGTGAGCTGGAGCTCGGCGCGGTGGATGCCGTATTTGACGCAGGTCTGCTGCGACAGTATTTACCCGTGGAATTGGTGGGCTCGGTGGCCTTGCAGTTTGAACATGCGTTGCTTCGCGATGGCCTGCCTGAAGAGGCCCTTGGCAGGATTGTCTGGCAGGACGCCGGATGGCGCTCGCCCCAGGGGCGTCGTGCACTGGGTAGCTATGTACTGGATATCAGTTCTGCGCAGCCGGGTGAATTGGCCGGTGAGATTGTAACGCTGGCCGGAGATGTCCGGGCATCGGGCCCGGTTGTGTTGCGCCAGGCTGATTACCAGGTCGACGTGCTGATATCCGGTCCCGGTCTCGACGACCCGCAACTGCGCCAGGCGATACAGCTGCTGGCATCGCCTGAGGGAGACGCTTTTCGGGTAACACTGGAGGGGCAGCTGTGACCGTCGGTTTACCAGTGCGGACTGTTTCCTGTCGCGCAGGTTGAAGTGCATGGCCTATAATCCGGGTTTGAATAACGGATCTGGATCCAGCCAATGAGCGACGGTGACTTCAAGAAGTACGAATGTGTAATCTGCGGGTTTATCTACGACGAAGCCGAGGGCCTGCCTGATGATGGCATCGCCCCGGGTACGCGCTGGGAAGATATTCCGGAAGACTGGGAGTGTCCTGACTGTGGCATTTCCAAGGCTGACTTCGATCTCTACGAAGAGTAGTGCCTGAACCTCTGCCAGCCTGATCCTGGTTCTGCTGCGAGCTGGAAAATCGGTTAGACTTGGGCTCGAATTCTGCGTTGGATCCATCGTCATGAAGCCCATTGCCCAACGCCTCGAATCCCTGCGCGCACAAATGGCCGCCAGGGGTTACGATGCGCTTGTTGTCCCCCGCGCCGATGAATATCTTGGCGAGTATATCCCCGCTCATAACGAGAGACTGAGATGGGTGTCGGGCTTTACCGGGTCTGCCGGTACAGTAGTGGTGATGCGCGACCGTGCGGCCATTTTTGTCGATGGCCGCTATACAGTGCAGGTGCGCAACGAGGTTTCCCGGATCTTTTCGAGTATCACCACCTGGTGGAAGTACCCCACGTTGACTGGTTGGCCCAACAGCTTGATGCCGGTTGTAAGGTAGCCTGCGATCCTCGAATGCATAGCCTGAGCTGGTACCGCAATGCGGTGGCAACACTGGAGGCGGGCGGCCTGCATCTGGTCGCTGACACCGATAACCTCGTCGACCATTGCTGGCATGACCGGCCCGCTCCGGCAATCAGTCCGGCACTGTTGCTTGATGAGGCCTACACGGGCAGTGGCTGCGCTGAGAAACGCCAGCGTATTGCGGCGGTGGTGGCTGAGCAGGGCGCGGATGCCGCGCTGCTGTTTGCACCGGATTCCGTGAGTTGGTTATTAAATGTTCGCGGCACGGATATTCCGTGTATGCCCGTGCTGCAGAGCTTCGCCATGCTCGATAGCAATGGCGATACCACTGTTTTTGTTGACCCGGGTCGTGTTCCTGAAGGCCTGGAGGCCCATGTGGGATCAGGCGTGCGCATGCTTCCGGAGTCTGCCGCAGAGGCTGTTCTGCAATCTTACTCAGGCAAGCGCGTGTTGGCTGATGCAGAGGGCGCGAATGCCTGGACGCAACTCACCCTGGAAGCCGGCGGTGCAAAGCTTGTTGCGGCTGCGGATCCGGTGCTGTTGCCCAAGGCCTGCAAGAACGCGGTAGAGGTTGAGGGCGCGCGGAACGCACATCGCCGCGACGCTGTGGCGGAAGTCCGCTTCCTCGCATGGCTGGACGCGGAAGTTGCCGCGGGGCGGATGCATGATGAGGCTGTGCTCTCAGACACCCTGGGCGACTTTCGCGAGGCAGGGGAGGAGTACCACGGGCCCTCGTTCGATACTATTTCGGCAGCTGGCGGCAACGCCGCGATGTGTCATTACAATCATCTCAATGTGCCAGCACCCGGCGCTCTCACCATGGACTCTGTCTACCTGGTGGATAGCGGTGGCCAATACTCTGATGGCACCACAGATATCACCCGTACCGTGGCCATCGGTGATCCCGGGCCAGAGGTGAGGCGCATGTTTACCCTTGTCCTGAAAGGGCATATTGCGCTGGATCAGGTGCGCTTTCCAGCGGGCACCACCGGCAGCCAACTCGATGTGCTGGCACGCCAGTTCCTGTGGCAGTCGGGATGTGACTATGACCATGGTACCGGTCACGGCGTAGGTGCGTTTCTCAGTGTGCACGAGGCCCCGCAGCGCATCGCCAAAGCGCATAATCCCTGGGCATTGCAGCCGGGTATGATTGTCAGTAATGAGCCCGGGTACTACAAGGACGGCTGTTACGGTATTCGCTGTGAAAACCTGGTGGTGGTGCGCGAGATGCAGATGTGTCCGGAGACGTACCTGTTTTCGAATTTGAGGCGCTCACCCTGGTTCCCTTCGATCGTCGTTTGCTGGATATATCGCTGCTTACCCCCCAGGAACGCCAGTGGATAGACAGCCTATCACCAGGTGGTGGCGAAAGAGATTGCCCCGCAGCTTGGCGATACTGATCGTGCGTGGCTGGAACGGGCTACCCGTCCGCTGTAGACTCACCTGATAACAATATTACCTGGAGCAACACTATGGCGGCAGTCGGTGGCGAGCACTGGTCTTCCCGATTCGCTTTCCTTATGGCCTCGGTGGGTTTTGCTGTTGGTCTCGGCAATATATGGCGCTTTCCCTATGTGACCGGGGAGAACGGCGGCGCCGCTTTTGTCATTATTTATCTTGCCTGCGCTTTCGGCATCGGCGTGCCTATTTTGATGGCGGAGTTGATGATCGGTCGTCGCGGGCAGGGCAACCCTGCCAACGCCATGGCGAAGGTGGCGGTCGATAACAAGCGCTCGAAACACTGGCGAATTGTCGGCGGGATGGGACTATTGGCTGCCTATACGATCGAGATCGTCTATGCCGGTGTTGTCGGTTGGGTACTCTGGTACCTGTACAAGGCGATCACTACCGGGTTTGTCGGCATGGATGCGCAGATGGCCGAGGCTGCGTTCGACGGCGTTCTGCAGGATAACCTGGGAATGCTGTTCTGGACCCTGGTGGGCCTGGCGATTACGGGGTTGATTATCTACGCAGGCGTAAAGGGCGGTATTGAAAGAGCCGTGCGGGTGATGATGCCGGCGATGTTCGTGCTGTTGCTGGGCCTGGCGACTTACAATTATTTTGCTGGCGGCTTTAGCGAGGCATTGGAGTGGCTGTTTACCCCTGACTTCAGCAAGATAGGCCCGACCGCGGTGCTGGCGGCAATTGGCCAGGCCTTTTTCTCTATCGGTGTGGCTATGGGCGGCATGATGACCTATGGCTCTTACCTGCCGCGTTCCATTTCCATCAGTCAGTCGGTGCTGATCATCGTGTGCGCCGATACACTGGTGGCGGTGCTCGCCGGGCTTGTCATTTTCCCCGCCGTATTCAACTACGGGCTGAACCCCGCCGCCGGGGCCGGCCTTATTTTTCAGACCCTGCCGGTGGCGTTTGCGCAAATGCCAGGTGGTTGGGTCTTCAGTATCCTGTTTTTCGTTATGCTTTCCTTTGCAGGAATAACTTCTATGGTTGGCCTGGTAGAGTCGGTGAATGCCTGGGTAGAGGAGCGTTTTGGCATCGCACGGCACAAGAGCGCGCTGGTTGTAGTTGGCTCCGTTGCCGTATTGAGTGTGATCAGCCTGATGTCCTACAACGTGATCGGTGACCTGGATCTTGGCGGGCGCAACTTCAACGACATCATGGACTACTTCTCCAACCAGATACTGCTGCCGCTGGGTGGCCTGTTATTGGCGGTATTTGCCGGCTGGGTGATGAGTAGGGCAGCTGCCAGGGATGAATTACATACACTGGGGGATACGGGTTTCTCAGTATGGTATTTTCTGATTCGTTTCGTGGTGCCGCCGGCAGTGTTGATTATTTTTGTCTGGGGCGTAAGCGGCTGAGCATGATCAATAGCGCCCGTCGCCTAGAGAACAGGTGAGAACAGGCGCGCTATAGCCATCGCCAGGGGAAACCATACGGGTTTTCCATCGAACTCCGACAGCCCGACCTGACGAGACCGCTCCAGGTCCTGTACCAGCATGGCTTCCACTTCGCCGGCAAAGGCACTGTCGTTGACCAACAGCGTTATCTCAAAGTTGAGTCGAAAGGACCGGTTGTCGAAGTTAGCCGTGCCGACACCGGCAAGCTCGTCGTCCATCAGCAACACTTTCTGGTGCATAAACCCGCCCTGGTAGCGGTAGACCTTGCCGCCGGCGGCTAGCAGTTCACGGGTGAAGGACCAGTTGGCCATGGCGACGACCGGGCCATCCGGTTCATCGGGAATCATAATGCGCACATCCACACCGCGCAGCGCTGCCAGCTGCAGTGCAGCCATGATTCCGCTGTCGGGCACAAAGTAGGGACTGGCTATCCAGATACGGTGCTTGGCCGCGACAATGCTCTGGTGAAACATCAAACCCGCTTCTTCATATTCGCTGGCAGGGTCGGAGGGGAACACCAGCACCGTGCTTGTTCCCGGCGCCTCGCGGCTGAAGTCCCAGTCAACCTCAAGGTGGCCCTGTGTAGCCCACAGCCAATCTGTGGCGAAGGCGAGCTCGGCACCCAGTACCGCAGGCCCCTCGACGCGGGTATGCGTGTCGCGCCAGTGACCAATGCGTTTATTGAGCCCGAGGTATTCGTCGCCAACGTTGTGCCCGCCAATCCAGGCCTTGCGGCCATCCACGACGACTACCTTGCGGTGGTTACGAAAGTTCAGCTGGAAGCGATTGCGCGGCCCCTGAGTGGTATTGAATGGCGCCACCCTGACACCAGCCATGCGCAGCTGCTTGAGCAGGCCGGACTTCTGGAACTGTCGGCTGCCTATCTCGTCATAGAGCAGATAGACCTTGAGCCCATCGCGTGCCTTGTCCGCCAGTATGCGCCCCAGCCGGCGACCCAGTGCGTCATCACGGATGATATAAAACTGGAACAGGATGTAGCGCTGCGCCGACTGCAGTCCATGACTGATGTCGTCGAAGGTAGCATGGCCATCTACCAGTAGTTGCGCCGTGTTACCTCGAGTTGCGGGCATTCTGGCGAGATTGAAGAGACTCGCATACATGGGGCTGTCGGCGCTTACCGGTACCAGGTGGTCCTGGATGTTGTCACTGGCGCGCTGTATCAGGCGCAGGGACTCCCGCTCAATTTCATCGCGCTTGTCCAGGTAGCCGTCAAAGCGGTTGCGACCAAAAATGAGGTAGATCGGCAGCGCAGCGATGGGGAATGTGAGCAGGGAAATCGTCCAGGCGATGGCCCCCTGTGATGTGCGTGCCTTGAGAATGGCTTCCAGCGCGCTGACGATGGCAGCCAGGTACATGACCAAAAAGCCAATACCTATTACCCTGGCGATCAGTTCAAAGTCCACAGGCTACTCCAGAAGTTGCCTTCTCAGCGTACTGACTTCCTCCGGTGACAGTTGCAGACCCGCCGTGACGTAATCGTCGAAGCTACCCCAGCGTCGGTCAATCTCATCGAAAGCCGCTTGTAGCCAGGGCTTCTCGACGCCCAGCAGTATAGTAACCTTGTCGGCGACCTCCTCGCCCTTGAACAGTTTGAGTAGCATCAAGTCACGGCCGCGTGCATCGAGAGTGTATTGTTTGCTGAGCGCATAATCATCCAGCACTATCTCCTCAGGCACGCCCAGCACACGCAGGAGTATGGCCGCGGCAAAGCCTGCACGGTCCTTGCCCGCGGTGCAGTGCCACAACACGGGACGCCCTTGCGCCTCCAGCACCGTCCTCATGAACTGTGCATACTGCGGTGTGAACTCGTCTGCAAACTGCCGATTCGCTGCCAGCATAAAACCCTCGGCGTCAAAGTCTGCCAATGTCTCATCGTCTATACGCGCGGTGATTTCATCGGCAAGTCCCTGGGCGCCGCCATCCAGGACAGGTATTTCGACAACCCCGAATGGCAGGTCCTCCGGCAGCTGGTTGGGCTCGGCCTCTTTTTCAGCAGTAGAGCGCAGATCCACCAGCGTATCCAGCCCCATGCGAAGCAAGGTCTGCTGGTCTGCGCGGCTGGCTTCACTCAAATTTGCCGAACGGTACAGGCTGCCCCACTTGACTGATTTTCCCGCAGCCGCCGGGTAGCCACCCAGGTCGCGAAAATTGTCCACGCCTTCAAAATTAAGTAGACGATGATCCGCTCGCTCTGCTTCAGCCAGCTGCGCCGGTATCAGCACGGGCTGCGAGGGAATGAACTGAATGGCCGCCATCGCTACTGCAAAGGCGCCAAACAGCGTCCAGTAAACTGTCCTTTTCTGCAAAATACTCTCCCTCCCCGGGAAGGCATGCATTAGCCTGTGGGCAGCGAGCATAGCATTGCCGGCGCTGTAGCGCATGGCAGTTACTGCCTACAGCCCCGCGGGGATATCACCTATACTGGCGGCGTGAAAACCTTGGAACGACATTATCGGAACATTGACAGTTGTCTGGTCGTTATCGACAGAGACACGGGCCTGGTTTTGGAGAGTTTCGGCAATCTGCCCTTTTCTGTGCCTGAAGGCGTGGTGGGCAGGGACTGGCGTGATGCCCTGGCTATTCCCGGCGACAGCACTGCGGTTATAGAACGCGCTATTGGTGCCGGCGTGGCGGCATTCCTGCCCCCGCTGATTGTCGGTGCAGGCGCAGACTCGGACTACATGATGGGCGGAATGCTGGTCCCGCAATCCTGGGATAGTACCCCTTCGGTGCTGCTGTTCCTGCGAAGCTTGTCGCTTCCCTGGGGCCTGCATACTGAAGAGCATATTGGCTTTGACGATGTCGTGGCGGTACTCGGTGTCGATCGGCTTGAGTTCAGTCCCGCCTGGGGCGTGGCAGAAACGGAAGGCCTGATGATGGAGCTGCGTTCAGGCATGGAGCAGCTGTTGCGTGATGAGGACTGGCTTGGCGTCCCCGAGGGCGCAACTATTACCGTCATTCTCCGTGGGTTGGAACCGGACGCTGCCCTGGATATCTCCAGAGCGCTGCTCTCGCACCTTCACCAGGGTCTTGCCGGCCTGAGCGGGGGCGCGCAGTATGCCCGTGCCTGTATTGGCCTCTCCCAGCGATTGGGTGACCAGGCCCCCATAACGGCCCTGGTAGCAGCCAACGCAGCCCTGTCGCAGGCACAGGCAGGCGGTGATGAGCGCATACGTTTTTCCAGTCCCTGGGATCCGCTGGGGCAGGCCGCACGCGCGCTCAATGCCACCGGCGTGTTCCGCGATACCCTCGTAGATAGTCGCGACAGGCCATATCTTACCGATCTACTCTCATTGGCAGATAGCTCGCGTCGTCTCGAGGATTTTTGCCAGGGCGCACTTTGCCTGACCCTGGACCAGGGAGGCCTGTCGCAGGTTGCCCTTATGCGCCTGGAGCATAACGGCAGTCTCGAGCTGCTGTGCGCAATGGAGCGCAGTGAAAAAGGACCACAATCCCTGGCTCGCAGTCGATTGCCGCGTAGCTGGAAGACGTTGTTGGGAAAGCTTAGTGGGGCGGATCTTGCAGGGCGGGAAATACCGCTTGGTAAGGGTGTCCTGGCGCTGCCCTTGCGCAGTCGCGGCAGTACCCAGGGCTGCCTGTTGTTGGCAGATGAGCACGCCGGGCAGGCGGGGTTCCGCCCCGGAGCCGGTGCCCTGCAACAGTTAGCTGAGCGCATTGCGGCCAGCCGTCCTGCGGGTGGGGGCCAGGGTGACGCAGCCTCGGTGATACCGGCAGCGAGGGAAATGGAAAAGGGCATTGAAGGCTATGTGCTGGATAACATGGAGGGCGCGATAGACCAGGCTATATTCCTGTCGCGAGTCGATATGCCTGTCGCGATTGTCGGCGAGCGTGGTACGGGCAAAATGTACGTCGCCCAGATTATTCACTCGGAAGCGGGGGGTGACGCTCAGGCGCTGCTGCGCCTTGACTGCAGGAGCTTTCGCAACCGGCGAGAAGCCTGGACGCGAATCAGTAAAGAGCTGCAGCAAGGCGCGGGCCGTACCCTGGTTTTCAAGTCCCCGCAATTATTGCATCCCGAGGTTCAGTCCAGGCTTGCCCGGCAGTTGGCTTCGCGGACCGCCACGGAAGACGGCGCCAGTCGCTATCTTGCCCCCAATCGTTATGTCGCCCTGTTTCCCGATACCCCGCAGCGTTTGCTGCACAAAGGTGACCTGGATGAGCGACTGGCCAGCGTTTTTGCTGGCTACCCTATTATTGTCCCGCCGCTGCGGGAACGCCCGCGCGCTGTGCTGCGTTGGGCGCATAAAATACTGGAGCAGGAGAGTACCCAGTCTGACCGGCGGGTGATGGGTTTTACGCCCGATGCGGAACAGGCTCTTTTGCAACACAAGTGGCAGGGTAATATCAGCGAGATGCGCAGTGTTATCCACGACGCGCTGGAACGGACTGACAAAGAGTGGGTGACGCCCGTCGACCTGGGTATTTTTGTTGGCATATCCGCCGACGGACAGGCGGCGCCGCGCACAGACCGGTCTTTCCTTGAGTCCAGGAGTGAAGAACCGGCCGAGCCGGCTCAGTACAGTCCATCTGTAGATGAGGAGCTGCGCCTGGCACTGGGCCAGGCATTGGCAGCCACCCTGGAAACGGATGTGCGCAGGCCGCTGGGCGCCTGGCTGGATGACGAGATTATTGACGCCGCCATTGAGCGTAGTGGCGGAGACAGCAAGGGGGCTGCGGAGTTCTTGCAGGTGCGAACTCGTAACATCGGGCGCTGGATACCCCGCATTCGGGAACGCGAGGCTGAGCGTGAAGGCAGCTTGCTGTGGCAGCCAGTGCGCGCCCTGGTGCACCAATGGGTGCAGGAGTCGTCCCCCGGTGAGACGCCGCCGCAGGAAATTGGAGAGCGAATGCTAATGGCTTTGATCCTCCAGCAGGCTGGCGAACTGAGTGCCGCGGAGCGAGCAAAGATTATGGGTGTGTCCACGCCCACGTATCAAAAACGCGTGAAGCAACTGATACACGACGCCTAGAGAGGATTGCCCAACATGGCCGAAAACAGTCATCGCAAGTCCATTGAAGATTGCGCCCGGGAGTATGCGCAGTTGGCGGAGGACAAACTACCTCCCAGCCTCGGGTTCTCAGCACGTCTCAACATGCTTTGGGACCTTGCCGGTGTGGCGCCATCCCAGTTTGAGGGACGCGTATTGGGTGTATTGGGCATCAACAGTAGCTGGCGCGAGGCAGATATCCGCAAGTGGTTACAGAAAGACGTGCTTCCCTCACGGGAGGATCTGCGCAATATGGTACGTTTTCTTGTTGCCCAGCTCGATGAAGGGCAGGATTTAGAGCGTTGGGAGGCCTTTCTCATTTATGGTTCGCCGGCGGTGTCGTCGCCGGTCAATCATGCGATGTACCGGCGCGACCAGGCCCGGCGTGAAATTGCCTCGCTCATCTTTGCCCAGGTTACAGAAGAATACGGCATTCCACCCTCCAGCTACGATGCGGACAAGGCGTTTCAACGCTGTCTCGGGTTGATGCACAAATTCAACATCTATGAGAGCCAGGACTTCCAGCCTGGTCACCTCGAACCCTTCAGGAACTATATGTTTCCGGGCGACTGAGCGCCTGTGCCCGAGACCTTTTTCTGCCCCTGACCAGGCAAATAACGGTTTTATTTCCCTCGTTTTAGTCCCGTTCTCCCCTGTTTTGTGCGCTTGATCACGAAATGTCCGTGGTTTCTGGAGAAAACTCCAGTTTTTGGTTGCTGCCTATAGCCTGTCATCGAAATACTGTGACGGCATAACCCCATGTGACGTGACTCACAATACTGACTCCAAGTGAGGGCAAGATGAACGAACAACACGAAGAAATGGACATCAGCGGCGTAAAGATTGCGATTGTCGACGATGCCAAGACCATCAGGATGATGATGTCCCATACCCTGAAAGGAATGGGCTGTGAGGTCGAATGTGCTGAGGACGGCTATAAGGCTCTTGGCATGCTTCGTCGCTTCAAGCCTGACCTGATCTTTCTCGACATCACCATGCCGGAGCTGGACGGTTACCAGACGTGCACGCTGATTCGTAATGCGGAAGACACTCGCGATACCCCGGTGGTGATGCTGTCCTCCTCGGACGGCATTTTTGACATCGCCAAGGGGCAGGCGCGTGGCGCTACCGCCCACGTGACCAAGATTCCGCCGGAGAGCGTTTTGCGCCAGCTGATCTTCAATCACACCAAGCAGCGCCGGGCGGCCTGATCACGTGGCCTCTCTCGCCATTCAGTCGCTGCGACGCGCTGGAGCAACGCTTCCTGGAGGAAGCGGTGGAAGCACCGGTGAAGCCACCGGAGAGCATGCAATGGGTGGGTACCTGCCTGAGCATAGCCGGCGTTCCCCTGCTCATTGGTGAGGGCGAGCTCGAGGAAATCATCGAAACACCCAACGTCATGGCGATTCCTGGCACCAAGCCCTGGGTACTGGGCGTAGGCTCACACATGGGCGGACTGATACCCATCATCAGTGGTGATGTGTTTTTCCGCGGACGACCCTACGCCGGCCGGGCTCGCGACTACTGCATGGTATTGCGCCGCCCGGGCTTCTATTTCGGTATTACGCTCAGCGGCCTTGAGCGCGACATGAAGTTTCCCGTCGAGTTGCGAGATATGGATACGCCGGTTGACCCGGATTTTAGCGAATACACTCTCGGTGGCTTCGCGGACCAGGCGCGTTTCCTGGCCGTGTTGGACATCGACAAACTGATTGCGGACGACGACTTGTCGAATGCCGCTGCGAATGCCCCTGATTCACCTGAGGAACCGAGCAATGATCAAGAGCGATAAATTTAGCGCAGGTAAGATGCGCACACTGCTGATAGGGCTGGGGATCGTCGCCTGCCTTGGCGGTGTTGCTTATAGCTTTTTCACAATTCAGCATGAGTCAGGTGAAGAGGGACAGTACGCTGCAGCGGCTGAATCGCTCTCCGGTCTCGCGCGGCAGGTGGCAGTCAGTGCCCAGGCTACGCGCAACGGGCAGGAGCAGGACTTCAGCCAGCTGGCAGAACTGGTGCAGCAGTTTGAAGCGCAGCTTGCTGCGATAGATGCGCCGGAGCTGAACGACGAAAAGAGCATGGTTGACCTCAACTGGCAGCCGATCAAACGCGCTTCTCAAACTCTGGTTGATGCGGCACCCAGGGCGATATTTGTTCAGGGCGTAGCTGCCGAGCTGGAAAAGAACATCAAGCCGATGCAGCGTGAGCTGTCTTCTGTGGTGACCGTACTGCAGCGCCAGCGTGTTTCTACCGAGACGCTTATTGCCGCGCAAAAAGCGCCGTGGTTGTTGGAACGTATGGCACGTAATGTGGACCGCACACTGGTAGGCGGTAGCGACAGTCAGGTAGCTGCCGATGAATTCAGCTCCGACGCGGCAGACTTCTTCCGCATTATTGAGGGCCTGACTCGCGGTGACGAACTTATCGGCATCAACAAGGTCACCAGCACGTCTGCTATCGAAGCCCTCAGCAATGCTTTCCGGCTCTTCTCTGGCGTGTCAACATCCGTTGACCGCATCGCCGGCGCCTCCACTGAATTGCGCCAGGCTGCGCTGGCACGCCAGACCATAGCTGAAAACAGCATTCCCCTGAATGACGCCATCGCCAGTTTGCAGCCCGCTATCGCCAGCCTCGCCGTGGGCCGTCTTTATGATACTGGCAACCTGCTGATTCTTTTCATCGCCCCGGGTTTGCTGGCATTGGGATTGCTGGTGGCCATGATGCTGGGACAGCGCCGCCGTGACGCCTATACCGTGCGCGGTGTAACTGACGTGAATGGCGTGCTTGAGCAAATTTCCAAGGGTGACCTCACCGTAACTGCGGCAGAGGACAATTCCGTAACCAGTGATATCGCCCAGGGTCTGAACAAGGCGACGCAACGACAATGCCAGCTGATCCGCGATATTCGCCTGCCATTTGAGGCAGCCGTGGACGAGATTGACAGGATTGGTGCCAGCGCCCAGGCGCAGGTAGAGAAAGGCCGTGAGCTGACACGCTCCGTGGTTGAGTCCACGGAAACAGCCACCGAGATGGTGCGTACCAGTGAAGAAATCAAGCAGTCTACCGCGGAAGCGGCGGACACCTCGGACCGCAACTGCAAGACGGTGACCCAGGGTTATGAGTTGACCAAGGACATGTCCAAGGCTTCCGCCGACGTGCGTGAGTCAGTGCAGGAGACGTCCAAGACCGCCAAGCGCCAGGGTGAACTGATTCAGTCGGTAACCGCGGCGGCGGAATATATCCAGGCGCTGAACACCAAGATATCGGTTGTTGCGATCAATACGCGTATCGAGGCCGAAAAGGCGGGCGAGTATGGCCGGCCTTTCCTCGGCATTGCCGAGTCTATTGCCGACCTGCTGCGTGAAGCTGAAGAAGAGGGGCGCAAGATTATTTCCGAAGTGCGTATGCTGCAGAACATGTCGGCGGACAACCTTTCAAGTATGGAGAACACGGTTGGCACTGTTGTCACCATTCTTGAATACATCGACCGCCTGGATAGTTCGCTTGAGGAAATTAATGCGGGTTCTGACGCGATCAGCCAGATTATTCGCAACGTCGATGACGCCGCGGGTCAATCCGCTGTCAATGCGCTGCATATGAGCAGCTCCATGGCGGAGATTCGCGAACGTAATCTGGAGATCAGCGAACTCAACGAAACGGCCCAGAAAGGTGTTAATTCGCTGCAGCGTTCCATGCGCGATGCCGCACAGAACCTTGGGCAGTTCCGGATAGACGGCGACAGCGCCTACCAGGCCGCGGTCACTGTAGAAGGTGAAGTGAGTGACCTGGAGAGTATTCGTGCCGCCACCCAGGTATATCGCGAAGAAGAAATGAGTGCGCTGGAAAGCGCGGAAAAGACACGAGCTTCTCTATAAAAGCAAGGGACTAGACGGGTCCATGCCCCGTCCCTGTGCAGACTAGAACCGGAGGTTTAGTAGTGGCCAGTAAAACTGACATAGTAGCCCTGAAATGGGTGGTCGGCCTGATGAACAAGCAGGCAGAGAACGCTGAGGCGTCCCTGGTGGAGTACAGCAACGATACCAGCCAGAAACGTCCCCTGCTGCAGTGTATGTGGGCGGTGCACCAGATCACGTCAACCCTCAGGGCGCTGGGAATGCGCAAGGGTGAGATGCTGACCCTGGAGATGGAGCGCAGTCTCAATTACCTGTACAAGGACAAGGTGGTCGGCGAGCGTCGCAAGTTGACCATGGGTGGCCTGATGCAGGCGCTCAAGGTGCTTCCCGCTTACCTGGCACATGCGCAGAACGCGCGTGCCGACACCGGGCAGGGGCTTGAGCAGCACGTGAATGACCTGCGTCGCTGGATCGGGGAGCGCCCACGCCCCCGTGCCTTCTTCTTCCATATGGATGTGCCGGAGCGCTGCGGAATCACCGAGGGTGGCACTGTGGCCGACGATGAGGAAGTGCGTAATCGCGCCAACGTCATGCTGGCCCTCTATCTGGAGATGGCGAAGATGGGCCTGCGCCGTAAAAACATGGTCGAGAGCATGAAGACCGTGGCGCGTATCTCCCGTCGTATGCAAACCATGTTTAGCGGTGCTGTCACCGAACGCTTCTGGTTCACCATGGTGGGCATCTGTGAAGGCATGGCCGGTGGCCTGATTGTGCCTGATGAATGTATCGCGCAGATTTTCAAGTCGGGCGCTTTCATGATCAAGTATGCGCGCGAAAATGGCGCCAGCGTTGACGAATCCGTGGACTATGATGCGCTGCAACAGCAAATGCTTTTCTACATCGCCAGCTGCAAGGCCAAGCCCCTGCATATATCGCGGATACGCGAGGTTTTCGGCGTTGACGACAGCACGCTGGAGCAGGCCAACCGCGGTTTGATCCATGTTGACGCACTGGTTACGGCGCTCAGTTCGGCGCTTGACCAGCTCAACGGCGTTGTTGATTACCTCAACTCCCAGGATCTGGCGGAGTCCGCGCGAGTCGGTGATGGTGCCCTTGCTGCACAAGCGCTGGATGGCATTGAAGCCACGCGCTACCGCCTTGAGGCGGCAGGGCAGATGGCACATGCCGATTCCCTGCAGTCTGTCGCCGACCGTCTGGAGACCTTGTATCAAGGCGGATACAACGAGTCGCCTGTCAAGCTCAACCAGATGATCAACGAGATCATCCGGGGCATTGTTGACGTCAAACTGGACATCGAACACAAACTTGAACATGGGCTGTGCAGTTCATTTTCCAGTCGCGAGTTCGAATTGCGTGAGAGCGTTGTCAATGCAACGTTCAATCATATGGGTCTGGTTGAAAACTACATGCACCAGATACTGCGCCGCAAGGAGCTGGCCAGCGCGCTGGCGCGTAAACCCAATGACGCGCCCAGTACGCTGCGCCTCACGGTTGCGCTCAATCGTTACCTCAACAAATCGGACCAGGGCCATGAGCAATTGCGCCAGGCTGTGCGCGATGCCGATGCTGGAAGCCCGGATCTGGACCACCTGTTTGACCTGGCCAGGGTATTCCTCAATGAGCAGGAAACCATCGCCGATCGCAAGGCGATCGACATGTCACTTGAGTTGCTCGCAGAGATTTCGGGTGCTCTTGGTTTTGCCGGCATGGATCGGGAAGCGCGGATTATCGATTGCTGCCAGCAATGGCTCACCGCCGCCAGCAAGGCAGGCGCAGTGCGCGAAGATGAGGCATTCCGCTGCTTTGCGGAAGCGTTTGCGCAGTTGGAGCTGCATTTGCAGCGCTCTGTTGTTGATCCGCTGGACGATACTTCACACATGTTGGCCATCGCTGAACAACGTGCGAATGAGCTGAGCGAGCATGCCAGTGGCCTGTCACAAGGTGCCGAGGTTGCGCAGGGTAGCTGGGCGGAGCCCAGGAATTATGTGGAAGACGCTGAGGTCCCCGCAGAGTTTCGCGAGGTTTTCTTCGAGGAGTCGGAGGAGATTGTTGACGAAATCGCCCGGCTGACCCCACTTTGGCTGGCGGAAAAGGATAACCAGCAGTCATTGCGTGATATCCGTCGCCACTTCCACACGTTCAAGGGGAATGGGCGCGCTGTTGGCGCAAATATACTCGGTGAATTGGGGTGGGCTGTGCAGGACATGCTGGATCGCGTACTCGACGGTGACCTGGAAGCATCCCCTGCCGTCCAGAACCTGCTCCAGGATGTGGTGAGAGAACTGCCCGGTTTGATCGGCTCATATAAAGAGGCTGGCGACTGGGATTGTGCTCCGGTACGCGAGCTGACTGATCGTGCTTTTCGCATGGCCGAAGGTGCAGGCGATGACCTCGCGGCAGGGATGCCCGAGGTTGATGATCAAGTACACGGTGGTGCATCTGGCGCACCTGTCTCCGATAACCTGGGCCAGTAGCTGGACCCGATAAAAATCAAACTGGAGAGATCACGTGCATTCTGACAAAGACAATCCCGTAACGACCCAGGACGCCCTGGAAGGTTCCAAGGAGAGCACGCTTGAGTGGTTGATGGAGCTTGACCGCGACGAGCCTGAAGAAAACCTGTTCAAGGTTGAGGGAAAGGTAACAGAGCTTTCCTTGAGTGCTTTCGAAACAGAGGTCGCCGCACGACCGATGACACGAGGTCGCGCGGGAGCCGATGACCTGGATGCTTATATTTCTGAAGAGATCGTGCTGTCCGAAGAAGGCAACAGTAGTGCTAACGGCTTTGGTGCGAATCAGGACGACGAAGCTGACTTCGATGGACTGATGGCGATTGACTTCTCGCGACAGGACGACAGCGAAAGTGATCTGCAAAATGCTGCTGTCGATGACGGCAGCGACATACTTGGACTCGCTGACGAAGACGATATCGGTGAGTCGTTCCTCGTGGTTAAACGTGTACCGAAACAGGCCCAGGCAGAACCAGCGGGCAGCGTGCCTCTGCTCAATGGTGCAGAGGCTGATGCCCCGGCTGAGTCTGGTACTGATGTACAGGATGCCCATGGCGAGCAACCTGTTGCCGAGGAAACCGTTGCCGATACCGTCGCCGATATTGCTGCAATGGCTGGGGACCTGGATACACCAGTTATAGATGCGGTATCCGATAGTGACTTCCAGCTGCCTGCTGAAGAGAGCAGAATTCATTGGGCAATCCTTCGAGGATGTAGAGACAATTACCACTGCGGTTGACGCAAGTGAAGAAAAAGACTCCAGCCTGGTGGATATGCCGGTCACAGACGTCACGGCTTACGTGACCAGCGTAGATGCACCGCAGAACGATGACGCTTTCGATGACTTCCTGGTCGCTGGCAGTGATCTGGATGCGGGTGAAGAAGACTTTGACGCGCTGTTGCTGGACCAGGACGAACTGACGTTCTCTGTTGATACAGACCTGGATGATGACCTGCAGTTGCACGACGACTTTGTTGCCATGGATGGTTTTGAAGACGACCTGATGGCGAAGGTGACCCCTCGCGTCGCGTCCCTTATGGAGGAGGTAAGCGCCGCGGTTGGTGCACGCCTGGTAGCACTCGGTAGACCGGGTGATGCTGTGATTGCGGATGTTTCCATTGCCACTGACGCTGAAACGCGCGCCGCCGCCCTGGAACAGGGGTATGAGCCGGTGATGGCAATTTGCGGTGCTGTTCCAGATGCGCTTGAAGGTTTGCAACAGTCGGAGCTTGACGCGGTGATGCTGCGCCTCGGTGAGGTCGACTCTGGAGAGGCGTGTAATCGCCTGTTCCAGGAGGATCCCGATACCTCCGGGGCGTCACCGTCGATAGCGCCACTGCTCACCGTTGTACAGAGTAGCGTTCTGGACGACGACATCTTCGGTGAGGATATTGAAAGTGGCTTGCCGCCTGAGGAGTGGGCACCCCAGAGCGAGGAAATTGACGCAATCTTTGATGACTTCGGTGGTGAAGATGACATGTCACTGGAGTTTGATGCGCCCCTGCCGGAAGTTGAAGAGATGGCGGCTGCCGATGCGTGGAATCTGACTATAGAACAGCCAGAGCATGGCTTGAGCACCGAACAGGGCACAGATCATGGCGCAGAGCCCCTGGAAATCGCGGAAATTGCTGACCCCGAATTCGGAGCAGAAGCGGATCTCGAATTGGGTGATGAGACCATTGCCGGGGATGACGCGGCAGGGTTTGTCGCGTTGCCCGAGAGCCGCGATGAGGAAGAAGTGCTGCAGATATTCGAAGAGAATATCTTCGACGCAGACCTGGTAGAAGAGCAGGCGCTGGAAGCCGCATCTGCTGAAGACATAGATCGACTACTTGAGGACCTTGGCGCCGAGACAGAACTTGCCGGGGAAATCTGTGGCGTTGAGGTGGAGGCGTTTACAGACACCTCAGCCAACGAAGATATGGCCATTGAAGAGGCAGCTGCAGAGCCGCCGGCGGATGGTGCCGTCGCTGCCGTTGCTGCTGGAGCGGCCGATGATATGTCCTGGTGTATCCCGGACGGTATCAGTTTCCATCACAGCAGTCCCAGCAGTGGTGAGATATTCGCCGAGTTCCTGGACGCATTTATCGAGGAGGGATCTTCTGAGCTCGAGAAGCTGGAGGATGCTGTTAGCGCCTGGGAAGCAGATATTGCCAATGAACAGAGTTATACCCAGGTCACGCGGATACTGCATACGATCAAGGGTATCGCCAAGGGTGTCGGCCTGCACTTTTATGGCACGCTGATTCATAACTTCGAGACCCTCCTGGAGCGTATGCCGAAGCCCGCAGCCGGCGAGGAACATGACTATTTCCGCATCGTTAACGCCTGGCTTGATGCCGCGGTCCGCGGCCTCGACTTTGTCCAGGATCAGCGTCGGGATATTGTCAGTGAGTTCCCCTCCCGCGGCGAAACAGCCCAGGCTGAGTCGGCGGTGGCAGAAGTTGAGGTTAGCTGCGGTCGCTGCAGATGTTCCTGTAGAAGAGCCCGCGCAACCAGCGCCCGTGGTCGCAGAGCCAGTAGTCGCTCCCCGTCCGCAAAAGGATGCGCGTCGTAAGGAGGAAGACAAGCGACTGGCAGATGAGGGTGCCAGGGCATTGGCTGCACAGCAGTCCGTGCGCATTACCTCTGAAAAGCTGGACCTGCTGCTGAATCTGAGCAACCAGGCGCAACAGCTTGGAGTGCGCACTGCACAGAGCACCACGCGCAACAAGCGCGCGTCAGCCGAGCTGATGGGCCGCCTCTCTTCCGTGCGTGCTCATATTGCCGACATTGCTGACAGGACACTGTTCAACGTCAGCGCGCGCAGCGCAACGCGATCCAGTGACCTGGATGCCCTGGAGATGGACCAGTATTCCGACCTGCAGGAAGCGGCCAATATCTTGCGTGAGGGTGTAGAGGATCTGGCTGACCTGATCGAGGTGGCCAGCCGTCACAATGCCCAGGCAGAGGCGCTGTTGAAGCAGCAGGCATCGGTGATCGGGTCAATTGGCTCGACTATTCGGGCCGCGCGCGTGGTGCCGGTATCCCGGCTGATGCCCGGTCTGCGCCGCCTGGTGCGCACCGTCAGCAATGACCTGGACAAGGATGTCGCGTTCCGCGTGGCCAATGAAGTGGGCACACTGGATCGCGATGACTACACTCGCTGCCAGACCATACTCGAACATATGGTGCGTAACGCGCTGGATCATGGCATCGAGACGACGCAAGAGCGCAAGGCTACAGGTAAGCCCAGCGTAGGCCAGATTACGGTGGATGTGCGCATGTCGGGCGCTGACTCGGTTATCGTGCTGTCGGATGATGGCCGCGGTATTGACCCGGATGCAATGCGTGAGTCGGCTATTCGCAAAGGGCTGGATGTAGATGCCTATGCGCTGAGCGATGATGAGGCTCGCAACCTGATCTTTCACAAGGGTTTCTCCACTGCCCAGACATTGAGCCAGATCAGTGGTCGCGGTGTCGGCATGGACATCGTGCTAAGCGAGTTACAGAAGATGGGTGGCGACATCCGCATCGAATCTGCAGTCGGCAAGGGCACCTCTTTCCACATTCGGGTGCCTACCAACGTAACCGTCAATGGTGCGCTGCTGGTCTCCGCCGGGGATAATTCCTACGCCATCCCGCTGGGCGGCCTGGTCTCTGTTGATGAGGTGCCTGTAGAGCAGTTCTTCAGCGCAGTTGAAGCAGGCGAAACCTTGCAGTTGTCCGGTATGGCGTGTGAGCCCGCTTATCTGGGTACGCTCTGCCAGAGCTGCAATTTGCCAGACCGCTCGGCCTGGCCAAATACCGTGCCGGTGATCGTGGCCGGCTCCGACTCGCGTTACATGGCCATCGCCATCGACGACGTGGAGGAGGCACTGGAGCTGGTCATTCGCTCTCTTGGCGCGCAGTTCGCCTCAGTTCCCGGTGTCGCCGGAGCTGCCACCACCGCAGACGGTGAGGCGGTTGTCGCCCTGGATCTGAATGTTCTGGTGAGTTGCTTTGCCGAGGGGCAGGGTACTGCGGTCGCCGACGAACGACCCGAGGAGGAGAAGTTCCTTGCCCTGGTGGTCGATGACTCGCGCACCCAGCGCATGGTGGCCACCAGCCAGCTCGAAACCGTGGGTATTGAAACAGCCACCGCGGAAAACGGTGCTGTTGCGATAGACTGGCTCAATACCACCGAACACCTGCCGGATGTGATCTTACTGGACGTGGAGATGCCCGTGAAAGACGGCATACAGACCCTGCGCGAAATTCGCAAGTCAGCGCGTTACAACCATATTCCCGTGATCATGGTTACTTCACGTACCGGTATCAAGCACCGGACCATGGCTGAGGAGGCGGGTTGTAATGGTTATATGGGCAAGCCTTTCAATTTCCGCATGCTTATCGGGCAGATCAATGAATTGACCGGGCATCGGCTGGAACTGGGCTAGGAACGACAGATGAGTGAGCGTATTTGCGTGTTGCTGACCTGCGCATCGAACAAACGATGGGCCATACCCCAGAGCTGTCTGGGGGAAATCCTCACGGTGGCGGCGGATGAAGACAGCGTGCCAGCGGAGGTGAACTGGCGCGGCGTCGACATTCCGGTGATGGATTTCGGTGCAGGTGGCAGGGAAGTCTGGCGAGACCCGCAAAGTAGTGCGGGTCTGATTGCCGTTATCCTGGGGGTGAAGGGCCAGGGGTTTAAGTACTGGGGTGTTGCACTGCGCGGGAGGGGGCTCGCCATGCGAGACCTGCAGGAATGTGATTGCCAGGACAAACCTGATGCGATTCAAGAGTATTCCCTGGCAGCATTTGAATTGGAAGGCCAGACCTACCAGGTGCCGGACCTTCCCGCACTGCAATGCCTGAC
This sequence comes from uncultured Gammaproteobacteria bacterium, assembly GCA_963845135.1. Classification (GTDB taxonomy): domain Bacteria; phylum Pseudomonadota; class Gammaproteobacteria; order Pseudomonadales; family Halieaceae; genus Halioglobus. The sequence goes on along the minus strand of CAWJQW010000013.1, from coordinate 39,654 downwards.
TATCGACATGGACACCGCTGCATCGGCCTAGCCTGGCCTGGCCGCAGCACGACAGGAGAGAACTTTTTGAGACTGGATACACTGGTAGACCAAATTGACACTGCATTTGGCGAAACTCCGCCATTTACCTCGGCGAGCCTGGGCGCAGAAGACCGGGAGGTACTGATGCGAGTGTTTGGCGACCAGGGCTACCAGGTTTATTTGCAGGACCAGGTGAACCGCCAGATTATCCGCGACTATCTTACGAATGCCGTGATGCTTGGCTTTCTGGATCAGCCGCAGAAGAAGGACCTGCAGGAATTGATAGGCAGTCATGAAGCACGGGCGTCCTTATCTCTGCACATGTTGATGAGTTCAGTCGAGCAGGCAAGGGAGTTACTCTCCGGTGGCGCCCCGGCGCGGCTGAAATTACTGGAACCCGACCCTGATTCCCCACCGCATATCCACTTAATTCGCAGTTAAATCATTAAAAATATGGCACCAAGCCCCCTTAAATGGGGGTTTTTTCGTTCTATGCCGTTAAAAAATGGCTCAAAAAAGCCATTTATCGTTTATTGGTTAAAAAAATGGCCAACACGCCGTTGCCGCTGCCCTGATCTCCCCTTATAACTGATTACACACAAGGCAGGAGCCAAAGTGTAGTGGGTACAGGCGGATAGCCAGGGGACGCCCACTTTCGAGGGAATGGGATAAAAAGTCAGGGAGCCAGTCATGTTGACGATTACACCTACAGCAGTTTTGGATCAAAGCCCAGGTGGCGAATTGGAAGTCTTCGCCGTTATCGAGGGGAAGAAAGTTTACTTACCTGAAGATGCTAACTACATCATGCAGGACCGCCGCGGACTCTGGTATTACAGTTCTCGCAAGCCGCGTCCGAAAGAGGGCGATTGGACGCCCAACAAAACCAGCATCTCTTGCAAGAGTGAAGGCGGTTTTGTACGTGCCTTGAAGACGGAGACGGTTCAACCATGGTTGGATACCTGTCAGCGTACCGTGCGCATGGTAACAGGCGCTTCTGCCGCTGAGCGGCGTCCGGCGGACGCTTAGGCTAACGCCTGGTACTGGCTAGATGGCGAGCGCGTGGTCGATCTCTGGCTGCGCCGTCGCCAGCCACAGATCAATAGCTTCAACCTCTTCGGTTAACACCTTCACCAGCGCAGTCTCAAGCTGACGATAGGATTCTTGCCAGGGCTCTACATTCATGAGCATGCTGCAACGCTGCCGCAGGGGCATGCTCTGGGGCAAATCCAGCGGATTCAGCTGACGATTGCGAAAGCCTGAGTTAAGGACTTCGGCAATCACCTCGTTATCCCGGTTATCGCGCAGTTCTCCTTCAAATCGGCGCAGGTGCATGAGCATTCTCTCACGCCCGGGAAACGCCTGGTCAGTGATGATGTTGTGCACCCAGATTGGCAACTGCCGCGCAAACAGCGCGCGCACCTCACCTTGATCCATATGCTGCAGTAGCACGGCGCCGGGTTCTGGCAGCGCCCTGTGCATAGTCAACTCGCTGCGACTGCGGAAGCCCAGCGGTAAAAAACTCTGTATTCGCGCGCCAACCAGCGCGACGTGTGTCATTTGAAATTCTGACATGCTGCGAACACGCCTCATTCTTGTAGTGCAATGAATTGAATCACAGGGCCGAAATCGCGACCAGAGATAATGAGTAAAAAGTGAAGTATTACAGGCTTGGGGTTTTCCCTGCGATGGCAGATACTGTGCTTATATGCGGAAAAATGCGAAACAAAAAGGTGTGTCAGTTCTGTGGTGACAATAGCCGGAAAAATCAATGCGCTGGTTATTGCGATTGTGGTGAGTATGAGTTTGCTGGTCAGCGGGTTCGCCGCCGTGAGCGAGTATCGACTGGAGCGCGATAGGCTGTTGTCGCGGCTGACTGCGCAGGCGACAGGTGGGCCAGACCTGGCACTTTACCTTTTTTTCGACGCCCAGGACGCGCTGGTGGCGTCTTTAGGTAGGTTGCTGGAGCCCAGGCCGGTGCACTACGCTGTGATCTACGATACTGAAAACCAGGTTTTGCTGACCCAGCCCGCAGGCGCCGGCCGGCCCCCGCATGAGTTTGGCGCGTTGCGCGATGGTCTTTCGCAGGCAGATATCGGTTTGTCCAGCCTGGATGCGCGAGGGAATGAGGTGAGCAGGGGGCTGCTCAGCGCCATGTTGGGGAAAGACCGCTACTTTCAGCTCACGCTGCCCATCATATCGGCCGTGAATCCGTTGTTGCAGGGCACCAGCCAGGAAGATTTCCTGATCGCGGCATCCCGGCCTGCGGCTGAGAAAGCACGCCATGTCATCGGTTACCTGCAGCTCGCCATAAACCAGCGTGCGCTGCTGCTGCAAGTGATGCCAGGAGTCTCACTGGTAATAGCAGCTTGCGTGATGTTTGCAGCGCTGTGCCTGTTTTTAAGCCTGGCTTTCACCCGGCGGATTACGGCGCCGATTTCACGTCTGGCGAAGGTCGCCGAAGGCATTTCCTCGGGTAACCTTGAGGAGCCTGTAAGGGTGAGCGGCAGCGGCGAGGTACGCGACATCGCTAACATCATCAACCAGGTAATCGCCGACGTCAGTTCTTACAAGAAAGAGCGTGATGTCGATCACCAGCTTCTGTCGATGAAGGTCGAGGAGCGCAACGTGCAGCTCTCGCGCCGCAATGAAGAATTGAATCGAGCCGTCCGCCAGGTGACCAAGACCAAGAACCGCTTGCGGCAGATGGCCTATTACGATGCACTGACCTCGCTACCTAACCGGCGCCTTTTTACAGAACAACTGTCGCTGTTGCTGAAGCTTGCCAACCGCAATTCGCAAATGCTCGCCTTGTTGTTTCTGGATCTTGATAACTTCAAACGAATCAACGACTCACTCGGCCACAGTGCCGGCGACCTGTTGCTCAGGGAAGTGGGTCTGCGACTCTCAGGCTGCGTGCGCGATAGCGACGTTGTGGCTCATTACGTGGATAACACGGCGAAGATTGACGTTTCCCGTCTGGGCGGTGATGAATTCACGGTGGTGCTCAACCAGGTCGACAAAGCTGAGTCTGCAGCGCTGGTGGCCGAACGCCTGATGACCACCCTGACCGAGCCCATGCTGATAGAAGGTCACGAACTGGTTGTGACGCCCAGCATAGGGATTGCCCTCGCGCCGGATCATGCCGAAGACGTAGAGGGTCTGCTGCGCTGCGCTGACACCGCCATGTATCACGCAAAGAGTGCCGGCAAAGCCGCTTTTCTTTTCTACGACAGCAGCATGGAAGAGACGGGGCTGGAGCGACTGGCCCTGGAGAATGACTTGCGCAAGGCGATAGAAAACGAAGAGTTGGTATTGTTTTACCAGCCCCAGGTGGATACCCAGACCGGCAGAGTCGTGGGCGCCGAAGCACTGATCAGGTGGCAACACCCGGAGCAGGGCCTCATACCTCCCTTCCGCTTCATTCCACTGGCGGAAGAGATGGGCTTGATAAGCGAGATGGGAGAGTGGACGATGCGCGAAGCCTGTAACCAGGTGAAGCGTTTTGCCGCCAGCGGTGTGGTGTTGCCCAAAGTGGCCGTCAATGTGTCTGCGTTGCAGTTTACGCCCAGTTTCAGTCGCCGGGTCAAGGCTGTGCTGGAGGAAACTGGCGTCGATCCGGGAGTACTCGAGTTGGAGCTGACCGAAGGGGTGGTGATGGGGGATACCAGTGCCTCGGTGCAGGCCCTGGTGGAACTGCGTGACCTGGGTGTCAGCCTGTCCATCGATGACTTTGGCACGGGCTACTCTTCCCTGAGCTACCTGAGCCGCTTTCCGCTTGATGAGTTGAAAATTGACCGCAGTTTTGTTGTCGACTCAGTTAAGAGTGAGGAGGGGGCCAGTCTGGTCAGGGCCATCGTTGCGATGGCACAGGGTCTGGGGTTGAAACTGGTTGCTGAAGGGGTAGAAACCCTGGAGCAGTACGATTTCATGACGGCAACCGGTGCCACGGTTATTCAGGGCTACCTGTTTAGTCCGCCGGTGCCTGCCCACGAATTGGCCCCGCTGCTTTCTCCCTGGCACTTCCAGGAGCAGATACAGGGACTGGAAGGAAATATCCGACGCTAGCAAGGCGATGAGGATTTAAAACCCCCAGTAAGCCTTCATGGACTGGACCTTTCCTTCGGCATTGAATTCGAATACGTCGATCGGCGATATTTCCATGCCCGGCATGATGACCTTGAAGGGAAAGGCTGCCGTGTTGCCGGCACAGCGGATATCGCCGGTGAGTTCCAGCTTGGCGCCGCTGGCGAGGGCACCCTCGTAAAAGCCGAGAATTGCGTCTATGCCCACATGGGGTTCCGTGCCAACGGGGTCCTCTACCACCGCGTCACTGGCATACATGTCCCTGATGATGTCGAGGTCGGCCTTGTCGAAAGCCTCGACATAGCGATTCACTACAGCGATTTTAGCGTCGTTATCCATGGTTGTTTCCTGTCAGTAGCCACAGAGTGTGGCGTAGCGGTCCTTGTGGAAGCCGGTGTCGCCGAAGATCTGCATGGCCACCCGTGCCCGTTTCAGAAAGAAGCCTATTTCGAACTCATCGGTGACGCCAATGCCGCCGTGCATTTGCACTGCCTCGTTGGTGACCTGTTTGACCAGGTCATTGAGTCTCGCCTTGGCGAGGCTGGCCAGTAACGGCAGCTGCTCGGGCGCATCGTCCACCGTCGACAGTGCCTGCAATACCACCGAGCGGGCGAGTTCCAGCTCAGATTGCATGTGTGCGGCGCGATGCTGCAGTGCCTGGAAACTGCCAATAAGTACGCCGAATTGCTCCCGCTCTTTCAGGTACTCCACCGTGCGCTCAAAGGCCTCCAGGGCCAGGCCCATCATCTCGGCGGCGAGTGCGATTCGCCCGCGGTCCAGCACCGGCTCAAGCACCGTCCAGCCCTGGTCCAGTGCGCCAACCAGTGCTTCAGCACCGACCGTAACATCTTCAAGGACAAGGTTTGCCGCATTGCGACTGTCGGCCATGATGGTGCGCTGCACGGTCAGGCCGGGGGCCTCGCGAGGTACCAGGAACAGACTGAGACCCTGCTTGCCCTCGCTGTCGCCGCTGCTGCGGGCAACCACCAGCAGGTGGTCGGCGCTGTGACCATCGAGGACGAAAGTTTTGCGACCGTTGAGCACAAAGTTTTCACCTTTGGGCTGCGCTATCGTCGCGATCTGCGTGGGGCGGTGGTGCTGCGACTCTTCCAGTGCCAGCGCCAGTGTCAGTTCGCCTGCCGCGATCCTGGGCAGCAAGGCTGCCTTTTGCTCCTCGGTACCACCTAGCAGCAGCGCAGACGCGCCGACAACCGCTGAGGCGAACAGGGGCGACGCGGTGAGCGTGCGACCCGCTTCCTCCATCACCACGCCAAGGCCGGTAAAGCCGAAATCCAGGCCGCCATACTCTTCTGGGAGGATAATGGAGGCCCAGCCCAACTCCGCCATTTTCTGCCACAGTTCAGGGCAGTACCCCAGCGCGTCGCGCTCATCGCGCAGTGTACGCAGCGACGCCACGGGCGCATTGGCGGCGAGAAACTCGCGGGCGCTGTCCTGCAAAAAGCGCTGTTCTTCGTTTAGTACCAGGGCCATGTGCAACTCCTAAGACTGCGGCAACTTCAGGATATTCTTGGCGATCACGTTTAATTGAATCTCCGATGTGCCACCGGCAATGGTCATCGCCTTGGACATGGCCCACAGGCGCAGGGTATCCAGTTCTGCCTGGGAGAAGCCGTCGCCCTCCCAGCCCAGGCCCTGGCTGCCAAGGATTGCCAGCAACAACTCGCTTTTGGTCTTCTCCGCCTCCGTGCCCACATACTTCATGACCAGAGGTGCCGCACTGCGCACACCGGCGAGTTTCTCCTCGAAGGTGCGAAAGTGGGTTAGTCCCAGGGCGTGCATCTGCATGTCGTAATCGACGAGATCGGAGCGAAGCTGCGCATCCGTCAGCTTGCCATCTTCCATTTCCAGATACTGGCGCGCCGCCTGACTGGGTACCAGTACCTCACGCGGCGACTCGCCACCGAGCTCAGACATCAGCTTGCGCTCGTGGACCAGCAACGCCTTGGCGACGCTCCAGCCCTGGTTAAGTTCGCCGACCAGGTTCTCCTTGGGTACTTTCACGTTGTCAAAGAAGGTCTGGCAGAACTCGGACTCGCCACTGATTAGCTCGATCGGCGTGGTGGTGACCCCGGGGTCGTCCATGTCGATTAACAGAAAAGAGATCCCTTCCTGTTTCTTAACGTCGGGGTTGGTGCGTACCAGGCAGAATATCCAGTCGCTCTTGTCTGCACCCGTTGTCCAGATCTTGCTGCCGTTAACGAGGAAATGGTCCCCCTGATCCTCGGCCTTGCACTGCAGGCTTGCCAGGTCAGATCCTGAGCCGGGCTCGGAATAGCCCTGGCACCAGCGGATTTCTCCGTTAATGATGGCACGGAGGTGTTGCTGCTTCTGGTCCTCGTTGCCAAATTCCAGCAGTGCCGGGCCCAGCATCCAGATACCCAGGCTAAATAGAGGCGTACGCGCCTTTATAGCTTTCATTTCCTCCTTGATGACTTTCGCCTGCTCGGCGCTGAGGCCACCGCCGCCATAGGCAGCTGGCCATTCAGGACAGATCCAGCCCTTGTCCCGCATCCGCTCGAACCAGAGTTGCGCATCTGCACTGGGATAGGTGCGCATTGCGGCCACCGTAGTACTGGTCCTCTGCCGTCATGGGCTGCCGCTGTGACTCGGGGCAGTTATCTTCCAGCCACTGGCGTACTTGGGAGCGAAATTGGTCGAGGTCCTGCAAAACGTCTCTCCTGATGGGGGCGGTCATAGGCTCTCCGGGGTGTGGTTTACCGACGGCAGGGCAAGTGTATGCGTGCTTGCTGCCAGCATGAAGCTCGCTAAGGGTACTCTCGTGCCATCTCATGGCAATGGCTTAATAAGTCAGCCCGAATGACAATATGGGACAGCCAACCCGACCGTCGCAATTGACGACAAAAGGTTCACTGCGCCATACCGCTGCATTTGACCTTGCTGTGTCAGCTGGGCATATTCAAGCGACTGATAATAAAGGGGAAAGGGAATGCAGCGTCTGGCAGGTAAAGTCGTTTTGATAACCGGGGCAGCCAATGGTATCGGGCGGTCGACCGCCCTGCGTGCAAGTGCCGAAGGCGCATCTGTCTGGTGTGTGGATATCGATGCGGATGCGCTGGAAAAACTGGTGGCAGAAATCGATGCGCAGGGCGGGGTAGCAGGCGCCCGCACCTGCGATATCAGTAACGAGGACTCGATCAGAGGGTGCGTCGCTGCCTGCGCGGAACGTTTCGGCGGCATCGACGCGCTGGTGAATATGGCGGGGGTGTTGAGTTTTGAGGATACCGGGCAATTGCAACTGGCCCAGTGGCAGCGGGTTATAGATATTAACCTGACCGGCACCATGCTGTTGACCCGGGAAGCGATGCCTTACCTGGTGACAAGCGGCGGCAGTATTGTCAATGCGGCCTCTACCGCCGCATTGGCCGGGCTACCTTGTGGGGCCGCCTACTCCGCAAGCAAGGGAGGCGTGCTCGCCTTCACGCGGAGCGTAGCGGTGGAATACGCCAAGCGTGGTGTGCGCGCCAACTGTGTCTGCCCGGGTGACATCAAGACCGGGATGACCCATCACGTGGAGTTTCCCGAGAGCATGGACTTCAGCCTTATGTCACGCATATCCTCGCTCAATGGTGCCAAGGGGCCGGAGGTTGTAGCGGGTGTTATCGTCATGCTGATCTCGGACGATGGTGCCCATATCACCGGCGAGGATATTCGTGTGGATGGCGGCACCCTGTCCTGACGACAAGCGCGTGATTACTGGGATTCGACCAGTTTGACCTGGAATTCCAGCTCCTGGTCATTGCGGCGGGTATGGATGGTCACCGTATCGCCCGGCTTGCGGTTTTCCATAGCACTCAGGTAGTCATCGTTGGAGCGGATTTCACGCCCGTCCAGTCGGGTGATGATATCGCCCAGTTCGACCTCTGCTCGCGATATGCGCCTGGCGCCGGTCATCCCCGCCTTCGCGGCGGGTAGCCCGGGGTAGACGTGGACCACCGGCACACCGGTGATGCGGTAACGACGTATCCACCGGTCGCTGGCTAACTCCACCCCGATGATGGGGTTGAGGATCTTGCCGTAGGCAATCAGCTGCGGCACCACGTCCTTGACGGTATTGACCGGTATCGCGAAACCGATACCTGCACTGGCCCCGCTGGGGCTGTAGATTGCCGTGTTCACGCCGATCAATTGTCCCAGCGAGTTGAGTAAGGGGCCGCCTGAGTTACCAGGGTTAATAGCCGCGTCGGTTTGTATTACGCCACGTATAGTGCGCCCCCCCGGTGCCTGTATCTCCCGGCCCAATGCGCTGACAATGCCCGTGGTGAGCGTGGTGTCCAGACCAAATGGGTTGCCAATGGCCAGCACCTTGCGGCCCACTGAGAGCTCTGAAGAGTCTCCCAGCGGCAGACTCTGGATATCATCCGGAGGGTCCTTGAGGCGCAATACGGCCAGGTCCTTCTCTGGCGCAACGCCTATGACCTCTGCGTCGAATTCGCGCTGGTCGGCCAGCGTAACAATCAGCCGGTGCGCGCCGCTAATAACATGAAAGTTGGTGACGACCAGTCCGGAATCGTCCCAGATAAAACCGCTACCGGAGCCGCGCGGAATCTCCTGCACATTGAGCGAGAACAGGTCACGCCGCAGTGCCGTATTGGTGACGTAGACGACAGAGGGGCTGGCTTTGCCGAAAATTTCCGTTGTATTGGCCTCATCTTCCGTGGCGAAAGTGAGGTAGTCCCTGTCCTGTGCTGCGGCTGCAAGCGGGCCGATCAGCAATAGAAGAACGATGGCAAGACAATCGCGCATGGCAACAACCTACGGCTGGAATGCATCCATAAACTGGCGTATCCGCGCGGCATTGGCGCCCAGGTCACTGACGCCGACCCTTGAGACCGAGCGCAGGTCAACCAGGGTGCCATCTGCGTTAGTGCGCAAGCGAATCACAACATCATCCTGAAAGCCCATGATCGCGGTGGTATCGACTGCCTCGATAATACCGGCACTGAGATCCTCGTTATAAATCTCCCAGCCCAGTGCCTGTGCCGTCTCCCGGGCGCGGGTGAACGCGTCCTCAATTGGCGCGGGGGTGACCAGTGTCTCGAGGTCCGGGTACGCTGCCAGCTGTGCCTCAATAGTTTCTGGCTTGGTGTCCAGGCTATTACTGCCGTCACCGCGCTCTCTCGGCGCCATGACAAAGGCAGGCGGGTCGGCTGTATCTGTGGTGATATCGTGAATGGGCGGGTAGTCCCCGCCGGCCATCAATGAGAGCAGCATGATGGTGCCTGGCAGGGCAAATACCGCGCGTTTGGCCAGCGCGCTGCGCCAGGGTGCGAATTTCGGCAGTAGCATCATTATTGCCGCCGCTAGCAGTAGCAAAGCCGCACCGAGGCAACTGATCGCGTAAACCAGCAAGCCTTGCTGCCAGGCGCCGGAACGCACGGTGAGTACCGCTACCGGCAAGGTAATCAGCAGGGTGATAGCGAGATAGCCTATCCAGTTGATCAACCCGGGCGTGGATTCCTTGTTACTCATTGCGCACTCCTAATCAGCCAAGAGTATAAGAATACTATCCCTGCGACCTTCGCGCGAGGCGGTCCATTGAGCGGTGCGGGGGTATTTGTTTTACTTGTGGCCTCCACCGATAAAATCAAGGATAAGGCACCGTGGAAAAACTGATCTATCCCCTGTGGAAGGCCGACACGCTGAATGCGGACGACTTCCGGGACCAGCTGCTGGCCGCAGCCAGCGACATGGTCGGCCTGCCCGGCGTGCGCGGCCTGCGTCTGGCCGTGGCCGATAGTGCTGTTGCTGCTGGCCAGGGCCGGCGCATGTCTGCGACCCGACCGCTGCCAGATGCGATGCTTTCCGTCTGGTTGGACGCCGCAGCGCAGCAGAGGGAGGCGCTGGAGGTGCTGCTGGACACACTGGCTCCCCGGCACAGTTGTTACCTGGTGACAGAAGCCGAACCGATCGTGAATACGCAGCATCCACCGCAAGAAGGCGAACGGGTTTACGGTATGTGTCACGTGGTCTTCCTGCAGCGACCGCCGCGCCTGTCCGAACAGGAGTGGCTGGCCACCTGGCAGGGCCTGCATACGCCGGTGGCGATCGACACCCAGTCTACCTTTGGTTACCGACAGAACGTGATTGTGCGCGGCTTGAGCTATGCCGCTGCACCGCTGGACGCGATGATCGAAGAGCATTTCCCACCTGAGGCGATGGCCTCTGACTACGCCTTTTACAATGTGGCCGAAGGCGACGATGAGGGGTTGGGTGCACACGCGAATGCGATGATAGAAAGCTGCGCACGGTTTATCGATTTCGACCGTATCGACGTGATTCCCATGAGCGAATACCTGCTTAAACCCGTAGGCTAGTTATTCAGCCCGCTTGCAGTGCGCGAATACGATCTTCCAGCGGCGGATGCGATCGCAGCAATCCGCCTATGCCCTGCTTCAATTGCTCGCTGATGCCAAAGGCGGTGAGTTCGCCGGGTAAATCCTGAGGCAGGCCCTGTTCCTCGCGCAGGCGCTGCAGGGCAGCAATCATGTGGGCATTAGTGGTGAGCGCAGCGCCGGCCGCGTCTGCCCGGTATTCCCGCCAGCGCGAGAACCAGAATACGATCATGCTGGCCAGGAAACCCAGCACCAACTCGGTGACGATGGTGGCCGCATAATAGCCCAGGCCATAACCGCGCTCGGTCTTGAACACGACGCGGTCGACCGTGTGGCCAATGATCCGGGCGAAGAACATGACGAAGGTATTGATAACACCCTGTATCAGGGTCAGGGTGATCATATCGCCGTTGGCCACGTGGCCGATCTCGTGAGCCATTACTGCGCGGGCCTCTTCCGGGCGAAAGCGTTGCAGCAGGCCTGCGCTGACCGCCACCAGTGCCTGGTTGCGATTCCAGCCGGTGGCGAAGGCATTGGCGGCCTCGGAGGGAAAGATACCCACTTCCGGCATGCCGATGCCGGCTTCCTCGGCCAGTTCGCGCACCGTATCCAGCAGCCATTGCTCATCACGGGTGCGCGGCTGTCTCGATAATCTGTGTGCCAGTGCCGCGCTTTGCCATCCACTTGGACAGCAGCAGGGAGATAATGGAGCCGCCGAAGCCGAACAGGGCGCAAAAGATCAGCAGGCTCTGCAGGTTCAAATCCACACCGTTGGCGGCGAGGATACCCTCCAGTCCCAGCAGGTTGAAAATAGTGCTGACCAGAACCAGCACCGCCATGTTGGTGGCCAGAAATAGCAGGATGCGCATGGGTTTAGTTGGTCTCCGGTTCGAGGGACTGCGCTGTTTCGACGTCGGCGCCGGCCTCCGAGTTCCCCTGGAGTCTCTGCTTCGGCTGAGGGCAAAGGCACTTCGCTGGCTTCGATAATCGGCTCGGCGCGCTCGGACAGCTCGGCGCTAACCACGGAGCCACGCAGGTCCACGTCCTTGCTGGACAGTTCGAACAGCGTATTGACGGCCTCGTCCTCGTGTTTGGCGCGCAGGACCTTCCTGGGCTCGCTGCCGCTGACCCAGGTTTTGCTCTTGCCCCAGTAGTGGCCGAACTGGTTGCGGATTACGTAAACATCGGTCATGTCTGAACAAAGTTCCTGAACTAAACGCCGGCAGTGTACGGCCTCGCCCCTTCCCTGCCAAGATCTACTATTGCCTAGCCCAGCAATACATCCTTGGCCTGGTTGATCTTGGCGGCGAGGTAGTCATTACCACCCCGGTCCGGATGCATTTTCTGCATTAACTTGCGGTGGGCGGCCACAATGTCTTCTTCACTGGCATCCTCTTGCACGCCCAGCACCGCCAGTGCTTCCTTGCGGCTCATGCCACTGCCACTATCCGGCGGTGGTTGGCTGCTGCCGAAGTCTGTTTCACCCGGGAATCGCTGTTGCAGGTAGCTGTCCAGCAGACGCGCTGAATCGGGGTCTTCCCGCTGGCAATAGGAAAATAATTCTTCCAGCTGCGAGCGCTCCATGTCCTGTAGCCGCCAGCCCTCGAATCGACCGGTCAAAACCTCCCCTGAGAGGTCGCCGCTTTCGTGGTCCAGTTGCATGCGCAGTATGGCCGTGGCCACGGTAGAAGATTGACCCGCGCTCGCTCCCGGCGACTGCCCCAGCTTGGTCGCCAGCAGGGGGAAGAAACGAATCAGGCTTGGCCCCAGCGTGCGCAGCGCGACCAACGCACCGGTCAGGGCGACGCCTATCCAGTGCATTTTTCCTGCCAGCGCCAGCAGGATAACGGTAACAACCGCGATACCCAGGGCCAGTTTGATGAACTCGCCGCGACGTTTGTGTGGCGGTGCCGCCTGGGCGCGTTTGAACAGGATGTAGAGTACGAAGGCGATCGCCGCCAGCAATATCAATCTTGGCACAATGGCCCTCAGTCTTTGAGTTGTTCGAGCAGCAGTTTAGCACCACGCGTGCCCTGCCGCTCAAGTGCTGTCACGCCGCCGGATGCAAAGCTTGCGACCGCGCCCAGCAAAGCGGCGAGGGTGTCGGCGCTGCGGTGATCGAAGCTGGCCCAGGCGCCCTTGCTGAGTTTCGCCATACTGCGAAAACAGCGCTCGGCAGTGGCCAATTGCCCTTCCTGGAAAATAAACAGGGGTAGCTGGCGGATACCGCACTCCCCGGCTAACTGGCAGAGCGTGTCAGCACTTTCTTCCATGGCGTCGCCGATAAAGACCAGCGCCTTGACAGGCTTTTTGCCATGCTCAGCCAGGGCGTGGCGCAGCATACGGCCGATCTGGGTGTGGCCACCTTCACAGTAAACCCGGCCCATGTTGCGCGCCAGTTGTTGTGAGTCGCTGGTCCAGGGGCTGGCATGGAATTCGTTAAAACCGCGAAAATAGCAAAGCTGCACGGAAAGGCTGGTGCCCGCATTGGCGGTGACAAACATTTCACGCTGCAGTTGGCAGGCGCGATCCCATGTGGGTTGGCGGCTGGCGGTGGCGTCCATACAGAAAAGCAGTCGCGGCTGTTGATCCCTGACGGTACTGATGGCGGTGCTTTTGCGCAGGAACGTGTCGATTTCCGAGGTCGTAGCGCGGCGGGTAGGTAGTTTACTCATGTCCGGGTCGTCGCACCCGGGGTGCGATGCTCAGTTGTTGTGTTTCGAATCCTGCAGTTTACCTGTGCGGGCCAATTCTGCCAGGTAATGGCGACGGCTGGCCAACTCATTGATTGCCTGCTGTAATTGCTGCTGGTCAACGCCTTCCTCGCGCTCGCCACTGACCAGTTGCCACAGCTTGCGGCTGCACAGTTCACTGGGGTTAAATTCTGTTACTTGCATGTTTTACTCACTCTTCGTTGTTATAGGCCGCCAATCGGCACGGTCACAGCGCTTAGCTGACTCATCTGGATGAGAGGTTAATCCGTATTTATGACACAGATATTAAGTGGTTTGACTGGCGGGTGTGCCCGGAGACTTGAATTTTCTATCGGGTCACGTGTCTACTGTATCGACTGCACAACGGATTGCAAGTTCACTACCAAGAGTACTGATATGTCACTTTTCGATATTCGCCGCAAGCACGCTATCCCCGATGCCCAGAATGCGCTGCCCGGTCGCGAGCAGGCCATCCCGGTGCCAGCGACCCATTTTGTTAATGGTAACCCCATGCAGGGTCCATTTCCGCAGCAGATGCAGATGGCAATGTTTGGCATGGGCTGCTTCTGGGGTGTGGAGCGCATGTTCTGGCAATTGCCAGGCGTATACAGCACGGCGGCAGGCTACGCTGCTGGGCACACCGTCAACCCGACTTACCAGGAGGTGTGTACGGGGAAGACAGGCCATAACGAGGTCGTGCGCGTGGTCTTTGACCCTGACGTTATTACCTATGCCGAGCTGCTGAAAGTCTTCTGGGAGGGGCATAACCCGACCCAGGGCATGCGCCAGGGTAATGATCGGGGCACGCAGTATCGGTCAGGCATATATGTCTACGGGGAGTCACAGCAAGCTTTGGCGGAAGCGTCAAAGCATGAGTTCCAGCAGGCACTGGAAGAGTCAGGATTTGGCGATATCACCACCGAGATTGTGGCCGCAGAGACCTTCTATTTTGCCGAGGAGTATCACCAACAGTACCTGGCCAAAAACCCTGGCGGATACTGCGGCCTGGGTGGAACCGGCGTGAGCTGCCCGTCGGGCCTGGTTGCCAGCTGAGGCTGGCATGCTGGCAGCGGCTAGATTTCCCCGTCGTTGAAGCCCTCGTCAAAATCATCCGGCTCCGCCTGCTCCAATTGCTCCATCAGGTTGATGGCAACACCGACGAAATCGGAGTCGGTGATGATGCCCACCAGTTTCCCCGAGCGGGTCACCGGCAGGCACCCAAGACGGTTACTCTGGAGATGAATGGCGGTGCCGCGTAAGCTCGCGCTTTCTTCAACCGTCTGCACCGGCGCGGTCATGATGGCAGACAGCGCAACGTAACGCTCTTCCTCTTCATGGGCCGCCTTGTCGGCCAATACGCTGGAGTCTGCCGCGGCCAGCACGTCACGCTGCGAGACGACGCCGACCAGTGCACCCTGTTCATCTACGATGGGAATGTGCCGAATGTGCTGCTCTGACATCATTGCCCGTGCTTGCGCAAGGCTGTCATCGGGGCCCAGGGTGTGGGGTTGTGCGGTCATGATTTCTGCAACGCTGAGCATGCTGTAGTCCTTTTGTCTGGCTTCGTTCAATATCCTGCACCAGAATAACGCGCACAGCCGCCCCTGGCGTTGATCACTATCAAATTACCACTTGAGGGCTTGCACTGTTCAGCGTATAAAAATGACTCAGTTGCGTAGCCACGAAGCTGCGACGCCGAAGTAATAACCATAATATTTGAGGTGTTTATGTCCGCGAAAATTCTGTTTCGCAAGTGTGTGCTGGCGGTTTGTATTCCCGCATCATCATTTCCTTTGTTCAGTTTTTCGGCGATGGGGCAGGAGCTTGCGCTGGAAGAAGTCATCGTAACCGCACGCCGGCGAGCAGAGAGTATGCAGGAGACACCTGTCGCTGTGAGCGCACTGAGCTCTGAGGCATTGCGTGAGCAGGGTGTTAGAAACCTCTCCGACATCAATACGGTGGTTCCCAATATCGAAGTGGCGGCCGGTAACGGTAATGCCGGCCTCGCTAACATTTATATACGCGGTGTCGGCCAGCGCAACTCGGGTGCGAACATTGACTCGGGCGTGGGCATCTACATGGATGGGGTCTATATAGGCAGGCCCGATGGTGCACTGCTGGATATCAATGACATTGAGTCCGTGCAGGTCTTGCGTGGCCCCCAGGGCACGCTGTTTGGTAAAAACACAACGGGCGGCGCGCTGGTCTTCACCAGCAATCGGCCCCAGGATGAATTTGAGGGTTCGGTGGGCGTGCGGGTCGGCAACTATGACCGTCTCGACGCGGACCTGGTGGTGAACGTTCCTCTCACTGATAACGTGTTTACCCGTCTTTCAGGTACGCATCGCTCGCGTGATGGCTATATCGAGAACCTGTTCGACGGTGATGATTATATTGATGAGGACCGCCAGAGCCTGATGTGGCAAACGCGTTGGCTCGCCACCGAGGACCTCACCCTGGACTTGAATGTTAACTGGGCGCAGACCAACCAGACTGCACGCCCGCAGAAGTGCGTCAAGGTACCGGGTTACCTGGGGTGGCAAGAGGCGCTGTTTGATGTGCTGGCAATCGTGCCTTCCACGGGTCGGTCATATGCAGATTTCTGCGCGGACGCCGCTAACGCCGGTGATTCACGCAAGGTTATCTCCGACCTGGGTTCGGTTTACGAGGCGGAAAACATGGGCGCGTCACTGACCGCCGAGTGGGCGATAGGCGACGATGCAACGCTGAAGAGCATTACCGCCTGGCGCAACACGGAAGCCGAGCAGAATGATGACCTGGACAATACCGCGATTCCGTTCCTGCACCGTACCAACTCCATTCATCCGTTCAGCACGCCGGCGGAGACGGATCAATACAGCCAGGAGTTGCAGTTCATCGGCAGCGCTTTTGACGATCGTATGCAGTATGTAACCGGCGCGTTCTGGTTCAAGGAAGAGTCTGACGATCGCCGCGCCGTTACCCTGCTGGGCCCCTACGACCCGGCGCTTAGCGGTTTGTTCTTCATGAGCGCAGAAGCGAACCTGAAGAGTGCCGAAAACGAGGCCTGGGCGGTGTTCAGCCAGGTGGAGTGGGAGTTCAATGATCACTGGCGCGCCACTGTTGGTGTGCGCTATACGGATGAGAAGCGCAGCTTCACACGGGAGCTGTTTGCGGTAGACCCCCCCTCCCTGGACGCCAACGGGGGCCCTGTCGTTCCGTTGGGCGGGGGTTTATACATCGTCAGTCGACCGGACTTCACCTATAACCCCAGTTTTGGATTCTCATCCGTCGATAAGCCAAGCGACTCGGTGTCCAACAGTGATGTGACGCCTATGGGTAGTATCCAGTACATCTTTGGTGAGGGAGATTGGGTAGACAACGGCTCCCTTTACCTGACCTACAGTGAGGGGTTCTTGTCCGGTGGTTTGTCTGAAGCGCCTGGTGGCGACCTTGAAGAATTTGAGCCGGAGGAAGTGGAAAATATCGAGTTTGGCTTCAAGCTGGACATGCTGGATCGACGCCTGCGGGTCAATGGTGCGATCTTCCACACAGACTACACCAATCGCCAGCTCACAACCCTGGTAGTGAATCCAGGTACTGGTTCCCCGGCCCCCGCCACCATCAACGCCAGGGAATCCACCATCCAGGGTGTCGAACTGGAGACGACCTGGCTGGCCAGCGAGAACTGGCTGTTCACTTTTAACGCGGCAATCAACGACGGCGACATTGAGGAGTTTGACGATGTGCAGCTCACCGTGGCCGAGGGAGCAACGATTCCGGCAGGCTGCACCCGTTCAGACCTGACGGTCATCCAGGTGGACGAGTGCCCCAACGATCGCTCTGACGAGAACCTGCCGCGTTTGCCGGAAGAAAGCTACATGCTGGCCGTGCAGTACAGCTGGCAGTCCCCCTTCGGCCTGGTTGAGCCCCGCGTGCAGGCAAGTTGGAAGTTCGACATCGATTACTGCTTTGACTCCGCCAGTTGCCGCAGCGGCCTGTGGCTGGAGGACGAGCAGTATGACCTGAGTGCGCGGGTTACCTGGTTCTCACCGGACGGTGACTGGACCGCGGCGCTGTGGGGCACCAACCTGACCGATGAGGAGTACATCATTGGTGGTGGTGCCCTGGTTGAGTCAAACGGCAGTGGCGGAATCGTCGCCAACCCGCCACGCATGTACGGTGCCGAAGTACAGTACCGGTTCTAGAACAGGCGGCCGATCAGGCCGCTGACCGCATTTTCCACGCGCAGGATGCGCGGGCCGAGGCTGACCGCCTCGCAGCCCGCGGCCTCAAGTTTCTCTACCTCGTAGGGTATCAAGCCGCCTTCCGGCCCGATCACCAATAGCGTTGGGCCGTCGAGACCGCGTGGGCAAGCAGGGTATTGTCCAGGGTGCGCCAGTAATGCCTGCTTTCCCAGGACGAGACCGGGTAATACGTCTTCAACAAATGGTTTAAAACGTCGCTGGCAGTGGACGGTGGGTAAGCAAGTATCTCGTGACTGTTGCAGACCCTGTAGCAGGTACTCCCGGACGGCTTGCGGTTCAAGTGCAGGTGTTTGCCAGTAACTCTTTTCCACGCGGTAACTGTTAATAAGGTGCAGTTCGGCTACCCCCAGTTCGGCGATAGTGCGCAGAATGCGCCTGAGCATCTTGGGGCGAGGCAGGGCCAGCACCAGGGTCAGGGGCAGCTTCGCCGGTGGGGCGATTTCCAAGTGGGGCCGCAGCAGCGCGTGCCCGGGTTCAATGGCGACGATTTCCGCGTCTCCCATGGCACCGCCGATCTCGCCCACGCGCACGCTGTCGCCCAGGCCTTTGCCTATGACCTCGCGCAGGTGAACAAAACGCTCATCGTCTATCGCGGACCAGGCCCTCTGCGTCGCGCTCATTGGCCGCAAACAGCAGCAGGTTCACGGTCCTTCAGCCCGCCCACAGGTCGTATTCGTCGGCGCCGGTCACCTCGGCTGCCACCAGGTCACCCGGGTTCAGGCCGCTCGCGCCGTCCAGGTAAACCTTGCCGTCAATTTCCGGCGCATCGGCGCTGGAGCGGCCCACGGCGCCTTGCTCGTCGACGCTGTCGATCAGTATCTCAATGGTCGAGCCTATCTTGTCCTGCAATTTGCTGGCGCTTATCTCCTGCTGCAGCGCCATGAAACGTTCCCAGCGCTCCTGCTTGAGTTCCTCCGGTACATGATCTGGCAGCGCGTTGGCCTTTGCCCCGGCTACCGGTGAGTACTGGAAACAGCCCACGCGGTCCAGCTGTGCCTCACCCATGAACTCCAGTAGCGTTTCAAAATCCGCATCCGTCTCGCCGGGAAAGCCGACAATGAAGGTACTGCGCAGGGTGATGTCCGGGCAGACCTGTCGCCACGCCTGGATGCGCTCCAGTGACTTCTCCGCCGCCGCCGGACGTTTCATGCGCCGCAACACGTCCGGACTGCCGTGCTGCAAGGGCACGTCCAGGTAGGGCAGTATCCTGCCCTCGGCCATCAGCGGGATCACCTTGTCCACATGCGGGTAGGGGTAGACATAGTGCAAGCGCACCCAGACGCCAAGCTCGCCCAGTGCCTCGCACAGCTCCTGCATGCGCGTTTTCAGCGGTCGCCCGTTCCAGAAACCGGTGCGATATTTGGTGTCGATGCCGTAGGCACTGGTGTCCTGGGAGATGACCAGCAACTCACGCACACCGGCATTGACCAGGCGCTGCGCCTCTTCCATAACGTCACCGATGGGTCGGCTGACGAGGTCGCCACGCATATCGGGGATAATGCAAAAACTGCAGCGATGGTTGCAGCCTTCGGAAATCTTCAGGTAGGCGTAGTGGCGGGGCGTGAGCTTTATACCCTGTGGCGGAACCAGGTCAGTATAGGGGTCATGCAGCAGCGTGGGCGGCACAAACTCGTGCACCGCGCCGACAACTTCCTCGTAGGCCGCCGGCCCCGAGACGTTCAGCACCTTGGGGTGCAGGCGTTGAATAGTCTGTGCGTCGTCGCCCTTGCCCATACAACCGGTCACGATGACCTTGCCGTTCTCGCTCATGGCCTCGCCAATGGCGTCCAGCGACTCCTGCTTGGCGCTGTCGATGAAGCCACAGGTGTTGACCACCACGACCTGGGCATCCTCGTAACTGGGAACGATCTCATAGCCATCGATTTTAAGCTGGGTGAGGATGCGCTCCGAGTCGACCAGCGCCTTGGGGCAGCCCAGGCTGATGAAGCCAACCTTTTGCCTGTCTGTATTCGCCATGTTTGCAACGCCGGGTGTGAGTGAAAAGCCGGCGCATTGTAACGCAGTGTGCTTGCCCGGCGCCAAACAGGTTTCTACACTGGGGCACGAACCCTGGAGTGAGTTTATGGCCGTCAGCAGTAAAAAAGAGGGGCGGATTACGATCGTTACCCTGGACAGACCAGATGTACGCAACGCCGTTGACGGTGAGACCGCGAGAGCACTGGCAGCGGCGTTTCGAGCCTTTGATGAAGACGAAGGTAGCGATGTCGCCGTTTTTTTGGGCGCACATGGGACGTTCTGTGCCGGTGCCGACCTCAAGGCAGTCGCTGCCCAGGCGGGTTCAAATGCCCTCAGCGAAGATGGCGATGGCCCCATGGGGCCGTCGCGCATGGTGCTGGGCAAGCCCGTTATTGCGGCGATTTCCGGTCACGCTGTGGCGGGTGGGCTGGAGCTGGCGCTATGGTGCGACCTGCGCGTGATGGAGGAGAGTGCTGTGGTCGGGGTGTTTTGTCGTCGCTGGGGCGTACCCCTGATTGACGGCGGTACGGTGCGCCTGCCGCGTTTGATTGGTCACAGCCGCGCCATGGACCTGATTCTCACTGGCAGGCCGGTCGCCGCGGATGAAGCACTGGCGATGGGACTTGCGAACCGGGTGGTGGCCGACGGTTCGGCGCTTGATGCCGCGCTGGCGCTGGCCGGGGAGATGGTCGCGTTTCCCCAGGGCTGCCTGCGCTCGGACCGCATGAGCGCCTGTGAGCAGTGGGACCTGTCCTACGCCGAGGCGATGAAAAACGAGTTCCGTCGAGGCATGCAGGTCATTGATTCGTTGGAAACCGTGAAGGGTGCAACCCGTTTCGCAGCCGGGAAGGGCAGGCATGGAAACTTTGATGACATCTAGTCTGGCGATAATCGCCGAGGTTCAGAAAGTACGTCCCTCGCGGGCACTGTAGCTGTCGATCCGGATTTCCTTGCGTAACAGGGCAAGCAGGGCCAGGGCCTCCTCGCGATTGAGAAACTCACCCACACTGACACTCTGCTGTCGGTCGTGTACGGCCAGTTCCGGACTGTCCCAGGGGTGCTTTTCAGGTACCACGGTGAGTCCGGTGCGCTGGCGAGAAAACTGCCAGCTCTGGCGCGGGTGATAGTGGCCTTTGTCGATGCGGATGCTGTCTTCGCTGACGGTAATGACGTGGCGATACTGCAGTTTCCAGTTGACGTAGTAAAGCGCGCTGCCCAGTGCCAACAGCTCCAGGCCTGCGAAGGGCAGAATAGGCCAGGCGCCGAGAAAGGTGAAGCCGATCGCGGCGCCCAGCGAAGGCACGGCAAGCGCCAATAGCACATAGAGGTTGCTGCGCCAGCTGGCCGACTGGTTCGGCTTGGCGACTATCATCAATTTGTTGCTGGATCGGGTGCTGGTGACCACTGCGGGATACTCCGGGTTCAACCTAGTCTAGTGAAAAATACGCGGGTAGCCTACTATCGTATCTGTTATCACCCTTAGGCCGGAGCGGGCGCTTGCACGAGAAAATGCTGATCGAAGCCAGCGCGCTGGACCCGGCGCAGGGGGCTGTGGTCGTAGACTGCCGCTTTTCACTCGCCGATGCGGCCGAGGGGAGCCGTCTGTATATGGAGGGGCACATTCCTGGTGCCCACTACCTTGACCTGAACCTGGACCTGTCTTCCCCGGTGCTGCGCCACGGCGGTCGACATCCCCTGCCTGATCCTGCCGTTCTGCAAGCGCGACTGGCCGAATGCGGCATAGGACCGCAGACCGACGTAGTCGCTTACGACGCGTCACGCTTCGCCTTTGCCGCCCGCTTGTGGTGGCTGATGCGCGGTCTTGGCTATCGACCGCCGCGTCTGCTTAACGGGGGGTACGCGGCCTGGTTGGCCTCTGGGGGAGACGTGGAAACGGCGGTTCCCGCCCCGCAGAATGCAGACTACGCACCCCGCGAGTTCAGCGGCTACTGCGACATCGAAGCGCTGGCGCCATTGCAGGCCGGCGGTGCGCTGCTGGTGGACTCGCGCGAGGCACCGCGCTATGCGGGACTGCATGAGCCGATCGACCCGGTAGCCGGGCATATTCCAGGGTCGGTTAATCACCCCTGGCAGGGGGTAAGCGATGAAAACGGCCATATGGTCGACCTGGCCAGCCAGCGCGAGCACTGGGGGGATAGCCTGAGCGCCGGGCAATTGGTGGTGTATTGCGGTTCTGGCGTGACCGCCTGCGTGAACCTGTTTTCGCTGGCCATGTTGGGGCGGGACGACGCCATACTCTACGCCGGCAGCTGGAGTGACTGGTGCAGTTATCTCTAGTGGGCCGCAGTTGTGGACATTCGGGCTAGGCCCGCAGCCCTGCCTACGTTAAAATGCGCGGCCATTTTTGACCTAACCGGGCCCCACCATGTTGGAGATCAACCCCCTGCTGCAAAAACTCAAGGATATCGAGGCGCGTACTGACGTGCTTAGGGGGTATCTTTGACTTTGCCAATCGCAAGGACCGTCTGGCCGAAGTAGAACTGGAGCTCTCCGAGCCCAGCGTATGGGATGACCCGGCGCGGGCGCAGGAGCTGGGTCGCGAGCGCGCCGCACTGGAAAGTATCGTGCATACCATTGAGAGTATGGATGCGGGCACCGGTGACGCCTGCGACCTGCTGGAAATGGCTGCTGCCGAGGACGATGAAGACACGGTTGCCGAGGTTGAGGCCGATATAAACAATCTCGTAAAGCAACTGGAGAAACTTGAATTTCACCGCATGTTCAGCGGGGAAATGGATGCCAACAACGCTTTTCTGGACATACAGGCCGGTTCCGGCGGCACCGAAGCACAGGATTGGGCGGAGATGCTGTTGCGCATGTATTTGCGTTGGGCTGAGGCGCGCGGCTTTAACGCGGAGCTGGTGGAATGCTCGGCAGGCGATGTCGCCGGCATCAAGAGCGCCACGATTTACATCCAGGGTGACCATGCCTTTGGTTGGTTGCGCACCGAGATTGGGGTGCATCGCCTGGTACGCAAGTCCCCCTTCGACTCCGGCAATCGCCGCCATACGTCTTTTACGGCGGTATTCGTTTCCCCGGAGATTGATGACAACATTGATATAGAGATCAACCCGTCGGACGTGCGCACAGACACCTATCGCGCATCGGGTGCCGGTGGCCAGCACGTCAACAAGACGGACTCGGCCGTGCGCTTAACGCACAACCCGTCGGGCATTGTGGTGCAGTGCCAGAGCGAGCGGTCCCAGCACCAGAACCGCGACAAGGCATGGAAAATGTTGCGAGCCAGGCTCTATGAGCAGGAAGTGATGGCCCGGCAGGAAGCCGCCCAGGTCACCGAAGACAACAAGGCCGACATCGGCTGGGGCAGCCAGATACGCTCTTATGTGCTGGACGACTCGCGGGTCAAGGACCTGCGTACCGGCGTGGAGACCAGCAACACCCAGGCGGTGCTGGACGGTAGCATAGACCAGTTTATCGAAGCCTCGCTCAAGAGTGGGTTGTAAGCTGGATTCTGCAGCCAACCCCGTCATCCAGGCTTGCGCGGGGATGACGAGGTTCGCCGGGATTACGAGGTACGCAGGGATGACCCGCTGCGCGCGAATGACGGGTCCGCCCAATTACAGAATGCAGTGATGAGAAGCAAAGATTATGAGTGACAAGCAGGTGAACGCCGAGACCCAGGACGAAAACAAACTGATCGCGGAGCGACGTGCCAAGCTGGACGCCATTCGCGCACAGCGCAATGCCTTCCCCAATGACTTTCGGCGTTCGGCAGAGGCGGCTCACCTGCAGCAGGAGTACGGTCAATCCAGCAAGGAAGAGTTGGCGGACGCAGACAAGCGCTATGCGGTTGCCGGCCGCCTTATCCGCAACCGGGGCGCGTTCCTGCTGATCCAGGATGGCAGCGACCAGATTCAGCTATACGTGGATCGCAAGGGGCTGGACGCTGACACGCTTGCCGAGATCAAGGCCTGGGATCTGGGCGATATCGTCGGGGCCAGTGGCACTATTCAAAAATCGGGTAAGGGCGACCTCTACATCAATATGGAAGAGGCGCGACTGCTGACCAAGGCGCTGCGCCCGCTGCCCGACAAGTATCACGGCCTTGCCGACCAGGAGATGCGCTACCGCCAGCGCTATGTTGACCTGATCGTCAACGAGGAGTCCAGGCAGGTATTTCGCACCCGCTCGAAAGTTATGGCGTTTATCCGCGACTACATGATGGACCGTGGGTTTATGGAGGTGGAGACACCGATGATGCAGGTGATACCCGGCGGCGCTACTGCCCGTCCTTTCGTCACCCACCACAACGCACTGGACCAGGACATGTACCTGCGTATCGCGCCGGAACTTTACCTCAAGCGACTTACCGTGGGTGGCTTTGAGCGCGTGTTCGAGATCAATCGCAGTTTCCGTAATGAAGGCCTCTCCACCCGCCACAATCCCGAGTTCACCATGCTCGAATTCTACTGGGCCTATGCCGCGTTTGAGGACGCCATGGACCTGACCGAAGACATGTTGCGTAAGCTGGCCCTGGATGTGCTCGGTACCACAACGGTGGAATACCAGGGCAAGCGCTATGACTTTTCCAAACCTTTTGCCAGGCTCTCGGTGTTCGACGCCATACTGCATTACAACGCGGATATCAGCGCTGAGCAGCTTGCAGACGAGGCCGGGGCCAGGAAGATTGCCCAGGGCCTGGGTATCCAGCTCAAGGACAGCTGGGGCCTGGGCAAGGTGCAGATCGAGATATTCGAGAAAACGGTAGAGCACCTGCTGGATGAGCCGACCTTTATTACCCGCTATCCGACCGAGGTGTCACCGCTTTCGCGCCGCAATGACGACGATCCCTTCGTCACGGATCGCTTTGAGTTTTTCGTTGGCGGTCGCGAATTGGCCAATGGCTTCTCCGAGCTTAATGACCCCGAGGACCAGGCTGAGCGCTTCCTGGCGCAGGTGGCGGAGAAGGATGCAGGCGACGATGAAGCCATGCATTTCGATGCAGACTACATACGCGCCCTTGAATATGGCCTGCCGCCCACCGTGGGTGAGGGCATTGGCATAGACCGCCTGGTGATGTTCCTCACCGATTCTCCTTCAATACGCGACGTGCTGCTGTTCCCGCACATGCGCCCTGAATAGGCTGCCGAGGGTGCTCAGTGCATGTTTATTAGGCTACACTCTGGTTTTGCTTTTGTTGAGGAACGTGACTTGCTTCACCGCTCCCTGTTGCGATTAGGCCTGGTAGGCGCATTGGCGCTGACGCAGGCCTGCGCCCAGACGCCTGCCGAGCAGGTGCCAGAACCTGTCGCTGAAAAGGCCGCTGCAAAGCCCCCTGAAATCACCCTGAATTTGCCCACAGAGCAGGCGGGCTGCGACTGTGTGCAAGAAGCAGCGCCCACTGATTACACGTTTCTTGATAAAGGCTACGCAGCCCTCGCAGCAAGTGATTATGAGGAGGCTGTAGCCTATTTTCAGCGTTATCTTCGCCTTGAGCCCTCGGCGGAAGCCGACTGGGAGGCTGAGGTCGCGATTACCTATGTAATGACGCTGCCGGAAAGCCCGACTTTCGACGTCAAGGAAGCACGCAAGCGCTTTCGCGACCTGAATGACAGTGACTGGCAGTCAATGCAACTGCATGAGCAGACCCTGTTACTGCGCCATTCCCTGGAGAGCTTCCTGCTGATGTCCCGCCGGGTCAGGGAATTACGCGAGGAAAACGAGGCCCTGCGGCAGGACCTGGAGAAGCGGGAAGAGGCGATCAAGCGCCTTCGAGAGTTAACTCTGGGTCAGACGGGAGCAGCACCGTAAACGTCGATCCGGATCCCGGTTCGCTGTCCACCCGAATATTGCCGCCCATTAATTCGCAGTAGTCCCTGCAGATCGCCAGGCCCAGGCCTGTGCCGCCATAATTGGCGCTGGTAGAGGTCTCCGCCTGCACAAACGCCTCGAAGACCTGGCTCTGCTGTTCGCGGGTCATGCCAATGCCAGTGTCCTTGATCGCGATTTCCACCCATCCGGGGTGCTCTTCCGGCTCTCTGGCCAACACGTTGATATGTCCCTGCTCAGTGAACTTGCAGGCGTTGCTGAGCAGGTTGGTAAAAATCTGGCGGAACTTGGTTGCATCGTTGTAAAGGGTTGGCAGCCCGGTAAGGTCAGCCTTGTGCAATTGGTTGTTACGGTCGCGCAGCTGCGGACCGATCGCGTCACAAGCCTGCTCCAGTAACTCACCCGGCTGGAAGGTCTCGCAGTAGAGCATCATCTTGCCGGTTTCAATTTTGGACAGATCGAGAATGTCGTTGATCAGCATCAGTAGCTGCCTGCCCGAGCGGATAATCTTCTCGAGGTCCTTCTGAAACTGAGGGCGGTCCAGTTCCAGCTGGTCAGACAGTTCGTCATGCAGCATTTCAGAATAGCCGATGATGGCATTCAGTGGCGTGCGCAGTTCGTGGGAAACGTTGGCGAGAAAGATGCTCTTGGCTGCATTGGCCTCGTCCGCCGAGTCCCGGGCCTTGGATACGTCGTACATGGCGTTGCGCAACTTCTCCGACATCTCGTTGAAAGCGTCCGCCAGGTCGCCCAGTTCGCCGGTGTCGTCGATGTTGTCTATGCGATAGCTGAGGTCGCCGCTGCCGATGCGCTCGGTACCGCGTTTGAGCTGTTTCAGCGAGCGGTTGGTATAGCGCACCAGGAAGAAGCCCAGCGTGGCGGTAAGGAATATGGAGGCAATGAAGCCGATAACGGTAATGCGATCAGTCAGGGCGATGGTCCTGTCGATGATGTTGGCGCGCTGCACTGCGATGAAGGCCTGGCGTTGCTCCAGCTCCTTGAGGTGCTCACTGGCCTTCAGGTACGGCACCGGGTCATCCACGTCAGACCGGTAATCAGGCCTGTTGTAGCTTTCGTAGAAGGCCTTCCACTGATCCAGCAGCGCGTCGCTGCTTTCCTGCAGTCGGTCGAAATGGAGCTGGGTGACGTCATGGCTGACCTTACCCAGCTCGCGAACACGCAAGCGGATGGAGCTGATCTGCTCCAGCGCCTGCTCCAGCTCTGCAGCTTCCAGCGGCTCCTCGGTATTTTCGCGAATGGTGTCCAGCACAAGGATGGTCTGGCGGGTGTCGTTAAAGAGCTGCTCTACCTGTGTGGAAAGCTGGGCTGCTGTTACCGAGTTGCGGTAAGCCTCCATACTTTCGTTCCGCGCAAAGCTGCCCCAGAAGTGGGTGCCCACGTTTATGGAAAACAGGATCAGTATGGTGATGAGTGACAGGGTCAGTCGACGGCGCAGGCTCATAAGATGGTGACTTTCCTCAACTGGATTCCATCATTTTCTCGATCTTGATCAACAGGCCGGGAAAATCCACAGGCTTGGTGGCGTAATCATCGCAGCCGGCTTCCAGGGCACTGAGCCGGTCTGCGTCGGAGGCATGGGCGGTGAGTGCGATAATGGGTATCTGGCTGATACTGGCGTCTTCCCTGGCGTGGCGACAGGCCGTCCAGCCATCCATGATTGGCAGGTTCATGTCCATCAGCACGACAGCGGGCTGCTCGCTGCGCATCAGTTCCAGTGCCTGTTGTCCGTCACCCGCCGCGATCACCTCCAGCCCGGCCCGATTCAGGCGACGCATGAGCATGTCGCGGTTGAGCTCGTTGTCCTCTACCAGCAGTATGGTGCCCGTCATGGCAGCTCTTCCAGTACAGGGTGCACCTGCAGTAATTCGTCGATACCTTTGACATTCAACTCCCTTGACTGGCCAATACGATAATCACCTTGCAAGGCCTCCAGGGTGCTGCCGGCGATCAGTATTTCACCGCCAGCGGTGACGTCCTCGATGCGCGAGGTCACATTCATGGGGTGTCCTACGAAACCGTATTTGCTGCGCCGCTCCGAGCCAATATTGCCGGCGATCACGTCTCCCGTATTCAGCGCAATACCTGTGCTGATTTCCGGCAGGTCGTCCTCTGTGTTGCGTTGGTTAATCTCTTCCATGGCCTGCTGCATGGCCAGTGCGCACCGCACCGCCCTGTCCGCGTCGTCATCGCGGTGTTGCGGTGCGCCAAAAACGGCGAGAATGGCGTCGCCAATAAACTCGTCGATGGTGCCCTGGTGGGCCATGATGATATCGGTCATGGCGCCCAGGTAGCGGTTTATCAGCGTTACCACCTGCGCTGGCGCCAGCCGCTCGCTAATGGTCGTGAAGCCACGGATATCGGCCATCATGATGGTCACCCGGCGCAGGTCTCCTCCCAGCTCCAGGCCCTCGGGGCGCTCCAGAATGTCGGTGACAATCTCATCGGACAGATAGCGGCCGAAGGTGGCGCGGATAAACTTCTCGTTGCGCTCCAGCTGTTGGCGATAGAGCTCCTCGCGGTCATGCCAGCGCTTGCGTTCTATGCCTGCCTTGATGCGGGCCTGCAGCAGCACCGGGTTGAAGGGTTTGAACAGGTAGTCATCCGCCCCGGCCTCAATGCACTCGATAATGCCGTCCATGTCCTGGCGACCGGAGATCACGATAACCGGCGTGGCGCGCCACTCGGGGTGTTCCTTGATACGGCGCAGCACCTCATGCCCATCCATCCCGGGCATCATCAGGTCCAGCAGGACCACGTCAACATCCGCCTGGTCCAGGGTGAGCAGGGCCTCCTCGCCGCTGGCGGCGGTCACGACTATATGACCGGAGCGCGACAGGTAGCGAGCGGCCAACTCGCGGTTTTCCTGCAGGTCGTCCACGGCCAGGATAAAGCCCGGCTCCGATTGGATAGTGCGCCTGGCGCTGTCCGCTGTTGGAGCGCTGTCCGGGTCGCTGTTGGCCGAATCCACCGCTTTGAGCAAGCGAGCGAGTGCCGCATCGATGTCGGCGTGCTCCGTTGCCAGGTCCTCGCGCAGCATTTCACTGTAACCACGAATGGCCGAGAGCACGTTCATGATGTCATGGCGACTGCTGTCAGGGTCGCGCAGCATTGCGTCCATGCGCGAGGAGCCATCGAACAGGCGGCCAAAGTCTGCCCGTGCATCCTCGCTGAACTGCTCAAGCGCATGATTGTAGAGCTCGCGCAGCTCCGCCATATTGCGTAACAGGAGGTCGCTCCAGGGGGCTGTGCTTTTGCTTTCGCCTGATGTCACAACTTGGCAATGTCCTTTTTCAATGAAGGGGGCCAGTATAACGAGGTCGATGTGGTTGTGGTAATCGTGAATTCCTTCGTCATACAGGAGGACCGGCCGCGATTTTTGCTGTCTTATGGTGCGTTTTTAGGAAACTTTAGGTTACTATTAGCCGCATAGCTTCAGGGGCTAAAGCCAGGTAAGGGATCAGGTGCTTTAATGTTGCAGCAAGTAGAAATTTTTCAGGGTCTGTCTCAGGATGAGTTGGATGCGCTGTCTGCGAGCAGCTCAAGCCGCTCGTTTCCCAAGAATACGGTGGTCATTCACGAAAACGACCCGGCCGACTCCCTGTTCATTATCGAAAGCGGCAAGGTCAAGGTCTACTGTTCCGACAAGAACGGCAAAGAGTTCATCATGAACACCCAGGGGGCTGGCGACTATTTCGGTGAACTGGCCCTGCTGGACGACTCCACCCGGTCGGCCTCGGTGCGCACCGTTGAGAAATCCAGTTTTTGTATCATTTTCAAGGACGACTTCAACCGCGTGCTTGATGAGCACCCCAATATCGGTCGCAAACTGGTAAAAAACCTGGCCCAGCGTGTACGTAAGCTGACCGCAGACGTGAAGAGCCTGGCCCTTCAGGATGTCTACGGTCGTGTTGCCAACGTGCTGATGGACCTCTCCGAGGAACGCGGTGACGGCACCCTGTATATTCCCGAGAAACTGACTCAGCAGGACATCGCGGACCGGGTAGGCGCGTCTCGTGAAATGGTGGCACGCATACTCAAGGACCTGACCATTGGCGAATACATTCGTTTTGAGGGTCGCCACATTATTATCAATACGCGGTTGCCGGCGAAGTATTAGCCACCAGGGCGATAGCTGAAAGACGATAAAGCCCGGACTGGTGACAGCCCGGGCTTTTTTGTTCCTGCAGGCGGCTTTTTCGGGATAACAGGCCCGGTCAGGACGCCAGGGTTACTCTTCTCTACCCTCCACGACTTGCGTAACGGTTACCTGCAACTGTCCTTTTGCCAGGCGGGTTGTTAGCGGGTCGCCCGGATTGACCGTGGATGCGTCACTGACCACGCCGCCGGCGCCATCCGTGACGATCGCATAACCCCGGGCCAGGGTATTGAGCGGGCTCAGTGAATCAAGCATTTGTGCCAGGTGGGCCAAACGCTGCCTGCTCGCCTGCAGGCGGCCCTGCATGCCCCCCTTGAGTCGCTGTTCCAGCGCCTCGAGGTCTTGTTGCCGCTGACGAATTCGGGGTAATGGCGAGCCTGACTGTAGTCGCGACTCCAGCAGTGCTAATTCGCTCCTGCGGCGTGCCAGCAGGTTTCTCTGGGCGCGGACCAGTCGCTGCTCGAGCTCGTCCAGTCGCTGTGACTGTTCGCGCAGCAAGGCCCCGGGATGTTTCAGTCTCGCGCGCAGGTGATCGAGCCGGGTCCGGGCTTCGGTCAGTTTGCGGCGCATCAGTCGGGCCAGGTCCGTTTCCAGTTTGGCCAGTCGCTGCAGTTGTTCCTGCTGATCCGGGCTGACCATTTCCGCCGCCGCCGAGGGGGTAGGCGCACGCTGGTCTGCCACCATGTCGGCGATACTGAAATCCACTTCGTGACCCACTGCAGAGACGATAGGCAGTTCGCTTGCGGCTATAGCGCGGGCGACAATTTCCTCGTTGAAGGCCCAGAGGTCCTCAAGGGAGCCGCCACCGCGGCCAACGATGAGCACATCCAGGCGGATTTTGCCCGCGCTGTGCAGGCGGTTGGCCTTGTCGATGGCGGCGGCGATTTGCCCGGCCGCGCCTTCGCCCTGCACCTGGACTGGCAGTATGGTCACCTCAATGGCCGGGCAGCGCCGCTTCAGCACCGTGAGGATGTCATGTATGGCAGCCCCTGTAGGGGAGGTGACAACGCCCAGGTGGGAGATGCTTTCAGGCAGGGCGCGCTTGCGCGCCGTATCGAACAACCCTTCGGCCAGCAGTTTCGCCTTCAACTGCTCGAAAGCAGCCTGCAGTGCTCCGGCGCCGGCCTGCTCCATATGCTCCACGATCAGCTGGAATTCTCCACGCCCCTCGTACAGGGAAACGCGGCAGCGCAGGCGAATGTGGTCGCCGTTTGCGGGGTTGAAGCGCACCCGCTGGTTGCGACCGCGGAACATGGCGCAGCGCACCTGGGCGTTGCCGTCCTTGAGCGAAAAGTACCAGTGGCCGGAGGAGGGCGCGGCGAAATTGCTGATTTCCCCTTCCACCCAGACAAAGTCGAAATGTGTTTCCAGCAAACTGCGTGCCTGGCGATTGAGCTGGCTGACGGTCAGCGCAACGGGCTGTACATCGTTATGGAAGGGGTTTGACAACTTGAACTTCTATTTACTGGGGGTGGGCCGAAAAGTTATAATTGCACGTTTACCTTAAACCCGCCAGCCGGAGACACCCCTAATGCTGCGTATCGCCCAGGAAGCCCTGACCTTCGACGATGTTTTGCTACTGCCCGGGTACTCGGAAGTCGTGGCAACGGATGTCAGCCTGAAGACGAGGCTCACTCGAGAAATCGAGTTGAATATCCCGCTGGTGTCAGCCGCCATGGACACGGTCACCGAGGCCCGGCTGGCGATTGCCATGGCCCAGGAAGGCGGTATCGGCATCATCCACAAAAGCATGTCCCTCTCCGAGCAGGCCGAGCAGGTGCGCAAGGTCAAGAAATTCGAGAGTGGCGTGGTCAAGGACCCCATCACCATCCAGCAGACAGCCACGATTGCCCAGTTGCTGGACCTCACCGCCTTTCACGGCATTTCTGGCGTGCCGGTACTGGATGGCGAAGACCTGGTAGGTATTGTTACCCGCCGCGACCTGCGCTTTGAGTCGGATCATACCAAGCTGGTGTCGGATATTATGACGCCGCGCGGGCAACTGGTCACCGTCAGGGAAGGCGCCAGTGCTGAAGAAGTCCAGGGCCTGCTGCACCAGCATCGAATTGAAAAGATCCTCGTGGTTAACGATGCCTTCGACCTGAAGGGCATGATTACCGTGAAAGACTTTGACAAGGCGGAAAGCTTTCCCAGCGCCTGCAAGGATTCTTACGGCCAGTTGCGCGTGGGCGCCTCGGTGGGTACCAGTCCCGATACGGATGACCGCGTGGAAGCGCTGATCAATGCAGGAGTGGATGTACTGGTGGTCGATACCGCCCACGGCCATTCCCGCAACGTGATCGAGCGTGTGCGCATGATCAAGTCCGCCTATCCGTTTATGCAGGTGATCGGCGGCAATATCGCCACTGGCGAGGCGGCTGTAGCACTTGCCGATGCGGGTGCCGACGCGGTAAAGGTGGGCATTGGTCCCGGTTCCATTTGTACCACACGCATTGTCACCGGTATTGGCGTGCCGCAGATCACGGCCATCGCCAATGTGGCCAATGCGCTGGCGTCTCGTGGTATACCGTTGATTGCTGACGGTGGCATCCGTTTTTCCGGCGATATTGCCAAGGCCTTTGTCGCGGGAGCACACTCGGTGATGATGGGCAGCATGTTTGCGGGCACGGAGGAAGCGCCCGGTGAGGTAGAGCTGTACCAGGGGCGAACCTATAAAGCGTATCGCGGCATGGGCTCTTTGGGCGCGATGTCCAAGACCCAGGGTTCCTCGGACCGTTACTTCCAGGATGCCAGTAAGGGTGCAGAGAAGCTGGTGCCCGAGGGGATTGAAGGCCGCGTGCCCTATAAGGGCCCGGTAGCGGCGATTGTGCATCAATTGATGGGTGGTGTGCGCTCGGCAATGGGTTACACCGGCAGCGCCGATATGGACATCATGCGCACCCAGCCTGAGTTTGTGCGGGTGACCGCCGCAGGCATGTCGGAAAGTCATGTGCACGATGTGTCTATTACCAAGGAATCGCCTAATTATCCGGTGCGCTAGTTGGCGCCGGTTCTGCCACAGGGCGGCGGCCTGAGAGAAGCGCCCTTCGTCGCCTGTGGCTGCTAATACCACGGAACCCCGCCTGCGCGGGACGCGTTCCGGGCCTGTTAACCGCGGGCCCGGATAACCAACAGTAAACAGGAACAGCAATGAGCGCAGATATCCACGCCCAGAAAATCCTCATTCTGGATTTCGGATCCCAGTACACCCAGTTGATCGCGCGCCGGGTGCGCGAGGTTGGCGTCTACAGTGAGATTCGCGCTTTTGATATGAGCGCCGAGGAGATTCGCGAGTACAACCCACGCGGCATTATCCTCTCTGGCGGGCCGGAGTCAGTCGCGGATGTGGCATCGCCACGCGCGCCGCAGCTGGTGTTTGAGTTGGGTGTGCCGGTACTGGGTATCTGCTATGGCATGCAGACCATGGCCGAGCAGTTCGGCGGCAAGGTGCAGTGTTCCAACGTGAGTGAATTCGGCTACGCGCAAATTCGCCAGGTCGGCAACGGCGGTCTGCTGCACGATATTCGTGATCATATCGATGAACAGGGCAACGCTCTCCTGGACGTGTGGATGAGCCACGGGGACAAGGTAGTGGAACTGCCCGAGGACTTCGAGCTCATTGCCGAAACAGAAAGCTGCCCCATCGCTGGCATGGCGCACAAGGACAAGCCGTTTTATGGCATCCAGTTTCACCCTGAGGTCACGCATACCCTGCAGGGAAAGCGTATTTTCCAGCACTTCGTGCTGGAGCAGTGTGCTTGTGAGGCGCTGTGGACGCCGGCCAATATCGTCGAGGATGCCATCGAGCGTGTGCGGGCTACCGTCGGCACTGACAAGGTCTTGCTGGGCCTGTCCGGGGGCGTCGACTCATCGGTGGTGGCCGCGCTGTTGCATCGTGCCATCGGCGATCAACTCACCTGTGTATTCGTGGACAATGGCCTGTTGCGACTGAACGAGGGCGAACATGTCATGGATATGTTCGCCCGCAATATGGGTGTGAAAGTGATCCGCGCCGATGCAGAGGATCTCTTTCTGGGCAAGTTGCAGGGTGTCGCTGACCCGGAAGAGAAGCGCAAGGTTATTGGTAACACCTTCATCGATGTGTTCGACGAGGAGGCGACCAGGCTGACCGGCGTGAAGTGGCTGGCCCAGGGTACCATCTACCCGGACGTGATCGAGTCCGCCGGCGCCAAAACCGGCAAAGCCCATGTGATCAAGTCACACCATAACGTGGGTGGCCTGCCCGATGACATGAGCTTTGAACTGGTGGAGCCGCTGCGCGAACTGTTCAAGGACGAGGTGCGCAAGATCGGCCTGGAATTGGGCCTGCCCTATGACATGGTTTACCGTCATCCTTTCCCTGGGCCCGGTCTGGGCGTGCGCATTCTTGGTGAAGTGAAAAAAGAGTACGCCGACCTCCTGCGTTTGGCTGACGATATCTTTATTTCCGAATTGCACAACGAAGGCTGGTACGAAAAAACCAGTCAGGCTTTCGCTGTATTCCTGCCTGTGAAGTCGGTAGGCGTGGTGGGCGATGCGCGCCGCTACGAATACGTTATCGCGCTGCGGGCAGTAGAGACGGTTGATTTCATGACGGCGCGATGGGCGCACCTGCCCTACGAACTGCTTGAGCGCGTCTCCAACCGCATTATCAATGAGATAGCTGGTGTTTCCCGGGTCACCTATGACGTCAGTTCCAAGCCGCCCGCTACTATCGAGTGGGAGTGACTGGCACTGACAGGCGATGTTTGGCATTGGCTGGTAACAATAGTCTTCGGGTCGAGTAGGTCCAGGGAGTTGTAGTTACAGTTTCTCCAGAGATGCCATGGGCACAAACAGCTTCATGGGGTTGTCGGTCAGTGGCAAGAAGAAGTCGAACGACTGGTAGAAGGCCAGTGCGTCGTGGTCGAGCACATCGAGAACGACGCCCATGGCGGGCAAGCCCTTCGGGTTGCTGGCAATTTGATAGGCATGCCTGACTGCATACACCAGCGTTTTTGCTCCCAGGCCCTGCCGATGGAACCGTTGGTCGATGCCGAGTTGCGCCAGCAAAATGACGGGAACGGGATAGCGCGGCAGGCGAGACGGGTCTGGCAGCTCTTCGCGCACCAAAGTCTGATGGGCTAGTGTGTAGTACGCGGCTACCTCGGGTTTCTCTGAAGTGTCTCCGGTGGTGTAGGGCAGTACAAAGGTTCGGTTCAGGTTCAATGCCATGTTCTTCGCCGCATAGCGGCGAAGATACACGTTGATGGCTTCCTTGCCGCAGTCAAATGTTTTGACATTGATCGTGCGTGAATCCAGTGACGAGAACTCAACGATCGGCATTCAGCACGAAGCCTTCTTGATCAAGTGCTTGTGCCGCCTTACGAAGCTTGGCTGTTGGCGCAGGCGGATTGTCACACGCCTCACAAAAAGCGTCGAACTGCGCGTTGGTCAGTTGAATACTGCTGTAGGCTTCCAATACTTCAGGCGCATGTTGCTTCACCAGCTGGGTGACGTAGGCCTTGATACTGGTTAGGCCCGACGCACGTGCCGCGCGCTCTGCCAGTGCATAGGTTTCTTCATCCCACTGGATTTCGTAACGTACAGGTTTGGGCATGGTCATCTCCGTAAGTTCTCTACGGAATAACTCCGTAAAGAGTGAAAGTATTACGGAATTTATCCGTAAAAGCAAGAAGGACGTTCATGAGTCCATCGGTGGCGCTCATTGACTGTAACAGTACAGTATGCGAGTCTGCCGACACTGTATTTTTACAGTTTCGATGTAAAGATGAGTGGATAATGATGAGCGCCAACTTCGAGCAATTATTGCACCCGTACTCGATAGAGTCGGGTTCCCTGCTGCCGGTGATCTTCAACATTTTCTCTCTTTGGCGTCTTACCGGGCAGCAGCAGATGACGCTGCTGGGGTTGAGCAATGAAAAGACGCTCTACAACTGGAAAAACCAGCCGGAGAAAGCAAAGCTGACCCGGGACTGTCTGGAACGGGCCAGCTATATCCTTGGTATCTACCGGGCGTTACAGATTCTCTTTCCGGATGAGGCGCAAAGCGATCGGTGGATTCATGCAGCCAATGACAATCCGCTGTTCGATGGCTCGGCGCCAGTGGACAAAATGTTGGGAGGCTTGGTCGTCGACCTGGCGGTTGTTCGAGAGCATCTCGATAGTCAACTGTCATGAGCACCGCACCGGCCTTGTTCTCGGTGACCATGACGGCCGAGCTTCAATCACTGCCCATGGTCCAGGCCTGACAGCACACAGTTAGGGTTGGGGGTATGATACGCCCCGCGAAACACAAATGGACATTTCCCGCTCGCTTCCGTGCAGGAGCCTACCGCTGGAGGTCCTCCAAATTAGCCTGCCAGCGATTACGCGAAGCTGTTTCCGAAATCAAGAAGGTGGCGAAAAAAGAACCTGATCTGGCTGCAGAAGGTGCCGTCCGCCTGATCGAAAAGCTCTGGCCCGCGCTGGAGCATGTGGACAGCTCCAGTGGCGCCCTGGGTTCTGCGGGGAATAAAACACTCGACCAACTGCTTCCCGTCATCATCGACGCGCCGGTGGATGCCAAGACACGCCACAAATGGCTCGAACGCTTATGGCGGGCGATGGAGGATGATGGCGTCGACTACCTGGGGCCGGTGGGTGACTGCTGGGGAGAGGTATGCGGTTCGGTGGAAAGCGCCAATCATTGGGCGGAAGAATTGATGCCGACACTTCGGTCGTGTTGGACTGACCCGAATCCAGGCAACTATTTCCATGGCGCAACGGCCTGCCTGTCCTGCCTGCTGGTGACCGAACGCTATCAGGATCTGCTCGACCTCCTGGCGCTCGACCGTAAACCTTTCTGGCACTACCGTCGCTATGGTGTCGAGGCGTTATTGTCGATGGGCAAGAAGTCGGAAGCGCTGCAATACGCCGAGGCGTCCAGAGGCTTGAACCAACCGGATTCGGCGATTGATCAGGCCTGCGAAGAGATCCTGATTTCCTCGGGTCTCCATGATGAAGCCTATCGTCGCTATGGGCTGAGGGCAGCCCGGGGCAATTCGTATCTTGCCCGGTTTCGTGCTGTGGCAAAGCGCTACCCCATGAAGGACGCGTCAGCGATTCTGGCCGATCTCATCGCCATGACTCCCGGGGAAGAGGGCAAATGGTTTGCGACCGCAAAGGAACTCGAACTGTACGAACTCGCATTGGACCTTGCGAACCGTAGCCCCTGTGATCCAAAAACCCTGACCAGGGCAGCCAGGGATAACCTCGATTCGGCACCGGAATTTGCTCTGGGTTCAGCGCTGAACGCATTGCGCTGGCTGAGTGAGGGGTGGGGTTACGAGGTGACCAGCGTCGATGTGATAGAGGCCTATGACCGGGCGATGGACGCTGCCATTAGGTTGAATAAGGCTGACGACGTTACCGAGCGGATCCGGCAACTCGTTGAGGCGAACGACAACGCGGCGAGACAGTTTGTGCGCCAGTCGTTGCAGGGAAGAATGCGCGTCGGTGGTTACGACGATGGCCCAGTGACATAACCGAGTGACAGAAACGGAATGTTGTTCGGGCATTAAATCGGTAACATATATGCTACCTTGGCGTCACGTGGTAGAGCTTAGAGAATACCTCGACAGTGAGAAACCTGATGGCTTTGACGAAAGATTTTAAGGACACGATACAGGCTCGCGCCCAACGGGATCCGGCGTTTCGCAAGGCTCTCCTGCAAGAAGGGGTCGAATGCCTGCTGGCCGATGATGTCGACACCGGCAAGGCGGTGCTGCGTGACTACATCAACGTGACCATCGGGTTCGAGTAGCTGTCCCGGGTCTTCGGCAAATCGAGCAAGAGTCTCATGCGCATGTTCGGGCCGAAAGGTAACCCCCAGGCGAGTAACTTGTTCGCGGTGATCCATTATCTGCAGGAGCAGGAGGGCATACACCTGGAAGTCAAAGCCCGGAAGGTGGCCTAGAGTGCGTTGTGGCGATGCTCAATTTGCAAATTTTTCGAGTATTTTGAAGGATTTTCTGAGCATGGTATTTTTCATGGTATTACCGATTTGCAGGAAAATAAGCCATTGATAATCGAGTGGGAATGATTCCACGTCTGGCACTGGCTGGCACCTACAAGCAGAAAATCAAGCATAACCCATTGTAATAAATGGGTTTTATCTTTTTATGCCTGGCACTGAAAGGCACTCTCCAGCACCACCAGGCAGGCTTTTTTAAGGTTCTTCGCGCATTAGCGTGGTGGAGCAAGTGAATGCTCCAGGTTGCTAAGCGGACATCACGAATGGGGTAAGCCTTCCCTGGTTGGAAACAAACCCCCACGCCCTTGGAAGGCTTACCCCATTCGTGCTGTCCTCCCCTCATTTCGACTCGACTATCCACTACCTGGACTCTCCGTGACGCGCCAAAGCCGTCGCTGAAGTGCCTGAACAGCCCGTCTTGTACACGCGTCCCTGCGGGATTCCCTCGCTCGGTCACGAGCCTTAAAGCGCTTCGCTGTCTCGTGCCTCTCCCTCGGCGCGCACTTGCAACGGACAGTTCAGCCGCTTCACCGACTCCTCCCAGAGCGC
The DNA here is from genome assembly GCA_963845135.1 of uncultured Gammaproteobacteria bacterium. Lineage (GTDB taxonomy): Bacteria > Pseudomonadota > Gammaproteobacteria > Pseudomonadales > Halieaceae > Halioglobus. The sequence continues at coordinate 1,687 of CAWJQW010000013.1, read as the reverse complement.
GCTAATGGTGGCTATATGATCGATCCTGTGGCTTCACCGCTGGTGAGGCGGGAGAGAGGCTGAAATCATCGTTGCAAATCACCCGCCGAAGGAAGATGCGAGACAGTGCTTTTCTGGCTCGCAACTGAGTGAGGGAACCCCGGCGGGGCGAGGTGATAAGACGGTGATTTCAGGCACTCTCCCGGCGACTTGGAACATCACAGGGAGTATAGGTAGTGGATAGTCGAGTCGAAATGGAAGAAGGCCGCTGTGATCGTGGGTTACCCCCGGAAGATCGTCAAAAGTGGGTTCGATCTACCGGGGGTAACCCACGATTGCAGTGGCCGCATTTCAGGATGGAACATTCTCTGGCTGTTCCCCGCTAATGCGCGAAGAACCTTTTTTAATGGCATGTTTGATGGTTTTGTCCGACTCAATACCACGGCTTCAAAGAAATGCCATACCATGACTCTTGACCTGATCATGGTATTAAAAACAGTCAACCCTGGTGGAAGGTCCTTTTCCAGTTGAGTGAATGAAAATCCAGTCCGGGTAACTGTCCACTCCATTGATTGCTGTGACTGCCCTGTAGTCTTCACCGACACGCAGAATATCCATGCTGCGGCCGATTTCTGCAGCCATGTCCATCCTGGCCGTGTTGTTTGCGGTATGAGTTTGACTTTATAACCATAGGCAAACTTCTTCTGGACCCATGTCAGCGTCTTGACCTCGCCCTGTTCGGCATGTCCTATCCAGTAGCCATCGACGGGCTCTTTGGCGAGTAAATCTCCATTTGAGTCCAGCAGGGCATCATATTGGATGATACTGGCGTTCTTACTGCGTTCGATATGAAACAGTGCGTCACGCCCGGGTGGATATTCCCCTGCGCCTGACCGAAGCACGTCGGGATTTGCAAAGCAGATTTGGTATACTGGTGTTGCAAGCGGCATCTTGTTGGGTGCGCTCGGAGCCACTCAGAAACCGACCAAATCATTTAAACTCGTGTGCATCTGCCAATTCACAATCAGGAACCCGACGGCGAGACAAAAGTTTCCGTGACGCGGGCAGGGAGAAGATATATGAACACTGCAAGCGAATCGGACGCCTCGAGCAGCGCAAAAGTCATCGGCATCATTACGATCATTCTCGGCATCGCGGCTCTGGCCGCTCCGTTTGTGGTCGGTGAGTCGATGTTGCTGTTCGTGGGGCTGGTGGTCACAGTGGCTGGTGTCTTACGTATGATCTGGGCATTCCGGACCGATTCCTTCGGAAGTGGTGCCTGGAAATTCCTGGTGGGGGTGCTCACCTTGCTGGCGGGTGTTTTCATCCTTGGACATCCGCTTCTGGCCAGCGGCACGTTGACGCTTATCCTGGCCAGCTACCTGTTCCTGGACGGCCTGGTGGAATTCATCGTGGCCCTCACTCTCGAAGGCAGCAAGGGGAAGGGCTGGCTGTTGGCCGGGGGTTTACTTTCGATCTTTCTGGCCTGGCTGCTTTTTTTCCAGGTGCCGTTTTCTGGCGTAATTGCCATCGGCATACTGATGGGCGTCAAACTGATTTTCATCGGCTTGATCGCGTTGCTGCTGGGCACCACCCTGCATGACTTGATGAAGGTGCAGGGTAGCTAGTCACCTTGCGCATGCCAGGCCCGCAAGGTAGCTAATCAGGGGATACGGAACAATGGGTATCGTAAATGCGAGACGATCGA